>CAYHGE010000029.1:0-35936 GCA_964355945.1 uncultured Draconibacterium sp.
CGGGTAAACGGGTAAACGGGTAAACGGGTAAACGGGTAAACGGGTAAACGGGTAAACGGGTAAGCAGGTTAGCAGGAAAACAGTTGAGGTTTAAATTGTTATCAGGATATTTTGATTTAGGCTGTCTTTGGCACTTTTTTGCCGAAGCTGAGATCTGCGATGTCACGGCGACGCGGAGTGTAGGTGCCATCTTCAATCTCCCGGGAAACGACCTTGTTGATCAGATTGAACATCTTCATACTCTGCGGTTCATCCTTGTAAAAGGTGTCCCATGCATACTGGTAGAGTTCTGTCAGCCTTTCTGCAGACATGTGCTTGGGATGGTAAACCACCTTGCCGGCATTGTAATGATTCCAGTCCGTGTCGAAAATTCGCCCCTGCTTCAGCAGATCACTATATGCCTTTGTATGAGGGAAGGGGGCAAGTACGGTGAACTCGGCAAGGTCAAGTCCGATTTCGAGGAGGAAGTCAACCAGGCGCTTGATGTCATCCTCTGTCTGGTTGTCTAGGCCCAGCAAAATAGTGCCTTCAACAGCGATGCCATATTCATGATACTGCTTGATTCTATTCTTGATATAATCTGATGTATCAAACACAGCCTGATATACATACCATGCTCCAGCCTGTGCTGCAAGGTCAAGTACATCATCCTTATCTTCGATGGTGTGGCTTACCCATTTTTTCTTTAACGGGATCATGGCTTTGAAGAGGTCTTTTTCCCATTGTGTATCAAGTGCCAGTGAGTTATCTACGATAAATAAGCGGTTGTTGTCCATTTGCGACAACTCCTCAACCACACGGTCAATGGGACGCGGACGGAATCCCCTGCCACCCAGGTAACGCACGGCACAAGGATAGCAATCGTAGATACATCCACGGGATGCATGGAAGAGGTCAACCATACGGAAACCCTTGTGGTAGTAGAGGTCTTTTTTAAGAATATCCCGTTTGGCCGGTCCGATCAGGCTCATATCAGGCGGTTTGCTGATGAAATTATAGATCTTTTTAAGATCATTTTTATCAAAATCCCTGAAGATCTCGCCAAGACGTCCTTCGACTTCACCCAGAAAAACAGAATCAGCATGCAGCATTGTCTCTTCAGCATGCAGCATCGTAGAGATTCCTCCGAAAATAACCTTTTTACCAAGCTTTCTGTATTGATCGGCAATTTCCCAGCCACGTTTGACCTGTGTGGTAAGCATCATAGAAATACCAACAAAATCAGGGCTTTCGTCAATTACAAGATCTTCAACGTTTTCATCTGTAAAATCAATTTCGATATTTTGGGGAATTTCTGCCGCCATCACAACCGGTCCATGCGGAGGAAGGTTGAAGATGGTTTGTCCTTCAAGCTTTTCCCATTTGGGATATATCAGTTTAAATTTCATTGTCAAGTATTTATGTGTACGCGCTGAAAGGTCATTCTGAATGTGAAACAGCGTTGTCAGATACTTTGTTGCTGACCTTTAATCAGGGCCGGCAAAGTTATAAAAATTTTGCAAAAATTCAGGCTGACTACTTTCTGAATAACTTTAACAACAGGTATGATAATGAACCAAAGACCGCAGCCAGGGCAACCCCAAGGATCAGGCTTCCGAGCAGATATTGCACGAGATTTTCCTTAATCCATTGTAAGGCCGCTCCGGGACTGTATTCCATACTGGCTAAGCTTGTGCCCATCGCGAAACTGCCGATGAAGTAACTCAGAAAGATGATAAAGGGAAGCATGGGAGGCAGGCTGATGTTTGAGGCTGTGACGGCGATGAATTTGTTAAGTTTAAATAGATGTGCCAGGCCGATGGTGGTTACGATCTGCCATCCCCAGATGGGAGTTACACCGATAAACAGCCCCAGGGCAATGGACTTTGCAAGTTTCGCATTGGAATCCTTACTGTTTACGATATATTCCATGAAGAATTCCCGGACAGATTTTTTCCGGAGCCCCTGAAAAAACTTTATCGGACGCACCCACAGCAAGGCGATAAATACCAGGATGCTGTTGGCTATGCTTACGCGTGTAAAATCCCTGAATTTTCTGAAATGAGAAATGCGTGTTTCCCTGGGTGCATAATAAACTTTGACCGGCACAGAAAGAATCCTGACATCCCGCCAGGCCAGTCTGACTAAAATTTCAACTTCATATTCATATTTCCTTGACCATATCCATTTGATTTCCTTTACTTTATTGAGTGGATAAAGACGATAGCCTGTCTGAACGTCCAGGATCTTCAGTCCGGTTTCAATTTTAAACCAGAATATAGAAAATTTGTGGCCGAAATTGCTGGTCCCGGGTACTTCATCCTGGGACATATTCCGGGCGCCGAGGATCATGGCATCCGGATTGTTTTCAACCATTTCCAGGAACAAAGGCAAATCTTCTGCGAAATGCTGGCCATCACTGTCGATGCTGATGGCATACCTGTATCCCGATTTGATTGCAGCCGTGAAGCCTTGCCTCAGAGCCCATCCTTTGCCTGTGTTTACCGGAATGCTGATTTTCTGAATCTCAGGAAAGCGTTGAAGGATTGTATGGGTTTGGTCCGTCGACCCGTCGTTTACCACAATTACAGCAGCCGTGTATTTCAAAATTCCATTGATGACATCTTCAAGTGCATGATCGTTGTTGTAGGTTGGAATGATGATGCAACATTTGAGATCGTTGATTTTTTGTTGCAATGATGGTAATTCAGGCATAGGATTTCTAAAATAGGCAGATCTGATTTTAGGACAAAAGTAGGACTATTCAGCGACATTTCCTGTGATGATTTGCAACGGGTTTACCACCCCGTCAGGGTCTACCACCCCGTCAGGGTCTACCACCCCGTCAGGGTCCATCACCCCGTCAGGGTCCATCACCCCGTTAAGCAGATTTAATTAAATTTGCCCAATGAAAATACTCCTGATCAATCCGCCAAGGTCACCGGAAAACAACATCCTGAAGTTTGCCCCGGAAGAGGCAAAAAGGTTCATCCATAAAAAGTTGATTGGCCCGCCTTTGGGACTGCTAACAATCGCAGCTGCTGTTAAAGATCATGATGTGACAGTTTTTGATACGAAAGGGGAGTACGATCTGATTCCTGACACACCAGAACTGGAAAAGCTCATTCCCAGGCTGCTTGAAACATATCAGCCCGATATTGTGGGGGTAACGGCGATCACTTCTGAATTTGACTTCTGTGTCGAAATTTGCCGGGTTGTAAAACAATTCAATCCACTGATATTGACTGTTGCGGGTGGACTGCATGCAACTTTGTGCCCGAATGACTTCACTGACTCTGCATTTAATATCGTTATTCCAGGACAATGCCCGAATATTTTCAGGGAGGTTGTCAGGGTGAGGGAGGCGGGAGGTGCTTTTGAGGCCATACCCGGAATTCTTATCAATGGTGCTGCCGGATTAAGGCGAACAAAAGGAAATCCTGGTACATGGGATATCGTTGATGCAGATTACCTGATGCCTGACCGAAGTCATCTGAAACGCTGGATCGATACCTATAAAGTTGGAAACAGCCCGTTTCCGAGTACCTATCTCTTTACATCCCTGGGCTGTCCGTATAAATGCACTTTCTGCTCAATCTGGAGCCAGTTTAAAGGAAAATACTACCAACGCACCGTCGAAAGTCTCATCACTGAGCTGAAAAGCATTGATGAATACCCTGTGGTGCGCTTTGCTGATGCGAATACTGTGGTGGATGAAGAGTTTATGCTCCGGTTGTTCAGGAGGATGGAAGAGGAGGGAATTCATAAAACCATCATCATGGATATCCGGGCGGATGTAGCTGCAACCAGACCTGATATCATCGAAAAGCTTGCCAGGGGTGGGTTGAAGGTCGTAATTTGCGGGTTTGAGTCGTTTCGTGATGAGGAACTGAAAAAATATCATAAAAATTCACCGGCAATTGACAACCAGGAAGCTGTGAAGGTCTTTGAAAAAAACGGGATCATGGTAAGGGGAAATTATGTGGTTCCGCCGGATTATGACGTGAAAGATTTTGATGCACTTGCCGAATATGCCGACCGCAACCGTGTGGTTTATGCAGGGTATACCGTGCTGACCCCAATGCCGGGTACTGTGTATCATAAACAGGTTGAAGATCAAATTATTGACCGGGATTACCGGAAGTATAATTTTTTTAATTCTGTCATGAAAACAACCTTGCCGCATGATGAATTTCATACACGAATAGGTAGTTTGTGGTTGATTAAGAAGGGGACGGATGTAATCTGAAGAATATCGAATATTGAATAACGAATTTCGAATAACGAAGAATGAGAGTGCTGCTTGTAAATACCAATATTGAGAAAGCGCCGTATCCGGTGCCGCCTCTGGGTTTGTGTATGCTAGCCAATGCACTCGCGGACCGGCATGAAGTGAAAATTTACGATGGTGTTTTTGACGAGGGAAAGGGCCTGGAAGCATTGGTTAATCAATTTATCCCTGATGTTATAGGGTTTAGCATCAGGAATATAGATGATGTTGTGCAGGACCGGGAAATATATTATCTGGATGGAATTCTCGAAAAGTTCATTTCTCCGGTTAAAAGGATAACGAAAGCCACGATCATTGTGGGAGGTAGCGGATTCAGCATCTTCCCTGTTGAAATAATGGAAATCACCGGCGCTGATTTTGGCATTGTGGGTGAGGCAGAAGCCATTCTTCCGGTATTACTGGACAGAATTCAAAGAGGTTTGAATACCTCCGACATTCCTAATATTCTCACTTCCATCAATAAAGAAGTTCAAAATGGTTCCGGCTTTGCATTTATAAAGCCAGCTGCCACGAAATTTTCCGAAATAGACAAGTGGATTGATTTTTCACCTTATCTGCACAAGGGTGTCTATTCTGTCCAAACCAAACGTGGATGTTCTCATGGATGCATCTATTGTACCTATCCCCAGATTGAAGGTCGCAAATTTCGTACCCGTTCTCCTGTTGATATTGCCGATGAGATTGAACAAGCACATAAAAGACTCGGTTATATCACCTTTGAATTTGTCGATTCGACTTTCAACGATCCCCGGGGACATGCAGAATCAATTTGCCGCGAGATTATCAGAAGGAACCTGAAAGTCAGACTCAGAACCATGGGAATGAACCCAAGGCATACCAGTGACGAGTTATTTGATCTCATGGCCAGGGCAGGGTTTGTACAGATCGATGCAACTCCCGACAGTGCCTCTCCGCGGATGCTGGAAAACCTAAACAAGGGTTTTGACCTGGCTGAAATTGAAAAGATGGCCAGACTGATTAAAAAATTTGACATTCCGACGATGTGGTTTTTCCTTTTCGGAGGGCCAGGGGAGGATGAATATACTTTTCGCGAAACTGTTGATTTTATTGATAATTTCGTCAATCCTGCCGACCTGGTGTATATGAATGCAGGGCTCAGGATTTACCCGAATACCCCATTGTACAAAATAGCGCTTGAAGAGCTGAGATTTGCAAAAGGGGAGTCCATGCTCCAGCCATCAGCTTACTATTATTCAAATAAAATAAAGAAACAAGTTCTTACCGATCTGATCCGAAGCACGTCATTGATTCATCCGAATTGCATTCCCGCCCTTGACACTGCGCCCACGCCACAAATGATCGCTGAAGCGCTTGAATTTCGCAGACTAAATGGAATTGATGAACCGATGTTCAGAACCCTGATCAGGATCCGCGCAGCATGGAGGGCAGCGGGAAAAATTTGACCCCGTCAACAAATTTTGCATTTTTAGCCAATCCGTTAGAAGGGCCGCATTCTACATAATCCGAAATGTTCCGGCTTAGAATAACCTGCATGGTTTTATACCATTGAAGTGGTTGAAAAAGATTCCGGAAGATTTCCTGCCTGATGATTTCAGGGGTTGACAATGAAATCTGATCAATCATTGACAGGACAGGGGATTCCGGTGCGTTTATGGTCAAATGGTCTGTCTGATTTGCAAAGTCAGTGGCACCCTCCTTTAAATAGCTTGAATGATAAGGAATTGACACGGCGAGGTCGCGGGCATGCAGTGCACCTTCTTCCTTTGCAAGTTCAATAAGTTTATGGATATCATTCAGATAACCCGAAACCACAAAGGAGAATGCAGCATTTTGGTTGGTGATTTCTATCCGCAGGTTGCTTTGATCAATCAGTTGCTGAATATCTGATTCGCTCAGCCCGATAAACGTTCCCATGCCATATCCTTCATTGCCCAGGGAAGCCCGGAGCGAAATATAAGCACACCTGATCAACTGCAACCCGGTTTCAAATGAAACTGCTCCGGTATCAAAGAGTGCAGCGTAGATGCCCATGCTGTAACCTGCTGTAATGACAGGAGAAATGTGAGCCTTTCTCAACACAACGGAAACAGCACAACTATAGATATAGGTAATATACTGGGTGCGTAATTCATCCTGCAGGAAATTACAATCATCGAAACTAAAACCGGCCAGTTCAGGGTCGGTGAAAACGGCAGCACGGGCCAGCAGGAGATTGAATTGTTCCTCAAAACCCGGCAATGTCTTCCCCGGATGATCAGTATAATCACCCGGAAAGGCCGGGAATACAAAAGCTATCTGATTGTCGGGCAACTTGATACAGGCAGTTTAATGGTCCATCTCAAGGAGCTGGTTCTCATGTTCAATGATAAGCAATTGCATGTCGATTAACTGCCCGATTGTTGAGACAGGGTGTTTTACAGCGTATTTGCCAATAACTTTCAGTTCAATATCGAGGCTGTACTTTTTTTTGAATATTTCTATCAGTTCCAGGAACATCAGGGAATCTCCATCGAGATCGCTTATAATGCTGGTATTTTCATTTATTTGTACAATATCAACTTCACATTCTTCGGCAAAAAAACTGTAAACGATATCTTTGACTTCCTTCCTTATTTCATCTGTTATTTTAGCCATATTATCTTTACTTTTTTTGCAAAAGTATGAATTTTTCGGAAAATTTCAGCCTTGATATTTCCTAAGTACCAGCGTTGCGTTGTGACCTCCAAAACCAAAGGAGTTTGAAATGGCTACCCGGATATCTGCAGCCCTTGATTTGTTTGGAACATAATCGAGGTCGAGGTCAGGATCGGGCTGAAGGTAGTTGATGGTGGGAGGGAGGATCCCATTTTTGAGGCTTAACGCAGTAATGATGGCTTCAATCGCTCCGGCGGCGCCAATGGTGTGACCCAGCATTGACTTTGAGGATGAGACCGGTATGCGATCGGCATGATCACCAAACACGCTTTTGATGGCCATGGTTTCATAACGGTCATTCAACTCTGTTGAGGTGCCATGGGCATTTATGTAACCGATCTCATTCTTTTGTACACCGGCATTTTTAATTGCCAATTCGATTGTTTTAGCCATGCCTTCACCATCCTTCATCGGAGCCATGATATTGTATCCCTCACTGGTAATCGCATATCCGGCAATTTCAGCATGGATAGGTGCATTTCTTGCCATTGCATGTTCTTTTGATTCGAGAACAAGAACTCCGGCCCCTTCGCCGATCACAAAACCGTCACGGTCCAGAGAAAATGGTTTGCTGGCCTGGTCGGCAGGCTCATTTGCGATGGACAAGGCATAGAGTGCATTGAATCCCTGGATCTCTTCAAAATTGATAATAGAATCAGCCCCGCCGACAATTACAACATCAGACTGACCATTTTTAATCATCTCATAACCGAAAGCTATGGCATAGGCTGAAGATGCACATGCTGTATTTACGGCAAAATTAGGGCCCATCAGCTGGTATTCAAGCGATATCCAGGCAGACATTGAGTTCGTCATTGTTTTAAAGACCGTGTTTTGCGGTGTCGTATCCTTTTCGATACTTGAATTCCCTGTGTTCACAATGCCCATAATCACACTGCATCGGGTGCGGTCAACCTGGTTAAAATCGATTCCGGAATCAGCGACAGCTAATTTTGCAGCCGTAACACACATGCGGGTAACTCTTGTCATTTGACTGGCTGCACGTTTTTTAATATAGTGGCGGGATAATTCTTCAAATTCAGGAGGAACTTCAGCAGCAACTCTTGTTGCCAATGTGCTGGCATCAAAGTGCGTAATGTCTTTAACACCGCTCCTGCCCGCTACAATATTTTTCCAGTTTTCATCCAATGATAATCCCAGAGATGAAATGATACTCATCCCTGAAATCACAACTTCTTTTGACATCTGATTAGTTATTTATTTAAACTGTTGGCCCACTTGCATACCATGTCCTTCTCAGCCTGGGTCGGAACATCATTTGGGTTATTGGCACACCATTTTTTTTGCGGCATGGTCCCTTTGGTCAGTACTTTGCAAATTGCAGCAGCTTTTTTACTCTGTTTTGCGGCATCATACTTGTCCCAATCGGAGAAATTTACTTTACTTTTTGCCATGAAATTCCCATCGGATGCATGACAATCCATGCAGGCTCTCTGAACCATCTTGTGGATGCTGTCTGGCAGGGGAGTTCCAGGATCCGCTGATTTGTTCTTTTTGGATGCAGTAACTGTTTGAGGATTAAGCAGGATTGCAATACCAATCAATATACTTACAGTAAGGAGTGATAAAAGTGCAAGTTTTTTCATTTTGGAATCGGTTTAGTTTTTACAAAGATAACCTGAATTAGCCATGAAAACGGAAAAATATCCTCAGGCTGACTAAAATTGTCCGGTGGAAATATCGAAGTACTCCCTGATCGAATGGTTGAAATCGTCCGGTGACAATTTCGTTTCTGAGGTAAACTGAATCAAGGTGGAATGCCATGACTGACGGAGTTTATCAACAATCTCTGAAGCATTGAATGGCTCTTCTTCCTTATTTTTATCCAACGGATATTTATAAAACCCCTTCTGCGTTTTCAGCCCCAGCCTGCCTTGCAAAACAAGATCCTCTAAAGTTGTAATAAATTGGGAATAAGTATTTTTATGGGGATAATTCCTGATATAATTCCGGATGGAAGACAACATGGTGTCTATACCGACACTGTCGCAGAAATCAAACACCCCGAATGAGAAAAAATGGTTCCTCACAAGCTGGTCCATCTGCTGGTAGCTGCACTGTCCGGACTGAACGATCAGGAATGCATCATTTTGGAAGTTCAGAAAAATTTTATTGAGAATAAAACTGTTATGTTCATCGAGAAGAAGGTACCTGCGATTGATGTTTTGCAGAAAAGACTCAACTGTTTCTTGTGTTTCTGCTGTTGTATCAGGGCAAACCGTGATTTCAGCAATGTTTTTTAGTGTTACCGGGTAGAAGAAATGTAAACCGGCAAATTTTCCTGAACGGCTGCCGTAAGGGGCTATTTCTGAAGGATTGATGGATGATGAGTTAGAGGTAAAAATGGCTTCAGGCTGAACAATTCGATCTAACCGGAGAAAAAGGTTGCGTTTCAGCTCCAAACTTTCAGGAACTGATTCGATGATCAGGTCACAGGGTTGTAAAATTGCTAAATCGTCTGAAATTTTTGTTTGCAACAGATGTTCTAACCTTTGCTGATCTATGATCCCTGCATCAAACGATCGTCGTATCCGCCGTTCAAACTGTCGTACAATTTTCTCTGTATCCGATCCCGGGCTGCAAGCCCAGCTCAGATCAAAAGGGAAATCCAGCAGATAGTTAAAGATGCTGGTCCCCATCTTTCCTTGTCCGATGATGCCGACTTTTTTAATCTCTGACATAAATATGAAATCAAAATTCAAATTCAAATATCAAAAGTCAAATGCTTGTCCGCCCGCAACCCTGTTACTTATCCTTCCAAGCACCCTTATCCTGCTGCCTGACAATCATCCTGTATTGCTTCATGTTCCGGTGGTGCTCCTGGATGTGGCGGTGATAACCCAGCATGGATAAAAGAAATCCAAGTCCTTTATCAATCGCAATCTTTTTGCTGCGGATGAGGTTAATGGTAAACCGGAATAACTTTTTTCGGTCAGGATCGTTGGTCAGCACAAAAGATTTAAACGTAATCCAGGAGAGCCGTGCTTTCATGAAGGCAGAAATTTCTCCGCCAGGCCGGGTGAATGCCCCATTGCTTAAAAGAGCTTCTCCTTTTTTTCGGATTGTTTCAAATGAATAAAGTTTGGTAACAGTCTCAATATATTTATCAAAAATGTCGATTTGTGACATTTGCATGTAGTGGAGGGTGGGGAAGTGACCGACACCCAACTCCGGATCACATGACAGCAACCTCCCATCTTCACTGAATTTCCGGTGGGTTTCCGTTCCGGGGGGCGCATTAAGCAGGTGGAGGTTTACATGCGGCAGGTTATGCTGCATGGTGAAATCGAAAATTCTGTCGAATTCTTCAAGTGTATCGTTATCAAAACCAACCACAAAGCTCGCATTGATGTGAATCCCGGCTGAATGAATTTTATTGATGGCTTCGCCATAGATGCTGCCTCCCCGGTTGTGGTGTTTTTGAGATTCGTCCAGGCTGGCAGGGTTCAGGGATTCGAATCCGACCAGGATGTTAAAGCAGCCTGCCTCAGCCATCAGGGTTAGCAGTTCATCGTCGGTTGCTACATCAAGGCTGCACATGCATCCCCAGGATATTTTCAAAGGAATGATGGCCCTCATAAGTTCTTTCGCGTACTTCTTGTTGATGGTAAGGTTGTCATCGACAAAGAAAAAATATTTGGAGGGGGCTGCTTTGATTTCCTCCACCACGTTCTCTATGTTTCGGTAGCGCATCTTTCTCCCGAAATTTTTGGAAACCAGGCAAAAGTCGCAATTGAAGGGACATCCACGTGAGACCTGGATGGCAACCTGGAAGATCCGGCTCATATTCACCAGGTCCCATCGGGGTGGTTTCTGGGTTTTATATGGTACAAAATTCTCTGAAGAGTAAACCTGTTTGAGGCTGTGTTGTTCAAAATCAGCCAGGGCCTGTTCCCACTTGCCTTCAGCTTCCCCTGCAATGACACAATCTCCATGCTTCAGTGCTTCCTCCTGCATGAATGAGGCATAAGGTCCGCCAAAAATCACCTTACTGCCCAGTGACCGGTAATGATCCCCCAGCTCAAATGCTCGATTTCCCGTTGCAGCCAGGGTGGTAATCCCGACAACATCTGGTTTCAGCGTTTTGGGCAGGGATTCAATCTCCTCATCAAAAATATGGATCTCGTAGTGATCAGGGGTAAGCGCGGCAATGGTAGGGAGCGCCAGCGGAATCATGAGCCGCTTTTTCCCGAACATCTTAGCCATCTCGCTGTGGGCAGGATAGTTCACGAACCTTTGTCGCGGAGAAATCAGGAATAATGTATATTTCTTTTTATCAGCCAAAAATCAAAAATTTAAAATTAAATATCTTGTAAAACTTCCGTCCCCACGTCCACCTGTTCACCTGTTCACCTGTTTACCATCACATACCCTGCCTGCATGAACTTACTCACCTCTGTCACAAAGCTGAGAATAATATCTCCTTTTTCCAGTTGTTCCTCCTTTCGGATCCTGTCGAGACAGAGTAGTGCCATCGGAGGTCCGATATATCCCATCGTACTCATTTTTGAGTAGAGTGTTTTTCGGGTGATTCCCAGGTCTGCACACTCGTCCATAATCAGCTCTGAGATGTGCCGGGAGGGAAAGTTAACCTGGAAATACTTTATATGATCAGGATTCACAGGGTATTTGGCAAACATTCTTTTGAGCCCTTTGAGGAAAACAGACCCGTCAGGCTCATGGAAATTGACGCGGAGCTCCTCCTGAAACATCTGGGCAAGATGATGATATCCGAGTTCGTACTCTTCGCGCGGATTCATATAGTATGCAGGCCGTTTGTTTCCCATGGCGGATGGTTTAAATCCCCCGATGGATTCCATGTAGTTGTAATCCAAAAAGAGCCCGTTATGGTTCGATTCTGTTGCCTGGAGAACAATTGCGGCAGCACCATCGCTCAGGAAATAACGTAAAAAGAGCTCCTCCTTTTTAACCAGTTTCTGGTTATAATACTCGGCTATAAGTTCTGAGGATGAGATGCCCGATGAGACAACAAGAGCATTTTTATACCTTCCGTTGCGGATCAGGTCGGCTCCAAGCAGCAGTGCTTTATAGGCCGAAGTGCAGTTGGCATGGACAGATAGCTCACCACATTGTTCAATGCCCAGGGCTTCCTGGATGCGGACACTGGCGGTTGGCATCTGGTCCTGGTGTGCGCTGCCATAAACGATCAGTTCTATATCTCCCGGGTCAAGGCCTGCATCTGCAATTGCTTCCCCTGAGGCCTTCACCGACATGGATACATTGTCGTCAGTAAACTTCCGAGTTACCGGATCAAGGGCAAAATGATAGAAATCTATCTCCAGCAGCTCCTTCATCAGCGGCCTTATCCGTTTGAGCCATTTATGAACTTTTTCCGGGGCGGAAGTCAATTCACCAAGATATCTGTCAACATCCTCTGCGGGAATGGGGGTGCCCGGCAGGAATGACCCGCTGCCAATAACTTTAACAAAAATTTGGTTACCTGGTAGTTGCATACGGTTGCCTGAAATATTTATACACTAAAGTTGCCCGGTCGGATCCATGAAGAGATGGCGGCAGTGCATTTGCAAAAGCCAGTGAACGTGACAACACTTCGTTTTTGGGTACTATTGCATCAACAAGGCCCAGTTCCAGTGCTTCCTGCCCGGTAAAAGTATTTCCACGAAGGATGATCTCCACCGCTTTCGCACGGCCGGCAAGTGCAGCGACCCGTTGTATTCCACCCAGCCCGGGCATCAGGTTAAAAGTTGATTCAGGCAAGCCTAGGACCGCTTCTTCAGCACAGATTCTGAAATGAGAGAAGAGCGCCAGTTCAAATGCTGAACCAAGGCATGCACCACGAATGGCTGAAATCAGGGGAATCTCCAGTTGTTCAAGCATCACCATGGCATGGTAATTCTCAAGCATGGTTTGATGGTTCACATTGTCCAGTAACTCGCCGATATCTGCTCCGGATGAATAATGCCTACCGTTTCCACTGATGATGATAGCTTTAAGGCTTTGATCACCGGATATTTCATTTACCAATTTACGTAATTCCCGGAAGAATCCCATCGTCATGGTATTTGACGGAGGCTGGTTGAGAGTCAGCCTACCGATCTGCCGTTCCGAACTCCACTCGATTGTCATGGTATGCTCTCCTCTGATTTACGGCGTAAGGCTTCATCCTGAGCAAGTTCACAAAACAACCGGGTTTCTTCTCTCATTGCTTCATTCTGGGGCAGTTCACAGGCATTCTGCAGAGAGGTCATAATAGACCTGATCACTTTAACCGGCCGGTCATGTGTCATTTTTTGCATCAATCTCCATGCAATTTCAAAGGCCTGGTCTTTCGGCGCAATATGATCGATAATGCCCAGGGCTTTGGCATCGGCGATATTGACTGTATCTCCCGAAAGAATAATTTTGACTGCTTCAGAGAAACCAGCCTGTAAAGGAAGCCTGAAAGTTCCTCCCATGCCTGGCATCAGGTTTTGATTTGATTCGGGAAAAGCCAGTAAGGCATTTTCTGAGGCGACCCGGATGTGACAGGCCAGTGCAATTTCCAGCCCTCCGCCAAAACATACCCGGTTGATTGCTGCAATTACCGGGATATGGAGATTATGAATTTTGTTCAGCAATGTGTGGCCATCCTGCATGATCGACCTTAGTTTGTCAGGATTTCTGCTTTCATTAAAAATCACCTCAAGGTTGCCGCCGGCAGAAAAATTCTTACCTTCTCCTTTGATAATTATTCCTTTCAGTGTGGGCGACGAAGTCCATTTTTGAAAAAGGTCAGGGGAGATAAATTCAGGGACGGCAATTTCATTGGCAGGAGGGGTGTTCAGACTGATAATCCCGATGCAATCGATGACTTCAAAAGTTACAGTATTCAATTTAGTCATCGGGTCTTGTTATTAAATAGCGGATAAAATTTCAGATGGGACATCCCCGACTATTTTGTCTTTGCCAATAAATATCAACTTCGTGGTGGCCCGTGCAGATGACAGGCCCGTGGTGAGGTTCATGATTTTCTGGTGAAAAATCAAATATGGTTTTTCAAGGATGCAATACGACTCTATCCGAAGTTCATCAAAAATTTTAATCTCGCGCTGAAATCTGATATGCACATCGGTAACCACAGGCAGGTTCTGGTTCTCTTTTAGAAATTCATATATATTCAGCCGTCTTAAAAATTCCCACCTGGCATGTTCAAAATAATTAAGGTAAACTGCATTGTTGATATGGTTGTAAGAATCAAGCTCATAGCCACGGGCCGTGAAAGTTATAGTCTGTTTATTCGCCATTATCCTGCAGGTTGAAATTTTCCCTTAAATTTCAGAAATTGGGTTGTTCCGGCACCGATAGATGCAATGACAACTATTTGCCGGTCTTCTGAAGGTTTTATTTGTACAACAAATTCCAGTTGCTTGTTAACCAGTGGACTGATCATCGACAAGAACTTTATGTTGTCTGACTCCGTAAGTCTAAGTTGTTGCTTAACAGCTTTTTCAACCAGTTCTTTTATCATCTGAATCTGGCAAACACCGGGCACAACCGGGTTCCCGGTAAAGTGTCCGTTATAAATCGGATGGCTGTCATTGAGAGAGACAGTCGCAAGAAGTTTGGTCTGTGAACCTTCAACAGATTCACAATTAAACGATTGAATATCAAAAAACACTCCGGAGAGCATAACAGATCATTTTTGGCATGAGTGAATCTGCAAAAGTATGGAAAAAAGTAAACGCATGAAAAAAGGAAACCCCAGAAAAGCTTTTGCTTTTTGGGGTTTCACAGGGAGAGAATTTTCTAAACCAACCACAATTTAGAAAAGCACCGTAAAAAAGTTTATTTACCCTAGTTTCTTTGTATGAATGTATTGGTAAATGTCGATCTAAAGTACCACGTGTGCAATAGGGGATATTTGTAAATTTGCTTTGTGGAAATCCGTAAGAAAGACCATGTTTGTATTTCGCAACCTATATAGAATCAATGTGTAATAATAATTGGTGACGCCCACAGCCCACGCCCTTAAATTCACCATTCGGATGTTTTCTTTGACATATTACAAAAATGAAGGTTCAAGGACCTATTCGATCCGGTTATCATAACTTCTTTGCTGCTTCCTGATCAAGCAGCCATAAAACCTCACCATGTTCCGGTCGGATAAACGAAGCCGGGAGGAGATCGCAGCCATTACTTTTGTTGACGATCCGGGCTACAACCGAGGATTTGTTTTCACCGGTTGCAACAACGACAACCATTTTTGCATGGTTGATGATTTTGCCTGTTGCGGTTATTCTTTTTTGCTTTGTCTGAGGATGTTCGGCGGTCTCAAAAAGCTTATTACTGCTGAAAAGCTGAATATTTGAAGGAAAAATGGAGGCGGTATGACCATCCTCGCCAAGTCCAAGCATCAGCAGGTCGGCCCGGGGAAATCCATGGACGGTGTTTACATTCTTCAGGAATTGATCAGCGTATCTTCCGGCTTCGTCTGCCGGAACTGATTCACCCTGAATTCTGAAAATGTTCGACGAAGGAACCGGAACGAGGTCGAGGAGGCTCTCCCTGGCCATTTTATAATTGCTTTCAGCATCCTCAGGCCCCACACAACGTTCGTCTCCCCAGAAAATCGCGACTTTTTTCCAGTCTATTAAATCTTTATAACAGATTGCAATTTTTTCAAAGATCATTTTTGGGGTGGAGCCACCTGATAAAACCCATGAAAAGTATTGATCGCCGGGTGTTTCGTTGATTTGCTTCACCAAGAATGATGCAAAAAAATCAGCCAATTCATCCTTGGACTTTACTATTTTGATTAACTGCCCCATGTCAGAGTTCACAAAAAAATCCGTCGTCCGAGAGATTTTTACATGGATAGCGCCAGGTCATCTCTTTATCTTCAATCAGTTCATCCACATTATCCGGGCCCCAGGTACCTGCCGGATATCCATACAAGGGAACCTCATGTCCGTTTTTCCACACGTCAATCACCGGGGTTAAAAATTTCCATGCTTCAAGCACCTCTTCCGTCCTCGCAAACAATGTTGCATCACCTTTGATGGAATCATAGATAAGCCGCTCATAAGCTGACGGCAATCGCTGGAAGGAAAGATCGTCGTAGTGAAATTCCATGTTGACATTCTGAACCTCAAATCCGGAGCCCGGTGTTTTCATCCCGAATTTGAGCAATATGCCTTCATCCGGCTGAATTCTGATTACCAGTTGATTGCAGGATTGACGATGCTTGTCGCCCGAAAACAGGAAATGGGGTGTCGGTTTGAAATGGATCACGATTTCTGTAACACGCGTCGGCAGCCGTTTCCCGGTGCGGATATAAAACGGGACTCCGCCCCAGCGCCAGTTGTCAATGTAAAATTTCAATGCCACGAAGGTCTCTGTCTGCGAATCCTGGGCAACACCTGCTTCTTCCCTGTAACCCGGGACAACTGTTCCTTTGATGGTGGATGAGAGATACTGTCCGCGGATTGCAACATGTTGAACATCTTTACGTTGTATGGGGCGAAGGGATTGAAATACTTTAAGGATCTCGTTTCGGATGGCTGTCGGTTCCAGCGAAGATGGCGGTTCCATCGCAGTGAGTGCAGCAACCTGCAACAGATGGTTCTGCACCATATCGCGGAGTGCACCTGAAGTTTCGTAATATCCGCCCCGCTTTTCGATACCAATGCTTTCAGCGGAGGTGATCTCCACATGATGTATGTAATTCCGGTTCCATAATGGCTCAAACATTCCGTTTGAAAACCTTGTGACCAGCAGATTCTGAACCGTTTCTTTGCCTAAATAGTGGTCAATCCTGAAAAGTTGGTCTTCACTCCAATCCAGGAGGAGACTCTCTTTCAGTTGCATTGCCGACCCCAGGTCATTGCCAAAAGGTTTCTCAATGATCAGGCGCTTCCAGCCGTCATCCTGAAGGTTCAGGCCGACTGCCGCAAGATTCGCAGGGATAACCCCATACATGCCCGGCGGTGTGGACAGGTAAAAAATGGTATTCCCACCGATATTCGACTCCGAGCGAAGGAGTTCAAGTTTCTGTTTCAGGGCACTATAGGTGGAAACATCATCAAACTGGATCGTCGTGTAATAAAGTTTCCTGACGAATTCGTCTATTCCTGAAATATCATCAATTTCCTTAAACTGGTTGATGGCTGATCTCATCTGCTCCCTGAATTCAGCGGTAGAAACAGAAGAACGTGAAACGCCCAGGAGAGCAAAATTATCAGGTAAAAGTTTCTGGATAAAAAGAGAATAAAGTGCGGGAACAAGTTTCCGCTTTGTCAGGTCGCCTGAGGCGCCGAAAATTACATAAATATGATTTTCAGAGATGTTCATTTACTTATCGTTGGACAAGGCAAATTTATGTCGAATAATACGTTTTGCCAATTATAATTCATTTTCATGATTATTCCCGTATGGAATAACAATAAAAGGCTGGGGAATTTTCTCCCCAGCCTTTTAAAATCTTAGCAAATTTCTGAAGGCTGCCTCTTATTTCTTACCCTGGGTGTTAATCCCAAAAGGCAAATAAAGCGGGCAGAAACGCACAATGCCCGTGAGAATGAATACACCGGCTATAACCAATAGTAAAATACCGGCAGTTCCGGTAACGACCTGCATAAAATAGAGCACGATCAGTAAGGCTGCAACCAATAATCTGGCTGCAATGTCGATGGTTCCCATGTTCTTTTTCATAGTTTGTTGAATTTGAGGTGAATTTATGATAAATTATTTTAATATGTCAAAAAATGCATGTGTCAAATATTGTGCCAAAATAAATCGCATAAATCGCACTAATCTGAGTTTTTTTTTGTTACTTTGCAAAAGAATCTGGTTGATCGGGATTGTGGTGATATCATACCAGGCTTTTTACCCTATTTCACAAATTTATAAATTGTATCAACATGTCAGATTCATGCAAGACTAACAACGAAGAAGCGCCCATGAAGGAAAGAGTTAAAACCTGGACTTTCTGGAAACCAGTGTTTTTTATTGCATTGGGTGGTTTTGGAGGTTTTTTATATTATACGTTTATAGGTTGTTCCTCCGGTACCTGTGCAATTACCAGCAATCCTTATGGAAGCATCGCTTTTGGAGGCTTTCTTGGATACTTCATGGTAAACAGGCCCTGTGCATGTTGAACGCACAAAGCCAGCTGTTTACCTGGAACTGATGACAGATTGAATGATCTCCATGGACTCTTCAGAGGCACCATGAATGGCTTCAACAACTGTACTTACAATTCCATCGGCAATCTGAGTCATGTCAAGCATGGCAATATACGTTTTACCATCTGCTTTTTCATATACAGATATGCGGCAGGGCATGAGAACAGATGCGATCCGCTCATCATTCAGCTCAAGCAAACGTCCTGAATAGGCCGGTTTGCAAATTTCGACAACCTGGACAGGCAGGACATTTTTGCCCGCTTTTGCAAGCGATTGCTGAAGATTGTGGGTAGCCGGATTCTGCCATTCTCTCAGAGTTGCAGCTTCAATAAGTTTCTCTACGGTTACAGGCACATTATAGGGGCTTACCTGCTCAATGATCAATTGGTTAGTTTTCATGGTGCATTTGTTTCAGGTTAATTCAACTCTTTTGCAATGGCAATGGCAGCAATGGTTCCGTCAGCTACTGCCGTGGTAATCTGCCTGTATTTTTTACTGATAACATCACCCACGGCATATATGCCGGGCATGCTGGTACGCATATCTTCGTCCGTTTTTATATAACCCCAGGTGTCTAAGGTCAACTTTTCTCTGAACAAATCAATGTTTGGTTTCATTCCGATAAACACAAACACACCGTCACTTGTTAGTTTAGTGATTGTCTTTGTCTTTAAATCTTCAACATCGGTGAGCACCTTTTCTCCTTCGCGAACAAACGATCTTGGTTCATGCTCAAAAAGAATGCTGATTTTCGGATTTGCGAACAGTTTCTCCTGTGCCTGTTTATTGGCTGTTAAAGTGGCAAACTGGTGTACCATGGTGATCTTGCTGGCAAACCTGCTGATGAAATCTGCTTCTTCCACGGCAGAATTTCCGCCTCCGATAACAACTACTTCCTTATCCCCATAATACTTCGCATCACATGTTGCACAATAGGAGATGCCTTTGCCTTTCAGCTCTTTTTCACCGGAAATACCCATCAGGTTTGGGGAGGTACCAGTTGCAATGATGATTTTTTTAGCCCTTATTGTCTCGAATTCATCAACCAGCACCTCTTTTTTTTCCAGATCAATTTTTGAAACATCAACTGCAACTTTATAAATTGTTCCGCATTGTTTGGTTTGTTCCGACATGTTATGAGAGAGCAGATAGCCTGGCTGGGGATCAATAAATCCCGGATAATTTGAAACTTCGTGAGTCGTCGAAACATGGCCTCCCGGGAGTGCGATATCAATGAGGACTGTATTCACTTTAGCCTGACAAAGGTACAGGCCGGCGGTAAGTCCGCCAGGCCCGGCGCCGAGAATGAGGACATCAAATTCAGAAACAGTTGGTTTGATCTCTTGTTTAATCTCGAAAACCCTCTCTTTAGTTAACAGACTGTCAAGCTGGCTGATGATGTCACTTCGTTTTATGCCGCCAGTCAGTGTGACAGGTGATTGTACGCCGTTATCGAAAAACAGAAGCGTAGGGGAGGACCTCACACCGAGTTTCTCAGCCAATGGTTTGTTCTCCTGACGAAACATTTTCACAAATTTGATGTCGTTGCCATATAGCTTTGCCAACCCTTCAAATTTTGGTGCAACAGCTTCACATGGTGGACATTCCGTACTGTAAAAATCGAGTACTACTTTACCGCCGGCGAGAACTTCAGTTTCGAATTCGGCAGATGTAATTTCTTTCATTTTTGGGATTTAAAAGTGTTTTGAGTTGATGTAAGGTTTATTGTTTTAGTGTAAATATTGGTTTTCCCTGATGGATGGATGAATAATTTCTCGCAGATTTTCGCAGATTTATTGCGCAGATTAACGCAGATTTTGCTTTTCAGCGAAAATCAGCGGCTTTTTCTGCGAAAATCTGCGAGAAATTTTGTTCATTTTTGTAAAAATTTTAGCTTACACTGATTGAATACTTAATCGATAGGTTGATTATTCCCGAAATAGGCAGAAAATCCCAGCTCGAGTAACTCTTTGACAGGCCGGCAGTCGGTTGTACAGATGTTTCCGGTCCTGTTTTTGGCAACGGATCCGCATCCGCCGCCGCAGGCAAGTTGCAAGTTGCATGATTTACATTCGGGAATGGCAGTAACATCGCGGCTTTCCCACTCATTAATCAGTTCCACCCTTCGGGTAACCTCCGGGTAGAATGTTCCCAATGATTCACCCGGTTTTCCAACTGTTGCCGTGCATGAAAAGATTTGCCCGGAAAAGTCAAATGCCCATTCGGTTTTACAGGCCGGGCATGCATCGAACAGCGGATCAGGAAGGCTTTCATTCTCTGCGAGGAATTTCGAGATCGAATATGCCGGCTTATAAAATTCAAGAATGAATGGATACTTCTTAACCTGCTCGTAGATGGTCTCGTAAAGTGAAATACGGCTGAACAGTTTTTCTGAAGTCGCCTGGCAGTGATGCAATTCATAATTCCTGCCCAGTTGGGTTTTAAAGAGTTCGTTCCTGGTCCAGCCTTTATCAATGGCAAACTGCGCCATTTCAGGCAGTCCGTCAATATTATCCTTGTCAATCACCATGCGAAGATTTACAGGTAATTGGTTCTCAAGGCAGGCATCGATCCCTTTCACAATCTGTTCAAATGTTGAACCGCCGCCTTTCAGGAACCGGCGCGCATCATGCTTACTGCCCACACCATCAAGAGTCACCTGGAGCTCACGGATCCTGCCTGTCTTCAGGATTTCTGTATAATCCGACAACGAATATCCGTTCGTCACAAAACACACTTCAAGGTCTGACTCATTTGCCAGCTCAAGCAAGTAAGCAATATGCTCTTTCTGCTTCTGTGAATTCAGCAATGGCTCACCTCCAAAGACCGTGAGATACTTTTTCCGGCCCGCAAATTCACGGTTGATATAGCTGAAAAAGGCCTTCGTAACTTCAAAAGTAAGTCCTGACGCCGGATTTGCATATTCATCCTGGTAACAGTAGGTACATGCAAAATTGCAGGCATAATTCGGAACAAAGAACAACTGCAACTCATCCCCATCACGGGTGTCGGTAAAATCGAGGTATTTCGCACGGTATAGTCGCTCTTCCTCTGAACGATCCATGAAATAGCCCTGTTCTGTGAGATTCTTTCGAAACTCCTCAGAAATCTCATCTCCCTCAAGGAAATTGCTCAGCATTGTACCTTCTGCAGGGCTTAAAATATCTGCACTGCCTGTCAGCAGGTTTACGATGAAATAATTATCAGATCCTTTGATCCTGGAAAAAATATTATGCCTGGAATATGTCATTGGATTAATAACTGCTAATCATGGCAACCTACAATGGTTTTCGAGGTTTTGGCACAACACTGGGCCACTTTTTTGGATTCTGCTTTTTTAACTTCAACCTTTTTTTTAACCAGACTTTTCATACGTTTAGTTTTGTTGTTTATAATTGATTATTAACATTTGATTTACTCTTCAGACCTGCAGGAGCAGGAATCTTTTTTACCGGCAATGGTGAAACTGGCTACTTTGGCATTTCCTTTAGTATAAGGAGCAGATTCTTCAATAATTTCAACCGTTGAGAATCCGGCATTGTCAAGTTGTTTCATATATTCGTCACGTGTTACAGAGCCGGCCCAGCATTCTGCCACTGCCACGGGATCATTCCGGTATTCATCGGCAATTGCAGTTATGGCATAGATATCACTGATCACAAATCTTCCGCCATTCTTCAGGATGCGGTAAATTTCATTCCAAACTGCCTGCTTGTCGGCAGCGTGATTTAGTGTGCAATTTGATATAACCAGATCTGCAACCTGGTCGGGAAGTGCAAGGTTCTCCAGTTCGCATTGGATAAAGCTGACATTGGTGACCCTAAATTTGGACGCATTCCGGCGTGCTTTTTCAAGCATCCCGTCTGAAATGTCAATGCCGTATACAAAACCCGTTTCACCTGTCAATTCGGCCATGCGCAACACATCCGTTCCACGACCGCTTCCAAGGTCAACGCATATTTCACCGGTTTTAGGCTCTGCAAAATTGATCGCCCCACCACAGGAAAGGCAACATTCTGATTCAGCCAACCCGCTGTATCTGTCGTTTATCTCTTTTATTTCCATCATTGGTTATTCTTTCAAAGGTAACAATAAATTCAACTTAGAGATTGTGCCTGCGATCAAATTCTTTTAGTAAATAGTCCTTGGTTTTAACCCCGACGATCCGTTTTACCTCTTTCCCGTTTTGAAACAGGATCATTGTTGGAATACTGCGAATGCCAAACCTGGCGGCAGTGGCCTTTTGCTCGTCGACGTTGACTTTGGCAATGGTAACTTTGCCATTTACCTCTGCTGCAACCTCGTTCAGCACTGGAATCATCATTTTACAGGGCATGCACCAGGAGGCCCAGAAATCAACCAGGACCAGCCCGGCTTTTGTTTTATTCAGAAAATTCTGATCTGTCAGGATGACAACCTGGTCACTGTCTTTTACATCCTTCAGATTTTTCATCTTTTGCCTGGCATTCAGGATTAAAAAACCTGTCAGAAATATCACTGCTCCGATAATTATTGTTGTGGTCCACATCGTTTATCATGTTTGAGGCAGCAAAGGTACAAAACATTTTTTAATTAGTGATATTTAAACGATTTAAAAAGTGAAAAAGTAGAAAAAAATTTAACCACAAAGTTCACGATGTAAGGCACAAAGGACACAAAGGTAAAGTTGTTAAATATCAAGTGTTTAGTTGCTAATAAATAGCTGCAGGACGGCTACTCTGACTGGTTTAACAGGATGATATCTAATCCAGAAGGAACCATTTATCCGGATGCATGATGGCTGAAGAGCTGTTTTTATAGGAGAATTCGTTTGTATGCCGGTTGTATGTGTAATCCTGTGCCCACTTGTGATAATTTTTCTCAATTTTCCTCAAAGCATCCATGATAAAAAGAAGTTCACGGTCAGTCATGGTAGGATGAAGTGACAGCCTGACCCATCCGGGTTTTTGAGACAAGTCACCGCTATTTATCTTTTCCGTAATCGTTTTTGACATCGAATGACTTACATCCAGCAGATAGTGACCATACGTTCCGGCACATGCGCAGCCACCGCGCATCTGGATGCCAAAACGGTCACTGAGAAGTTTAACTATCAGGTTATAATGGAGCGGTGTGAGGTAGAATGAGATGATCCCCAGCCGTTGTTCAACATGATCGGCAAGAATATGAAGATTGGGGATACTTCTCATTTCCCTGAAGGCCAGCCCAATGAGTTCCTCCTCACGTTCGTGAATATTGCTGGTACCCATCTGGTTTTTTAATTCAATGGCAAGGGCGGTCTTTATGGTCTGCAGGAACCCGGGCGTCCCGCCGTCCTCCCGCAGTTCAATATCGTCAATGAACTTATATTCACCCCAGCGATTGGTCCAATCCACGGTCCCCCCCCCGGGCTGATCAGGTACTTTTGAATGATATAAGGCAGAATCAAACACCAGCACTCCCGACGAACCGGGACCGCCCAAAAATTTATGCGGTGAGAAAAAGATTCCATCCAGTTTCTCCATTGGATGAGCGGGATGCATATCGATGGGGTCATACGGGGCAGATGCCGCAAAATCGATAAAAATCACCCCTCCATGTTCATGTATCAGGCGGGCCATGTCATAATAGGGTGTCCTGATCCCGGTTACATTGGAACATGCAGTGAATGAACCGATTTTGATTTTGCGGTCCCTGTACATGATCAAAGCCTCCTGAAGCCGGTTCAGGTCAACCAGCATGTCATTGCCGGGTTCAATGATCACCACATCTGCAGCTGTTTCATACCAGGATGTGTGGTTGGAATGATGCTCCATGTGGGTTATAAAGACCACCGGCCGGTCATTGTCCGTCAAACCTGATTTGGGTGTTGTTGTCCCGTTATTTTTCAATCCAAGGATACGTTGAAATTTGACGATGGCACCGGTCATGCCAAAGCCGGTTGTCATGATCACATCTTCCTTGCCGGCATTCACATGACTTTTAATTTTCTGATGGGCAAGGTGGTAGGCTTCTGTCATTAACCGACCGTTCTCACTTGTTTCGGTATGGGTATTGCCGACAAACGGACCGAATGTGTGTATTATGGTATTTTCAATGGGAAGATAAAGCCTGCCGCTGGCAATCCAATCGGCATAAATCATCGTTTTTCGTCCGTAAGGCGTATCAAAACGAACTTTATTCCCGATAATGTTTTTCCGGAACTTATTAAAATTATTCTCCTGGTTCATAATGGTATCAGAGCCTTAAGGACTACAGCTTGTGTTGGATTCCCGGAGGAGTGTTTTATTCAGGAATTCCATGATGGCCCTTGTAATGATAACTTCCTTTGTGAGAATGACCTCTATCTGGTTTGAGATAAAAAATTGTTGAATTTTTCCTGAAGCAAAATTCACGATTATACGGGAACAATCCATCAGGTTATGAAGTTCACCAAACTCCGGTGTGGGAACGTCGCTAAGTTTGTTCCATCGGAGTTCTTCGTTCAGGATTTCGCCCCCTTTGACTGTGAAAATCAAATATCCTTTTGGGTTTTTGGCAGATGCTGACAACATGATACCGTCATCAGTTGGAATTGCTATTTTCATGGTTGTCAATTATGGTTACCAAGAATTTTATTTGAGCTACAAAGTTATGCGCTCAATGTCAATAAAAAGCAAGTATTTATGTGACAATTAATCACTTAGGAGTGTGATAATTCAATGGCTTTTACGTGATAGGCAGGTTGAAAAGAAGTGATATTAATCACACCAGCATGTGATAATTAATTGCAACTTTGCACTTCTGAAATATTTACACAGAAAATTAACAACAATGATGATCTCCGATTTTAGTGCCAAGGTAAACAGCTGCCGCGATTGCTCGGAAAAATCTTGTGCAGCTGCCATACTGCATGTCAATGAACTAGACCGCATCAGGGAGAACAGCCGGGCCACTGCCTTTAAAAAAGGGGAAAGTATGGTTCATGCAGGTTCAATGACCTCCCATATTATATATCTTAAATCGGGGCTTGTCAAAGAATTTGTAAAAGGGACGAATGACAAGGAACAGATTCTACAGATTGTGAGTAAGTTCACCTACCTGGGGCTTCCTTCCTTGTTCGGCGATCGAGTCAATCACTATTCATATGCCGCACTTACAGATGTGACGGTTTGTTACATCGATGTGAATATTTTCAACCAGCTGATCCGTGAAAATGGCAACTTCGCCTACGAAATCCTGGTTTCAGTGAGTCGCGACAGTTTAAATAATTTTCATCGGTTCATGAGCCAGTCGCAAAAGAAAATTTATGGCCGGGTGGCAGATGCAATCTTTTACTTCTCAAAAATCGTTTTTGAACAGGAATCGTTTGAATTGCCATTTACACGGCAGGAGTTTGCCGACCTGATCGGACTTTCAAGAGAGAGTGCGACCCGGGTACTGGCCAAATTCAAGGATGACGGCATACTCTCCATTGATGGCCGGAACATTGGAATCCTCAATCCGGAAATGCTGACACAGATCAGCAAGCACGGTTAAGAAGCTAACCGGGCTTTAGCGACCTGTTTGATAACTAACGAAGAAGTATGCAAATTGTAGCTTTCCTAATTGCGTTGCTGGTATCATTGACCCTCATGGAAATGATGTTTGCGATGGGGCTGCGGCTTACATTCACCGAACTCGCCGGTTCAATCATCAGTTCACCGTGGCTTGTTTTACGGGCTGTTATTGCCAACTACTTAATCATCCCGGGGTTAACCCTCCTGGTATTATTAATATTTCATACACCTCCGCTTATTGCAATTGGTTTTTTACTTCTTGCGGTCTGCCCGGCTGCGCCCTACGGACCGCCCTTTACAGCAATTGCCAGGGGAAATCTCAGCCTTTCGGTCAGCCTGATGGTCATCCTTGCCGGATTCTCTGCCATTCTTGCGCCATTACTGCTTTATTTTTTGCTTCCCATTGTTGCACCGGGCAATTTCTCTCTAAAATTTGATACCTTACGGCTGGTCAGTACACTTTTCATGATTCAGCTTCTTCCCCTTTGCCTCGGGCTTGCGATCAGGCAGTGGAAGCCTTTGCTTGCCGGTAAGCTGGCAGTGCCTTCAAGTCATCTCAGTAAATTGCTGAATGCGTTGATGGTGATAGTAATAGCAGTTGTTCAGGTGACGTCCCTGACTGAGATCGGTCTTTCCGGATTCATCACCATGGCGGCCTTGCTTTGTACCTGTCTTATTACAGGATGGTTGATGGGCTGGCCCGGGAATGAAAATCGTAAAACATTGACAATCACAACATCTCTGCGAAATATGAGCCTCAGCATGGTGATTGCATCCAGTTCTTTCCCGGGTTCACCTGCGGTAACCACAGTGCTTGCATCTGCCTTTGTTTCGGGTACGGGACTGCTGTTCCTTGTCATCTGGTGGCGATTCAGAGGCTCCGTTGCCGGTGTAAATACCCATTGATAGGTAATCGGGTTATTAGATTATTCCAGCCAGGGTAACTATTTTTGCATCATTTATAAATGATTTATTATTTTTGTTTTCCTGCCTTCATTAGAAGTTGGGAGAAGGTTTTTATTTGTTTTTTTTAGTATTATTTTTACTGCAGATTATGGATATGTCACTTTAATTAAATAAATACAATGAAAATTACCAGACTATTTTTTACAGTTTTAATTGCAGCTGGTGCAATCCTGCTCCATTCCTGTGAAGCACCGTCAACACTTACGTCCTGGAAAAACCCGGACAGCAAAACGCAGGTATCAAAGGTGGTGGTTATGCCATTGTTTGAAAAACTGGAATACCTGAAGCCATTCGAACAATCAGTGGTCGCTACTTTCATGTCAAAAGGCCTCAAATCGGCTGGCTCCCTTGAACTAATGGATCCGGGTATCAAATATCCTATTGACGAAATTAAACACAGGTGCGACAGTATTGGTGCTGATGCAATCCTGCTATTCATCTTTAAAGGAATCGATGAAACTGAAAGCTATATTCCACCGACTACCTATTATTCAGGTGGATATGGCGGATATGGCGGTTATTGGGGCGGTGGCTACTGGGGTGGATATTATGGCGGTTCTGTTGCCACCACAGGAGGTTTCTGGACAACGGAAGCTGTGATCAACCTTACTGCAAAATTGTATGTAAAAGGTTCAAAAGATCCGCTCTGGACCGCTGAAATCAATATTCCAAACCCGAAATTTGTTGATGATGTTGCTTTTTCCGTTGCGAAAAATATTTATGCCGACTGGAAGGGACAAAATTTGATAAAATTCACTGAGAAGGCCAAATAGTTTATCAATTAACTTACTTTTATCGTTGACTTGTTTAATTTTAAACTTATTTTCAAATGAAAAACCGTTTACAAGTATGTGTTTTATTTTTGACTCTGTTATTGGGAGGCGGAGTCCATGCCCAGGTGGCTGAAACCACCTCCAAAACCACCACTCCTGCGGCAGATACCGTTAAGACAAAACCTGAAAAGGATTGTAAACAGCAGGCCATTGGCGACCTGTTCAGGAAGAAGGAAAAAGCACCGAAACCGCCAAAGAAATTCATGGCCCTCATCCTGCCCAATATCAGTTCCAATCCATCCAACGGATTTTTACTCGGTATTGGCGGAACTTTTGGCTGGTATATGGGGCCGAAGGAAAATACCAGGGTTTCATCAGCTCCTTTTACCGTTGCAGTCACTTCAAAGAAACAGCTGATCACCTTTGTGAAATCAAATATCTATACCAAGGAAGACAAATTTTTTCTGCAGGGAGACTGGAGGTTTTACATCTACAGTCAGCCAACATATGGTTTGGGTACAAATTCACCCGATACAAGTAACCTCCCAAGTGGTTTTCACTGGGATGGTCAGGGTGGTTCCACCGATTCAGCATCCTTCCCAATGAAATACAACCTTGTGAAATTCAGTGAGATCATAAACAGAAAAATTGTTGAGAATTTTTATGCCGGGATCGGCTATCACCTGGACTATTATTATTCTATTGAGGATGAAAAACTTAGCCTGGTGACACCGGATACCCTTTTTACACCTCATTATGTATATTCAATCAACAATAATTACGATGCCAAAGGATACACTGCGTCGGGGCTGAGCGCCAATGTAGTTTACGACAGCCGCGACAACCAGGCGAATCCTTATAAAGGTATTTACGCGAACCTCAATTACCGGTATAACTTTAAATTCCTGGGAAGTGACCAGGATGCCTCAGAACTATGGTTGGAATTCAGAACATATGTCGGCCTTTCAAAAAAGAAACCCCGGCACCTTGTTGCATTCTGGGCATTTGGTGATTTTAACCTTACGGGAGACCTGCCTTACATGACATTACCTGGCCTTGGCGGGGATCAGCGTGCACGTTCGGGCAGAGGTTATACCAACGGCCGGTATCGCGGGAAAAACCTCGTTTATGGCGAAGCTGAATGGCGCTTCCCCATCTCCCAGTGCTCGCAGATACTGGGTGGGGTGATCTTTGTAAATGCCACCACCACTGACAACCCTGGGAGGAATGTAGCCCTTTTCCAATACATTCAGCCTGCTGTCGGGTTTGGTATCAGGGTGATGGTGAACAAATATTTCAGAACGAATATCAACCTCGACTTCGCCATTGGCAATAAGTCGCAGGGATTCTATTTCTCGGGTCAGGAGACCTTCTAAACTATTTTAAGAAAAAAGGTAAGTCATAGAATTACTTTTATTACTTTTGTATTTCGTTATTCTACGAAACACAAAACGATATGATCCCCAAAAAGAAATATTATACTGAAACCCAGGAAAAAATGGCCCGGTATGCCAGAGCCATGGCCCATCCGGCAAGGGTGTTCATCCTTGACTTTCTTGCCGGCAACATTGATAAATGCTGCTACAGCGGCGACATGGCCGAAGATATTCCGATTGCGCGTTCGACACTTTCCGAACATTTGAAGGCTTTGAAAGAGGCTGGCCTCATTCAGGGTGAGATAAATCCTCCTTATATTAAATATTGCATCAACAAAGAAAATTGGGAAGAGGCCAGGGAGATGTTTGAGGTTTTTTTCAGAAAGTGATCTGAGCCTGTCTGAATTCCTGACTTAGTAATAATTAAACAAATAAAAAAAATGGAAATTAAAATTTTGGGTCCTGGTTGTGCCAAATGCAAAACACTGGATAAACTCACCCATGAAGTGGTTGAGAAAAATGGGATCAAAGCCAACATTACCAAAGTGGAAGACATCATGGAGATTATGAAATATGGCGTAATGTCAACCCCGGCCATCGTCATTGATGAAAAGGTGGTGTTGAAGGGGCGAATGCCATCCGCCGACGAACTTAAGCAATTATTAACCAAATAAAATTTCAGATATGAAACGGATTGTTGGATTGTTGATGCTTTTTACAATTGTCGCTGGCAATTATTCCTGTAACGCTGGTACCTCCTCAAATTCAGGCGGATCATCCGCAGTCGCAGGTAAAAATGTTACAGTCTACTATTTTCATTTCAACAGGCGCTGCAAGACCTGCAACAATGTTGAAAAAGTTTCGAAAGAGGCTGTTGAAAAGCAATACGCCACGCAAGTGAAAGCGAATGAAATTGCATTTAAAAGCGTCAACCTTGATGAGAAGGAGGGTGAAGTGATTGGTGCAAAATATAAAATTGAAGGTCAGACCCTGATCGTAATCTCAGGGGATAAGCGTGTGGACCTTACTGATAAGGGATTCATGTATGCCAACGACAGTCCGGAAAAATTAAAAGCTGAGATAAAGAAAGCAGTGGATGGGCTTTTGAAATAGCGAAATAACGAAACTATGCAATATCTGCAAGCGATTTTAGAAAATTCCCAATATGCTGCACTAACAGCATTTATCCTTGGGTTAATGACTGCAATCAGCCCATGCCCGCTGGCAACAAACATTTCGGCAATCGGTTTTATCAGTCGTGATATTGAAAACCGGAGAAGGGTTTTTATCAAAGGTTTGGTGTACACACTCGGCCGCGCAGTTGCATATACAGGTTTGGGGGTAATTCTTTTCTTCGGTGCCAGTAAAATGCATGTTACCATGCTTTTCCAGGGATGGGGTGAAAAACTACTCGGACCATTGCTAATTATCATCGGCCTGCTGATGCTCGATTTCATCAGGATAAAATTCCCGGGGTTTTCCGGCCTGACTGAAAAAATGGGAGAACGCAGCAAGCGCAGTTATTGGGGGACTTTACTACTGGGCATGGTCTTCGCCATGGCGTTTTGCCCATATAGCGGGGTTCTGTATTTTGCCATGCTGATCCCCATGACCATAACCAGTGTCAGTGGCTTGTATTTACCAGTCGTTTTTGCATTTGCTACGGGTCTGCCAGTAATCATTTTTGCATGGTTGCTGGCATATGCAGTAGGTAATGTTGGAAAACTATACAACCAGATTAAAACTTTTGAACTTTGGTTTCGCAGGGTAGTAGCAGTTGTGTTTATCCTGGTTGGCATATATTATATCGCCGTATTTTTCATTTAGCCATGGACGTTTTTTTCAAAGGTACGGGATTTGAAAGCGGGGGGATGCTGAACCTTACACCCAGGCAAGCCCTGACTCTTTGCCAGAAAGGAGCACTTCTGATCGATGTCCGCGAAGAAAATATGAATCGATTCAAGGTGTTTGATGTTCCGGAAACAATTTATTGCCCATTCAGCATCCTCGAAGAGACCTATCTTCACCTGCCATTGGGCAAACCCATGATCTTTGCTGATTCTTCGGGAATCCACAGCAAAGATGCCGTAAAGTTTTTAAAGGGCAAGGGACTTGGGTCGCGTATTGCGAACCTTGCCGGAGGCCTTGTGGAATGGGAACGTGATGAAATGCCTTTGAAAATCGACCTGCATGAACAACTATCCGGATCATGTATGTGCCAGCTCCGGCCCCGAAATAATAAGGAGTGAATTTTTTTGACAAATAATTTCGTCTTTCTACGAACAACGAATGATGCGCAATAAACCCAAAATGAAATCATACAAATGGCTTTTGCCAATAATTTTCTTAGGAATCTGGATATTGATTTACTATAACCTGCAATCAATAACCAATTGGTTTATTGATGATGTTCTCAGATTACCACAAGGAAACCACCTCACCGAGGCCCTTCGGTTTTTCATCTTTGAAGTCCCCAAGGTCCTGCTTTTACTGGTTCTGATCATTTTCGTTGTGGGAATCATACGTAGTTTCTTCACTCCGGAAAGAACGCGCAAAGCACTGGAAGGCAGATCTCTTTTCACAGGTAATATAATGGCTTCTGCTTTAGGGATCGTAACTCCCTTCTGCTCGTGTTCTGCTATCCCTCTTTTTCTGGGCTTTGTTGAATCGGGAATCCCGCTGGGCGTAACCTTCTCATTCCTGATTGCAGCCCCGATGATCAATGAGGTTGCAGTGATTCTCTTATTTGGAATGTTCGGATGGAAGGTTGCCGCTATCTATGTTGGCACAGGACTGGTCATTGCCATCACGGCGGGATGGGTAATCGGCAGGCTTAAATTGGAAAAGCATGTTGAAAGCTGGGTTTATGAAGTCAAAGCAGGTCATGCTGAAGGTGAGGAAGAAAAAATCCAGCTCAGCGACAGAATACAGGCCGGTTACAATGCGGTGAAAGAAATTGTTGGAAAAGTTTGGATATACATTGTCATAGGTATTGCTGTTGGAGCAGCAGCCCATGGATATGTACCCGAGAGTTTCATGGCAAACCTGATGGGAAAATCAACCTGGTATTCGGTTCCATTGTCCGTCCTGATCGGGGTTCCCCTATACTCAAACGCAGCAGGGATCATTCCCATTGTAAGTGTGTTGATTGAAAAGGGGGTTCCATTGGGAACAGCGCTTGCATTTATGATGGCTGTTATCGGCTTGTCATTGCCCGAATTAATCATCCTGAGAAAAGTACTCAAGATGAGGTTGCTGCTGACCTTTGTGGGAGTGGTATCGGTTGGGATCGTGATCGTGGGTTATATTTTTAATGCGATATTTTGACGTATTTTTACGTTATGTAAAAATATAACGTATATTTGCGTCACCTAAAAACCAAATACCATGAAAAAAATTCAAAGTCTGTTAATTCTGTTGCTTTTTGTCACAGGAATGATCCATGTAAACGGACAAGCTTCCGTCGAAATTGAAAAAGCCAACAAGGCGTGCAAACCTGTCTTTCTTGTCGCCTACAATGCCAATGGCGCTGAAGCTGAGAAGGCCTTTTCAGTTGCCAGTGAAGCAAAGAGTACGCTCAAATCATCCTCAGTTATTATTAAAATGAACACAACCGATGCAGCCAACAAAGAGCTTGTGGCAAAGTACCGGTTATCGGGCGCTCCCATGCCCCTCATCCTTGTTTTGGATAAAAACGGTACCGTTACCGGTGGTCTTCCATTAAAAGATGTAACGGCTGCCAGGTTGGTGGAAATGATTCCTACGCCAAAGACATCGGAACTGCTTAAAGCCATTAATGACGGTAAATCAGTTTATTTAGTAGTTTATAAAGAATCGATGACCAGTCATGACAAGGCCATGGATAATTGTGCCATGGCATGTGGCAAAATGGACAACAAAAGCATGACGGTAAAGATAGACATGGATGACAGGAAAGAGGCAAAATTACTGCAAACTCTTAAGTGTGATTTAAGCGCAAAAGAGCCAGTTACATACGTGATCAGTACATCCGGTCAGATTATCGGGACACACAACGGAATTACTGACGTAACCACCCTTGTGGCCTCTGCAAAAAAAGCTCCAGCCGGCGGATGTGGTACCAGTTGTGCCCCAGGTGCATGTAAATAGACCTAACGACTTTTTTAACTTCCCCTGCTATGACAATATCAAAACTTGTCCTGATTGAATTATGGAAACGTAAATCTCAGTTAATTACCGGATTATTGGCAATTACATTGGGGATTGCGGTGATTGTAGCCATTCAAAGCGTTTCGATCGTCTCCGAGCAAAATGTTGCCAGGAACCTGGATAATCTGGGAGCCAACATTCTTGTTCTGCCACAGGCTGCCAGCATTGATGACTATTATACTTCAGATATTGATGCCCCTACGTTACCCATGGATTATGTTGAACGCATCCTTACTTCTACCATTGCCGGTGTTGACAACATGTCGCCAAAACTTACCAGACGCATTAAAGTTGCTGATCAATCAGTGGTATTGACCGGGATTCTTCCCAAAAGCGAAATTGCATCCAAGCCCTTGTGGCAATCATCTGGATTGTTGGGTGCAGAATTGACAACAGCATGTGCACCAAGTCAATCAGCGAATGAATCGCATGGGATGGAGGATGAAAAACTACAACGGAAAGCAATAGACACGCTATATAGCGATGATTGTCTGGTAGGTTCCCAGGTTGCAAAACTTTTAAAACTCTCTGCCAATAGCAAGGTCAATATTTTGGGGAAGGGATTCAAGGTTGTTAAAATCCTTTCAGAGACCGGAACTGTGGATGACGACCGGATTTTTGCGAACCTTAAAGATGTTCAAACACTGCTAAAACTTGAAAACCAGGTTTCTGCCATTGAAATCATGGGTTGCTGCAATGCCATTTCCGAGGGATTATTGGGACAGCTAAGGAATATTCTTCCCGATACCAGGGTAACAACCATCGGGCAGATCGTTTCAACACAGATTGAAACAAACCAACTGATGAAAAAAATTACACTTGTCATGCTGATCATCATCTTTTTTGTCGGAGGTATTTCGATCGGTAATTACATCTGGGCCAATGTCAATGAACGGAAAAGAGAAATTGGCATCCTCAGAATGATGGGTGCCGAACGCTCAACGATTTATAAGATGTTCCTGTTAAAGGCACTGATTCTGGGAGTTGCAGGAGGTATCCTCGGATTTATATTGGGAACACTTGCCGGGGTTATTTTAGGGCCCTATCTTGCCGGTATTATTGTAAAACCTGTGTATATGTATCTTGTGTGGTCAATTCTTTTATCTGTCGCCATTTCATTGGCAGGTTCACTATTCCCCACGTATCTTGCCGCTAAATTTGATCCACATTCTAACCTGCAGGAGGATTAACCCATGATTTTACAAGGAGAAAATATCTTAAAACAGTACCATCATAAAGGCGGGTTGATCAATGCGCTGGATCATGTTTCCTTCTCAGTTGGGAAAGGTGATTTTGTAACGGTTACAGGTCCTTCCGGATCCGGGAAAAGCACCCTCTTGCTCTCGCTGTTCGGCTTGATCCGGCTGTCATCAGGAACAATTACCTTCGATGGAAAGAGGATTGATAATATCAGTGACAGGCACCTTACCGATATCCGGAAAAAATCAGTCGGGTATATCCTTCAAAGTTTTGCCCTGATCCCTTACCTGACCACCATCCAAAATGTGATGATCCCTCTGGCACTCGAAAAAATTCCCGGGAAAGAGCAGGTAAAGCGTGCCGGAGAAATTCTTGATTATGTAGGGTTATCAGACAGGATGGAACATTTGCCGCGGGAACTATCCGCCGGACAGCAGCAGCGTGTAGCAATTGCCCGGAGCATTGTTCACCGGCCACAGATCATTATGGCCGACGAACCTACAGGTAATTTAGACCCAACACTCTCTCTGGAAATATTGGACTTCCTGAAAAAAATCAACCAGGAGAATAAAATCACGATCATGATGGTCACCCACAGTCCGGTCGCAGCAGAGTATGGAACAATGAAGCTGCACCTGAATGAAGGGAAAATCGTAAATCAAAAATCGTAAATCGTAAATCAACATGGCCTCAGCAAAAACCGATCTCTTTGATACAAAATTAAATGCCGCAGCCGTCTTATTCAAGGCCCTTGCACATCCCGCCAGGCTTGCAATACTCCGGTACCTGGCTGAAACAAAAGTGTGCATCACCGGTGATATCTCCGACGAATTGCCGTTAAGCCGCACCACGGTTAATCAGCACGTGACAGAATTAAAAAATGCCGGCCTGATTCAGGGTCATGTAGATGGCGTAAAGGTCAATTATTGCCTCGATCCGCAAAAAATTTGTGAGTTGGGAAAAGTGTTTACTGAGCTGTATGAGCTTATTAATCTTCCCGAAAATTATAACTGTAAATAACCTGCATGAAAATTTTGATCCTATGTACCGGCAATTCATGCCGGAGCCAGATGGCAGAAGGTTTTTTGAAATCCCTCGACACGCGTCTTGAAGTATATTCTGCCGGGACTCACCCGGCTGGTCAGGCCAACCCTCATGCCGTTGCAGCCATGAAAGAACTGGGCATTGACATCTCCGGGAATAAGCCAAAGAGCGTGGATACTTTCCTTGCCGACCCGTTTGATTATGTGATCACGGTGTGCGGTGGCGCACAGGAAACCTGTCCTGCCTTTATTGGCAAGGTGAAAGCCCGGCTGCATATCGGGTTTGACGATCCGGCTGATGCTGTCGGAACCACCGAAGAGGTGATGCCTGTTTATCGCAGGGTTCGCGATGAAATCAGAGAGGGATTTCTGAAATTTTACACGAAGCAAATCAAACCTGAAATCGAAAAATTATAAAACGTTAAATTTATGAAGACCAGACTAAAATTTTTAGACCGCTATCTTACATTATGGATCTTTCTGGCCATGGCCATCGGAGTATGCTGGGGCTGGGTTTTTCCAGGTATTGCAGGATTCTGGAATTCAATGTCATCAGGAACAACCAATATTCCCATTGCCATAGGGCTTATTGTAATGATGTATCCGCCATTGGCTAAAGTCAAATATGAAGAACTCGGAGATGTATTTAAAAACACCAAAATACTTGGATTGTCGCTGGTGCAAAACTGGTTGATCGGCCCGGTACTCATGTTCCTCCTGGCAATCATATTCCTGCAGTTCAATATCGATTACATGTATGGA
>CAYHGE010000030.1:0-8752 GCA_964355945.1 uncultured Draconibacterium sp.
GTGTAAAATGACCGAAGAGCGAAATAAGCTTTTTATGACCTTCCACGATGTGCACGGAATCAACGAAGCCCTTGCTAAGCTGGAACCATTCCAAATTTCAAAAGTTACGAACATTTAACAATTCTTTTTCGCCGCCAGCCTTAACTTTTCTTAATTTTGTTTCTGATATTCGGATAATAACCCCTTAAACCAAACATATGAAAAAACTTGTACTCTTTTTTGCTGCTTTGATGACTGCAGGCACCATTTATGCACAAACTGACTGTGTTGACATTATTATATCAGAATATGTCGAAGGTTGGTATAATAATAAAGCTCTTGAGCTTTACAATCCTACGAATTCAGCAATTACACTTGATGGTAGTTACCGGCTGATTCGTTTTGACAATGGCAGTACCACGTCAGATCAAAATCCCCTTTACGTTCTTCCACTGGTTGGCACCATCGATCCCTACAAGGTGTTGGTTATGGTACAAGACACAACCAAGCCAGGACAGGATACCATGGTAGCTCCGGCCCTGCGTAAAAAAGCTACTTGGTGTGCACCTTACGATTACGGTGGAACAAGCCCTGGCGGGAATGTCGTTTTCTGGAATGGCGATGATGCCATTTCATTGCAGAAAAAACAAACCAACGGTACATGGAAAGACATAGATATCTTTGGAGAAATCGGAGTCAGGCCTCTGGACTGGCAGGGAGGGACAACGGGAGCCTGGACAGATACCAAACCATACTGGAAAGGTACTGGCGCATATCTCACGAAAGACCAGACACTTATCAGGAAGCATACGGTTAAATTCGGCATCGACCGAGTTGCCATGAGTCATTATGGTGATGAAAGCACCGGTGGTTTTCCGAACAGTTTCAATGCATTTGCCGAATACGATTCAATGCCGGCTAATTTCTTCGACAGCCTTGGTCAGCATTATTGTGACTGTAAGACATCCTCCGGAATTTCTAAACTGTCGCATGATCAAACAGTGATGATTTTACCTAACCCCGTGACCAATAACCAGTTTACAGTTCGGGCTATGTTGCCTGTTGCATCTGTGGAAGTGGTTTCCATTGTTGGACAAACTGTGTTTTTCCGTGATTTTGCAATACGTCAGCAAGAGGTAACAGTAGTAATGAATAAACTTCCTGAAGGAGTATATCTTGTCAAAGTGAAATTTAGCGACAGCCAATCGGTTGTCAGGCGAATTATCATTCAATAGCCATGTGGATTTAATCTTCGTGCATTATTAAGGACGACAGAGACATAATTTATCTTGTCCAAAGTGACTTTTGAGACGCGGCTTGCCGCGTCTCAATTTATCATATCATTAAACCCCACTTAAATATGACAAAGCGTCTTACAGTTTTATTGCTTTCTATTCTCTTTCCTGTTCTTCTTTTTTCTCAGAAATTCATGCTGAAAGGTGTTGTTACAGATGTTAACTCGGGAGAAACCCTGATTGGTGCTACAATTCTTTATGGTGAAGGGAAAGGTGTTGTCACGGATATGGACGGTCGTTATTACATTAAGTTAGACAAAGGAACATATCATTTAAAAGCATCCTATGTGGGCTATTTGCCCCAGGAATTAGATGTTGTGGTGCAGCAGTCGGAAGTTGTCCAGAATTTCCAATTGAAGACGCCAACCCTCACAGAGGTAGAGGTTGTTGGAGATGTTGCAAAAGCACGTGAAACTCCCGTTGCATTCTCAACGGTGCGACCGATTCAACTTCAGGAAGAACTCGCCAGCCGTGACATCCCGATGATCCTCAACAAAACACCAGGAGTTTATGCCACCCGTCAAGGCGGCGGTGATGGCGATGCACGTATCAACGTACGTGGTTTCAGTCAGCGTAATCTTGCTGTAATGATTGATGGTATTCCGGTAAATGATATGGAGAATGGATGGGTTTACTGGTCGAACTGGTTTGGCCTCGATGCTGTAACCAGGAACATACAGGTGCAACGCGGACTTGGTGCTTCAAAACTGGCTCTGCCTTCAGTCGGGGGCACGATGAACATTATTACTAAAGGGATTGATGCTAACCTTGGAGGCACCATCAAGCAGGATATTGGAAGTGATGGATACCTGCGCACATCGATCGGGGTTACAACAGGTCAGCTGAATCATGGTTGGGGAGTCACTATTGCTGGCTCATACAAACAAGGCAATGGCTGGGTTGACAATACCTGGACAAAAGGATGGTTTGGTTATGTTCGTGTGGATAAAAAACTTGGGAAAAGGCATACCCTTACATTTTCAGCCATGGGAGCGCCTCAGGAACATGCACAGCGTTCTTACCAGAAGTCTATTGCTACATTCGACAAGAACTATGCTGCCAAACTGGGGGTTGATACTTCCAGGAAAAGTCCTAACTATACAAAAAGCTGGGGCATCAAATACAACTCAAACTGGGGCTATCTGAACCGATGGACATACGGAGCAAATGGAGAACGGGTATACCAGGATAGTGACGAACACCTTGCGCAATCTAAAAACTATTACTTCAAACCCCAGATAAGTCTGCGTGATTTTTGGAGGATTAATGATAAATTCTATTTATCAACCATCGTGTATACTTCATTTGGCAATGGTGGGGGAACGGGAACATTTACAGGCGATAAAAACGGTACGCCAGGAAGTTCAACCCCTCCGCTTGATACACTCAACGGACAAGTTAACTTCCAGACATATTATAATGACAACATGGATCCCCTTAACAAAGGGCGCTCCAGCGGCATTATCCGCAGCAGTGTAAATAACCATTACTGGTATGGTCTGCTGTCAACTTTTACCTGGGAAATAAATTCTGAGTGGACACTTTCCGGTGGGATTGATGCCAGAACTTATCGGGGAGAACATTACGGCGAAGTTTATGATCTCCTGGGGGGGAGCTATTTTCTCAATAATTCCAACAAGAACAGGGATACCTATACCCACTTAACGGAAGGGGATAAGGTTTATTATCAAAATGATTCAAAGGTGCGATGGGGCGGCATTTTTGCACAGGCTGAATGGAAAAAGGGCAACTGGTCAGCTTTTTTAAACTTTACCACCTCCCTGAGTGCTTACCAGCGGGTCGATTTTTTCAGGAAGAAGGATTTGGTTATCGATGGAAGCAAATTTACCGAGGCAGTGGGTTACGGAGATATTTTTTACTATAACGGTACTCAAAGCCTTACATACATTGCAGGTGACCCGGAACCATGGACAAATGGCGATACCACATTCGTTGTAAAGCAGGTTGATGGTAAAAAAGACACGCTGTCTATCGTAAATCCCAGTGCATATTATGTTTATTCCGACCAGGCCAAGGCTACCCAGACCGATTGGAAACTGTTTGCCGGTTTTACAATAAAAGGAGGTGCAAATTATAACATCAATGAGAACAACAATATATACATGAATCTTGGATATCTGTCAAAGGCTCCAAGATTCAGCAACGTGTTCAGCAATAATAACCAGGAGGTCCTTGGCGCCAAAAACGAAATTGTTGAAGCACTTGAGCTCGGATATAACTACAATTCAAAATCGATTTCTCTGAATGTAAACGGGTATCTTACAAAGTGGAACAATCGTCCGCTTGATGCTACCCCAACATATACTGATCCGAAAACCCAGGACACATATCCCTATAATGTAAATGGGATAGATGCTCTTCATATGGGAATTGAAATTGAATTCGGATGGAAGCCAATCCCCTCTCTCCAGTGGGATCGGGTACTGTCATGGGGTGATTGGCGATGGACATCCGGGGGGACAGCCATCATATATTCACCGGCGGGCGATTCAATCACCAGCCTGGTCTTTGACGCCAAAGGTGTTCACGTAGGGGATGCCGCTCAATTCCAATACATGGAAAGCATACGCTGGGAAATTATTAAGTACTTGTATGTATCAGGCAGTGTTACTTTGTTTGCAAAGAACTTCTCCAGCATGGATCCTGCTTCGCTCACTCCGGTTTATATGGATGACAGCGGGAACCCGAGAGACTCCTGGCAGCTTCCTACATATTACCTTGTTGATGTAAATGCAGGTTACCGATTTGTCTTCAAACGATTCAAGTTGGATATACGTGCTACCGTGTTGAATCTTTTTGACAATGTATATGTCGCCGATGCCAAGAACAATGATTCATACTCTACCAAGACGACGAATTTTGATGCAGCATCTGCTGGTGTATTCTTCGGAATAGGTAGAACCTATAATGCCTCATTGTCATTAAGTTTCTAGAAAAAAGCACGAAGGACCAAGCCCCTGATGCGAATTTATAGTATTAATTAAATTTGAAAATAAATTAAGATGAAAAAAATAGCAGTATCTATATTAAGTCTGATGATTCTGGGAATCCAGGGTTATTCTCAGGCCAACATTGCAGCGGCCAGAGCGATGCCGGAAGGTTCAACCGTTACCATCCGTGCTATTGTAACCAATGGCTCTGAATTGGGCATTATCCGCTACATGCAGGACGCCACTGGTGGCATTGCTGCATATGGCAGCATTGTGAGCTCGATTGAGCGCGGCGATTCTGTGCTTGTGACCGGTGTGACAAAAAACTACAATTTTTTGCTTGAGCTTGATCCTGTAAACTCTATCGTCGCCATTGCTCCAAAACCTTTACCTGCCCCGATCATCATCACTCCGGCCCAATTAAAGGAGCAATATGAAGCCATGCTGGTAAAAATGGTCAAAGTAACTTTTGCCAGCGGCGGCGGAGTTTTTGCCGGAAATACCAACTACAATGTTACTGCAAATGGCGAAACATGCCAGGTACGTGTCAACACTGCTTCCAATCTTGTAGGCCAGATCATCCCTACCAGCGCCGTTACCATTGTCGGCCTTTGTTCCCAATTCTCATTTACTAGCGCAACGAGTGGCTACCAGTTGCTGCTCCGTGATAAAAATGATATCATCAACTCCAGCTCCATTGTCTTCACGACTCCGTTGGCGGTGTCAAATATCACAACCAGTTCGATGTCATTTGCCTGGACAACAAATATTGCCGGAACAACTGAACTTTTTTACGGACTGACCCCTCAGCTCGAACTTGGCCACCTCAGCGTTGCCGGCACGGGAACGGCACATACAATTAATATCACCGGTCGTAATCCTTCTGATCTGCTTTATGTACAGACCTTTTCTGTTGCGGCAGCTGACTCCGGATTCTCCGGGCTGAAGACATTCATTACCCAATCTGTCTCCACCGGAAACATCAAGACCTATTTTACACGTCCGGTCGATACAACCGTTGCCAACGGGCCCAAGGCAATTCAGATTTACCGTGCAGTTGATGATACCTGCATTGCGTATATCGGCAGGGCAAAACAGTCCATCGATATTTCGATCTACAATTTTAATATTGAAGGAATCAGCAATATTGCCAATGCACTGAATGCAGCTTATGGACGAGGTGTTAAAGTAAGAATTGTTACGGATGGCGGAACCAACAACTCTGCCCTTTCAGAACTGGTGGCCGGAATCGGGAAAATCGCCCGTCCGGTAACAACCGGCATCATGCACAATAAATTCATGGTCATCGATGGTCAGTCAGCCAACCCGAACGATCCGATTGTATCGACCGGCTCCTGCAACTGGACCGATCAGAACATCAATACCGATGCCAACAACATCCTGTTTATCCAGGATGCAAGTCTTGCAAAGGTTTACACAATCGAGTTTAATGAAATGTTTGGTTCAACCACAACCACGCCGAACGCTGCCAATGCGAAGTTCGGCCCTGCCAAGGCAGACAATACCCCGCATGAACTGATCATCGGCGGTAACCGGGTGGAGGTCTATTTCAGCCCAAGTGATGGGGTTAATCAGCAGATTGTGAACCATATTGCCACAGCCGACAATGATATTGAAATCGGCACGATGCTCATCACCCGTAAAATTATCAGCGATGCCATCATTGCCCGTAAAAATGCAGGTGTCACTTCCAAAGTGATCATCTCCAACCGCGCAACCTCAGATGCCACCGTTATTGCCAATTTACAGGCATCACTTGGCAGCAACTTTAAAGAATATCATGAACAGGGTCTGCTTCACAGCAAAGCCATGATCATTGACCAATCCGGAACGCCATCAGATCCTTTTGTATGGACAGGTTCCCACAACTGGAGTGATGCCGCCAATGTGAGCAACGACGAAAATTCAATCGTGATCCATGATGCAGCCATCTGCAACCTCTTTTACCAGGAGTTTAAATATCGTTTTGATAAGGCAATTCCGTTGAGTGATCAACCTGTGCTTGACCTGGGTCCTGACCAGACAGTTAACGGTGGAGATACCGTAACGCTGGATGCCGGTCAGTTTACAAGTTATGTGTGGTCAACTGGTGATATGACCCAAATCATCAAGGTTGATTCTTCAGGCACCGGGTTTGGTGTTAAGAAAATATACTGCAGGGCAACTAATACGTATGGAACCCAGTCAGATACTGTACGTATCACCTTTAAGGCGTTTGGTCCAGGTATCGGTGAACAAAATTCCCTGATTTCAAAAATGTCGGTGTATCCAAACCCTGCAACTGAAGACTTTTCGGTAGGATTCTCTGCCACCCGCTCTGAACCAGTCAGTCTTGAACTGATGAGTTTCGACGGCCGTATCGTATGGCAATTACAAACAACCACACGGCCGGGGATCAACACGATCCATGTTCCTGATGTTAATGTATCCAAAGGCCTTTACCTGGTTCGTATGAAAACGGAACAGGGTGATCTCGGCCAAAAACTGATTATTAAGTAAACAGTATCGGGGCGTGGTGCAATACCAGGCCTCTTTTTTCGTTATTTGAGAAAATAAGTATTTACGCTAAAACAAAGGTTTGTGTCAGATTGCCTGGTAATAATCCCTACTTACAATGAAAAGGATAATATAGAGCGTATCCTTCGCAAGGTGTTTTCATTGCCTAAGGCAATGGATGTGCTTATTGTGGAAGATAACTCACCTGATGGAACGGCATCCATCGTTAAATCGCTCATAACCGAGTTTCCCGACCGCCTTTTCATCGAAGAACGAAAGGGGAAGCTGGGATTGGGAACTGCCTATATCCATGGATTCAAATGGGCACTGAAACGAAATTATGAATTCGTGTTCGAAATGGATGCTGATTTTTCTCATAACCCCGATGATCTTTTCAGGCTCTATGATGCTGCCAAAAATAACGGGGGTGATCTCGTTATCGGTTCAAGGTACATCACCGGGGTGAATGTTGTAAACTGGCCCATGGGACGTGTTCTTATGTCGTATGTTGCATCTATCTATGTGCGTTTTATAACGCGCATGAAGGTGATGGATACGACGGCCGGTTTCAAATGCTATACCCGAAAAGTACTCGAAACCATTGATCTGGAGAAGGTTCGCTTTACAGGCTATGCGTTTCAGATTGAGATGAAATATACCGCATGGAAACTTGGATTCAACATAGTGGAAGTTCCCATCATCTTTACCGACCGTACAATGGGAGAGTCAAAGATGAGCAAAGGAATTTTCAAAGAGGCAGTGCTGGGGGTGATCAGTCTGCGATGGAGAAGTCTCTTTAAAACCTACAAACCCCGGCAGAACTGAATTTTTATAACCGCGAGGACGCAAAGGCGCTAAGCTGGTTGATGAAATGCAAGAACTCAAAACTATTATTTTTTTGCATCTTCGCGTCTTCGCGGTGATAGAATGCATATAACAAATGACAAACCCATATTACATCCACAACGCCCTGATTGTTAACGAAGGAAAACGGTTTTCCGGAGGCGTTTTTCTTCAGGATGGACTGATTGCAGAAATATTTCATGGAAATGCACCTGCTGATTTTCCCTTTCCCGGCAATGTGATCAAAATTGATGCAAAGCAAAAGTATCTCCTGCCAGGTGTAATTGATGACCATGTTCATTTCAGAGAACCAGGATTGACCGAAAAGGGAGATATATACACCGAAAGCCGGGCCGCCATTGCGGGCGGAGTTACCTCTTACATGGAGATGCCCAATACCATCCCCAATGCAACCACCCTTCAGATCCTGGAAGAGAAATTCGCACTTGCAGCAGGAAAATCACTGGCAAATTACTCCTTCTTTCTTGGTGCGACGAACAACAATATTGGTGAACTGGAACAGGCAGATCCCGGCCTGATATGCGGCGTTAAGTTGTTTATGGGCGCTTCTACCGGCAACATGCTGGTTGATGATCCTGATGCATTGCAGGCCATCTTTGAGAGATCTCCGCTGCTCATTGTCGTTCATGCAGAAGAGGAGTCGATTGTTCAGCACAACCTCGTCGAATTCAAATCACAATATGGTGAAGAGATCCCGGCATCAGCACACCCCCTTATCCGGACCGAAGAGGCGTGTTTCATCTCCTCTGAAAAGGCTGTGAACCTTGCGCAGAAATACAATTCACGGCTTCACCTTGCACATTTGTCCACTGCAAAGGAGATAGATCTTTTAAGGAATGATATTCCGTTGCCTCAGAAAATGATTACCGGTGAAGTGTGTGTTCACCATCTTTGGTTTGATGATCGTGATTACCAGGATCTCGGCTCGCTGATCAAATGGAATCCGGCCATCAAGGCATCAAAGGACAGGGAGGGACTCTTTGCCGGGCTGCTGAACGATAAAATCGATCTTATCGCAACCGACCATGCTCCGCACCTGAAAGGGCAGAAGGAAAATCCCTATACAAGCTGTCCATCCGGTGGTCCGCTGATACAGCATGCCTTGATTGCAATGTTCGGGTTTTTTCAGCTTGGGAAGATCTCTGT
>CAYHGE010000030.1:8852-11300 GCA_964355945.1 uncultured Draconibacterium sp.
AAGTGTTAAGTGTTAAGTGTTAAGGGATCCCGGCTTAGTTTTGGATGATTATATATACTGGAAGGTGGTCGCTGTAACCTCCGAAATAGTCCTTTGAGCTGGCAGTGCGATTGGGGACCATTTCGCCTGATTTACTCTTGTACAAAAGCCATTCAGGCCTGAATATGAAGGCATACGGAGAAAGTATCACCGCTCCTTTTCCCGGTTTCTTTCCAAGCAGGTTGCCCGAAACGATGAATTGATCGAAGAGGTCCCAATCCTTATAATAAAGTGTTCCTTCCCCTTGCAGGAACCGGTCATACATCAGGTTGTATAAACGGGTTGGTGTGATTTTTTTCTCAGGTTTCAGAGCGCCAAGTGCTTCAGAAAGACTTTTATTGTTGGGTTCATCATTCAAATCGCCCATGATGATGATGTTGGCCTTAGGGTTTCGGGCAAGCACTGAATCTGCAAGGTGTTTGAGGGTGATTGCATTTTCAATTCGTTGCGGCTCTGTTTCGGTTGCTCCACCGGAACGGGATTTCCAGTGGTTTACAAAGAGGTGGAACGTGTCTTTTTTCGCATCTGTAAGCTGAACATAAAGGATCGCGCGTGTTTTGAACGATTGTGCAGAAGGGTATGCATGGTGGCTGACATATTTCATCAAATCCTTTCTGAAAATCAGCGCCACATCAATGCCTCTCGGATCACTGCCTTCTTCGAGGATGGCCTGGTAGTTCCCTTTCCGGAGGTTCGTTTTGGTAACCAGGTCATTCAGAACTCCGGTGTTTTCCACTTCTGCCAATCCAATAATAGCAGGCAGGTTGACACTGTCAATCGCAATCAATGCCCTGGAAATATGCTTGAGTTTGGCGTCATAGCGGTCTTTTGTCCAGGCGACCTTCGAGGTTGGTAAAAAATCCTCATCCGCTTTGTTGGGATCATCAATGGTGTCAAAAATATTTTCCGTGTTGTAGAAGGCAATTTTAAACGCTAATGCCTTGCTTTTCTGAGCATTTGTATGAAGGAAGAAGGCGAGGAAAACGACTGGAAATAAAAAGACAAGGCGCATATCTGTTGGAATTGATTTGATTGCAAAGATCAAAAAAAAAGGGGTACCCCTGACGAGGCCCCCTTGTATTTAAGATGTTTTTGATCAATCAACTACGATAACCAGGTACTTTGAATTTGACCAGAATGATTTGTAATCGAGGATTTGTAATGCCTGGATAATTTTTTTGTCACCGGTAAACTTCGATGCGGTTGTTGGATGACTTGAAATTATTTTGGCTTTCTTACTCAAAATTGAAATTTCAGTAACTTTACGGATGTCTATTTTCGTAAACAGGTCTTTGTTAAAATCTGCCAGAACTTCTCCGCTTTTAATAATGCCACTCTTCTTCAATTCCTTATTTGTGCCAATCACGTAATAGGCAGTATTGAGGGCTTCATCTTGTGCTGCAAGTGTTTGGGACTGGCTGTTGATCTGAGAACCCTGATCTTTCACTGTGCGCGACAAGGTGTCGATTTTCAGATTGGCCATTTCAAAAGAGGCGTTCAGTTTTGAGAGTTTATTCCTCAAGTCTTCTATTTGAGAAGCTTTATCCGCAAGATCCTTATTCAGTCGCTCTACCATTTTATTAAGTTCATCAACCTTCATGTTCGAATTCTTCAGCTTTCGTGAGAGGGCACTGATGGTCTCTTTGTTTTTTTGCATTAAACCATAGATGGTCTGAATGTCATTTTTGATCTGATCCTTGGCTGAGAGTTTTAATTCACCGCCACGGTCTGTAGTGAGGTTGATGATGTTCTCTTTTTGTTTAATGGTGTCAAGTGTACCCTGGATGTCGTTAATGGAGCGGATAAACTCATTGATCGCTTCATCTTTTTGCATAGTCTGGGTCAAAAGGCTGTCAGTCTTGGACTGTAACTCCTGGGCTTTTTTCTCAGCTGCACGACCGCAGGCAAAAAACACAGGGATCAATAAAAGCAACAAATACTTTTTCATTTTCATTGGATTTTAATTTAGTGCAAAATTAAGGAGAAATTCAGATATATTCTAATAAACTGAATAAAAAGCAAAGTTGCAGCACTTTATTGTCCAAGCTATTACATAATATTGGTTGAAGCTTATATAATTCACACATCTTCCCGAACGACTTCCCCTATATACATTAACTGGTTTGTCAATCAAATAATTCTTTTGTTTGAGTAATTTTTTTGTTAATTTTATAACACAAAAGTAAATCGTATTAATTATATATGTACTTTTGTGCATACATTAACAAACCATTTTAAGATAAATCACCAACACATGAAACGACTGTTGATTCTTGGAGCAGGAACAGGTGGCACCATCATGGCCAATAAGATGCGTAAAATTCTGGCTCGCGATGAGTGGGCAATTACCATCGTTGACCAACACAAAACACACTACTATCAGCCCGGGTTTTTATTCATCCCGTTTGG
>CAYHGE010000030.1:11400-21069 GCA_964355945.1 uncultured Draconibacterium sp.
AACATTGCCGATGTTCCCATCAAATGCCCCGTTGCCCCGCTCGAATTCGTGATGTTTGCCGATGCTTTCTTCGTTGAACGGGGTGTTCGCAGCAAAGTGAATATTTCTTATTCCACACCAATGTCAGGGGCATTCACAAAACCCAGGGCATCTAAAGTACTGGGTACCTTGCTGGAAGAAAAGAACATCAACATCATCCCGGATTTTTACCTTGAAAAAGTTGACAATGAGAAAAAGGTATTGGTTTCGTATGATGAACGGGAGATTCCCTTTGATTGCCTGATTACAATACCGGTTCACAAGGGCGATGCCATGATCGGACGAAGTGGCCTGGGTGATGAGATGGATTTTGCCAAAGCACACAAACACACCCTCCAGTCTGATTTTTTTCCGAATATTTTCGTGATCGGCGATGCCGGAAATTTCCCTACTTCCAAAGCAGGATCGGTTGTTCATTTCCAGGCTGACGTGTTGACAGAGAACCTGATATGTGCGATTGAAAACCGTCCGTTTACCGAATCGTTCGACGGTCATTCGAACTGCTACATCGAAACAGGTTTTGGCAAAGGTGCCCTGATCGACTTCAATTATGATACAGAACCACTTCCCGGCTCTTTCCCGTTTCCGGGAATCGGACCTTTCGGACTGTTAAAGGAGACCCGGATGAACCATTATGGAAAGCTGATGTTCCGCTGGATTTACTGGCATGTCCTCCTTAAAGGAAAAGAGATGCCGATCGATTCGAAAATGACCATGGCAGGTAAAAAAATGTAATCCGCAGCGCTATGTCAGAAAACAATATTCAGGAACAGATTGCTGCACTCAACCGGAAAATGGATCTGGTTTTGGAGAGTATTGAGCAGCAAAAACGAAACCGGGAAGAACTTGACGATCTTGTGTCAGATCTGAGCATTGTCGCCAAAGATGCATTCCAGCATACTGTAGTGATGCTCGACAAATCACAGGTCGATTTTGACCACAGCGGAATCCCGATGCTGCTGATCAAGATCCTGCAGAATGTTGATACATTCTATGAGATGCTTGAGATGCTGGAAAGTGCGAAGGACTTCATGAAAGATGTTGCACCGATCCTCCACCAGGTCGGCCTTGATGCAGTGAACAAAATGAACGAGTTCGACCAGAAAGGCTATTTTGACATCGTCAGAAACCTGACCCAGCCGGACGTCATCGCTGCACTGGCCCGTACATCCAGGGCACTCTCAGAGGTGAAAATGGACGAAAAGCTAGACAATAAATCATTGTTTGGCCTGCTGAAACAGCTCAACTCACCGGATGTCAGGAGGTCGCTCTCTTACACATTAAGACTGGTGGAGGCAATGGCACCAAAAAAATAGTTACCTTTCGGAAGGGACTCAATCTTCAATCGTAAATCTTTTAATCTAAAATCATTTTTATGGCACAAAAAGTTATTGCAGGGGTAACCGTCGACGTGAACGAAGAGGGTTATTTCACAAATCCGGCACAATGGACCAAAGATCTGGCGATGGCTATTGCCGCAGAAGAAGGAATTCAGCTTACAGACAAGCACTTTGCTGTTCTGGAATTCCTGAGGGAGCGATTTTCCAAAGGCGAAGCCCTCACGATCAGGTCGGTCGGCAATTCCGGGATCATTGACATCAAAGGCTTTTACGGACTTTTTCCTGGAGCCCCCATGAAGAAGGCAGCCAAAGTTGCAGGAATACCAAAACCGGCCTCCTGTGTGTAATATATTCTCCTTTTCTCTGTGGTTCTCCGCGTCTTCTCCGGGTAACTCTGTGTAATATTATTTCACAGAGAACCACAGAGAAATTTCACAGAGGACCACAGAGGTGATTTTTTTGAATAATTTATCTTAAAAAACCAAAAAATGGCTAGCGAAGAATTTCCTTTAAAGAAAGTGTGCATAATATGTGCAAAAGGCACCATCGAAGATGTTTATGCAGCATTGGTAATGAGCAATGGCGCCGTAATGGAGGGTATCGAAACAAAGATGTTTTTTACCTTCTTTGGCCTGGATGCCATCACAAAAAAAACGATGAACAGTTTGCATACCGGTACAGTTGGCAACCCCGCCATGCGGATGCCGGGCGGGTTGCCTTTCCCGACCATTCTGGGTGTTATTCCCGGCGTCGAGTCTGGTGTCTCTGCCATGATGAGGAGCCAGATGGAAAAGCTTGACATTCCCCCGGTAACAGAATTCCTCGAAATGATCGAGGCCGGGGGTGGAGAGGTGTATGCCTGCAAACTTGCCATGGACATGTTCAAACTGAAGAAAGAAGATTTGTGGGATGGTGTAAAAGAGGTGCTCACAGTCGGGCAGTTTTACGAAATGTGCGGTGGGTTGCAAACACAAATTATCTTCACCTAAACGATTAACCTTTTTACTATTTTTGCAACCTGCTAATTAATGAACTTCACAATTCTAACAGGTTACAAACTACGCTCATGAATCCCATTATTGACCACAATTTCAAGCTCCGTTTTATTGATTTATGGCGTCTGATCGGAAACTCTCCCATGCTTGCCATCAACTTTACCTACAAAGGTGAGAAAAGGGTTATTTATGCCAAATCGGAACACTATAATGTAACCGGAAGCATCAAAGACAGGATGGCTCTCTATATCCTTGAACGGGCTTATGCAGAGAACCGCATCAAACCCGGAGATACGATCGTGGAGGCAACCAGCGGCAATACAGGAATTGCCTTTGCGGCCATCGGAAAAGCCCTGGGGCACAATGTACGCATCATCATGCCCGACTGGATGAGCAAGGAGCGGGTGGATATCATTAAAAGTCTTGGTGCACAGATCATCCCGGTTTCCAAACTCGAGGGAGGATTTATCGGCAGCATCAGGATCTCTGAGGAAATTGCAGCAGCTGAAGAGAATATATTTCTGCCGCAACAATTTTCCAACAAGGCCAATGCAGAGGCCCACGAAAAAACAACCGGTCCTGAAATATGGTACCAGCTTCGTTACCATGGAATTACACCCGATGCCTTCGTTGCCGGTGTGGGTACCGGTGGCACGGTGATGGGGGTTGGACGCTACCTGAAATCGCTGAATCCATCCATAAAAATCCATCCGCTGGAGCCGGCCGAATCCCCGACCATGTCAACCGGGCATAAGGTGGGCTCGCATCGAATCCAGGGCATCAGCGATGAGTTTATCCCGGCAATTGTCAAGCTGGATGAGCTCGACCGGATTGTTGCAGTTCCGGATGGTGATTCAATCATTGTAGCACAAATGCTTGCCCGTGAGCTCGGGCTGGCTGTCGGGATTTCATCCGGGGCAAATTTCCTGGGAGCATTGCAGATACAAAATGAACTTGGGAAGGATGCATCGGTCGTAACCGTATTCGCCGACTGCAATAAAAAGTATCTGAGTACTGACCTCATGCGGGAAGAACCTTTGCGGGATGATTATGAATCCAGGCACATAAAACTTACCGGATTCAATGTATTCAAACGGGTTTGTGATACCTGTTGCGAAATGGGCAGCTGTGACATGAAGGCTGTGGATTTCTTCTGCAAAAAATAAATTTTCATTCCTGCGCAAGTTTTTTCCTTTTCGGGTGTCTAATGTTTATAATCACTAATCATTTATAAAAAAGACAAACTATGAAAACTGCATCAAGAATTTTAATGACCATCAGCTTGCTGGTGTTTTTCTCCGGCATGACATTCTCACAGGTTGCTTCAACAACGAGCCCTGGCAAACCTGCCAAGAAATCAGAGGTTGCGGCTCCGGCAAAATCAGCTGACGCCACCAAAGCCAACTGTAACCATGGTAAAAATTTCGTGGATAACAACAGTGACGGCAAATGTGACAATTGCGGAACATCAGGAAAATGCAAGGAAGCAGGAAACAGCTGTGGTAAAGGACAAGGCTGCGGAAGTTCTTGTGGTAAAGGACAAGGCTGCGGAAGTTCTTGTGGTAAAGGCCAGGGTAACGGCGCCTGCAACGGCCAGGGCCCAAAAAGCGGTTGTGCTTCAAAGTGCAGCAATGCACCGGCAATCCAGCCAAAGAAATAAACAGATGATCCTGAAGAGGTTGTCTACGTATACCATAGTATTTTAAACCGCGAAGACGCGAAGACGCAAAAAGGTTGATTTTCATTTCTTTGCGCCTTTGCGTCTTCGCGGTAATTTTTGACTTCTGAGACACTTTTCTTCTATACCTGGTATAAAAGCATGACCGAACCGGAGCTGATTAAAGGAATCCTGCAGCGTGATCGCCAGGCCTTTGAATGTCTGGTAAACCGGTACCAGAAGCAGGTTATCAAAACAGCCAGCTATTTTGTCGGAAATATGGAAGATGCAGAAGATTTATCGCAGGAGATTTTTCTGGATGTCATTTACTCCATCAGCTCCTTTAAAAAGACCTCTTCACTTTCAACCTGGATTTACCGCATTACCGTGAATAAGTCGTTAAACATGGTTAAGAAGCAGCAACGACGGGGTGTGATGGTTAGGCTTGAGTCGCTTTTCAGACATTCTCAGGAAAATCAAAACTGCAATGACACTGAGCCCTCTGTTTCGCCCGATGGTGTTGCTGAGCGGGAGAAACGGGAACTCCTCCATGCTGCAATCAACCGACTTCCTGAAAATCAGAGAATAGCATTTGTTCTTTGCAAATTTGAAGACCAATCATACAAACAGATCGCAGAAATCATGAAAATTGGATTGCCCGCAGTCGAATCTCTGATTCACCGGGCCAAACTTAACCTGCAACAAAAACTGATGTACCAGTTTTCGGAATATCAAAAAACCTGACACATGGAATGTTTACAATTTATAGCCAATCTGATGGATTTCAGGCAGGAAACGTTGAAGGATGATTTGCATCGTGCTGCCGTTCTTCACCTCTCTTCGTGCCCGTCATGCACACGGTTAATGAAAGGCCTGGATGAGGTGGATGAGCTCATTGAAGGTGAAAAAGCGCTGGAGCCCAACCCTTTTGCAGCCACACGTATTTTGCAGCATATTGAAAATGAGTTTAATAAGCCGGAAGTCTTCAAAACACCGGCGTGGATTCGTGTTCTGCAACCGGTCGCTGTTGCCCTGGCACTGGTATGCGGCATCCTGATCGGCTCCAATGCATCGAAAAGCGATGGGGTTCCTGCAGATAATCTGGCGAAGACAACAGATAATATTGAATTTCTCAGGTCAAACCTCTATATCTCCGATTTGATGGATGAAGATAAAGTACTTGACTTAAACAAATAGCAACATGAATCTTATCGTTAAAAACCGTCTGATTTTCTGGGTGCTGATAATCCTGGTTGTGATCAATATTTCAGCCCTCACCAGTTTTTTTCTGTTCACCAAATCCCCGGCTCCTGCCGCATGCTGCCCTCCTGAGGAACAACAGTGCATGGCATTTCGGGATGAGCTGAAGCTAACTGATGCACAAACAGTTCAGGTTAATGCAATTAATAAGGTGTACGCAGCATCTGCTGGTCCTGCCGCTGCTGAAATTAAAGCAACCCGGGCAGCAATCCTTACAGAAATGGAAAATGAGGTGCCCGACACGCTTAAGTTGAACGTATTGACTGATCAACTGGCGTTATTGCAGATGAAAATTCAGAAGGAAAATATAAAACAATACAGCGAATTGAAACGGGTCTGTACGCCGGAACAGGTCCAAAGGTTGTCAGGACTTTATCGTGATTTATATGGTTGTCCGATGCAGAATGGTCAAAAAAAGCATCGCAACCGTCACGGACAGGATTCAAAGAACATGGCACCCTGCAAGTAATTCAGGCTTGCCCCAGGTTCTCTATTTTTCTTTTTTCTCTTTCTTAGACTTTCCTGATTTGTTCTTTTTGCAGGTGCAACGGTCATTACCCAGCTTTTTCAGAAGTTCAATCTGCTTTTCGTGCAATTCAATTATATGATCAAGCTTTTTTTCAAGCAGGTTTGTGTCGGGATAGAATTGTTTATCACACGTATTTGTCTCTATATCCTTTAAGACTTTGAGCATCTTTTCCAGGATAATTTCACGTTGTTCGGCCATGATGAATTTATTTATTCAAATATACAAAGTAAAATCTTCAATACAAACGTGAGTAGCAATTTTTTTTATCTTTACCTTTGCTTCTGATAAGAGACAAGGATGAAAAGAGCGAACCAGGCTGAACCGGAAGAGGAGAGAGAGATGACTTTCTGGGAGCATCTGGATGAACTGCGCGGAACACTTTGGAGGGTCCTGATTGCCATTTTTGTTACGTCAATAGTTGCATTCGTATTTAAAGATATCTTGTTTGATGATATCATTCTGGCTCCAAAGTCGAAAACTTTCATTACCTACAGAGCTTTTTGTAAACTGGGCGAATGGTTGTCAATGCCATCGCTGTGTATTGATCCCTCACAGTTTCAGCTGATCAACATCAGCCTTGCCGGGCAATTTACCTCCCACATGAACATCTCCCTGGTTGCCGGACTCATCCTGGCACTTCCTTATGTGCTCTGGGAACTGTGGAGGTTCATCAAGCCGGGGTTGAGCGATCAGGAGGTCAGAAGTTCACGGGGAGCGGTAACTGTGATATCCATGCTCTTTATCCTCGGGGTCCTTTTCAGTTACTTTATCGTGGCTCCGCTGATGATTAATTTTCTTGGCGGATATGTGGTGAGTGAATCTGTTTCAAACCAGATTGCCCTGACGTCGTATGTGAGTTCGATTACCATGATGACGCTCCTGATGGGTCTGCTGTTTGAACTTCCGGTGCTCATTCTTTTCCTTACAAAGATAGGCGTGATCACACCTGATTATGTGCGTAAATACAGGAAGCACGTGTTGATCGGTATTTTGATCATCTCCGGTATCATTACACCCAGCCCCGACATGTTCAGTCAGGTTATCGTTGCAATTCCATTATACGCATTGTTTGAACTGAGTCTGCTTCTTTCTTCAAGGATGTTCCGGAAAAAGAAGGAACTGGCCGAATGATCCTGCCGTGTTTTTTCTTGTAACCATTCTTTTCGGATGACGTCTAAATCAGGAAATTATCCAAATAATCATTGTCATGGAGACCAAACGACTTTACCGAAGCCTTACTGATCGCAAATTTGCCGGTGTTGCCGGCGGGATTGCCGAATATTTTGTGATGGACCCCTTGCTTATCCGTCTTGCATTTGTCGTCCTTGCATTTACGGGTGGTGGATTTCTCATCTACATTGTTATGTGGATCGTGACGCCTGAAAATCCTTTCCGCATTCAGCCTGTTGCCAGTCAACCTTACCAGAATCCGCAACATCCAAATCAGGGATCCCCGGATGCTTCAACAGGATCAGCTGATTTTACTTCCGGCACTCCGCATAACGAATCTGGTTTTTCAACACCACCACCGGTTCCACAAACCAAACAACGGAACAAGGGTAGTTTGATCGGTGGACTGGTGCTGATCACGCTGGGCGTCCTGTTTCTTGCAGATGAGTTGATTCCGCAGGTCAATTTCGGAGATCTCTGGCCGGTTCTACTCATCGTTATCGGTGCCGGGCTCCTGATCAATGCGGTTACAAAAAGAGATCGTCATACAAACCAATTCTAAAAACCCTATCCAATGAAATATCGTCATGTATTCTGGGCTTTTATCCTGATCGCGGTCGGGGTACTTTTTATGCTGAACAATTTTGGGGTGCTGGAATTTGGTTTTCGAACCCTGTGGAGCCTTTGGCCCCTGATCCTCATCCTGTGGGGTATCTCCATTCTGCCAATCAAAGATGGAATAAAAATTATCGGGTTGGTTGCAGTACTGGCATTCACAGTAATCTTTTTCAACCGGATTTCTGAACGCTCTGCATGGTTCAATTTTCACAATTTCCAAGGGTTTAACAACCAGAATTGGGATGATGATGAAGACAGCACTTCCACCTACAACTATCAGCCTCAGAACCTTAGTGTGCCGTATGACTCCACGATGGTTAAGGGTGAATTGAAGCTTGACGCTGCTGCCGGGAATTTCAGCCTGGAGGGAATGACCTCCGATTTTCTCTCATTCAACAAAACAGGTGATATCGGGAATTACTCCCTCACAACAACCAATGAAAACAACAGGAAGCGCATATCGCTTACACTTGAAAAGGCAGGAGTCAGACATTCTGTCAATGAAAATAAGGTTGAAATCAAGCTCAGTGAAAAGCCATCATGGAATTTGGATTTCGATATCGGAGCAGCGGAAATCATGATGGATTTGCGTGATTATAAAATCGATACAACCAACATTGATGCCGGCGCTTCCTCCATCGATATAAAAATCGGCGACAAGAATCCGCTCACAGTCATGACCTTCAATGCGGGGGCATCATCCATCAGGGTTGAGGTGCCAAAAGAATCGGCATGCCAGATCAAATCTGAATCCTTCATGATCAGCAAGGAGTTCGATGGTTTTACGAAAAAAGGTGACGGAGTTTATCAGACTGCCAATTTTGCCACCGGGAAGAATAAAGTCTTTTTAACCATTAAAACAGCGATCTCCAAAATAGAAATTATCCGTTATTAGCGGTCAAGAAAATCTTTGACAAGGCTGTAGAATTCCCCGGGCGCATCTGCGTGAACCCAATGTGAAGCATTCGCAATGGCTTTCATCTCGGCCCCGGGGAATTTCATTTTCAGGTCATTGATGTCAGAATCAAGGATATAATCAGATTTGCCACCCCGGATAAACAGCGTTGGCCCCGGATAACTTCCGGAAACATCCACCCCCTCGAAAATTGTTAACAGATTGTCATTGATCGAATGGAGGTTGAGTCGCCAGTCAAGGCTGTGGCGGTCACGCCAGTAAACATTTTTCAACAGAAATTGCCGGAGTTTCGGACTTTTAACCGAACCGGCGAGCTGTCGTTCCACATCGCTTCTCGACTTCGCAAGGCTGAAATCGACGGCCATCATGGCATTGAGTAATTGCTGATGTTCACGATCGGGGGGGGATTTTCGAAGAGAAATATCCACCACCACAAGTTTTTTAACAATTTCAGGGTGATGAAGCGATAAAAACATAGCTGTTTTGCCTCCCAGGGAGTGGCCAATTAAAAAAACATCTTCCAGATGGTTGTCTTCAAGCATTTCAATCACGTCATCTTCCATGGATGGAAAGTCAAATACCTTGCTGTGCGGGGATAATCCATGGTTCCGCAGGTCTGGAATGAATACTTCAAAGTGTTCTCCCAACTGCTTTGCAAAGGTGACCCAGTTGTCAGAAAGGCCAAACAAACCATGCAGGATGATGACGGGTTTACCTGCTCCGAACCGACGAAAAAACAACTTCATTCAGGGGTGATTTATTAACAAAATTTTGTTGAAAAATAATCGTTTGTCAGTGTCAAAAGTACATAAATTTGCCTCCTATTTGCAACAGAATTTGCAATGAATGTGATGATCTCTGAAATAGTATATAATAAATTGAATTACAAATAATTAAGTATTTATCAAACAGGTAGAGGGCATCATTGAATTTAACCTCCAAACCGCGAAAAGTAAAATGGAAAAGAACCCATCAGAAAAACTGGTTTTCCCACCCGTAGAAATATCAGAAGAAGAAGAGCCCCCAAGTCAACCCACCTTCATAGACGAAGCATCAATTTTAGATGAGTATTTAAAATCGCGTGTCGATCGGGATAAAACTGCGATCAGTGATCGTTCGTTGTCATTTTTACAAACATATTTTCC
>CAYHGE010000030.1:21169-31110 GCA_964355945.1 uncultured Draconibacterium sp.
GGGATAAAACTGCGATCAGTGATCGTTCGTTGTCATTTTTACAAACATATTTTCCCGAGGCAACGATCAAGGACTGGAACAGCTGGCACTGGCAAATCAAGAACAGCGCAAGGTCGATTGACCAACTCTCAAGGTTCATCCGGCTTTCAGACAATGAGGTTAAACCAGATGGTCCCAACAGCCAATCCCTTCCGTTGCGGATTTCACCATATTACATAAGCCTCCTTGATCCTGACAATCCTGAACAGGCATTGCGTAAAAGCGTAGTACCCGTATTTGATGAGTTCTTGCTCCATTCCGGGGAGGCTTCCGATCCTTTGATGGAGGAGCATGACAGTCCGGTTCCCAACATCGTTCACCGGTACCCCGACAGGGTGTTGTTCCTGGTAACCGGCTTTTGCTCAACTTATTGCCGTTACTGCACCCGCACCAGGATGGTTGCGAAGAACAAATGCCATATTGGCGTTAAATCGTGGGAAGCAGGCTTAAATTACATCGAGCAGCATACCGAAGTGCGTGACGTGCTCATTTCAGGCGGAGACCCGCTTACCATGCCCGATCTGCATGTCGAATACCTGCTGTCGCGCCTGAGAAGCATCCCGCATGTCGAAATCATCCGCATCGGGACCAAAGTTCCGGCGGTCCTGCCGCAACGCATCACCCGTCCGCTGGTCAGCATGCTGAAAAAGTACCACCCACTTTTCATGAGCATTCATTTTACCCATGCCGATGAAATTACTTTAGAAGTAAAGGAAGCGTGTGAAAGACTTGCCAATGCAGGTATTCCTCTTGGAAGTCAGACCGTACTTCTGAAAGGGATCAACGATGATGTTCAGGTAATGAAAAACCTCATGCATGGGCTGTTAAAAATCAGGGTACGGCCTTATTACCTGTATCAATGTGATCCGGTGGTGGGTTCAGGGCATTTCCGCACGACCATTGAAAAGGGCCTGGAAATTATCAGGGGGTTGCGCGGCCATACCAGCGGGTATGCGGTTCCAACCTATGTTGTTGATGCTCCCGGAGGCGGTGGTAAGATTCCTTTGCTGCCCGATTATTTTGTCGGGAGGGAAGACAATTACGTATTATTGAAAAATTACGAAGAGAAAGTCTTCCGGTATCCCGATTTTACCCAGTAACTTATGATCATAGGATTAACGTACGATTTGCGGTCGGATTATCGGAAAGAAGGCTACAGCGAAGAGGAGACAGCGGAATTTGACCGGGAGAGTACCATTGAAGCCATTGAGTTGACCTTGCAGCAGCTTGGCTACCAGACCGACCGGATTGGTCATGTGCGGCATTTATTGCAACGACTCTCCATTGGCGACCGTTGGGACCTGGTATTCAACATCTGCGAAGGCATGCATGGCATCGGGCGTGAGGCCCAGGTGCCGGCAGTGCTCGATATTTACCAGATCCCATACACGTTTTCAGATCCGCTGGTTCTTTCACTGACCCTGCACAAGGGGATGACCAAACGGGTGGTGAGGGATTATGGAATCCCGACTCCCGGCTTTGTGATCATCGAACGGATGGAGGATTGTGCATCTGTTGACCTGCAATACCCATTGTTTGTGAAGCCAAATGCAGAAGGTACCGGGAAAGGGATCAATTCATTGTCGAAGGTCAACAGTCCGGAAGAGCTGGAAAACATCTGCAGGGATCTGCTGATGCGCTATCCGACAGGTTTGCTGGTGGAAGAGTTTCTTCCAGGACGTGAATTTACCGTCGGCATTCTTGGCACTGGCCATGAAGGCTATTCCATTGGCATCATGGAGATTCTGTATAAAAAGGAGGATACCCAAAGTATCTATTCTTATGAAACCAAATCAGATTACCTGAAAGCCGTTGAGTATAAAATTCCTGAAACTGAAATTGCAGGAAAATGCATCGCACTTGCCCTGGAAACCTGGAAAGTTTTGGGCTGCCGGGATGGGGGAAGGGTTGATATTCGGGTTGACAGGTTCGGAACGCCGAACTTCATCGAGGTGAACCCGTTGGCAGGCCTCGACAAGGTTCATTCTGATCTGCCGATTCTTGCGTACATGCATGGGTATGATTTTGAGCGGATTATCGGGGAGATCATGAATTCAGCCCGAAAAAGAACCGGACTTTTGTAGAAATAATTCCCGAAAATGAGAAAAACAGTTCTGATTCTTTATAATAAATTATCAAAGACCCCCAAGGATGATGAGGCAGATGTGATTGAGCAGGTGAACCTGGTTACCCTTGCTCTTCAGAATCTGAATTATGAGGTTAAGTATCTCCAGATCGATCTGAATTTAAAAACGGCTATCAGCCAGCTAACTAAAATCAACCCGGATATTGTCTTCAACCTTGCCGAAACCATCGGAAACAAAGGAGAATTTACTTTTCTGGCGAATTCGGTGTTGAACTTTACGAGGATACCCTATACCGGGTCTCCGCTGGTTCCCATGTTTCAGTGTTCCAATAAATATCTTGCCAAGAAAGAGTTGAATGCCATTGGCGTGAAGACTCCGGCAGGATTTACCTTAGAGGAAACCCATCAGCTTCATCCGGAGAAAAAGTACATCCTCAAACCGATATGGGAGGAGGGATCGCTTGAGCTGGACGAGGATTGTGTATTTATGGGATCGGATGAGACCTATATCTCCGTGATTCGCAGGAAAAGCCCGCAACACTATTTTATTGAGGAGTTTATCGAAGGGCGGGAGTTTAACATCTCCATTTTATATGGTGCCGACGGACCGGAAGTTCTTCCGCTGGCGGAGATGACCTTTCACGATTATCCGGCCGGAAAGCCTAAAATGATGGGGTATAAATCGAAATGGGATGACAAATCGTTTGAGTATTCCCACACCCGGAGAACCTTCAGGTTGGGGAAGGAGGATGGCCCGCTGAAAACTGAGTTGACTGCGATTTGCCAAAAAGTGTGGAATGAGATGGGGTTGAAAGGCTACGTAAGGATCGATTTCAGGGTGACGCCCGACCAGGTTCCGTTGGTTATTGATATAAATCTCAACCCTTGTCTTTCTGAATCGGGTGGCTTTATGGCGGCTTCCAAGAAGAAGGGGCTCACTTTTGAGGCGGTCGTGGAGCGGATATTGGAGGATGCAATGAGATAGACCCCGTCAGGGTGGTAGACCCTGTCAGGGTGATGGACCCCGTCAGGGTGGTGGACCCCGTCAGGGTGGAATATTACTAAAACCAAAACTATGATTACTTTTCGTGCAGATGTTCGTTCCACGGATGTGGAAATTGTCAGGGATATCATCATATCCTCAGGTTTCTTTTATGATTTTGAGGTTCCGGTGGCTGTTGAACTGGTTCAGGACCGGCTTGACCTGGGGGATCAGAGCGACTACCATTTTCTGTTTGGAGAGGTTGATGGAAAAACGGTCTCCTACAGCTGTTTCGGGCCCATTGCGGCAACGGAAGGGAGTTTCGACCTCTACTGGATTGCCACACACAACGATTTCCGGGGTCAGGGCATCGGAAATCTTCTCATCGGGAAGACCCACCGTGTGATTAAGGAGATGGGAGGCCGCATCGTTATCGCTGAAACTTCAACACTCGAAAAATATACCCCAACCCGACATTTCTACGATCGGATCGGCTATACGAAAGAGGCTCAGATCAACGATTTCTACAAGGAAGGTGATGGTAAGGTCTTTTTTGTAAAGCGCCTATAGGATTGCAACGTGCTGATAAATAATTTATTCGATCAATCTTGTCAGTGTGCCATACAGCGAATTATACCTCGCAACCCTTTTCCATCCATATCCGGTGGAGTCATTTTTTACCGCCCAGAAATCATAATTTCCAATCGCCCTGTCCCCGTTTGAATCAAGCTGGGTATTCCCTGATGCACCGAAATAGTTGCCGGCTTCCTGGATGAATACACGCTTTACCAGGTTAATAGAAGGATCTTTGCCAGCACCCTGATACGTTTTTACCAGCACCCAAAGCGCATCATAGGCGGTATAGGCATACACATCAGGAATCCGGCTGATCTGGCTTTTTATCCTCTCCTGCAACGGCAACCACTTGTTTTTTGCTGCATCGTCCAGCCCGAACAGCGGACAAGGTACCCCATGTGTATAGGAAAAGAGTGTTGCACTGGTATCACTCAAAAGGGAAGCATTCAACGCAAATGCCGAACCACCGTACCAGTAAACATTGTTGAGATGTTCATATTGTTTTGCCTCAGCCAGAATGCTGGTGCCTTCAGAAAAGGAGAGCATGTAAACTGCAACTTCGTTGGGATTGTGATGGGTAAGCTCAACTGCCACCAATGTATCTAGTTTGTCTAATACCGCCTCAAAGCCGGTGGTTCCCGGTGCAAATTTAACGGATGGCTGAACCACGCCGCCGCTTTTGGTAAAATCAGCACTGGTCGCAGCTACCAGGTCTTTGCCCCATAAGTCATCACGAATCAGGGGAATGATAACCTTGATCTTATCTTCAACCAGCATCTTGCTCATGGCTTTTCCCTGGATCACATCCGATGAGACAAACCGGAAGATGTTATCATCCGGAATGGCCAGCGACACCGCAACACTAGACGGACTTACGACCAGCATGCCGAGATCGTCGGCGAATTTTTTAATGTGAGCGAGTTCTGCGCTGCTGTAGGGACCGACAACCAGGCGGATTCCTTTGTGGTAAAAACCCCTGAGCTGGTTGAGTGCTTCTGCCGTATCAGTCTTGGTATCAGCAATTTCCAGGACAAGTTGTTCTTTAATCCCTGCTGACAGAAAATAGGCGTTGATATCATCCCTTGCAAGTTCAAGGGCTACTGCCATTGACTGACCTGAGGAATACCCGGTTCCGGTTAGCGGAAGGAGGGCTCCGATTACGATCTTTTCATCGCCGGAAACAGGCACATAAGTCGGCTCCTGCTTTTTGCAGCCGGAATTCCCGATAATCATCAGGAACAGGATTAGAATGAACTGAATTTTTTTCATACGATGTTGTATTTAATATCTTCCGCGATAACAGATTGAAAGCAGGGTGATGTCATCAGATTGAGGAGTTCCCATCGAATGATTGTTGACCTCATTCAGGAGGCCTTTTACAAGCTCTTCGATAGAGAATTCCTTGTTTTCCTCTAAAAACAACGCCAGCCGCTGATCTCCATAAGCTTCATAATTTTTTGTAAACGCTTCTGTAACTCCATCGGTGTAAAGGAAAAGCCTGTCTCCAGGGGCAAGTGTAATTTTTTTGGAGTTATAATGATAGTTTTCGATGCATCCCAGGATGGCACCGCCCGTCATCTCCATCAGCCTGTTCCCTTCACCAGTTAAAATATAGGGAGGATTATGGCCGGCATTAACATATTCAAGTTCACCATTTTGTGTGTTTAATATGCCATAAAAAACAGTGACAAACATGCATGAAACACTCTCATTACACAAGAGGTTGTTTACATAGTGCATACATTCGGCTGTGGGGATTCCCTTAAGCCCTGTTGCCCGGATCAGCGTCCGGCTCACGGCCATGAAGATGGCTGCAGGCACTCCTTTCCCGGATACATCGCCAATGACAAATCCAACCCGGTCATTGTCGATCATGAAGAAATCGAAAAAATCGCCCCCGACTTCGCGTGCAGCAACCATCGATGCATAAATGTCAAAATCGGTCCGGTCAGGGTAGGGGGGAAAGACCTTTGGCAGAATGGCTTGCTGGATTTCATGCGCTGTCTGCAGGTCCTGCTGGATAAATAAAAGTTGGTCATGTTCCTCCATCGAGAGTCTGGCCAGAACAATCTCCTCCATGGTTTTTTTGATGGTGATTTCGAGATCGTCAAAGTTGATCGGCTTTGTCAGGAAGTCGAAGGCGCCACGGTTCATGGCAGTGCGGATATTCTCCATATCACCGTAAGCAGAAACGATCACAGTTTTCAGACCGGGATTCTTAAGTTCCTTCAGCTTCATCAGCAAGGTAAGTCCATCCATCTCCGGCATGTTGATGTCGGACAGGATGATTCCGATCTCCGGAAATTCGATCAACCGTGTGAGTGCTTCAAGTCCGTTGTGTGCAAATACAAAATCATAAATGCCATCCCGGATCTGGCGGCGGAATTTCTGCCGGATCAGCGACTCAAGGTCAACCTCGTCATCGACGACCATAATCTTCACATTCCTGTAATCGTAATCACTCATTGTATTTAACTTTTCGGTAACGTAATGATAAATTCAGCAAATTCTCCCTCCATGGTGTCGACAACAATCTGGCCCCGATGCTGTTGCACAACGATATCATAGCTGATGGAGAGGCCCAGTCCGGTTCCGGAACCTGCAGGCTTGGTCGTGAAGAAGGGGTTAAAGACTTTTTCTGCAACGGATGCAGGCATCCCTTTGCCGTTGTCGCGTATCCTGATCTCCAGGGTATCGCCGAGGTTCTTCGTACTCACGTTTAAAAGCGGGAAATACGAGTCAGTCAGTTCCTTTTTTTTCTGGGCTGTTGAGTAAAAGGCGTTGTTGATCATGTTCAGAAAGACACGGCTGATCTCCTGGGGAACCACGTCGATGAGGCCGGCTTCAAGATCATAACTGCTTTCAATCTTGATGTTGAAGGAGTTGTCTGTTGCACGCATCCCATGATATCCCAGGTTGACATACTCTGCAAGCATGGTATTGAGATCAGTGGGCTGCCGGTCGCCCGATTTGCCGCGCGAATGGAGCAGCATGCCGCGGATGATGCTGTCTGCGCGTTTTCCATGGTCGTTGATCTTTTTTACATTGCCCTGCAGATCGGTGATGATCCCGGTAAAGTACTCCATATCCTTTTCGTCCAGGCGGTCGGAAAGTTTGTCAAGCTCTTCGAGCATCTCCTGGGTAAGTTCTACCGAGAGTTCAGAAAAGTTATTGACGAAATTCAGCGGGTTCTTAATTTCATGGGCAATTCCGGCAGTAAGCTGACCAAGCGACGCCATCTTTTCCGATTGAACGAGTTGCACCTGGGCAGCCTTCAGGTTCTGAAATGCCGCATCTAGTTCATCGTGCTTTTGTTTCAGTTCGAGGGTGCGTTCATCCACTTTCTGTTCCAGCGTTCGGCTGTAATCTTCCAGTTTTTCGTTTGATTCCTTCAACTGGGCTGAAGCATCTCTGAGGTTTTGAATGTTTTGGGCCAGTTGTTTCTGCATGAAAATAAACGAAGTGTTTAACCGGCCGATCTCATCCTTCGAATGGATATGTGGCAACTCAACTTCAAAGTCGCCCTGGGCAAACTTCTCTGACGCCAGGGTCAGCTTGCGCAAGGGTTTCGTGATGGACCGGGCAATGGCAATAAGCAGGATCAGCAGGATCACAAAACCGCTTGCAGCAAGAATCGCGATCACCCGGCTTAGGTGCGTTGCATCGGCCATGAACTCATCAACAGGGAACACTACCCCGATAGACCAGCCGTTGAGGGTAACCGGTGCATAAGCAAGCCAGCTCGGTTTGCCGTTCCGGGCATTGTTATAGGTGATTTCACCGAAGCCTTTTTCGCCTTTTAACATTTTTCTGCCAATTTCCCGGAGTTCCGGAGAATTGCGCTCATCCGCAATGCTGAAGATGGTTTCGTTCATGATGAAATCCTTCACCGGATGGCTCACCATCACACCATTCTTTGAGATGAGGAACCCAAATCCCGACTCGTAAACCTTGATCCTGCTGATGCTGTTCTGGAACCAGTCGAGCGACAGATCGATGGTGAGGATGCCGACAAATTTCTTCGTGCCGCTGCGCCGGTCATACAATGGAACTGAATAGGTTGAAACAAGTTGTTCAACGCCACCCTCATCAAAATAGGGCTCACTCCAAACAGATTTGCCTAATTCTTTGGGGATCTCATACCAGTCGAGTGTGAAATAGTCATACTTTTCATTACCCAGTTTCATGAAAGAGACGGAATCGTTGCGACGAAAGTAGTAATAGGAGTAATATTTTACCGCCGGGTTGCGTGAGTATGGCTCAAATGCCAGGCACGCGCCAAGAATCTCTCTGTTGCCGGTTACCATCATGGCCACCATCTCTTTCATCTCCTTTTCAGAATCGAGGTGGCGTTCGATGATCGGGGCGAAATTATCCGGGATTTTCTGAATGCTGCTGAGAATCTTGTCGATCTGGGCAACTGTGACCCCGGTCAGGTTCTGGGCATTGGTTTCAAGGTTTTTTACGATAATCTGTCTGGTAATAAGCAGGTTGTAAGAGAACAGCAGAACAAAGATAATCCCGAGCGTGATCATGATGGAGATGATCAGCTTGAAGGCAAGGCCTTTGCGGAAGATGCTCTTTGTTATCATTTTCCTGTTTGGTTGTTTATGGGTTTGGCAGAGACCTTCATTGAACGGTAAGGAATATAGAAGCTGTCATAAGGGGTGATTGCAGGGATGAGTTTGCTGTTCAGCATGATGGTGCTTACATTGCCGTAATCTCCGGGCCGGAGCACAGTGTTGATGGAGGTTGCTCCTTTCGGGATGTAGAGTTCCCTGTACCTGCTGAGCATCCATTGCTGATGAGAGCGGTTCACCGGGCGATTCTCCTTTTTTGCAATGCGGATGACCAGGTCGAGGGTCTCGTCAGGGTGTGCGAAGGCATATTCCCAGCTTTCAAGGGTTGCATTGACAAAATCGCGGCACAATTCCGGGTCGGAGCGGGTTTTTCCCGACAGGCAATAGATGCCATCCTCAGGGAAATTCAACCCGTAATCGGCAAAAAAGAAGGGAACCAGCTCATTGGTGTCATATCCGTTGTTGATGATCGAATGGTATTCGTCAAACCAGCTGGCATTGATAACATCCACCCCGTCGAGAAGAAAGAGCGCGTTGGAGCTGCCAATGGTGATCATCTTGACATCCAGGTTGAATTTGGCGAAGAGGGCACGGGGCTGCATCTCGAACCCTGACCATATTGCGGCCCGTTTCCCATTCAGGTCACTGATTTTCCGGATACCGCTGCTCTTCTTGGCCAGCAGCATCAGCGATGATCGTGAGGAGAGCTGTGCAATGTTTACAATTTCAACCCCCTTCGACCTGAGCTCGATGGCGTTGACAAGCCACAGGAGGGAAAAGTCGGCCCGGCCATTTTCAATGTCATGCCTGGTAGGCCTGAACGGATCAAACGGAAGAACCTCCAGGTCGATTCCATGTTTTTGGAAAATTCCCTTTTCGATCCCAACATAATATCCGGCAAACTGTGCGGAAGTGACCCAATAGGGCATCAACCGTACTTTCCGCTGTTTGACGGGTGATGGTTCAGGATTGGTTCCGACAGTGTGCTCCGGTGTTTCCTTCAGGTCATGCTGATTGCCTGTGCATGACACCCCAAGTAAAATAACAAGGAAAACGCAAAGAAGTTGAGGCCATCCTGGCCTGGAAGTGACGGGCAGACTTAAGCAGATCATACCTTGAATGGTGCTGAGTATCGGAGAAATTAAAGGTAAAGTTACTGTAATTTTATAATTTTGGCTAAAATTAATCGGATGAAGGCACTTATTTTTGACGGAACATTAACTTTAGCTGAGACCACCATCCCTGAACCAGGGGATCACGAAGTACTGATCAGGGTTTTATATTCAGCAATCTGCAATACCGACCTGGAGATTCTCAGGGGTTATATGGGGTTTCAAGGTATTCCCGGACATGAATTTGTGGGAGAGGTGATCACTCCCGGCCGGAGGCTGAGCGGCCGGATCGTGGTCGGGGAGATCAATTGTCCGTGTGGTGTGTGTTATCTCTGCAGGACCGGGCGTCGTACCCATTGCAACGACCGGTCAGTGCTCGGAATATACAATCGCAACGGTGCCTTTGCCGAATACCTGGTGCTGCCTGAAGAGAACCTGCATCCCATTCCGGAAAATCTTGCACAAACATCAGCCGTATTTACTGAACCACTTGCCGCTGCGGTGGAGATATTTCAGCAAATACACATCCGGCCAACCCAAAAGGTGTTCATTTTCGGTGCCGGGAA
>CAYHGE010000030.1:31210-34857 GCA_964355945.1 uncultured Draconibacterium sp.
ATCACCCCAGCAATTTCTTCTTCCGGTCCGAAAATTCCTCCTCGGTGATGATTCCCCGCTGTTTCAGCTCAAACAACTTTTCAATTTCTGCCGCCACATCTGATTGCGACTGGCCCCGGCCGGCTGTGGAGATGGCCTTTGCAAGTTCCTGCGCCTGGCTGAGGATCTGTGATCTTTTGTACTCCTCCTGCTGATGTGTGATCATGTCTTTCAGCTCTTTCGGTTTTTCAACACGATAATAGACGGTCGAGCCAATTTCAGCGGCAGTCTGGATCTGAACATTGCCATAGCCGAACATCCTGCCCCAGATGGACTGTTCGTAGGTAACATTATTGATCTTATCCAACGGGCTCTCTTTGGAATTGAGAGAGATCACCCCGAACTCATCGATCACCCGAAGATTCGTCACTGCCCAGAGGTTATTTTTGCGCTCAATAAACTTAAAGCCCAGGTAACCAAGTGGAAACAGCATGATCAGATATCCAGGTGACCACCAGTAACTTCCGACAGCAATCCCTAAGGCAATCCCTGCCAGCGCAAACACCCAGGGTCCAACAAGTACAAACCAATGCTGGCGTATCACAAGGGCGACTGATTCATTGTTTTTTAGTTTTGTTCTCATGGAGATCATGATTATTGGGAATCCAAAGGTAAAAATTACTTTATTGCAAGCAACAAGTCAACAGGAAATGACAAAAATAACGAAATAGATCTCCTGCTAAAATTTCAAAAAAAATCCCCGCCCATTCAAAAAAATCCCTTAATTTCGCATAGTTCATTAAATTTACCGACAAATCTCCGAACGACATTATGAAAGCACTTATTAAAATCCAGTCAGGATTTGCGCTTGCTGCCCTGTTCCTGATCATCGCCGCTTCAAGTTGTAACAACGCTGCTACCAGCGACCAGCAGGCAAATGCCGCTGCCGCCGACACCATCAAAAAGGAGGTGACTCTGAGCCCGGAATCACAGACTGCACTCTATGCCCTGCCAACGCCATTCGAAGTTACCACCCTGCTGCAGAAGGCCAAAGCCGGGTTTATCTTCGACATCACCAACCCGCCTGCCAATGTGGATAAATATGCCACAGAGATGAGCAAGGCACTTAACCTGGGGGTTTACAGTGCCGATTTATCCTACTCTGCAACGTATAACAGGACCGATGAAACCAATCAATTCCTGGCGTGCACCAATAAACTGGCCGACGAACTGGGCATCGCAGGGGTTTATGACCAGACACTGCTGGACAAAGTGAAGAAATTCAGCAACAACAAGGATTCCCTGACAAGTGTGATCAGTAAGATTTTCAGCCAGACCAACAACTTCCTGGCAACGAACAACCGTACCAAAGTGGCTGTACTCATCGCTGCCGGCGCATTTTCCGAAGGACTATACCTTGCCGCCTCACTCGGTGAAGTATCTAAAGACAATACCAAAATCATGGCGGTTATCTCCGGCCAGATCGACAACCACATGAAGCTGCTGACCATCCTGCAGTCATACCAGGAAGATCAGGAGATGTTACCAGTCGTGGAAGGTATTGCCAAACTAAAACCAATCTGGGGAATCTATGGCATTGAGTCAGGTAAAAAAATGCCCCAGGAGAAAGCCGCTGAAATCAGCGACCTCACTGAAAGTGTACGTTTGACTTTAGTGAAATAGGTCGCTTCAGATTTACGAGGTTATAAGAACCGCCTTAATCACAGGGCGGTTTTTTTTATACCGCTTATTTCGTATTTTTGAGATGGTTTAAAACCACCGATCATGTCCGAACCCATCCTGATGGCCCTGGTGCAACTCTTTGCCATCGTTGCCGCTTCCGTTAAAGATCATGTCTCCGATAACTCCCGGAAAATCCTTGAATCATACCTGCGTCAGCACCTCAATAACCAGGAACTGGATGAATATCTGAAACTGTTCGATGAACTGGTGCTTTTTCATCTGCCGGATGAGCCGGATGAAACCAGGGATCCGGATGTTTCTGCGAAGATCGAGTCAATCTGTTATAAAATCCAGAAAAAACTGACTTCGCTCGACCGGCTGATCGTCTTTGTCAAATTCCTTGAATTCCTGGAAGAACTGGAGCGCCATACTGATGGGACAGCTGCGGTGGAAACTACCCTGGCCGGCAAGTACATCCAGGTCTTTAAAAAAGTGTTTAACCCGCCTGACAGGGAGTTTCACGACCAGCGGGCATTCATTGCCAGCCCCTTTTCAGGGGAACTGCACCAGGAACATCTGCTGGTGATCGATTCCGAAACAAGTGCAAACGGGAACACGTTTAAACACCTTCAAAGGGAACATCTCGACGGACAAATCCTGATCCTGTACATTCCTTCGGTGAGAACCATGATATGCCGGTATCTCGGCAAGGATGAGCTCTTTCTGAACGGACATTACGTCCCCCCGTTCCGTTCGTTCGTGTTCACCAATGGCTCTATACTTAAAAACCCAAAGATAAACCCGGTTTACTATGCAGATGCGGCTGCCCGGTTTTTACAGTCAGCCTCAAAAGTTAACATTGAATTTACCGCCAGTGAAATCGAATACCGGTTTAAAAACAGCACCAACGGAATCCACCCTTTCAGCTTCACGGCCACATCCGGTGAATTGATTGGTGTGATGGGCGGAAGCGGTGTGGGAAAATCCACCTTGCTCAATGTCCTCAACGGGAACCTGAAACTCAACAACGGCCATATCCTGATCAATGGCTATGACCTGGAGCAGGATAAAGAAAAGCTGCAGGGACTGATCGGATTCGTACCACAGGACGACCTGCTGATCGAAGAACTCACCGTTTTTCAGAATCTTTACTACAATGCCAAACTATGCTTCCGCGATTTTACCGAGCAGAACCTGATCCGTTCGGTGATGCGGGTACTGATGGATATCGACCTGATCGGCACCCGGAATCTCGCAGTGGGCGATCCGATCAACAAATACATCAGCGGGGGTCAGCGGAAACGTTTGAACATCGCGCTGGAGCTGATCCGCGAACCATCGGTGCTGTTCGCAGATGAACCCACCAGCGGCCTCTCGTCCATGGATTCGGAGATGGTCATGCTGCTGCTGAAGGAACAAACCCTGAAAGGCAGGCTCGTAATCGTCAACATTCATCAGCCATCCTCAGATATTTATAAGCTTTTCGACAAACTGCTGATCATGGACAAAGGCGGATATCCGATATTTTATGGAAATCCCATTGATGCACTGACCTATTTTAAATCGGCCAGCAGCCATGTGAACCCCGATGAAAGTGAATGTCAGAGCTGCGGTTATGTGAACCCGGAGCAGCTTCTGCAGATCACGGAGGCAAAGATCGTGAATGAATATGGCCGGTTTACCGGAAACCGCAAAACCTCACCGAAGGAGTGGTACACGATGTTCAGGCAACAGATCCAGCCTAAACTTGAACTCCGCAAGGGGAGGAGCGACGTTCCAAAAAGCGCATTTAAAATCCCGGGAATCTTCAAGCAGTTCAGGATCTTCAGCGTCAGGAACCTGCTGTCGAAGATCACCAACCGCCAGTATATGCTGATCAACCTGCTTGAAGCCCCGTTCCTGGCTGCCATGCTCGCCTACCTGACCCGGTACAAGTTTGGCGAACAGTATATCTTCAGCGACAACCGGAACCTGGTGCCATACCT
>CAYHGE010000031.1:0-30515 GCA_964355945.1 uncultured Draconibacterium sp.
GATTTTGATCTCAGTACGAGTTTCTGGATCAACCCAAGCCAGGTTTTCGGAGAGCTCTCCCTGCTTGTTTCCTACCGTTTCCCGAAGATCCTGAGTATCGGCACGGGCCCGACCTATATCCTCAATTACCAGCGGGGTGTAGACAAGAACCTTAACGGACTTGGAGGAAAGATTTTTGTACGGGCCCAGCTCCTGAAGTTTTTTTACCTGTGGACAGAATACCAGGGCATTAACAGCCAGTATGTCAGCGACTGGAGCACCCCCCTTACCTTCGACAATGAATATGTTGATTCCTGGTTCCTGGGTGCTGGGGTCAACATACGGATGGGAAGGCGCTTTGGTATCAACATGGCGGTACTTTATGATGTTCTTCACGGATCGTCCTCTCCGTATTACAGTGCGACGACGTACCGGCTGGGGTTTTCATTTTAAGCTGTAAATAAAAATTTCTCGCAGTATCCATGTAATTAAAAAAGGGTCTTGGCTTGAGTTAGTGGTCAATCGCTTGCCACACTATCTTTACAAGATAAACATCAAAACCAAAACCCATGGAAACAACAAATTTAAGACAAAAAGTGAACTTTACCGACAAAAATATCTTTGTTGGAGTGGATGTACACCAAAAAAGTTGGCATATATCCATCATTTTGGACAGCACATACGTTCGATCTTTTACGCAACCACCCTCGGTTGATGCGATAGTTAACCTACTTCGGCGAGATTATCCGGGAGGCAATTATTTGTGTGGTTATGAGAGTGGATACAGTGGCTTCTGGATACATCGTAAACTTAGTCAAATGGGTGTGCCTTGTAAAGTTTTACATGCTGCCGATATACCGCAATCCATCAAGCAAAAACTAACCAAAAGGGATAGTGTTGACTCGAAAAAGATAGCCGAAGCATTATCTTCAGTGAAAACAAAACCAATCTATGTACCTGATGAAATAAGTGAGCGGGACCGGAGCTTGGTACGTTATCGGGAAAGGCTGTTGAAAGACCTTACCAGAAGCAAGAATCGTATTCGAAGTTTATTGTACCAGTTTGGCATAGAACTACCGGATCGATTTTCTTCGGGTTGGAGCAACCTGTTTATTGTCTGGTTACAAGAAACCGACCAGGTTATAGGATCTGCCAGGCTAACCCTTGACCATATGATTGAGCAAATGATCTTACTGCGCAGTTCATTATTAAAAGTGAATCGAAGCATTAGGAACCTGAAAGAAAGTCCTACATATAAACAAAAAACTGAGTGGCTTTTAAGTATTCCAGGTATTGGACCACTCAGCGCAATAACCATCTTAACTGAATTGATCGACATTCATCGATTTCCATCCTTCCGGGACCTGAACTCCTTTGTGGGATTATACCCAATGGAGCATTCCACTGGTCAGGATGAACATAAGGGGTCTATTATGATCAGACACAATAAACATTTACGGAAACTTCTTGTAGAAGACGCCTGGGTGGCAATTCGCCATGATCCGGCATTAACGCTGGCGTTTACTCAATGGACTAAGAGAATGACCTCCAAACGGGCGATTGTCAAGATTGCAAGAAAATTGCTCAGCAGGATCAGATATGTATTGATAAATGAAACTCAGTATATCAATGGAATAGAAAAATAATTGAACATGTTTGTTTATATAGACTCTCAAATAGTTAAGGCCGGAGTACTTCGAAAATCTTGTGAGAAAATCACACTTCGCAGTTTGTGCCCGGGTATTTTACTAAAATTTTTAATAGATACTTGTGGCCACGTAAAAGTGGACTACTAATAGGAGAATGAGAGATTTAGTAAACAAATAAAAAAATGCACTAACTTTGGATGGGCAATATATGATCTTACGAAGGGAAGTGAGGATTTAACTCCTCCTTCCTTTCAAAAGAAATTACAAAATCCTTCCAAGGCCTAAATTAATTCATAGGAGATTTTCGCAGATTACGGCGCAGATTTTCGCAGACAAAAAAATAGCCGATGAAGGTAATTACAGTGTTTTTTCTTATTGTTTTCTCGGTCAGTCAGCAGCCATTGGATGCGCAGAATAACAATGACAGTCTGAAAATCCTGTTGAACCAGGTTCTCGACCAGTGGCACCGTGATGCTGCAACATTCAATCATAGTAGATATATCGGCGCCATGACTGATGATGGCCTGTTCATTGGTACCGATGCCACTGAAAACTGGTCGACTGCGGAATTCAGCACCTGGAGCAAACCATACTTTGACAAAAAAAAGACATGGGATTTTAAACCTTTCAACAGGCATTTATTTGTTGGCGAAAATGTTGCAACTGCGTGGTTTGACGAGTTGCTCGACACGCAAATGGGGGTATGTCGTGGTTCAGGCGTCCTTCGAAAAATTGACGGCCACTGGAAAATCGCACAATATGTGCTCTCCATGACCATTCCAAACGATATCGCGAAAAAAGTCACCCAGCTTAAATCTGCAACCGACTCTTCCCTGCTCATTGTCAGATAAACAGCCCCTTCCTGCCTGCATTGAATCTGAATCTCTTCACTGCAGAATAATCGACCAAATTTTCCATTTTGCAGTCATATTCTGCCATCCTGTCTAGAAGATTCAGGCACCTTCATGAAATCGTTAACTTTGCAATTCTCCTATGCTCCGATGCTCCATGATAAATCGTTTTGTTGTTATTGTACTTCTTTTCTTAGTGATTCCATTATCCTTGCTTTCACAAATCAAAAATCCCGGGATGGTCTCAGGCCGGGTGATGGAACAACAAACCCGCACCCCTGTAGAGTATGCCAACATTGTACTTCGCGACACGGTAAATCACAAGATGGTTACCGGCGTGGTGTCAGACAGCAACGGGTATTTCAGGATGAAAGATGTTCCTCCGGGTTCTTACTATCTTGAATACACCTTTATCGGATATGAAAAGCAAAGGTCAAAGACATTCAGCATTACCCGGAAGCAACCTCAGTACGAGTTAGGTGTTTTGGCGCTTACTTCATCCGCAACTACCATGGATGAAGTTACCATTACTGCCGAGAAATCGATGATGGTGAACAAAATTGACCGGAAGGTATTTAATGTTCAGAAAGACATCCAGGCACAAACCGGCACCGTGAGCGACGTACTGCAAACGATCCCTTCCGTTTCCGTGGACATGGACGGCAATGTCAGCCTCCGCGGATCGGGAAGCGTGACAGTCCTCATCAACGGAAGACCATCGGTTATGGCAGGCGCTGCCAACCTTGAACAAATGCCGGCTGCCCTGATCGAGAAGATTGAAGTCATCACGAACCCGTCCGCCAAATACAAGCCTGACGGAACAGCCGGCATCATCAACATCATCCTGAAGAAGGAGCAAAAAACCGGGCTTAATGGCATTTTTGGCGCCAACGTTGGAAGCAACGACCGTTACAATACCAACCTGCAGCTCAATTTCAACACCGGGAAAGTCAATCTTTTCGGGAGTTATGGCTTCAGGCAGGACTACCGGCAGCGAACGAGCGTAAGCTCGACACAAACCATTGATACAGCGCAGAACACCTCAACTTATTACGATCAGAATACCAACGGCTTTGCAAAACCCAAATCACACCTTGGCCAGTTAGGAATTGACTGGTCGCCAACTAAAAAGGATGCTGCAGGACTTTCAGGAACAATCAATATCAGGAAAGTACAACGTGATGATGTGACCGACAATGTTTACAAGGATTCAACCATGCAGCCCGATGAGATATTCACCAGGTATCATGAAGGGGATGAGGACGAGTCAAGCCTGGGGCTGAAAACATACTACGAACATACGTTCAATGCCAAAGACGGGCATGTGCTGAAGGCTGATTTTGAATATCAGTCGGATGCGGAATCAGAGGATCATTATTATACCAACGATTACTCATTTCCCGACACTTATCCGGAAGAGAAAAACAGGGTTACGGGTAACAACAGCGAGCAAAGCCTGAACCTTTCGGTGAACTACACCCGTCCGCTCTGGAAAGATGCTGCCCTTGAGGCCGGTTACGAAGGTACCATGCAGCTTACTGACCAGGTACAAGATGTGTATGACTGGCAGGCACAAACAGCACAATGGGTCAGCGACACTTCTCAGTATAATAGCTTTTACGCGCGGCAGACTGTTCACGCGTTGTACTCCACTGTTAGCTGGAGTTGGAAGAAGTTCAGTGTAATGGGCGGCTTGCGGGCGGAAGAAGCCCTGGTGCACCTTGAATTCAGAACCCTGGATACCCTGACAAACACCAACTATTTTGCCCTCTATCCCACCCTTCACATGAGTCTTGCTTCCGGGAAAAACGAATGGCAACTCAACTACAGCAAACGGGTAAACAGGCCGGATGGGGAGGATATGAATCCTGTCCCCGAATACCGCGACCCGCGGAACCTTTTTGTGGGAAACCCTGAGCTGAAGCCAGAGGAGATCCACTCGCTTGAATTTGGCTATGCCATAAAACTTGATGCGGTGAACCTGATTCCAACACTCTTCTACCGGTATAAAGTAAACGGTTTCACGATGGTCACCACCCCGCTGAATGACACCGTGCTGATCACCACCTTCGAAAACCTGGCGAAAGACCAGTCTGCCGGACTCGACTTCAGCGGAACAGCACAAATTGCGAAAATCATCAACCTGAACTTCGGCCTTTCCGGTTACTACAGCCAGATCGATGCCTCAAATATCGGCTACAGCAGCGCCAAATCGACCTTTTCATGGAATGCCAAACTCAATGGCTCCATCAGCATCACCAAATCCACCATGTTCCAGGTGAACGGACAGTATCGCTCAGAAGTCCTTACACCACAAGGGTTCCGCAAACCAACCTGGGTAATAAACCTTGGATTCAGGCAGGATTTCTGGAAGAAAAAACTATCGCTGATTGCGACGGTTTCCGATCTTTTCGACTCACAATCCATGAAAACCAGCATCAATACTGCCAGCATGATTCAAAATTCAACCCGGCGCCGCGATGCCCGGGTCATTTACGGCGGCGTTATATTCAACTTCGGCACCAATGGTAAAAAAGCCAAAGAGGCGAAATTTGAGTTTGACAACGGGATGTAACCCTACTGATAGATTTTTTACCTTTGCCGGATAAATGATCCCTCCTTGTGGCGTTGAAATACAGGATTTCTGCATCTCTATCATTAAACACCTTTTGGATGTTATGCCTGGGGCTCATCATTCTGCGATTTCTATTTCCGGGATTTGAAACCCATGATGTCACTGCATTTCTTTCTGAAGATGTGGCCGCGCACTATCTCTGGCTTCCGGCTTTCTTCATCCATGATGACCTTGGAATCCACAACTTTGGATGGATGGAACAAATACTCAGGCAATACCAGCCATTCATCGGGTATCGGCAAGCCTTCCTGCAAACCGGGACTCCCGACCAGGTCTTCGCCTATTCGATGGGGATGGCACTGCTATTTTCTCCATTCTTCTTCATTGGTCATTTTATTGCACTGATTTCCGGATTGCCGGCAGACGGATTTTCATATCCTTACCAGGCTGCAATGGCCGTTGGCGGATTGTGCTGGAGCACACTGGGATTGTGGCTTCTCCGCAAACTCCTTTTATCGTACTTCTCTGAAATAATTTCCGCCATCACCATGGTCATGATTGTGGCTGCAACCGGTTATGCCGGACTTGCTGCCTTTAACGGTGGAGCCCCTGAAAACCTGCTCTTTACACTTTATGTTGCACTCCTGCTGTTAACTTCCGAATTACTTCGCCGGCCAGGGTATGGCGCAGCCATTGGGATCGGGTTGATTGCGGGACTGATCTTCCTCGTCAGACCATTTGACATCATATTCATGGCGCCATGGATTGGGTATCTTGCAATGCGATTATTCCGCAAACATGCGCATCTCGGGGCATTCATGATCTTTTTCTTTGGCAGCACAGTATTTTTGCAGATAATCTACTGGAAGATTTTTACAGGCCATCATTATTACAACACCGGAACCTTTTTCCCCGAATCCCGGGCAGCTTTTATACCTTACCTCGCATTGGGATCACTTCCAGCCGGATTGATCATCCGGTACCTGGCGGGCAAAAAATTCTTCGTACAATATGCCCTGTTGTTTGTTTGTTGTTGTTTTGCCGGAATAAACCTCTCTTATTCCATTGGTTATCAGGTTAAACTAAACCAATATCCGCTCGCACCGGCAACTGTTTTTTATCGTTACGATCGTGCGGAGGAAATTCCTGACTCACTCCGTTTTTCGGCCCGGACGTATGTGAAGGATGAAACAGAGGTGATGAACCATCCTGAATGGTTTAAAACCCGCCGGATCTATACCCTACCTGCTTCTACAGTGAAGCTCAACGACCGGAACCGGTTTTCACCGGGGATCAACGCCCCGTTGTCTGACTTTTCCTCAAAACCCTGGATCGGGTTGAGAGCCAGGGCCATGGTGTTCTGCTCCGGCCCGGCCGCTGAAAATAGCGGAAACCTGGTCATGACCATTCTCCGAGATCAGAAAGCAGTTAACTGGATGGGAACGCCGGTCAATGGCAAAAACCTGAAAACCGGGCAATGGAATGAGGTCACGCTCAATTACCTGATCAAAGATGCTCAGGTGAATGACCGGCTGCAAACCTACCTTTGGTATACTGGCAGCCAGCAGATCCTCCTTGGCTCACTGACTGTAACATTGTATGAAATAAACCATGAGGATTCAACCTGGAAAAACCTTCCAGGTTTGTTCTCAAAAAATCTCCTCCACTTAAATGACCCTGCCAATGCTGATTAGCAAAAACCTGGAAGGTTTAAACGGAAATCATAAACTCCTCCGGCAGGGTTCATGGGTCATCTATGCACTTGCGCTTTTCTACTACCTTGCTTTCATCATTAGAACCGGATTCCTGATCGGTGACACCACCTACTTCTCCCTGTTCGATGATGCCATGATCGCCATGCGGTATGCACGGAATATGGCCGATGGTTACGGATTGGTATGGAACCAGGGAGAGTACATCGAGGGTTATACCAACTTCCTGTGGACAGTATGGATGGCGGTGATCCATCTTCTCCGGGTGCCCGAAAGCAAAACGTCCCTGGTTGTTGCCATCTCAGGAGCAGCAATCCTGCTTACAAACATCAACCTCATCAGGAAGATAGCCTCAGAATTCACCGGCAACGCATTGGTCATCCTGGCATCCATGGCATTCAGTGCATTTAATTACAGCCTGATCTACTGGACAATCCGGGGGATGGAGGTCGGCATCATCACCTTGTTGCTGAATTATGTCATCCTGCTCTCCCTGCAGCTTAACAAAAGGTTCTCCGGCAGGAAGTTCGCGCTGCTTTTGGTAATCCTCGGACTCATGCTCCTCACACGCACCGATTGCATCATCCTGTTCTTCATCATCGGGAGCTGGCTGAGTTTTACGGTGGACAGGAAAAACCGGATGCGGGTTATTCTTCTTTTTCTGGGAACGCTGGTGTTTTTCATGGGTGGTCATACCCTCTTCCGCATACTCTACTACCATGATCCGCTGCCCAACACCTTTTACCTGAAGGTAAGCGGAACACCCGTGACAGACAGGATCTTACGCGGAATACAAGTTTATTTTATGTGGCTTGTCACCTTTTTTATTCCTGTGCTGCTCATTCTGGTCACCGGGATTATTACACAGCTGAAAAAACTGATTGATTCACGATATCTGCTGATTTTGTCGCCATTTCTCATGATGTCGGCCTACTCTGTTTATGTTGGCGGTGATGCCTGGGAATGGATGCCTTATGCGAACAGATACATCACCATCACAATACCCTTACTGATTGTTTTTACGGTGATCGTGCTTGAAAAGCTGGTTTCCGGATTGAAACCAATGCGATTGTTACTAATGCTCATGGGTTCCTTCTGCATCCTATGGTATGGCTACATAATGTTCCTTCTCCCTTCTGCAGGAAATACGATCTCCGGCTTTTACCCGACGGTGATATGGTTGTGGGCCAGTCTGAAATACCCTGTCGGGGTGGTGGTTTTTCTGGTGGTCTCAACGATGATGATCCTGTATTTAAAAACCGATCATGAGAGGAAAACACGCCTCTATGCCCCCGGTGTGATGTTAACCTCCCTGATCGTCGTTTTCCTTTGCCTGGAAGGGCTTTCCTACATCCACTGGAGCAGGTATAATGCCCTTCATGTGATCGACGACCGCAAGATGGTGAGAACCGGCCTGAGTATTCAGAGTCTCACCACACCCGAAACCACGATTGCCGTAGTGTGGGGCGGCGCCATACCCTACTTTGCCCACCGGTACACGGTTGATCTGATGGGCAAGATGGACCGGACCATTGCGAAAAGCAACTCCCGCCTGAAGGAATTTTTCCCGGGACATACCAAGTGGAACTATGGGTTCAGCATCTATAAATACCATCCTGACATCGTGTTGCAGCTGTTTTTCAAAACACCTTTGGATGATCAGCGCATCGAAGCCCTTGGATACGATCATATCAGGGACGACCTGTTCATCCGCAAAGGAAGTCTCGGAAAGATCCGTCTTCCATACACCCGGGCTAATCCGCAAAAACTCTTTGATCTAATTATTCAGAAATGAACATGAACTTCGCCCTGGTCCTGCCATTGGCAAATGAAGAAAACGACTTCCAGCCCTTTTTCGGACACCTGGCAGTGGCTTTGAAGGCCTATCCTGACGCCAGGGCATACCTGGTGCTGGATGATGTTTCAAAAGACCGCACAATGGACCTTTGCCGCGAATTTACAGCACAAAATCCACAATTCATCATCGTTTTTGAACAACTGAACCGCAATGTCGTGGATGCCTATATCCGGGGTTACCGGGAAGCTTTGTTGCAGGGGCACGACTACATTATCGAGATGGATGCCGGATATTCGCACGATCCGGTTGCAATCCCCCAGTTCCTTGCAGCCTTTGAACAGGGTTTCACCTGTGTTTTCGGGAGCAGGTTTGTCCCCGGAGGTTCCATGGAAGATGCATCGCTGAAACGCAGGTTTTTCTCCCGCGGCGGGACCTTGCTGGCAAATCTCCTCCTGGGAACCCGGCTGAAGGACATGACTTCCGGCTACCAGGGCTTTACAAAAGAGATCGCCGCAAAATTCGCCTGGTATCCGCTTCGCTCCAAAGCCCATTTTTATCAGACTGAATTACGCTACCTGCTCCGGAACTACAGGCACAGGGAAATTCCCATTCACTATAAAACACCTTCTCCCTCAGTCAGGGCGGGCGCTGTGATGAATTCACTTGAAACCCTGTGGTACTATTTTGTCAAACGGGCAACAGGTAATTCGATATCTTTGTGATCATGAACGCGAAAACCTCACTCGTCATTACCACTATCAATTCTCCAAACGAGGTTTTGAGAACTTATGCCAGCGAGTGCGCAGGCAGAAACATCCGTTTTATCGTTGCCGGAGATAAAAAATCACCACAGGATTTTTCCCTGGAAAATTGCGAATTTCTTTCTGTCGGAGATCAGATGGAACTGGGATTCGGACTGGCTTCACTTCTCCCCGTGAACCACTATTCCCGGAAAAATCTCGGATATCTTCAGGCAATCCGGTCAGGTTCTTCGATTATCATGGAAACCGATGACGACAATGCCCCAAAAACAGGTTTTTTTGATTTGAAACCTGTCAGACAACACGTTAAAACCTGTCACCAGGAAGGCTGGATGAATGTTTACCGCTATTTCAGCGATGAATTTCTGTGGCCGAGGGGCTATCCTTTACAATTGATCCTCGATCCTGCTGCTCAGCCTGAACATTTCGTGGAAGAGATGGTCAACTGCCCGATCCACCAGGGCATGGCTGATGGTGCTCCCGATGTGGATGCAATTTTCAGGCTCACGCGGCCGGAACAAATCGAATTTTTAAATCAGCCCGACCTTGCACTTGGCAACAATGTATGGTGCCCGTTTAACAGCCAGAACACGGTTTGGGCACAAGAGGCATTCATGCTGATGTACCTGCCATCGACCTGCAGTTTCAGGATGACCGATATCTGGCGGAGTTTTATTGCACAGCGAATCGCATGGACTTGCGGGTGGAATATCCTGTTCACGAAGAGTACCGTAATCCAGGAACGAAATCCACATTCACTCATGAATGATTTCCGGGATGAAATTCCGGGATACCTCAACAACCTGAAGATTGCGGAAATACTTTCAGCCCTGCCGCTGCAACCCGGGGAACAACATATTGCCGCAAACCTGGTAACGTGCTACGAATCATTTATTTCCATGGGATTGATGGAACCTGCTGAATTAACAATGGTGAAAGCCTGGATTGCTGATGTAACCAATTCATAGATGGCAGGTTCCTTAAACAAATATTTCTCTCAGCTCGAATCCATTGTGAAAAATCTCCCTCACAAACCGGGAGTGTACCAGTATTATGATGAAAAGGGAAAGATCATTTATGTCGGGAAGGCCAAAGACCTCAGGAAGCGGGTAAGCTCCTATTTCGCCAAGATCAACTCGATCAGCGGGAAAGTGCAGATGCTGGTGCGGAAAATTGCCGAAATTAAATTCATTGTCGTGGAAACCGAGCAGGACGCCCTGCTGCTTGAAAATAACCTGATCAAAAAATATCAGCCTCATTACAATGTGGCGCTGAAGGATGACAAGACCTACCCGTGGATCTGCATTAAAAACGAACCCTTCCCGCGTATTTTCCCCACCCGTCATGTCATCCGCGACGGATCGGTCTATTTCGGGCCTTATGCCAACGGGCGACTCATGCACACGCTTCTTGAACTAAGCCGTCAGCTCTATCCCTTGCGCAACTGCACGTTGTCACTCACCGACAAGAATATACGTTCCGGAAAGTTTAAAGTCTGCCTTGAATTTCATATCGGGAATTGCAAAGGCCCCTGTGAGGGACATCAGTCTGTTGAAGAATACGACAAATCGATTGCAGCCATCAAAGAGATCATCAAAGGCAACATCACCACTGTTGCAAAGCAGCTCAGGGAACTCATGATGAGTTATGCCTCCACCGAAGAGTTTGAAAAAGCACACTATGTAAAAGAGAAGCTGGCCCTGCTCGACAAATACCAGAGCAAATCAACCGTGGTAAGCCCGACCATCAACAACGTGGATGTTTTTTCCATCATCGCCGAAGGTCTGACTGCCTATGTCAACTTTATGAAAGTGATGAACGGCGCCATCATCCAGGTACACACCATCGAGATGATCAAAAAGCTGGATGAGAGCCCCGAAGAGCTCCTTGCCATGGCCATCACAGAGATCAGGCAACGGTTTGAAAGCGTCTCTTCGGAGATCATCGTGCCGTTTCTCTTTGATTATCCCATCCCCGGGTTGAATTTCACAGTTCCCAAAATCGGTGATAAAAAGAAACTGCTGGAACTCTCGGAACGGAATGTAAAGTATTACCAGCTCGAAAAGGAGAAACAGAAGGAGCTTGTTGATCCGGAGCATAAGTCGCGCCGCATCCTCGACACCATGATGAAAGACCTGCGCATGACCGAATTGCCCGAACATATTGAGTGTTTCGACAACTCCAACATCCAGGGCGACAGTCCGGTGGCGGCCATGGTATGCTTTAAATATGCAAAACCCGACAAGAGCGAATACCGCCATTTCAACATCAAAACCGTGGAAGGACCCAACGATTTCGCTTCGATGGAGGAGATCATTTTCCGCAGATACAAACGCCTGATAGAAGAAGAAAAACCGTTGCCCCAGCTGATCATCGTTGATGGCGGCAAGGGGCAGCTGAGTGCGGCGCTGAAAAGCCTTCACACCCTGGGCATTTCCGGAAAAATGACCGTGATCGGGATTGCCAAGAAGCTGGAGGAGATCTACTATCCCAACGATTCATTCCCCATGTACCTCGACAAGAAGTCGGAAACCCTGCGGATCATCCAGCAGATGCGTGATGAGGCCCACAGGTTTGGCATCACCCATCATCGCCGCCGCCGGGAAAAGGCAACCATGTCGCCCCAGCTCATGGAGATCCCGGGGGTCGGGTCCAACATCAATCAGAAACTCCTATGGAAATTCAAGTCAGTGAAAAACATCAAACTGGCGACGCTGGAGGAGATCCAGGAGACAATCGGAAAGGCAAAAGGAGCCATCGTTTATAGCTATTTTCATCGGGAGAAAATTAAATAACAGGGTGGGCCACGGCTTAAATTGCCACGACCTAAAGGCCGTGGATAAGAGTACCTGCAACCATGCGACAAAATAGTCCAAACAAAATTAATTTGGAATATGTTAACTTTATAGTTAACTTTGCTGGTGAAATTTATAGAACGAAAAATCATATTTCATGGAAGTCACTTTGTTGACTTTTATCTTGAACAAACAACAAAAGTTCAGGAGAAGATAGAATTTGTGTTTCATATAATCAAACGGGTTGAGAGAGTTTCGAAAAAATTCCTCCGTCCAATGGAAAATGCAGATGGACTTTATGAAATCAGAGTCGAATACGGTTCCAATATCTACAGAATTTTCTGTTGCTTTGATGAAGGGAGGATAGTTGTTTTGTTCAATGCATTTCAGAAAAAGACACAGAAAACTCCACAAAAGGAAATCGAGAAAGCTCTCAGATTAAAACGAGCGTATTTTGACCTTAAAAAAAATTTAAGAAAATGAAAAAAGAAGCAATGAGAAATGCGAAGACCTTTGACGAACTTTTAGACTTAAAATACGGTAAAGTTGGTTCTTCCGTACGAGACGAGTATGAAGCCAAAGCTAACTATTTTGTTATTTCCGAAATGCTGAAAGAAGCCAGAAAAGATGCTCATATCACACAAGAGCAGTTAGCTGACAAAATCGGGACAAAGAAAAGCTATATCTCCAGGCTTGAAAACGGAAAAGTCGACATTCAGTTATCGACTTTATACAAAATATTTGAAACCGGACTTGGTAGAAAGATTCAATTGACAATCTTATAAGAGCAACAGGCAATATAAGATCAGTTCAAGCTTCCCTTAAGGATAATCATAAGAATCGGAATCGGACCGCAATCCCCCATCCGACAAAACATCCGACCATATTGGCAATAAAGTCATAAATTGATCCGAAGCGCATCGGGACACAAACACCTTGCAGGATTTCCGTTCCTGCTCCCAGGAAAAAACCAATCAGCAAGGTGATGACCACTCTGTTTCGGGAAAGAATCGGATAGACCGGCTGCGTAGTGAGTGACCTGATCTGCAGAAAGACATATACCCCGAAAATAAAAACATGGATCAACTTATCCGGGTGTAACAGGTCCAGAAAGTCAGGCAGTTTGGGAAAGGATTTCCCGGGCAATGCAGTCATTATAATGATCAGCAATCCCCATAAAATCGCCCACAGGTTGTATTTGAGGAATATGCGCAAATATGAAGATGGATGCCGGAAATCAGCCTCCGATCAGTGCCTGATACTGGGCAGCATCAAGCAAATCTGACATTTCACCGGCATCTGTCATCCTGATCTTGATCACCCAGCCTTTGTCATAAGGATCCTGGTTGATAAGCTCGGGGGTTGTGGTTAGTTCTTGATTGAACTCAAGCACCTCGCCACCAACCGGCATGAACATGTCAGAAACTGTCTTTACTGCCTCAATGGTTCCAAATGATTCGTGTTGTCCAAGGGTCTCCCCTTCTGTTTCCACCTCGATGAAAACGATGTCGCCCAATTCGTGCTGGGCATGATCTGTAATACCGATATAGGCTTCTTCGCCATCAACCTTCAGCCATTCATGGTCTTTAGTGTACTTGAGATTTGCAGGAACGTTCATATTATTGTGTTTATAGATTTGCTCAAAGTTACATCTTTTTCTGTTACCTCCTATAGCCTCAGGCTTAAGCCTGAGGTTAGTTACCCAGCGTGAACCGCAACGCAAGGCCTCCCTTGGTATTCGAAGTACGGTACTGGTTCGAAACATACGGTGTGTTGATCACCTTATCGAAGTAGAACCTTACATTGAAACGGGAACTCAGGTTGTAGTCGGCCGAGAAATTCAGGGAGAACACCTGCTGCCCCACCGAAATCTGGTTTATATCCTGGTCAACCCTCCGTAAGACGGTTTTGTTCTGGCGGATGGAGAAATCAAGTTTGAGGTTCAGGTCGCTGTTGGTCCTCGTTTTTTTACCTCCGCCAAGCACACCCGACAAGTTGAATTTAATTCCTTTTAAGCGGTAGCCAAGACCTACAATATATTCATTGCTTGTAATTTCCGTAAGCTGGTTATTTGAAAAACTGAGGGCGATATTCCGCGATCTGCGCACTTCAGCGCTTGCAAGAAGGCTGTTGATGAATCCCATGTCAACCTTAAACAACGGATTAAACTGCTCCGTGATGGAGATCACCGTGGTCTGCAACTCAGGGATGAAGTTTCCAGCATCATCAGGCACCGAAGGCATGCCGTTCACTTCGCGATAGAGGATGCTCGAATTAAAGGTTCCGACATTGTATGTGGAAAGGTATGCATGGGTGATGGTCAGGGTGCGCAGCCAGGTTTTGAAGACCTTGAGCTTGACAAGTCCGTCGTAGATGAGCCGCCAGTTGGGAAGCGGGATGCTTGGGAATGCAGTCAGCTTGATGTTCGAAGGATCCTTCCCTCCATAAGCGGCAAGGAATGCGGAAGTAAGAACTTCCTGGTTTGTAGGCCCATACCCCTGTGGGAACCCGGTAGAGTCGTTGACCGTAATTGAATTTGGATTCGTGGCGGCATACCGCTGTGCAATCTGAAGCCTGTATTGCTTCATTGTTTCGAATGTCGGTGATGACCCATCCGCGTTATCGCTTTTAAAAGCAGTCCCGATCATGATGTAAGACATGGTAAAGCTTCCCTGGTCAAGCGGAGAATAGGTGTGGAATACACCGGATGCATCTGCCCGGTAGTATTCCTGGTGCGATCTGGAATATTGCTTGTTGGCAATCATTTCGATACGCAGGTCTTTGATCGGTTCAATGCTGACGGTAATACTCAGGTTTTCGGTAAACTTTTTAAAGTACGGATTGTTCAGCATGGTGTCGGTACTGATCCAGTCATTATCGGAAGCCGTTTTACGAATGTCGTTCTGACTTCCGAAGATGAATCCGAGTCCGGGAGCATTTTCACTCCAGTCATTTCCCAGTACTACAGGCTTCGGCTTGAATCCCGGAAATGCAATGCCGTTACCTTGTGTATAGGTAAATTTGGCATTTCTCACTCCCATCAGAAAGCGGAGTGTTCCGTCAAGAATTATTTTTCCTATATTTGGGCGGTTCGGCAGCAACTTCAAGCTATCCTGCTTGTTAACATTCTTATTTTTGGGTGGTTCCGGTTTGTTTCCCCGGGTGTTGGCGGTACTCTGGTTGATCTTTTTCAGATACGGGATCTTGTTGTACAGTGTAACCAGGTTAAACCCGCCATTCAGTGATTTTGCATTGGCATTTTCAATCGAATTTCCCCGCTTGACCTGGATCGAAACCGGTGATCCAACCCAGTGATAGTTTGCCGTATAACCAGCCTGAAGGGTAATAAAATCAAGCATTGGAATTTTCGCGATCGGTACATCCCAGGCAATATTCAACGCCTGATTATAATTGTTTTTTGTTCCCAGAGAGAATATTTCACTCCAAATCTGATCACGGTTTGAGCGGTCAACCTCACCCGGGGGTTCGTTCACAAAAGCCTGTGTATTGGCAACAAGTGTCAACCTGAGTGACTTTGCAAAATCGTATTTCAGGTCGTAAGTCCGGTTCCAGTCCCACCGCTTGATGTAGAATTTTTCCATCGGAACAATGGCCTGGCTTTTATTCCTGAATTGCCGCTCATTATATTCGCGGTTCATATCGGTTCTGAAGGAGAATGACTTTGGCAGGTAATAAAAATTAAAATCCTTAATCAGCGTAAACGCTTTTGAGCTGTTCAATGCCTTGATGCGTTTAAAAGGCAGGATGTTTTTGGGCTGTGCAGCAAAATTATATCCCAGTCCTCCGGTATATTTCTTTTTCAGATCAATGGCGATGTCAACATCCCTGTGCGAAATTTCGGAATAGGCATAGCTGGCGTTGAAGTTTTCGATGTCGTAAATCCTGGGTTTTTTCGTGCCTGTCCTGTCCTTCCTGACATTCATCAGGTTGAAATTTTTGGTATAGGAGTATCCCTGGGTAATTTGTCTGATTGAATCTTTTTTCTCTTTGGTATTAAAGGCACCAATCACATCTTTCAGGAAAAGGTCCGGGTTGAGCGGGTCATATTTGGGACTGATCTGCATCACAGAATAATCGAAATGCATGGGGATGCGAATCCCGGATTTTGAAGGTAAAAATTTACCCAACTCAAGATCCGTGTCGAACCCGAAGGTCAGGACTTCCTCCATGGGACGTGTCGTTTGCTTTTGCTCCAGTGTGCCAAAGCCGGAACTGCTGTATGTACCGGTAAGCTGTACCCGTCCGAGGTCGGCAAGTTCAACGGCAACCCGGGCTGTGGCTGCAAATCCTCCGAATTTATTAAAATCGGACAGGCGTAATTCGTCGACCCATATTTCTGCACATTTTGCCTGGCCATCGTCATCTGAAGCCTGTGCGCTTTTTTTAGGATTACGTATTCCGATCATGATTGCACGAACATCACTGATGGTAGGTGATCCCACTACCGTAATTCTATTTTTACCGTCATATTCAGTATAGGGCGTTGTCGTGGTGAGCACAACACCCTGATCCTGCATGGCAATCAGCCGGTTGTATTTCACCTGTACCAACCGCTCCAGGTCGATGTCGAAATCGTTGCTGCTGTTCCAGATTGCATCGGGATCGGAAGTTCCCCACTCTGTAAAGCTCAGCGGGATCTCATATTCATAGTAGTTTTCGGTAAAATCGGAGCCAATGCGCATCAGGATGGTCAGGTCGCCTGGTTTGAGGTTCTGGTTACGAATCGACCGTTCTGCATGTACGAACATCTTCAGGCGTTTAAACTGGCGGAAGTCAAATTCGGTGGTTTTATAGGCTGCACGGGCATCACCGTCGGTGAGGTTACACACCTTGAACGACATTGACTGCTCATTGAGCTTCTGCATGTTGGTTGAACCCCAATTGGTTTCCCGTTCAATTCCCGGAGGCATCACATACGGAATTGGCTGTTTGCTGCCGTTTTCTTCGAGACTTACGGTTGCGATATCGAACTGGGTCTGATTCTGCGTAGCTTCAGGAATGTATTCACCCGGAGAAAGGAGGCTGTAGTTGTATTTTCTCCACTCCCCGCGGGAGAGTTCCAGGGTTGCAAAGCGGCAGACGACGGGACGCTGAAAATTCTTTACAAACATTCTCATGAAGCGGATGGAAGTGAAATCATTGATGGTGCCTATAGTTGCATCAGGAGTCCGGATTGGAATTTTAAACTGGTACCAGTCAACACTGCCCCGTGTTCCATCAGCAAGCGGAATGTCGCTGGCACGATATACATTGGTGATGTAATTCGATCCTGGCTTCATCTTGTCGCGGCTCAGCTGAACCACATACTGATAATACCGTTCACCTTCACTCAATGTATTGTCCTTGTTGATATCCTCCATGTTGGGGATGGTAGTGGCAACAGTCGGATAATTCTCCGGCGATTGCTCTGTTGTCGGGCTGTTCCCTTCGGGAAGATTATACTTTTTATAACGGTTCAGCACACTGCTGAAATTTGGGTCGTTGTCGTAATCCGTACCCCTGAAATAGTGAAAATCATCGCCTGAAGGGTCGGCTGATGCATTTTTATAGGCTCCGGATCCTGTACCGTAGGCATTTCTAACCTTGGTAACATACGTGGTATCAAAGAATGATAACTCATCCTGATCTGACAATCCATCATACCCGACATCCTGAAAAGGACGTGCTGTTGCGGTGTTGTCAAAAGCGTCAACAAGGGCCTGCAACCGGGGAACCCTACCCCAAACGGTGGTATCCACATCTTTGACAACTGCGGAGGTTGGCAGGCCGTTTTCATAACTTTTACGTCCGTCCCGCAAAATATCCTCCGAAACATCTCCGAGGTTGAAATAGAGCTGTCCGCTGTTGGTCGAGTCATATACAAACGGATCCATCATCCAGAATTCGATATACTGAATGTTGGTGGCATCAAAATCCGTGGATTCTATCTTGCGCATCACGCCACCCCACCGGGTCTCCGGAGCAACAAGGGTTCCATCAAGATTCATCCCTTTTGATAAAGCGGTTGGAGTGATGTCATAATTATACGGTCCGCGCTCAGAAGGATAGTATGCCAGGTTGAGCACTGCCAGATTCACTGGAACACCGTTTAATGGTTGTTTGTTCGGAAAGATCTCCGTTTCCCAGACCTGACGTACATATTGATTCGACAATTCCTGATTGGAAATATTGGGAGGCAGCAGGTTGGTGTTTTTATCATAAAACAGCGGATCGATGATATACCAGCCAAGTTTTGCGCGGTTATAGCCATAGGAGAGATTGATACCGGCACCGGCTTCCGGGAACATTTTCGAAGAAGTCTGTCCCTGTGGAGTACTGGCCATGAACCAGTTTCCCATACTTTTCAGATCGATGGTTGACTTGGCTCCTTCAAAATCATCGATATAGGTGGTACCCGACTTCCCGATTGCTTTGGAATGGCCCGGAATAAACTGCGCAAATTCAACATCAACCGCAATCGATGACGGCGCCTTGGTGTTGATCAGCGGCAATGCATCTATAAACCTGGTAATCAGCCTGCTCTGCGTTCGATACGACATGTTCATGCCCCATATCGTGTTCGACATTGGTTCGTCGCCATAGTTTACCTTTTGGGTCAACGGCGTTTCATTCAGGTTTAAAATGGTTGCACCCACCACGAAATCCTTGTTGATCTTGTAATCAATGTGAGCTCCCATCAACCGTTTGGTTTGCACATTGAACATTTCATTGCTTTCAAGGGAGATGTTGATCACAGTACCGGAATTAAGAATTCCTTCGTTGATAATTCTCACCCGACCCAGTGTGTAGTCAACGGTGTAATGCACATTTTCCTGCAAAAGAATGCCGCCTGCCGTTACTTTTACCGATCCCGGGGGAACATTCAACGCATTGAGAGAGATTTCAGAACCTGCAGAAGATTTGTAAAAACCATCGAGTGCAAATTTATTTTTATCAGGATACTGCCGGGCATTGGATTTTGTCATCGTGTACAATGAATCAAAACAATACTTATTTGCCAGTTCCGTGGATTCTTTGGGATGGGTCGGATCATAAATTGAGTCACGCAAATCCTTCCCGAAAGGTTCCAGCACAGGGAAATAGATCCTTCCGTTGGATGACTGGATGGTACCCCCGGAAGTAGCCGCCTGATCAATAAAGTCAAACATCCCGTCACCCGGAGGGTTGAATTGCTGGTTAACATTGTCAAGGCTGAGTACACGTAAAAGCGGAACGCCTTTTATACGACCTTCCGAAATATAGGAAGTAGGAACCCCGTTTGCATTTCCTGTGTATAATATATTTACGGTAAAGTCATTAGGCTGCAATTGATACGCTCCCAGGGAATATACATTTTTCATCATCAGGTTCCATAATGGAATCCGGGTGTTCAACACCGTACTTTTAAGCAGTTTCACCACAAGGCTGTTGGGTGAAATGATCCCCTGGTCGGAAAATTCTCCCACCTGATGCACGGCGGTGTCGCCAACCACCTGGTATTGGTAGGCAACGGCCAGGGTTTGATCGGAGTTAAGTGCTGAGTTTAAGGAGATAAAGCCAAGCTTCGAATTTAATGTATATTCCGAAGGCAGCAGTTTGCGGGCGCTTTCAACTTTTACGGCATCTTCGCCAGACACCATAAAAAATGGGGCTCCCGACAAGTAGCGCCCAACTGTATTGATGTTTCGCACCTTCGCCGTGTCAGCGGCAGTAGGCATCACAACCTGGAAAAGGTTGTTCGAGTTGTTGGAGGTAAACTGGCCATTGGGATTCCCGGTAAATAAACGGGTATTATATGGTTGATATTCCCCCAGGTCGGTGAATGCTACGATATTGCGATTTTCTGTCACGGCAGCACCAATGTTTGTTACCCATACTTCTATTTTCAGGATATTCACATTGGTGTTGAGAATCGGCAACTGTTGTGTCCCTTTTTTGAATGTATTCCTGAAATTCTGCCCTAAAAAGAAGTGCTTGTTCTCTTCGTATTCATCAGCACGAATGGTGAATTTCTGGGTTTGTGAATTGCCCTGAACAACAATGTTTTTGGTTTCACTTTTTTGCTGCGAATAGATGGCCGTTACCATCACCCGGCCGAATTTCAGCTTGGTCTTGATCCCGAAAAGACTTTCTGTACCCCTGATCAGGTTTGTGCTGAGCGGCATGTTCACATCCCCTGCTTCGATGAGCTGGATGATGTCATCCTCCTTGCCTTCATATTTTAATTTCAGCTTATTTTCGAAATCAAACGTGGCTTCGGTGTTGTAATTGATCTTAAATTCAATCTTGTCGCCAATTTTCGCGATGACATTCATCTGGATTTTCTCGTTGAAGTCAAAGTTGGTCTGTCTGCGCTGACGGGTGCTGAGCATCGGATCATCACGCCGGTTTGAAATGATGCCGAAGTCGATTTCGGCTGATCCCTGCGGACGAATATCAACGGTGTTGCTGCCGAAAATTGTTTCAAATACCTTTCCGGGGATGTGAATTTTAGGAATTATCCCCTTTGAATTGTCCATGGTTGCAGCCTCTGACCGTTCTTTCCAGTAATTGTTGATCATGGATTGCATATCCTGGTTCTGAAACTCATCGAACGACAGGGTGGTCGGAATCCGGTAATTGGTCTCTCCTATTTTATAGTTGTAGTAATACTGGCGGGTAACCGGATCGTATTCAACGTTGGTTTTGATATTCGAAGGATTCTTGAGGTAGATCCCATTTTCCTTCCCTGACCCCGGCATAACCGTCTCTTCACCAAAAGGATACCTGAGCCCGGTGGAATCTCCCCTTTGTAAACTGTCGGGAGGTGAAATAAAAAGCGAAGCAGGCCCAAGGCTACCCGGCGTTTCACCGGAAAAAACCGGGATACGGATGGTAACCAGGACGGCCAGGCAGATAAGAGTATATAAAACGTGTTTCTTCACTAAGTACTGCAAGGTCTATGTAACTCCGGAACCTTCACGCTATAAAACCTTGAGCGCGTGTTTGATCAGTTGTTCCACTGTCAAGCCTGTTCCTTCCGATTCGATGATTTTATTCAATGCTTTATCAGCAAGCATCTTTGGGAAGCCCAGAATGATCAATCCTGATAACGCTTCTTCCCTCTTTGTATTGTGTAAAAATCCGGATTTTTCGTGGGGTATCAACTCCTTTGATACCTTATCCTTCAAATCAATTATGATTCGCTGGGCTGTTTTCGCCCCGATACCTTTAATGCGCTGAAGCAATGGCGCATCGCCATCGGCAATAGCCCGTTCCACTTCGCGGGGTGAAAGCGATGATAATATGATCCGGGCGGTATTCACGCCAACCCCGGAAACACTGATAAGCTGGCGAAAGAGTTCCCGCTCGGCGGTATCGGCAAATCCGTAAAGCAGCAGATCATCCTCCCTCACCACAAGATGGGTGTAGATGGTACATTGTTCATCCTGAACCAGTTGAGAATATGTGTGTAAGGAAATATTCAGCAGATAGCCTATTCCATGAACATCAACAACTGCATAAGCAGGATTCTTTTCTGCCAGTTTACCTTGAATATAATCGTACATGTGTGGCGATGCTAACTGAATTTCTGCCGGCTCCCCCGGCGAAAGTGCAAAGTTAAAAAATTCAATGAAATACCAAAACCCCGATGTTCACAATGGGTTCTCCTCCAAATTTATTTCAATATTATTATACCTTAATGCTTGTTTTTTTAATATCTGACTTATCTTTGCCCGTCAATTCTACAATTAAGTATAACAATACCAAATACCCACCATTAAAATCAATCACACCATGAAAAGACTTTTTACATTTGTTTGTGCCTTCTTACTTGGGATTTACTCCCTCTCTGCACAGGAACTGATCGCCGTAAATCACGTAGCCGGGGGAAGTGAATTTTTCACCCGTCTGGACTCCGCAGTTGTTCATTCTGCCAATGGCGACTATATTTACCTTCCGGGAACAGCGCTGATGGACATCGGAACCCTTGTGATTAACAAGGGGGTTCACATTATTGGTGCAGGAATTTACCCCGACTCCTGCTTTGCCACAGGAACGACCTTCCTCACCGGGAACATCACCATTGTGTCGGGTGCCGACAATGGAAGCCTGCAGGGATTTATCCTTACCGGGCAACTCACCTTTGGTACCAACCAGGCCAACCAGCATGTTTCATCCTATTTCATTTCAAGGTGCAACCTCAACACCATTTATCTTTCAAACAATGGCACCGACAGCACCACGTCTTCATTCCTTTTTCGTGAAAACATCATCAGGGGCCATGTGTATGGGGGCCATTCCAATGCCAGCTTCAGAAATAATATTTTTGACGGCCAGCTGAATTACTTTTATGGCGCCACCTTTTTACACAACAACTTCCTTTGGGGAAGCAATAAAACGCTTAATGGGTACGTAAAAAATTCAACTTTTTCCAACAACATTTTTAAGAATCCGTGCGTGGCCAATTATGGCTGGATTCCAATTCAGTGTACTGACAACAATTATTTCTATAATCTCTTTAACGGCCCGATTGGATTTTACTACGACTACTACGGCTCCTGCATGGCAAACCTTAATGGGTTTGGCAACTTATCGGGGAACCATGAAAATGTGCCGAATGAACAGATTTATACCAGCCAAAGTGGCAATGTTTATGATATTCATCACAATTACCATCTTATTGCAGGCAGTCCGGGCATCAACGGTGGCAGCGATGGCACCGACTGTGGAATTTACGGAGGTGATCCTTTCAAGGATGGCATGCTGCCTGTGAACCCGCACATCCGGTTCAAATATGTAGCAGGTTCGACAAGTCCCAGCGGCACGCTCAACATTCATTTCAAGGTTGCTGCCCAGGAAAAATAGACGACAATGAGAAAAATATTACTCCTCATTTCAGTCCTCCTGGTCATCCCGCTGCAAATTCTTGTAGCCCAGACACCAAAGATCATCGGGTACCAGTATTGGTTCGATGACAATGATGCCGGGATGATCAGCCAGTCTGTAAGTCCGGTCAGTACACTGGACCTCACCACAACGGTGAACGTTCCGGCCTTCCTGGTCGGGTTTCACCGCTTCAGCATCCGGTTTAAGGATGACTCACTCCGGTACAGCCAGGTTAGTTCATCCATGTTCTATTATCCGGTCTCTACCCTCATAAATGGCTATGAATACTGGTACAATAATGACTATGCCGGTAAAACTGCGGTCAGTGTAAGCAATACAACCCTCCTCGACCTGAGTTCAGCAATCTCCGCTTCTGCGCTGAGCCCGGGAATGAATACGTTACACATCAGGTTCAGAGACGTTACAGGCACCTACAGTTCAATATCTTCAGCCTATTTCGTTATTGTTCCTGAAATGTTGATTTCAGGTTACGAATATTGGTTCGACAACGATTATGGGTCAAAAACCTCTGTGAATGTCGCCAATACACAGATGCTGGATCTCACTTCAGTGATCAATGCCAACTCGCTCTTACTGGGACTCCATTCTTTTCACATCCGGTTTAAAAATACGACCGGTACCTGGTGTTCAACTCAGTCGGACCTGTTTTTCAAACATGGAACCGGAAATCAAAACAATTTGATTTCTTATGAATATTGGTTCGACGACAACCATGCCGGGAAAGTATCGGTACCGCTTGTTAATCAGCCAACAGCCGACGTGGTGGCCACGATGAATGCTGCTGCGCTGGAGCCGGGGCTTCACAAAGCCCATATCCGTTTCCAGAGCGGCGACCTTCCAAGTATTGTCTCTTCCGGTTATTTTTACAAAAGCGGAACGGCAAACATCGCGGAGAATGTCATTTCAGGATACAAGTACTGGTTCGACAATGATCCGGCGACCATGCGTGAGATCACCCTTCCTGTTCCTGCACGCAGTGTGATCCTGCTTGACTCGGTTGAGCTTCCATACCTTCCGCTTGGCAATCACCAGTTTAACGTGGAGTTCAGGGACACCCTTGGCTCCTGGAGCAGCATTGTAAGCGATTCGGTCAATGTGCTTACCTGCCATCCTTCCCCGGCAGGGAACATCACAGGAGTCGCCCAGTTGTGCAAGGGAACGAACGGATTGGTCTATTCCATCCCGCCCATCTCCAATGCAACAGGGTATTCATGGAATCTTCCTCCGGGAGCGACCATTGTCTCCGGTGCCAATACACGCATCATCACCGTAAACTTTGCACCCAATGCGTTAACCGGCCTTATCACAGTTTCCGGTACAAACCCATGCGGCGCCGGCACGGAAAGCACGCTGCTTGTCAACGTAAACACACTGCCTGAACCAGTTATTACGCCGGCAGGACCAACAACTTTATGCCCGGGCGAATCCCTGGTGCTCACCGCATCAGGAGGTACAGGGTATCAGTGGTCCAATGCAGCAACAACGTCAGCGATCACCATTTCATCAACAGGCACGTACAGTGTAACCGTTACCAACTCTGTCGGCTGCAGCAATTCAACCAGCCGTGTTGTAACAGCCATGCCGGTACCACCTTCAACAGTTATCCTGACAGGCAACGTTGTACCTGCCGGACAAACACTCTGTGGAGATGCTGCCTCCACCCTGATCATTCAGGGAGGAAGCGGTGGTCCATTCCGCGTTGAGAGTGCGGGATCGGCAATTCTGATTGCGGGTGAGAAAATAAAAATGTTGCCGGGGGTTATAGTCCACGCAGGAGGATACCTGCATGGTTTTATTTCTGCCAGCTGTTTTTACTGTAACGCTGTGCCCCATACGTTGCCACAGGTAATGAAAGAAGTGTTCGTAACCTGGGTCCCGGGCACTGAAATTACAGAACCTGAACCAGATAATTTCTTCATTGTCTATCCAAATCCGACAACCGGAACATTCACCCTGGAGCTGACTGAACAGGGAGTTGAAGCAGGAACAGTGGAGATTTACGGAATGCATGGGGAGAAACTAACCAGCATGCAACTTCCTGGTGGAAGGAAACATGAGTTGTCTCTTCACAACCGGGCAGAAGGAATCTATATCATCAGGGTTGTGGCCAATGGTACTTCAGGCATTGCACGAATCGTCAAGTATTAAGAATGCAGGAATTTACGATTGGACGATTGACGATTGCAGATTGAATTGGTTGATTGACGATTTACGATTGAGCGGAGCTAATCGTAAATCGGTTAATCGTAAATGTATTCGTAAATCGTAAATCGTCCAATCGTAAATTTATTCTAATCGTCAATTGATCAGATTGTGATCCCTGAGGGCCTGTTCAAGCTCCATCAGGGAGATGGGTTTGGAGAGGATCTTCTTCTCCCGGTCGAGCAGGAACATGGTGGGTGTGGCATAAATGTTGAAGTCGTCGGCGGATTTGCCGGCAAAGCCTTTCAGATCTGAAACATTGATCCAGTCAAGCTTCTGTTCTTTCAGGAATTTTGTCCATTCAGTGCGGCTGGTATCGATGGAAACCGACATCACCTCAAACTGTTTTGGCTTCTGGGTATCATAGAGCTCTTTAAGCCTCGGGGTCATGGTGACGCAGTGCGGACAAGTAGATGCGTAAAACACGACCAGGGTAAATTCCGAATTGATCGCGGATAGTTTCACCGGTTTTCCCTTCACATCAGGAACCTCCATATCGGGTGCAATTTTCCCGAGGGCAATCTTTTTAAAGGTGTCAAGCTTCTTCTGGAGAGATGACTTCCGTTCCTGGTCTTCACAGGAGGAAGGATCCTGGAAATTATCTGCTATATAGGTAATTACTTCGTCGAAGTGGTATTTGTCAAATCCGCCCACCAGATAATCGAGCCAGAATTTATAAATCAAAGGGTTCACGGAGGCAGCGCCGAGTATCACATTGACAGCCTTGATAAATTCTGCTTCCAGTTGCTTCTGGGGCATACGGCTGTTGGAGTATAACGACAAATAGGCGATGGCTTTATTCACAAACACCATGCTGCGCAGCAAGGCTGTATCTGAAAAATCGATCCGGTCGAAATAGTGTTGCTTCAACAAGGTAATCCGGTCTTCCTTGTTCAAACCCGCAGGAATAAATGGCGTTTGATAAACCCTGGCTACCCTTACTGCAAATGCATTCGGATACAATCCCGCCAATGAATCAAGGTACTTTTGCTGTAATGTTTGGGTTAACTCCATTTCCTTTGAAACGGTTGTATAAAAGCCATCCTTCACCGGGTAATAATCGACGAGGGGCATCATCACCTGCAGCTTAGCCTGGTTGATCCGATCAAGTTTCGAATAGGCGAGGTTGATCTTGTTTTCAAGGGAATGGATGATTTGAAGACTATCTTCAGGATTTTTGGCAGAAGTGGCAAAGGTTACATCTTCATGGTTCCAGATCAGGTCAACCATGCCATCCTTGGACCACTGCACCCTGTAAATCCCGGGTAAGCGGTTGACAATTGTAAACCTGAAGCGGCCTGCAGAGTCAGATTTTGTGGAATCAATGGCCTTCGTTTTTTCCCCGTAGATGCTCATGAGCAGCACCCTGTTCGCACTCAGCCCGGCAATGGTTCCTTCAATCTTGTTTTGTCCCTGCACCAGGCAGGTGGCAACAAGAAAAACAACTACCATGTACTTTTTCATCAATGCAGACAATGAAAACAATGCATTATTTTCTTCTGATCAGCTTCTTTTCAGGAACGACTGGTCCCAGAACCTCAACGAGCTTGTTCATCAGATCTTCACCACGCAGGTTTCGCGCTATGATCTTCTGATCCTTGTCGAGCAGCACATTTGCCGGAATGGAGTTAACGCCATAAAGTTTACCGGCTTCGTTTGCCCATCCTTTCAGATCTGAAACATGAGTCCATGGCAGGTTGTCATCCTTTACAGCAGCAAGCCATTTCTCACGTTTGGAATCGAAAGAGACACCCAGAACATCAAAACCTTTTTTGTTAAACGCTTGAAAAGCCTTAACAACGTTGGGGTTTTCGGCACGACATGGACTGCACCACGATGCCCAGAAATCGACAAGAATAAGCTTCCCTTTAAAAGAAGAGAGTTTAACTGCCTTTCCCGTAGAATCGTTCATCTCGAAATCCGGCGCAATCTCACCTACAGACACACTTTTGAGGATCGCAACACGCTTTTTCAACACCTGCATATAGGGTGATGCACTGAGGCTCGTGTCCATCACATTCACTATCGACTCCAGTTCCGGCAATTCAAACTGCCAGCTGTTACGCATCACGAGGTAAGGAGAAACAACGGTTTTGGCGTTTGTACTGGCAAAATCCTGAAGCTGCTTTTTCATCTCCAAATCCAAAGCGTTCGAGATAGAGTCGTTTCGCGCCATGCCCAGGGAATCATTGGATTCTTTGGCTTTTTTCCACTCCTGATAAACAACCTCCATCCTGGCATTAATGGCCTCATTCATCGTAGCATACTGTTGATAAACGTCCTGAGTTGCCGATCCTTTAATAACAGATTTGTCCAGGCTGTCGGGGAAAATCTGAACGCTGATGGTGGAATTTTCAACAAATACCGGAACCAGCACAGGGCTGTCCTTGATGGCAATGTTCCACAACTCAGGGGTGTCAACTTTCCCTGTGAAAGAGAATTCCCCCTTCTCCATTTTGTTGGAGTCAAGGATAACCCACTTGCCAGACTCCTCTTTCTGCAGGAAGACCATGCCGGTATCAACTCCTGTTACGCTTCCCGTGATCTTATACTGATCCTTATTGGTCATGCAGGAAACCAGGACAGACCCAATAAACAATAATATTGCTGCTTTTTTCATATAATGAACTCCTGTATTGATTAGTTTGTACAAAAGTAACGCTTTTTGAGAAACAAAATAAATCTCTAATTTTACATGGAAAAACAATTGCTATGATGCGTCTCAGCTCTCTCCTGACTGCCCTCCTTTTTTTACTTATGGTGAATATTGCTTTTGCCCAGTCTGATCCTGCCAAACCTGCAATTTCCAGGTATGACCTTTCTAAAGATCCGGTACTCTATACCGTAGGGTATGCCCATCTCGATACCGAATGGCGCTGGGATTACGAAACGACCATCAATCAATATATAAAAAACACGCTGGATGACAACTTCCAGCGTCTCGAAAAATACAAATCATATTCATTCACATTTTCAGGCGCCCGCCGTTATAAAATGATGAAAGAGTATTATCCTGAGAAATACGACAAGATGAAAAAATATATTTCCCAGGGAAGGTGGTTCGTTGGCGGGTCATCGGTGGATGAGTGCGATGCCAACATTCCTTCACCAGAGTCGGTGATCCGGCAGGTGCTGTATGGGAACGGCTATTTTAAAGCTGAATTTGGGAAGGAGAGTGTTGACTTTCTGCTTCCCGACTGCTTCGGGTTCCAGGCTCACCTTCCCTCTGTTCTTGCTCATGCGGGTTTGAAGGGGTTTTCAACACAGAAACTCTCATGGGGTTCAGCCGCAGGTATTCCATTTAACATCGGCAACTGGATTGGTCCTGATGGAAATGGGGTCGTTGCTGCATTGAATGCAACCAGCTACGGTGGCGGGATAAAAAAGAGGCTGGACACCACGACATACTGGGTGAACCGTGTCATGGAAAACGGCCGGAAGTATGGTGTTTTTGCCGATTACCGGTATTACGGTGTGGGCGACGAAGGCGGGGCGCCGCGGGAGGAGGATGTTATAAATGCTATGGGCAGTATTGGCCAGCCTAATGGTAAGATCAGCGTCTATCTTGCCTCCTCCGATCAATTGTTCAGGGATCTCACTAAGGAGCAAAAAGACCGGCTGCCCTCCTATTCGGGTGATCTGCTGCTGACCGAACATTCATCAGGTTCACTCACCTCACAGGCCTATATGAAGCGATGGAACCGCAAAAACGAACAGCTTGCACTTGCCGCAGAACCTGTGGCGGTAATGGCCGACTGGCTTGGCGGCCTCAAGTATCCCCAGCGATCGCTCAATGAGGCCTGGTGGCTTGTCCTGGGAAGCCAGATGCACGACATCCTGCCCGGAACATCCATCCCGAAAGCTTATGAATATGCATGGAATGATGAAATTCTCGCCCTGAATAAATTTTCATCCGGCATGGTAAGTTCGGTTGGAGCCGTAACCCGTGCCATGGATACAAGGGGAAAAGGAACCGCACTGGTGGTTTACAACCCACTGGCTATAAGCCGTAAAGACATTGCAGAAGCTGAACTGCTATATCCGGAAGGCGCACCAAAAACCATAAAAGTATTCGATGCGCTCAACAACGAAGTGCCTGTGCAGATTATACAAGCCGGCAAGGACCGCCTCCGGATCCTTTTCCTTTCAAACGTTCCCTCCCTTGGATTTGTCTGCTATGATGTTCAGCCTGTCAAAGATGAAATACCCGTAAGATCATCGCTTTCGGTTTCTGAGAAGATGCTCGACAACGAATTTTTAAAGGTTACGCTCAATGCTGCCGGCGATATTTCCAGCATTATTGATAAAAAACTGGGGAAGGAGTTGCTTTCGGCTCCGATGAGACTGGAGTTTCAAAAGGAGCATCCCGAATACTGGCCGGCATGGAACATGGACTGGAACGATAGGAAAAATCCACCTGCCGGATTTGTCAAGGGGCCAGCAAAAATCACAGTTGTAGAAAAAGGCCCGGTGCGTGCAACGGTTAAAATCGAGCGCAGTGCACTGAATTCGGTATTTATCCAGTACATCCAACTTGCCGCGGGGAAAGAGAACCTCATCATCCGCAATACCATCAGCTGGCAATCACGCGGGGTGAGCCTCAAAGCCTCATTTCCTCTCACGGCCTCAAATGCAAACGCAACATATAATCTTGGCCTTGGAACGGCAGAACGGGCGACCAACAATGAAAAAAAATATGAAGTTCCTTCGCGCGAATGGTTCGACCTCACCGATAAGTCGGGGAATTTTGGAGTCACAATTCTTGAAGACAGCAAATTTGGCTCCGACAAACCAGATGACAAAACCCTGCGGCTCACCCTTTTGTACACCCCGACCACCAACTTTTATCATGACCAGGATAGCCAGGACTGGGGAATCCATGAAATCGCTTTTGGCATCTACAGCCACAAAGGTGATTGGCGTTCAGGACTTTCCGAATGGCAGGGCAGGGCGCTGAATCAACCCCTCAGGGTTTTCCAGGTGCCCCAGCATACCGGGTTCCTGGGAAAGAGTTTCTCTTTTGCACAGGTATCGGTACCGCAGGTTGATATCCGGACCATCAAAAAAGCGGAGAACGGCAAGGACATTGTAATCCGGCTGCAGGAACTCGTGGGGAAGGAGATTCAAAACGTGGAAGTCTCCATGGCTTCCAAAATTTTAAAAGCCTGGGAGATTGACGGGCAGGAGCGCCTGGTGGGCGAAGCAACACTTAAAAACGGAAAACTCGTGACCGATATGAAGAAGTTCGCGATAAGGAGCTTTGCAGTTCAGCTTGAGGCACCTGTTGAAAAGCTGGTTGAACC
>CAYHGE010000031.1:30615-34755 GCA_964355945.1 uncultured Draconibacterium sp.
CCACCCTGACGGGGTCCATCTCCGACGGCATGACCGTGGCTGCCATCAACGACGGCATGTACGACCTGCTTCCCGGCGACTCACTAAACGATAACTGGTCGGCCAAAGGTGAAGGCCGTATTCTGATGGACCTGCAGCAGGAGATCGAACTCGACAGCATCCATGTTTTTACCGGCCAATACACTAAACGCGGCCGCCAGTCATTTTCATTGTGGGGAGCAACCGGTGAGAAAATGCCTGCGGTCAAGGACGACCCCAAATCAGGAGGATGGAGTTTCATCGCACTGACTCCTCCCGAAGATATTTGGGGCAACAGCAAGGCACTCTACACCATCATCCCGATGCCCGAAAAATCAAAACAATACCGTTACCTGCTCTGGGTAAGCGAAGATTCTCCCCACGGCCCTTTCTATTTCAGGGAGGTGGATGTGTTTGAAAAGCAGAAATAATCAACAACTGCACACTGAAATGCAAATAGCAGAAGAGCGAGACTTGGATATTTTTGTCTTATGTCTTGTTTTCATCCAACTTTAGCATTACCTTTACATAAATTTTCTACAATAAAAAACCAGGATTGCAGGTGTTTTCAGCATGCCAAAAACCAGGACATACGAAATGACAAAAGATGACCTGGGAGCCATTCTGAGGAGAATCCAGCATTATTGCGCCTATCAGGAACGATGCAATCATGAGGTTGATGTCAAGCTTTTGGCATGGAAGGTCTCACCGGCCAAAACTAAAAAAATCAAACATAGTTTATCTGAGGATGGGTATATCAACGAAGAACGATATGCCCGCCTCTTTGTTCGCAGTAAATTTCATGTTAACAAATGGGGCCGGGCGAAGATCCGGTATGAGCTAAAAAACAGGAACATCCCTGAACTGCTCATTCCGAAAGCCATGGAAGAGATCGGAGAAGATGACTACATTGCAACCATCCGTGAATTAATTCTTAAAAAACTGTCAGAAATAAATACCGGAAAACATTTGTCGGTTCGCGAAAAAATCATCACTTTTGTCACAGGAAAAGGATTCGAATTTGACCTGATCTCAATCGTATTAAAAGAACTTAAAATCTGACATGGTAGCACCTGACCAACTGAAAGACCTTCAGACAAGACTCGATGTCTTGAGGAGGTATCTTTGACATCGACAACAAACTTTCCCGGATAGCAGAAGAAGAACACCTGTCGCAAGCACCCGATTTCTGGAACAACCCCAAAGCTGCCGAACAGGCACTCCGGGCCATCCGTGATAAAAAATTATGGACTGATGCATTTCTTCAGGCAGTCTCAAGCCGTGAGGACCTGCAGATCATGTGGGATTTTTTTATCCAGGGTGAAGGCACTGAAGACGACCTTGAAAATGCCTACAGGGAGACACTCCGCCTGGTCGAAGACCTCGAATTCCGCAACATGCTGAGTGGCGAAGAGGATAAACTCGGCGCCATCGTGCAGATCAACTCCGGAGCAGGAGGTACCGAATCGCAGGACTGGGCGGAAATGCTCATGCGGATGTACATCCGGTATGCCGAACGCAGCAAATTTAAAATTACGGAAGTTGACTATCAGGAAGGAGATGTGGCCGGGATTAAATCGGTCACCCTCGAATTTGACGGGGATTACGCATATGGTTACCTGAAAGGGGAAAACGGGGTGCACAGGCTGGTACGGCTTTCACCTTTTGACTCAAACCACAAACGGCATACGTCTTTCGCTTCGGTTTATGCCTATCCCATCATCAACGACGACATCATCATCGAGATCAACCCTTCGGATATCAGCTGGGATACTTTTCGCAGCAGCGGCCCCGGCGGTCAGAATGTCAACAAAGTAGAAACCGCAGTTCGTCTTAAGCACGAACCTTCCGGCATCGTCATCGAATGTCAGGAAACCCGCTCCCAAGGACAGAACCGTGAAAAAGCGCTGAAGTTGCTGAAGTCACAGTTGTATGAAATCGAACTTCGCAAACAGCGTGAAAAAATAAATGTGATCGAAAGCGGCAAGAAGAAAATTGAATGGGGCAGCCAGATCCGCAGTTATGTGCTTCACCCGTATAAAATGGTGAAAGACCTTCGTACAAATTGCGAAACCTCCGACACCCAGGCTGTACTTGATGGCGATCTCACTGAGTTTATCAAGGCGTATCTCATGGAATATGGGAATGCAGGGTGAGCGGGTGAGCGGGTGAGCGGGTGAACAGGTTAGCGGGTGAAATGAATAAACTATGCTGAGAATATATCACAATCCTTCGTGCAAAAAATCTCGCGCCGGCGTGCAATACCTTCAGGAAGCCGGTGTTGCGTTCACGGTGATCGAATACCTTAAAAATCCCCTGTCCGAGAAGGATATCTCAACATTGCTCGTGAAACTGAACATAACACCTTCGGATTTGCTCCGCACCCAGGAAGATTATTTTAAAAAGCAGTTAAAAGGCAAGAAATTCGAAGACCATGAAATAATCAACATCATCCTTCAGAATCCGAAACTCCTGCAACGCCCGATCGTGGAAGGGAAGCACAAAGCAGTGATTGGCGATCCTGTCGGGAATATCATTCCCCTGTTGAAGTAATTTCCAAACTATAACTATCTAACATCACACCATGAAAACACGCATCGAAAAAGACACCATGGGACCCATCGAGGTTGACATGGACAAGTATTGGGGAGCACAGACACAACGTTCACTTGGGAATTTTAAAATCGGCGAACCCGGTTCCATGCCCAAAGAGATGATCATGGGCATGGCAACCCTGAAAAAAGCGGCGGCCATGGTCAATGCCGATCTTGGCGTGCTTTCTGCCGAAAAGAAAGAGCTCATCGTGAAAGCCTGCAACGAGATCCTGGATGGAAAATTGAACGACCAGTTCCCCCTTGTGATCTGGCAAACCGGTTCGGGCACACAAACCAACATGAACCTCAACGAAGTGATCGCCAACAGGGCACATGTTATCAATGGCGGCGTACTTGGCGGCGAAGGCAAAACCATCATCCATCCGAATGATGATGTGAATAAATCACAGTCTTCCAACGACACCTTCCCGGCAGCAATGAGCATTGCAGCCTATAAAATGGTCACAGAAGTTACCATTCCCGGAATTGAATTATTAAAAGTCACTCTTGCAAAAAAATCCGAAACATCTAAAGAGATCGTTAAAACCGGCCGTACACACCTGATGGATGCCACCCCTTTAACGTTGGGACAAGAGTTCTCGGGATATGTTTCTCAACTCGAACACGGACTGAAAGCGCTTAAAAACACCCTTCCCCATCTTTCCGAACTTGCACTCGGCGGAACTGCTGTCGGAACCGGGCTGAATGCACCCAAAGGTTACGATGTGCTCGTGGCAAAAAAAATTGCTGACCTTACAGGTTTGCCTTTTGTTACTGCCGAAAACAAATTCGAATCGTTGTCGGCACACGATGCGATGGTGGAAACATCCGGGGCCTTGAAAACCCTTGCAGTGAGCCTGATGCACATTGCATCCAACATCCGTCTGCTCGCCTCCGGTCCGCGCTGCGGCATCGGCGAGCTGATGCTTCCGGAGAATGAGCCGGGCTCAAGCATCATGCCGGGCAAGGTAAATCCCACCCAGCCTGAAGCCATGACCATGGTTTGCGCCCAGGTACTGGGCAATGACGTGGCCATCAACATCGGCGGTATCAGCGGCCATTTCCAGCTGAATGTGTTCAAACCGCTGATGATCTCAAACCTGCTGATGTCGGCACGCCTGATCGGAGATGCCTGTGTTTCCTTCACCGACAACTGCGCCATCGGCATCGAACCGAACATGGCCGCCATCAACAAAAATCTTGAAAATTCACTGATGCTCGTCACCGCGCTGAATCCCATCATTGGTTATGATAACTCGGCTAAAATTGCAAAGAAGGCTCACCAGGAACACAAAACCCTGCGCCAGGCTGCATTGGAATCGGGACTGATCTCCGAAGAGGATTTCAACAAGGCGGTGGATCCCCGAAAGATGGTCGGACCGAAGTAGTCTTCTAACTCCTTTGTTTCCTTGACTTTTGCGGATTTTGTCTGCTCAGACGCTGTACTTGCTCCTTTGCCTGCTCTAAGGTAACCGGCTGTTGTTTGGATAAGATTTCCTGGGCTAATTTTGCCCTTCCCTGAAATGAT
>CAYHGE010000032.1:0-9290 GCA_964355945.1 uncultured Draconibacterium sp.
ACATCAATAATTGAGAAGTACCATTTCTCTTTTGCGCTGTCCCTGATAGCACGGACTCTCTTATCTTCAAATACTTTTATATTATCCTGTTCTTTCATAACATCCGATACTAAGATTCAAATATAAACCGCAACCTGCATTAAAACCCTCTCCTGGTTTTGAATCCTTTGACCACTACGTATTCCTAAGGATAATATAGTTTGTCATAGTTATTCTCCCACCCCGGTAATTTACCCTGCGGGGCGAGGTTAACCGGTGGATTCTGGCCTCCGATATTGAGTAACCGCAGTAATGCCGTGGAAATATAGGGATTTTTTTCGGGATTGAAGGTTTCACCACATTCTTTCGTCAGCTGATTATCGTTGCACCCTTCAGCCAGTGCATTCTTCTTTTGAAGGTTATACAGTGCAACTGCATAAGGAACAGCATACTTCTGTTTCAGCCGGGCCAGTTCGAATGCTTTCTCGAGTAATTCATACTCATCTTCACTCACACTATTTGATAATCCGAGTTCATAGGCCCTTGTCGCTGTCAACCCCTGGAGGAAAAGTTCATCAATGAGGGATTCACCAAAACCGAGGCGCACCAGCTCCTGAACAGCACCAAAGCCACCCAGGATCCCGTATTCGATCTCCGGCTGATTGTAATTTTTCTTGATCCGGAACACATTTTTCCGTTTGAGAGAATCAAATTCAACCCCGTGATGAAGCAGGTCGAATCGCTGATTCAGGAAGTAAGTAAATTCCGCTCCTCCGCCCCATTTCTCACCGAAAACACCGATGGTCCAAACCGGCATCTCCTGTATAAACCGGAACAGCTTCATCCCGGCTTTGGTGAAATAGGAGGCTTCTTCCTCTCCAAGGAAAGAATAGCCGGTTTTTGCATCGAACCATCCCTTGTTGAACTGCCTGGCATCGGCTCCGAGCATGCGCATTCCTTTGCCGGAAGCTGTAAATAACAATGCACCCAGCGCACCTTTTTCGAACAGGCTGACTGAAACACCGATGGCATGATCAAGCTGATCGAGGGTATTCCGGTTCCATACATTTCCCCGGAGGGGATTGTCGAAAATGATGGAGGCAACACGTTCTTTTTTTGAAGGATAGATATAACGAAGATCGTTGTAATATATATCCATCTCTCCGGAGTCAAAATTACGCTGGCTTACCGGGGTACCATAAATCCGGCCATATCCGAGCAAGTTTGACCAGCCTCTTTTTTTCATAGTAAGCAGAAGCACAGGAGTTCCTTTTCGTGGCCCTATTATCCCGTCGACATCAAACAGTTCCACCCTGTCAGGGTTCTCTTTTGCAGATTTTTTAACCAACGCCATGAAGGCTTCGATTCCGAAATGGTCGAGGAATTTGTCGATGATTTCGCATAATCCGTATTTGAACCGAAGTCCCACCTTGGTGGAGGAGTCAATATCAGCTGCAGTTGCATACCCATCCTGGATCAGGTCGAGTGCATAGAGCATGATGGGAATCACGTATCTTCTGAATGTTTTTCCGCCTTTATCATCAGATTCTGCAATTCGGATCAGTCCGCCTATACTTTTAATGGAGGATTCACGATGATCGAGTGCGGCAGCTTCTGACAAGGACCAGAAATCGAGATGACTGACCTCCCCTATCGCAACATAGCCTTTTGTTGCAGGATCATACACCCCGCTGATTTTCTCCTTGTTGTCAGCTCCTGTCCACTTGAAAAACCCCTCCTTCCCTTTTGAAGAAAGACCGATCCTTCCGGATTCCTCAAGATCTTCAATCCATTGCGGGTAGTGCCTTCCCCCCTGATTATAAACGCTTTTCAAGCGATCGTTTGCGGGCAGTGCCTTTCCAAGATGTTTGGCACATTCGGTATAGGGCATGTGGCCGGTACGGTCGAGCACCTGGAACGGGTTGGCGGTAAGCAATGCAAATACCTGCGGAAGTTCAACAAGGTCCTGCCCGGTTTGGATATCCCATTGCATAATGGCCGCCATTCCTTCGAAAATGGGGTCGGCCACATAGCCATGATGGTCGTTCCTCAGTGCAATGACTTTTTTTTCCAACACCTGCTCTGCAAAAGCAACCCCTGCTGTAAACGTTTCTTCCGTAGCATATTTGCCTTTCATGACATCAAAGAGGCGGTTGGCATGAAACGGGAAGTACCCATGCCCGGTGAGAAATTTATCCCGGAGGAACATGTCGTTGAAAAGAATTGTAAGTTCTGCTGTGGTGTGAGAAGATGTATTCGAAAAGATGAAGACCAGCTTTTGAGGGTCCGCATGCTTTTCGATGTTTTCAAAAATGGCCTTTTTAACGTCCATCCGCTCGGTGGCTGCCTCCCATATGACCTGTGCCTGGCCGAGAACAGAGAAATCTTTGCTGTATGTAACCCTTGCAATGCAGGATGATGCCTGTTCCTCCATCATTCTGCCCCCGGCAGCCAGTTCTGAGAAATAGGTGGTGATATCCCTGGAAGCCCTCCCGAGCGCAGCGTCTGCAACATCGATGAAGATGACTTCATAAGATGTTTTATTGAGGATATCTATCCCAATGCCGATTCCCATGGTCCCGGAACCGATGACGGCTATTTTTTTAATACTGTTAAGCCTGGCAACTTCCTTCTGAAGTAATTTATTCCCGTATGAAAAAACTGTTCCCATAATTTAATTTTTTATCAATAACGTTTTGATAGCATCTCTCCCCCTCTCCTGACGGAGAGGGGACAAGGAGGTGAGGTTACACGACCTCCACGCACACTGCCCCACCCTGGCCTCCGCCGATGCAGGCAGAGGCGATGCCGGTTTTCAATCCCTGCCTTTTTAACTCATAAATAAGGTCGATGGTGATGCGCAGACCCGTGGCGGCGATGTTATGCCCCATCGCGATGGCGCCTCCGTTCACGTTGGTGCGGTCGCGCGGGAGCCCGAGTTCCTTTTCAACTCCCAGGTATTGGGCTGCAAATGCCTCATTGACCTCAAAAAGGTCAATATCCTGTTGTTTCATGTTCAGTTTTGCAAGAAGATCTTTGATGGCGGGAACGGGGCCCTGGCCCATGATCTCCGGCGGTACTGTCGAGAACTGGTAACCTTTGATCTTTGCAAGGTAAGGAATGTTGTGTTTTTCGGCAAAGGAACGCTCCATCAGCACGGCAGCCGCAGCGCCATCGCTGATCTGGCTGGCTGTTCCCGGGGTAACCAGGCCATCAGCCTTCAGCATGGGACGAAGACTGGCAAGTTCATGTAAACTGATATCGTATTTCGTCCCTTCATCACGCCAAACGCTGATCTCGTTGCCGGCCTGATCAACCGTATCCGCGTTAAAAATTCCCTGTAAGTAGTTGTTTGTGCCGGGGTTGGCGAACCTGTTCCACTGTTTCGACTGGGCATGTATCGCGCGGGTATGGCTCAGGAATGAAAATTCATCGCAATCCTTCCGGGTGATGCCGGTTTGAACGCCGTACAATTCTGCCGTTTTCGGCATCAGTGTTTTAAACAGGTTATGGTTAAACCCTTCCATCAGGTAATCACGCAAAGGCGCATCTTCAAAATCCCATACACTATCCTTTTTCCTTCGTCCCTGGTGGATCAGGTTGGTTTGAGACATGTTCTCGGTCGCAAATGCCAGAATGCAACCGGCATTCTCTGAATCTGACATGAGCTGGTCAAAACTGTCGGCCAGCACCTGGAATCCCGTTCCGCAGATGCGCAGGGTGGTTTTGCCCGGAGCTACCCGGAGGTTGTCTTTATCCTTGAACTTATCGGCAACCCTCATCGCCACGTTCCTGGGAAGGTAGATCTGCTGATTCAGTGAATCGATGTAGATCATTCCGGCAACAACACCATCGATTTTAACCTTTTGAAGGTCTACACCTGACCGGAGGATGGCTTCATAGACTGCCAGTACGGCGAGGTCTTCGGCCGACATGTAATTATAATAGCCGCCGTGTTTGCCGATCGGGGTTCTGGCTCCACTGACTATTACTACTTCTTTTGGTTGTTTGCTCATATATTGGGGTTGTTGGTTACCTTACGGGGTCAACCCCATGCTGAAGCATGGGGTTGAGGAGTACGCACCCATAGGCAGCCAGGAACTGTGAGTGTTCCGGACTGTCGGAATCGGGGTACTTGTTTTTAAAGAGTGAGACCATGGTCGGGTGCATGGCGGGTATTCCACCGGTAATCACCAGGAAATCTTCCACCAATGCAAGTTCCATTGAACGCAATATTATGGAGTTATAAATCCCAAGGATGATATTCGGAAGAATCGCACCATTCTTGATCATCCCGATGATTTCAGAAATGGCGAAAACGGTGCAAAAACTGTTGATTTTAACCTCTCCGGTTGCCTGGTTCGACAATTCCGTGAATTCAGCCGGAGTCACATCCAGGCGGAAGGCAATTTCTTCGAGAAAAGAGCCTGTTCCTGCTGCACATTTCCGGTTCATTTTAAACTTATCTACCTGGCCTGAGGCATTCACCTGGATAAACTTGGTATCCTGTCCGCCGATGTCGATGATGGAACATGACCGTTTGTAGATTTCGTACACTGCCTTGGAAAGGGCGATTAATTCGGAATTCGCAACAAAAGGGGCCGATATTTGTTCTCTGCCATACCCGCACGTGTAAACAGGGTATTCAATTTCATGATTATCAGCGAAATGATTTATGATTTTCGTTGCAGCATTGTTAAAACTGTACCCTGACTTCACACAATGAAACGCAGCCATCCGGTTGTTTTCGTCAACCAAAACCCCTTTCGTGTAAGAAGAACCAAGATCAATGCCAAGTCGGTACATAGAAAAATATCAAAATTCAGATTTCAAATTTCAAATTGTTTTTCGTAACAGCCGGATTTATCTGCCGGATAACTGATCAATGAATGTTTCAATGGCAATGATGCTTTGTTCCTCACTGTAACAGCGGGGATCGTTGAGATCGCCATTTATCTCCAGGTAAGGGATGCCCGTTGTTTTGAACAGGCGGTTCTGCAACCCGAAGCGGTTGTTGGAATTCCGCGCACAGGTCTTGGATTCATGGTAGATGATGCCACGTACGCTGAACTCCCGGAGTAATTCTTCCAGAACAGCTTCTTTTACTGTATCCGTTCGCACAATGAAGAGCTTGCTGTATGCCAGGGCAGAAGATTCGAAAGGGTTGGAAGAATCGAGATCATCGAATACCCAGCTGTTGCAATAGGTAGAGGCAACGATGCTGGTATCCAGTTTGGAGAACAACTTTGCCAGGTTGCTCAGCCGGTACCAGAGCGGCATGCCTTCCCAATAAATCCGGTGTTTTTCAACAGGTACTGCACTGATGTTGTTTTCTATCCGTTCCTCAAGTTCTTTCAGCAGTATTTTATAATAATCGATTGCATGCTGCGTCCCACGCATCACCACGATGGGGCCCATGTGTATCGCAGAGTCAAAGAAATTGATGGGTGAAGGAATGTTCTTTGCCTTTTGCAGCACCTGTTTCCAAAGGACACAACCATCATGCGACAATCCGACAGTCTCTTTGAATTTGTCTAAATCGAACTTCCGGACTGAGACCTTCTCGAGTTCAGGAATGATACGGTGGTACTGGTCGGAAACGGTTTTGATGATCTCAGGGTTCAGGTCGGAGATGCACAATGGTGTATGGATTCCAACGACCGGCACCTTAAAATGCCTTCCGTAAAAGCTGAACCAATCTTCTACTTCCCGGCACTGGTTGGTATTAAATACCAGGATGTCAGGGCTGGGGACCGCACTGAATCCACTTTTTTGAAGCGGGGTCTCGTTTTGAAGGAATGCGCCGATGTCGCTGGTAAGGTATGAGCAGATGTCGGGCGAATAGCCATGAGCGACTGCGGTCGGGATGTATTTGTCAGCGTTTTTACCTGCGCCCAGCATGGCACCATGGTTTTCGGGAAAATAGACCTCAAAGCCCATGGAATAGAGCAATTCGGCCGGTCCGACACTGGTGCACCAGGCAATTTTTTTGTTGCGTGTTTCAGCGGCATCCTTCAGCCGGGCAAAATAGGCATCCATGGTAAGACGGAGGTCATTGGCTGACTGAAGTCTGACGAGTTCGGACTTGGTGGGGGTTGGGTTATCGTTCATAAGTTCACCTCACCCCCCGGCCCCCTCTCCTGGAGGAGAGGGGGAGCTGGGGGCTCCGGAAATTTTAATTGTTTAACAATTCTTCCAAATTGGTTTTCTCTTTTCAATAAATGCATTGATTCCTTCGTTGGCATCATGGGTTTCCATCATCTCCTTCACGTACATTTCGGAAAATTCAGGAAGGTGTTTGAGCATGGAAAAGTCGAAAGATGCCCTGGCCGCCCGGGTGGCAAAACGCAGGGCCGATGCGCTCTTTCCCAGTATGTTTTTCCTGATCCATTCATCTGTGGCGATGTCCAATGCTGCTTTGTCATCAAACACTTCATTGACGAGGCCCATTGCTTTGGCCTCATCTGCCGAGATGATTTTCCCGGTGATCAGCAGCTCTTCTGCCTTGGCATTCCCCACTTTTAACGGCAGCATCACAGAGGCCGGAGGTGCAAATACCCCCAGGATAATTTCCGGCTGGCCGATTTTAGCGCTCTTGTCGGCAAAAATAAAATTACAGGCCAGCGGCAATTCAAAACCTCCGCCCAGACACTGCCCGGATAGCTTAGCCAGTGTCGGAATATGGAGATCAATGAGGTTAAAAAACATCTTGTGAAAACCTTCCAGCATTGCAGCGGCTTTCTCTTTTGTATGCTCTGCAACACTTGCTCCGTAAGAGAAGTTATTTCCGGCACCTTCGAAGGTAATCAGTTTAACATCCTGTTTGTGTTTCAGTGAAACGAGGAACTCCGTTATCTCGCTCATCATTACTGCATCAAGGATGTTGGCTTTGCCATCATCAAGGATTACACGGGCAATGGTATTTTCGTATAAAAATTCAATCTTGATTTTTTGCATATAATCATTTTTTACCGCCAAGGCGCGAAGACGCTAATTACTCATGATTACAAATTCTTGTCTTTTGCGTCTTCGCGTCTTCGCGGTGAATATTACTATTGGAATTGTGGTGAAATCGCCCGGATGAGCTCATCGTTCCACTCATGACCTTCGGCAAGGAGTTGACGGAGTTTGACAAAGTCGGCCTCCCTCTTGTCTTTGGGGCCATCATTGAACGCGCGGAACCCTGCCTTGCCTTCGGTCATCATGTTTAATGCCAGCCAGTCTCTGTTACTTTCCTTGTTTTTATCCCAATGTTCAAGCTTGTGTTTTCGCAGGGAATTCAGCGTTTTACTCAGGCAGTTCGGCATCAGGTACATCAGCTTGGTACAAAACTTCTCTACGGCAATATCGAGCATTTCAAGATCCATCACCCCTGATTTTACCAGCTCTTTTGCTTTGGCAAGTTCTTCGCCGGATTTCATTTTCCCATATATGAGCTGACCCTTTGAATTCACCCATTGATCAGTATGAACCAGTGGGTTTGGAATAAATTCACCATTTACTTTCAAGGCAGGTACAACCTCTGTGAGCAGCCCGGATTTCAATGCTTCGTGAGCCGACCAGGGATCACAAACGGTGCAGGAAAACATGGCACTTTCGATGCCAACAAAGAGTGGGAGAAAGTCGGTTGACCCGCCATCCGGGGCACTGCCATGCTTTGGGCCTGCCTGGCCAAACCTGGCGAAATCCTGTGCGATCGAAAAATCACATGCCATGCCAATCTCCTGGCCTCCACCAATACGCATTCCGTTGACCCTGCATACCACAGGTTTGTCGTTCATGAGGATGGCAGAGACCATGTCGTTGAAAAGGCGCATGTATTGTTTGTATTCCTGCGGATTCCCGGCGTAATATTCGGCATATTCCTTTGTATTGCCCCCGGTACAGAATGCCTTATCACCTGCTCCGGTGAAAACAACTGCCACGACGCTCCGGTCGTTGGACGCTTCGCGCATGGCCAGGATGACCTCCTTTACAGCTTCCGTTGTATAGGAATTAAACTGCTGCGGGTTATTCAGGATGATCCAGGCGTTGAAGAGTCCGTCGACGGGATTGCCGCCGTGATCCCTGCATGGGCGTTTTTCAAAGATGATCTCCTTGTATGCAACTTCTGTAAGATTGTGACTCGCTAACATACCTTTTACTTTTATGGTTTATACATGAACAAATATAAATGTCAATCAATTTTCTCTGCGGTTCTCCGCGAAAAAAACTCCGTGGTTCTCTGCGTCATTTTTTTTACCACAGAGAACCGCGAAGGATACGCAAAGAGCCGCAGAGGGTGTTTTCATAATCAAATCCGGTTAATCGAAATCGGGAACCAGCACCGATCGTTTTGAATAAGCATGGTTCAGTGTGTTTCTGAATACTTCATTGATTTTCGAAAGAGGGAATGTCTCAACAAAATCCTCAATATTTAATTTACCTGTTGAAATCAGGTCAACAACTTCGGGGTAGAGTTCCGGTTTGCAACCCCAGGTACCGATGAGTTTGGCATCAAAAGCCATCAGGTTGCTCAGGCGAACTTCTGTTCTGTCGAGGGTAAATCCGACGATTGACAGGGTAGACGTAAAGGTAAGCAGGTTGAACCCCAGTTCCTGTCCGGGTTTCGTACCCGACATTTCGAATATCTTCCAGCCATATCGTGAAACGCCGAGTGATTTGGCAATTTCTCTGACCTGGTCTTTTATGGCCTTAATATCAAGCCCCTTCACATTCAGGATAGCATCCAAGCCATGGTTTCCGGCAGTTTCCAGTTTAGTTTCATCAATGTCAAGGGCCAGCACTTTTGCCCCGAAGATCCGAGCTATCAATGCTGCGTAGATGCCGACCCCTCCCACGCCAATCACGATGGCAAGGTCGCCTGCTTCAAGCTCTGATTTCTTAATTACCTGGTATGGGGTGGATATGGCATCTGCAATGACGGATAGTCTTTCCAGAGGATACTTTGTTAAAAGTGCATCCGGAACCGGACAAAGAAACCGGGCAGGAACTTTAATGTGCGATGCAAACCCGCCATGCAGGTCATTGCCCGGCATCAGTTGTTTCTGGCACATGTTGCTGCGTCCTTTTTTGCACAGTTCACATTCGCCGCAGGGCAGCACAGCCGGGATGATCACATTTTTCCCGACCCATTCTGCAGGGCCGGAGATGACTGTTCCACTGATCTCATGCCCCAGTGTAAGAGGAAATTCTTTTTTTGTCTTCACCCCATCGTGCCAGAAACTCAGATCTGTATGGCAAACACCGCATCCGGCAATTTTTACCAGCGCTTCATGAGCTTCAAGATCGGGTAAGGCGCTTTCGACAAG
>CAYHGE010000032.1:9390-34238 GCA_964355945.1 uncultured Draconibacterium sp.
CAATTTTTACCAGCGCTTCATGAGCTTCAAGATCGGGTAAGGCGCTTTCGACAAGTTGAAAATCGGCATTTAAAGCCGTCATCTGCCAGGAGTACATTTTCTCATTCATAATCTTAGGTTAAATGGTCAGCAAATTTCTGATTTACTTGCACCTGCCAACACCATCCTTGCACGATATGGCATTGACCAGGTTGGTAAGCACCAGGTTTATGGGGGTTTTGATGTAGTGCTTCCTGCCATAGTCAACGATTTTACCGTTCATGTAATCGATTTCGGTTTCCCGCTTGTTGATTAAGTCAACCGCGAGTGAAGGCATGTGATTACCGGCATTGTTGAGGTAGCGGATGGCCAGTTTGATAAAATTGTCAGGAAGCTTAATCTGTTCGGCATTGGCAACCTGAACAGCTTCATAGATGATCTGTTCTATAACCTCGAGGGTGTCTTTGTTGGTCATTGCCTCCTTCATGGTAAGCTTTGAGATGGCGCACAAGGGGCTCAGGGCGGCATTCAGAATGGTTTTCTCCCATATCTTGTCATTGATGGTGAAGGCATTCACCGGCTCGGTGGCAAGCTGAACACTTGATAAAGCAGTTGCAATCCATTTGGCCAGCGCTTCCTGCGAATCGTCCATCGACCCGATGTAATTAGGAGGATTAAAAAAGTTAATTGCGGTCACATTAGGTGCCTGCAGGTTCCCTGCGAAATTGATCACCATCCTGAGGATGGATGATTCAGGGAAGTGCCCCTGGTACTTTTTCCCGATGTCGATGCCGTTCTGGGCACTGAGGAGGAAAACCTCCTTTTTAAGGTTCCCCTCGATTTTCTTTACGATTTTATCGACATGATAATCCTTGACGGCGGAAACCAGGATGTCGAAATCATGTTCAAGCATCTCTTCTACCGAATAATAAACATATTTAAAGAAGGTCTTCTTTTCGATTTTAGAAACAATCTCAATACCCTCCTTCCGGACAAGGTTGAGTTTATCCCTGTCGAGGTCGGTAACAGCAACTTCGCAACCAGCCAGTTTGAAGTGTACAGCCAAAGTTTGGCCAATTGGGCCCAGTCCAATGATCCCGATGTTATACTTTTTTTCGTCCATGGTTTCTATGTTGTTTAAGGATTAATATTTCAGGTCAAAGTATAATTCTGGCATCAACCACACAAATTTCATCTCCGTTCGCAAACAACGGGTTCAGGTCAAGTTCCCGGATCTTTGGAAAATCATTTACGAGCATGGATATCCGTTGTATGATTTCGGATGTTCGTTCCATGTTGATCCCTTTTTCTCCCCGGAATCCATGAATCAGCGGGGTGGCTTTTACTGAATTGATCATGGAGATCGCTTCTATATCACTGACCGGACTGATTGAAAATACAATGTCTTTCAACACTTCAACAAAGATTCCGCCCAAACCGAACCCGATAATATGACCGACTCCGTCAACACCTTTGGCTCCGATGATCAACTCCCGTCCTTTGGGTAGAAATTTCTGCACAAAAAACCGTATCCCTGCTCCGAGGTTTCTGCTCATGGTTTCCATTGCTAGCGTTGCCTCTGCAAGATTCAGAATGTTAACAGCCACGCCGCCTACATCACTTTTATGAATGATCTGCTCCGAATCTGCTTTAATCACCACAGGGAATCCAATCTCAGCAGCAGCAGCAAGGGCTTCCTGAAGATTTTCGGTTACTTTCCAGGAGGCAACAGGTACATTATACGCTTCCAGGATGCCATACACCTCTGTTGCTGAGAGTACCTCACGCTTTTGGGACGAGGCATTTCCGAGGATTGAACGAACAGTATCTTTATGTACATCATCAAAATTTTTCACGGTACCCTCTTCTGCTGAACGTATTCCGTTGTACCTCACCAGGGAATGGAGCGCCCGTGCCGCGGTTTCGGCGAAATCAAAACAAGGAATCTCGCCTTCTTTGAGGATTTTAGATGTTCCTCCCCATTTCTCCTTATCAGTCATATAGTTGCAAACGATTGGCTTGGTGCCTGCCTTTGCAGCTGCTGTGATTTCGCGGGCTACATTTTCGCAATCGACAAACGGAGGGGTGACGAAATTGATGTAGATGCTGTCGAATTGCTGTTCCTGCATCATCACTTCGAGTGCGCTTTTGAAATGAGCAGGGCCGGCAGTTGCCACAACATCCAGGGGATTCCGGATGGAAGCCGATTCCAGCATGGTACCTTTCAATTTCTCTGCTGCATTTGCTGAAAGGGGCGGTATCTCCAGTCCGCAACTGACCAGTTCATCAATGGCGATCACCGATGGTCCGCCGGTATTGGTGATAATACCCACCCTGTTACCCTTGGGAACAGGCTGTGAAGAGAGTGCAACGGCAGCATGGCAGAGATCTTCCTGGCTGCGGAAGGTAAGAATGCCGGCTTTTTTATAAATCAGATCCATGGAGATGCTGCCAGCCAGTCCGCCGATATGAGATCTTGAAGCTTCAGCCCCCTTGTCGGTACGGCCTGCGGTGATGGCCAGCACAGGTTTCCGGGCAGTTACCTGCCGGGCAACTGAGATAAATTCTTTTGGATTTTCGATACTTTCGGCATAGAGGACAATGGCCCTGGTTTCTTCATCTTTGCCATAGTAACTCAAGATCTCCGTGATGGAGACATCCGATCCGTTTCCATTGGATGCATACATCCGCTGGCCGATTCCCATGTCGTAAAATGCCTGCATGAGCACGGCACCGACCCCGCCACTCTGAGCCACTACAGAAATATGGCCGGGTTTCGGATAGGTGAAGGTGAAGTTACAATACGCATTGAATTCAGGGTCGGAGTTAATGATACCCTGGCAGTTTGGCCCGACAACCCTTATCCCGTATTTATTGGCCCGGGCAAGGAAATCCTCTTCAAGTTTCTGACCTTCAGCCCCCATCTCCTTAAACCCAGCCGTGTTGACAATGATCGCCTTTACGCCTTTCTTCCCGCAATTTTCGACCTCTTCAGGGACGAAAGGCGGGGGAATGACAATGTGAGCAAGATCCACTTCACCGGGAACATCCATTATCGAAGGATAGGCTTTTAACCCACGGATCTCATCAACCCTGGGATTGATCGGATATACCGGCCCTCTGAAGTTATAATGCAGCAGGTTTTTAATGATGACATTGCCAATGGACAACTCTTTTACTGATGCACCAATCAGGGCAACAGATTTTGGTTTGAATAAGGGGTCAAGATTATCGTTCATTGATTTTAATTTTTCCCTGCTGAAAGTTTATAATGCCTGAATCCTCCCCAGATTGCCGCACCAATTGCCCCGGCATAAATCGAATCACCATGCGATCTGATCTCGAGGCCAAGTTTGCTTGCATCTGCCAGCTCTTTCACAGCCTGGATCATCCCGATGTTCATGGCCATGCCACCGGTAAGGGCCACCGGTGTGGTTGCCTTCACGGAAGAGAGAAGTTTCACGATTTTGTTGGCGATGGAGAGATGAATACCTTTGATGATGTCGGGCGTTGCGATGCCCCTCGAAACCATGTTGATCACGTCGGTCTCGGCAAGCACAGAGCAGATTCCTGAAGGAGTTTCCGGGTTAACTGATTTCAGGGAAGTCTCCCCTACATCTTCGATGGCCAGGCCAAGGTAGCGCGAAATATTCTCGATAAACTGACCGGATCCCGATGCACACTGACCTGTCATTTTATAATCCAAAACCCTTCCTATCTCATTGATCTTGATCGCCCTGACGTATAAAGCACCCATGTCGACCACTGTGAGCGACCCGGAATTCAGAAACACCCCGCCTTTGGCATGAGTGGTCATGCTGTAGAAATGTCCGTGTTTCCGCTGAAGCATCTCGCCTTCACCGGTGGTGGCGAGATAGGTTATATCACTGTATTTCAGGTTGTTCTTTTCAAGAATATGATCGATGAGGAGGTCGGCCACCATCTCTGGGTTTCTTTTCCTGATCTTTTCGGTCTCTTTATCGATGATCACCGGGGTGTCTGAATAGGACAACAGAACTGCCTTGATGTTGCTGCTGCCTATATCAACCCCGAGTGTATAAATTTGTTGGTTCATTCTGATGTTTTTTATGACTCTCTATAAACATTAACTACTTTTTTCACCGCGAAGGCGCCAAGGCGCTAATTCAAAGACCAATCTTTTTCTTCGCGTCTTTGCGTCTTTGCGGTTTAATTTTATTTTATGTTACACCCACAACATTAACTTCTTCTCGCGAACATAGCACCACCCAGGGCACCCATGAATATTGAATCAGTATGGACATTGATCTTGATATCCTTCCCGTAATTCTTCAAAACAAGGTCAGATACATATTTCAGAACTGCCTGGTTGCGCGCCACTCCGCCGGTAAAAGTGAATTCATTGCGCACGCCACCTGAACGAGCCAAAAGTGACATGGCACGCATGACGATGGCCCGGTGCAGTCCGGCAAGAATATCCGACCTTTTCTGGCCAACATTGAGTAATTCCCTGATTTCAGCAGCAGCAAATACGGTACAGGTTGAGCAGATATTTACTTCACTGGTGGCCTCCATGGCAAGCGGACCCAGTTCATTGAGGGAGATGTTGAATTCATCGGCGATGTAGCCGAGGTATCTTCCGCAGCCGGCAGCACAGCGATCGTTCATATAAAAGCTTGTTACCAGTCCGTGGCTGTCAACCTGGATGGCTTTTGTATCCTGGCCCCCGATATCGAGAACGGTTTTGGTGGCAGGGAATACTGCGTGTGCTCCGAAGGCATGGCAGAGAATTTCCGACCGGATCGATTTCTCAGGGAATGGCAGCAGGGCCCTGCCATAGCCCGTACCAACCATATTTGTAATGTGAATGTCGAGACCGGCAACAAAGCTGATGTGCTCTTTCAACGAGTCATAAATATGTTTATAGTTGCCTTTCAGAATGTTCAGTTCGCTGTCGAAGCCTACTCCGGTTTCTTCCGGAGACATCTCCTCCATGTTGGAATATTTGTCATTCAGCAGCTCCATCGACTGGTAAACCAGCTCCCTGAAATCATATTCTGTCAGCTCATTTTCCACTTGCGCAATACTCTTGTCATACACAAGCATCATGGGCTCGAAGTATTCTTTTGAGAGACCGCCAACCTCCTTATTGTATTTTTCACTGACAATATCCCGGAAAAACTGGTTCTTTTCTCCCAAATTTCCATTCAGGTATTCATCAAGAATGGCTGGCCCGACTTCCTTTACAATTTTGTCAACATAACCGGTAATGTGATCTCTCTTCTCACCGGTGAAAGTTACTTCGATGGTGTCCCTGAACTGGACATTCAGACGGTCGAGCCTTCGTTTGAACTGCAGGTACCTGAACACCGATTCGATATCTTTCAGGTATCTCCTGTACTCCGGTTTTTGTTCAATTTCGTCCTCCAGTTTCATTTTCAGAAGAGAGAAACGTGCGTTGTAAATCGCCTCCAGCCGTGCAATTTCAGTTGCAACTGTATAATTTGCACGGGTGTTGGTAATTCCACGTCCGATGATGCGGTCGTGCTCATCAATGATGATTGCCTTCGAAGTTGTTGAGCCAAGATCTATCCCAAGAAAATATTTCTTCATTGATGCGCCTGTTAAATTATACAATTTCTGCTCCGTTTAGAGGAGCCTGTCAATCTGTTGCCTGCACTCATTCCATGGGAAGAATCATCTTCCGTTGTTCGAGCATCTGAAAGAATGATTCAAGCCGGTTTTTGATGTTTGAATAGGAGAAATACCTTGGGTCAACCAGGTCGGATTCGATGAACCCGATGGGTATTTCAAGTGTACGCTCCAGCTGCTGCATGATCATCAGCTGCCCGGCAGAGAATGAGTTGCAGCTTTTAATGGAATTCACAAGAAATCCGTCGGCATGGTAATCGGTAATGCATTTCGACAGCAAGTCGGTTCGTTGCTGAAGGTTTAGGTTGGTATAGCAGTTCATGCAATAATCTGCCAGACTTTCAAGGGGTTTGTCGGGATTGACCCTGAATCCCATGTCGTAAACGCCGCCTACTTTGGTATAGGACGAGGCTACGATGACAGCGCCCATGTCATAAAAAAGTTTCCAGAATTCACGGAAATGGGTCCAGTTGGGAGGCCCTTCGACGACCAGGCGGAATCGCTCCTCCTCCATCTCACCTTCGGGTGTTATTGGTCCGAGTTTCTTTTCGACCCGAGTCAGAATTTCACTGTAGAGCTCAGCATAGTAGTTCACTGCTTCAGGAGTTCCCCGGAATCCGCTGTTGATCGGACCGATGTAATATACTCCGGCAAAATAGGCATCAATGGGTGAAGGCCGGTTTTTGGTGGTATCGAATATTTTAATGATGTAATCCTCTACTTTGGAAGAGTTCCGCAGGATTGACTTCAGCTTTTCTTCATCATATTTGTTCCCCGACACCTGCTCCATCTTGGGTATCACCTCCTCTTTCAACTGTTTGACCATATATGCGGTCATCTCCGGGGTGATTTTATGGGCCTCCTGGTAAGGGGTATGAAGCAGCGCAACAGGCACACCTGGATAGAGTCGCTCGAGGGTCTCAAACCATTTCAGGAAGGTGAAACACCCGGTATAGCTCAGCAGAAGCAAGTCAGGTGCAGGGATTTTCTCCCCGGTGGGCCCGATGTTTCCGTTAAGCATCATCCCCACGTCACATTTTACATATGTGCAAACATCTTCAGAATGTCCGTGTTGTTCAGCATCACGAATGTAATCTGCTGATTTTTTCCGCATCCCCGCCTGCAGCGCATTGATCTCGGGATAAACCGGCAGCATCCCGAAGGAGAGGATGAGTTCGGAGATATTTCCCGGAACGAACGTATATACAACTTTCTTTCCGGTCTCTTTGGCCATGCTCAGCTCCTTGAAAAGTCCGGAGATCATCTCTTTCTGGATGATCATGCTTCGTTCCTTGCTAACGTCTTTTGACATATACCTTAATTGCTGCAGCGTTGATTTAACTTCATTGACAAACCCTTAATCCCAGAGTTTTATTGAATCTGAGAAGGTTCCTACCTGTTCCTTGATCACCTTGAACTGGCCGGTGTTTTCGCTGTAAAGAAAACTGACGAACCGGATATTTTTATCATTACACTCCTTCTGGAGGATGGGGTGATCGAGCAGTGCCGGATCACAAAAACTGGGAGCGGCAAAGATGACCCCGTCAACCTTCCGGTGCCTGATCAGGTCAACAAGGCGAGCTTCTTTGGGATTGCCAACATCATACACCGAGGAGGAGAAGGTGCTTTTTTCAAGGTAAGCCGTGGTAATGGCCTCCATCGGGTCGGCGCTTCCGGTTTCAATATCTCCCTGGATCCACCTGGAACCCAGTAAAAAGTCGTCTTCAACCACATAGCATCCGGCCAGTTCAATGGTTCGTATCAGGCCTACCGGGGGTTGTTCGCAGAAGGCTCCCATTACCAGGACACGAATTTTATCTGTCGGGTTTCCGGTCGCTTTTTGAATCAGGTCAATAACCTGGCTGAGGATTTCATTGTGCTCCTCCACAGGAATCACATACCCTGCCCGAACCACATGATAGATATCCGCTGCACTCATTCTCCATGGGAATTCGTTGCGGATATCATAGAGCTGACAGATAAGTGCACGGTTGAGGTTGAACAAACCGATGGAATGGTTGAGCCGTTCGGCAGTCACCTCAACACCGTTCAGTTTATATATCTCATCCAGAACCGTTTGCAATTCATACCGGTAAAAGGTACCGCCGATATGCTGTTTAAAATTCTGCGGAAAGTCAAGGTACTTTATAAATTTTCCCTCCCCAAGCATCTGGAACATCCCAGAGAGGTTTCTGATCACATCACAAATTGACGGAAAGATAAAGCCGTCAAAATCGTCAAAGTGTTTATCCAGGGCAAGTTCAATGACGCTCCGGGGCATGTGACAGATGTAAGACTGATAATAGGCATCGCCTTTGATGATCAGTTTCTTATCGCCTCCCCCGAGTATCCCAACGGCCAGGCCATTTGCAGCATGGATCACCTCCCGGGGAAAATAAACCGGCAAATGCCCGATGACAACCCTGTCTTTCCCCTGTGCTTTCCATGCGCCGGCCCTTTTAAAGGAAAGATCAAAAGCCAGTTCTTCACAACGCGCAACAATTTCCTGCAGTGTGCTCAAATCCGTAATGATTAAAGATTAAAATCAAAAAAAAATAAATGAAAGTGATGCCAAGCGGGAGGGGGAAATCGTCAGCGGGAAAGTAGTCTGTGAGAGGCACCAAAGTTAAAAAAAATTCTTATCGGCGCAAATTTCCGCCAACTTATTTCCAAATTTTGAATTATCAACATCTCTCCATGAGATTACCAAATTATTCTTAATATTGTTCTCTTGTACAAGACCCTGTTTCAATAACGAAAATCATCATCTTAACCGCTAAGACGCTAAGGCGCTAAAAGAAAAAGTAATCAACATATTTGTTTTTCGCGTCTTTGCGATTTCGCGGTAAAAATGTATTTTAAGAGAGTCAAATGCGATTCCTGATACTAACACCTGTTTTAATCTAAATACAACACATGAAATACCAGCAAGTTAAAAATTTCATCAACGGCGAGTTCGTTTCCTGCGACAACAAACGCATGGATGTTGACAGCCCGCTGACAGGCAGCGTAATTTCTACAGTTCCGCTATCATCGTACCATGATGTTGATCTTGCGGTGAATGCTGCGAAAAATGCTTTCCCTGCGTGGTCAGGGATGACTTCGAAGATGCGGTCACAGATTCTGTATAATTACCGACAGCTTCTTGAAGAAAATGTTGAGATGCTTGCGGCAATCATTCATGATGAAAATGGCAAAACCATGGATGAAGCGATTGCCGAAGTCCGCAAAAGTATCGAACTCACAGAATTTGCCTGTTCTATTCCGCAAATTGCTGTGGGCGAGGTACTTGAAGTGAGCATTGGTGTGGAATGTCGCACAGAATATGCACCGCTCGGGGTTGTTGCCTGCATCAACCCGTTTAATTTTCCGCACATGGTCCCTCACTGGACGGTACCAAACGCGCTGGCCCTCGGCAATTGCATCGTGTTGAAACCTTCGGAACTGACCCCTGTTACCACCATGAAAATGGCGGAAATGCTGAAACAGGCAGGTTTGCCCGATGGCGTTTTTAATATTGTAAATGGAGCAAAAGAGGTGGTGGAAGCCATTTGCGACCATCCTGAAATAAAGGCAGTATCGTTTGTGGGATCCACCCCGGTAGCACAAATTGTCTATCGCCGCGCGACCTCAAACCTGAAGAGATGCCTGGCTTTGGGCGGGGCTAAAAATCATCTGATTGTATTACCGGATGCCAACCTGGAACTATCCGCCGCCGACATCGCTGCCTCCATGTGTGGTTCAGCCGGCCAGCGTTGCATGGCTGCTTCGGTAATGATTGCAGTAGGGAATGTGAACCCGATCGTGGAAAAACTTTGTGACGAGGTGATGAAATTCATCCCCGGGAAAAAAATGCCACCGATTATTTCACGGCAGTCAAGGGAAAACCTTATCTCTTATATCACTGAAGCTGAAAAGAAAGGAGCTCTACTCCTCGTTGATGGCCGTAAGTTTTCCAATGACGAACAGGCTGATCCGAACGGGAACTACCTGGGCCCGACCATCATCGACTGGAGACACACTGACGCGAAGATGCCAGACCAGGAGGTCTTTGGCCCTGTTTTCGAAATTATCTCAGCAAAGAGTGTGGAGGAAGCTATTGCTATCCAGCACGAAAGTCCCTTTGGAAATGCAGCATCCGCGTTTACCCAGAACGGTGCCATTGCCAAAATGGTTGCACAAAATGCCAGTGCAGGAATGATCGGCATCAACATTGGCGTACCGGTTCCCCGTGAGCCATTCTCCTTTGGTGGCTGGAATGCCTCAAAATTTGGTGCCGGTGATATCACCGGGAAAAGTTCCCTTGGATTCTGGTCACAATTGAAAAAGGTGACTTCCAAGTGGGCCAAACAGGAGATAACCGACTGGATGAGTTAGGGAACCATCTGCAAGACAAAATCTAAGACAACTGACATGACTGAAAGAGAACAAATTGTAAAAAACAACCTGGATTACACCATGTTTTCCTGGTCGAAACAGGCGGGATTAAATCCGATCACGGTGAAATCGGCTAAAGGGGTCTATTTCCACGACTATGACGGAAAAAAATATATCGATTTCTCCTCGCAACTGATGAATGCCAACATCGGGCACCAGCATCCGGTGGTTATTGAAGCAATTAAAAAACAGGCAGAACAGCTAACCTTCGTGACCTGCTCGATGGCAACCAATGTGCGGGGAGAGCTGGGGAAAAAACTGGCGGAGATCACCCCAGGCAGCTTAAAGAAAACACTGTTCACCCTGGGAGGCTCAGAAGCAGTTGAAAATGCGGTGAAACTGGCACGATTATACACCGGCAGACATAAAATCATCTCTCACTACCGCTCCTATCACGGGGCAACCTACGGTGCCGTCTCCGTTGGCGGTGATCCGAGAAAATTCCAGTTTGACGGCCAGGGTGTTCCAAACATTATTCACGTTGAAAATCCATATTTCTACCGGTGTCCGTGGAAAAGCAACACCCTGGAAGAATGCGGAGAGCGGGCAGCTGCAAATCTCGAACGGATCATCCAGTTTGAAAACCCCGGAAGCATCGCGGCCATACTGATCGAAGGCGAATCAGGGACATCCGGGTGTATCAAGTACCCGCCTTTTTACTGGAAAAGGGTAAAAGAAATCGCCGACAGGTATGGAATCCTGCTGATCGACGATGAGGTGATGAGCGGATTTGGCCGCACCGGAAAATGGTTCGGCATTGACCATCACGATGTTACTCCCGATATCATGTGTGTTGCAAAAGGCTTGACCTCCGGTTATGCACCACTCGGCGGGGTTATTGTAAAAGAAGAGATTGCAGCCTATTTCAATGATATTCCGCTGCCTTTGGGATTGACTTATTCTGCACATGCCCTGGGCTGCGCCACCGCCCTGGCCTGCATTAAAGTTTATGAGAATGAGAAGCTGGTTGAAAATGCAGCTTCCATGGGCAGGTACCTTGAAGGGAAAGTGGCACAGATGGCTGAAAAACATCCATCAATAGGAGATTTCCGCAACACCGGCCTGCTTGGCGTGATTGAACTGGTAAAGAACCGTGAAACCAGGGAACCTCTGACACCCTTTAATGCTGCGGCAAAGGATATGGAACCTACCAACAGGATTGGTGCAAAATTGCGTGAACTGGGTTTGTTTACATTTGTCCGTTGGAACTGGATATTTGTCGCGCCCCCGCTTATCATCACCAAAGACCAGGTTGATGAAGGGCTCGATATTATTGAAAAAGCAATTGCAATTGCAGATGAATATTATCACTAAACAATAATCACCATGTCAACACTGATAAAAAATGGCAGGATCATTACTGCCACGGATGATTACACAGCTGATATTTTTATCGAAGGGGAAACGGTCTCTGCGATTGGAAAGAATCTGAATGTTTCTGCAGATACCATTATTGATGCCGCCGGTAAACTTGTATTTCCCGGCGGGATTGACCCGCATGTTCACCTCGAAATGCCTTTCATGGGTGCTTTTTCGAGCGACAATTATGAGACGGGAACCCTTGCTGCCATGCATGGCGGTACCACCACCGTCATTGATTTCGTGATCCAGTCGCATGGGAAATCACTCTATGATGCACTGAGAGAATGGCAGGGGCGCGCAAACGGCAACGTATTCAGCGACTATGCCTTTCACATGGCCGTGACCGATTTCAATGCCGATACCCAATCCGAAATCAAAGACCTGATCGGGAAAGAAGGCATATCTTCCTTTAAAACCTTCATGGCCTACAAAGGATCGCTGATGATCGACGACCGGCAAATGGTTGGCCTGATGAATGAAGTGAAAAAATATGGCGGGATTGTCACCGTTCATGCCACAAACGGCGATATCATTGATTATCTTGTTGCAAAAAATAAAGAATTGGGAAATCTCTCCCCGTTATATCACTATTTATCCCAACCCGAAATCACAGAGACAGAGGCGACAGGCAGATTCATCGACATGGCCTGGCAAACCGGGTCAAATTCCTATATTGTGCACATGACCTCGGAGGGGGCGCTCAACAAGGTACGGGATGCACAAAAGCGGGATCAGAAAGTATTTGTGGAGACCTGTATTCAGTACCTCGTACTGGATGCATCCGTTTATGACCGCGGTTTTGAAAGCGCCAAATGGGTGATGAGCCCGCCCATCCGGGAGAAAAAAGACCAGAAAGCCCTGTGGGCTGCGATCAACCAGGGTGTTGTCCAGACACTGGCTACCGACCACTGCCCGTTTATGTGGGAAGACAAGTGTAAAGGGGAACATGATTTCACCAAAATTCCCAACGGGGCGCCGGGTATTGAACACCGGATGGAGCTGATTTTTTCTGAAGGTGTTAACCAGGGGAAAATCAGTTTGAACAAAATGGTAGATATCACTTCAACATCATCGGCTAAAATTTTCGGGATGTTCCCGAAAAAGGGGACCATCGCAGTTGGCAGTGATGCCGATATTGTAATATTCAACCCCGGAACAAAGCATGTGCTTTCAGCATCCACGCATCATCATCATTGTGATTATTCAGCCTACGAAGGCCGTGAAGTGACCGGCAAAGCTGAAACAGTGCTGCTCCGCGGGAAAGTTGCCATCGACCATGGCAGTGTGAAGATTCAGAAAGGGTACGGTGAATTTGTTAAAAGATCAAAACTGACGAATATTCTATAAATAACAGAATCCTTTATATGCTTAATTCCCTGGCTATGAAACTATAACATTTTCTCTGTGGTCCTCCGTGTCTTCTCCGTGTTTCTCCGTGTAATTTTTTTATTTCACAGAGTGACAACATAGAAGAAGACACAGAGAGCCACAAAGAGTTTTTTCATGAATCAATCAGCCATGTTACAGAAACATAAAATTTGTCATAAAATCCTAAAAAAATGTCACGAAAAATAAAATCAGGACTGATCCAGATGTCTGTTCCGAAATCGGAAGGCGAAGGCACCATTGCTGAAATCAAGGAAGCAATGATTCAGAAACACATTCCTTTTATCGAAAATGCGGGAAAGCAGGGAGTCCAGATCCTGTGTTTGCAGGAGATTTTTTACGGCCCCTATTTTTGTCCCGGGCAGAACAATGAATGGTACAAATCGGCTGAATCAATCCCCGGAAAAACAACTGCTTTGATGCAAGAACTCGCCAAAAAACACAACATGGTGATCATTGTTCCGATGTATGAACAGGAGATGCCGGGCGTGTTGTACAATACGGCTGTTGTGATTGATGCTGATGGCACCATATTGGGCAAGTACCGCAAAAACCACATCCCTCACGTAGCTCCGGGTTTTTATGAAAAGTATTTTTTCAAACCGGGAAACCTGGGGTATCCTGTGTTTCAGACCAGATTTGCCAAAGTGGGGGTTTATATCTGTTACGACCGTCATTTCCCTGAAGGGGCGCGGGAACTGGGATTGAATGGGGCAGAAATTGTGTACAATCCTTCAGCAACTGTTGCAGGACTCTCGCAATACCTGTGGAAACTGGAGCAACCAGCCCATGCAGCAGCAAACGGATATTTCATGGGATGTATCAACAGGGTTGGCATTGAAAAGCCATGGAATATCGGGAAATTCTATGGTTCATCGTATTTCGTGGACCCACGCGGGCAGATATTTTCACAAGCCTCGGAAGACAACGACGAGTTGCTGGTTGCTGAATTCGACCTGGACCTGATTGATGAAGTGCGTTCTGTGTGGCAGTTTTTCCGTGACCGGAGACCTGAAACGTACAAAAAGACTGTCGAATTCTAACCTGAATAATTCATCAGAACACCCTCTGTGGCACTCCGTGTCTTCTCTGTGGTTCTTCTGTGTAATTTTTTTATTTCACAGAGTTAAAAGGAGAAGGCACAGAGCGCCACAGAGAAAAAGAATTTGTTCCGTATTATTGTGTTTTAAAGATCAGTATACCAACGAAAATCTTATTATTTGATCATGGCCGAACATAGAAACCCACCGAAACTGCAGGATGCTGACAATAGATTCGCCCCTATTAAACCATTGATGAGCAACACAATGGCTTATTATGAGAGTTCAAGATGCCTGTTTTGTTATGATGCACCCTGTACCATTGCCTGTCCCACATCCATTGATATTCCGTTATTTATCAGGCAGATCAGCAATGGAAATGTAACCGGTGCGGCAAAAACCATCTATCAGTCGAATTACCTCGGGAATACCTGTGGTAAAGTTTGTCCGACAGAAGTGCTTTGCGAAGGGGCGTGTGTTTTTAACAAAATGAATGTTACGGCAATAGACATTGGCCGGCTTCAGAATTTTGCGACCAACAGTGCGATTTTATCCCATCAAAAGTTCTTCACAGTTCCGGAAGAGAACGGAAAGTCCGTGGCCGTTATCGGTGCCGGTCCTGCGGGAATATCCTGTGCCTGTCAACTGAGAGCATCCGGATACAAAGTTGACATTTATGAAGCGCGGAATAACCCGTCGGGACTGGCTTTGCACGGTATCGCCCCATACAAGATAACCAACGAAGAGGCCCTGATGGAGGTGGAATTCCTTCGGGAGCAATTTGGCTTCAATGTTTTCTACAACACCCGAATTGAAAGCAAGGAAGAGATTGCAGTTCTGGAAGCAAAGTATGACGCCATCTTTCTTGGTATCGGGCTGGGTAGTTCTTCAGAGATAAAAATTAAGGGCGAAGGAAAACCCAATTGTGTCGGTGCCACAGAATTCATCGAACAAATCAAAACGAAACCGGTTATCACACCCATCGCTAAGCGGGTCATTGTGCTGGGTGGTGGCAATACCGCCATGGATGCTGCATCTGAAAGTGCAAGGTTAGGCGCTGAAAACGTCATCGTGGCGTACCGAAGGTCGCAACAGGAGATGAAAGCATACTATTTTGAATATGATCTTGCAAAGGTCGCCGGCGTGCGCGGCATGTTTAATCTTGCTCCTATTGAAATTGCAGGAGAAAATTCAGCAGAAGGGGTAAAGTTTATCCGTACTGAAACTGTCAATGGAATACTAAAAGAGATACCCGGCAGTGAATTTGTACTTTCATGCGACCTGGTGATCAAGGCAACAGGGCAAGTGAAACAGACCTCACTGTTTGCGAATATTGTCGGGCTTACCATGGATGAAGCCGGGCGAATTTCCGTTAACGAAACAAACGGGCAGACTGCAAATCCAAGATATTTTGCCGGAGGTGATGCAGTAAATGGCGGGGCGGAAGTAGTCAATGCCGTGGCAGAAGGGAAGCTTGCCGGGGATGGGATTCATGAGTATTTATCAGCCTTGATTTAAAAAACTTTATCCGAAAATTCTATGGCAAATCTTGAAATAAATTTCGCGGGCATTAAATCCCCCAATCCATTCTGGCTGGCCTCCGGGCCTCCCACAAATTCAGGATACCAGATCATGAAAGCCTTCGACCAGGGCTGGGGAGGCGCTGTATGGAAAACGCTGGGTGTGCCTGTCATCAACGTGTCGAGCCGCTATGGTGCCATCAATCATCGTGGGAGCCGGGTGGTCGGATTCAACAACATCGAACTGATCACAGATCGCCGGTTATGCGACAACCTGCGCGAAATGGAAGAGGTGAAAAAATATTTCCCGCACCATGCGGTCATCGCCTCCCTGATGGTACAGACAAAACAGGAGTGGCACCAGATTGTGAATGATGTTCAGAATGCCGGAGCAGATGGAATTGAGTTGAATTTTGGCTGTCCGCACGGCATGTGTGAGCGGGGAATGGGTTCTGCCGTAGGGCAGGAGCCGGCGATCCTCGAAATGATCACACGATGGGTCATGGAGGTTGCAAAAATTCCTGTCATTGTAAAACTGACGCCAAACATTTCAGACATCACAGAACCAGCACAGGCTGCCCGCCGTGCCGGAGCCAATGCCATATCACTCATCAACACCATCCAAAGCCTTGTGGGCGTTGACATTGACAATTTTGTGACCTATCCTGTGGTGGAAAATCACAGCACAAATGGCGGATATTGCGGCCCTGCCGTAAAGCCCATCGCGATGAACATGGTTAAAAATTGCGCACAGCATCCGCTGGTTCAGTTACCGATTTCGGGCATCGGCGGAATAGAAAACTGGCATGATGCGGTGGAATTTATCCTGCTGGGAGCATCGTCGGTACAGGTTTGTACGGCTGCGATGCACTATGGCTTTGGCATTATCCGCGACATGACCTCCGGACTGGAGCAGTATATGGATTCCCATGGATTTGCCACCATTGACCAATTTGTCGGGAAGGCGTTACCAAACGTAAAACACTGGGAGGAACTCAACCTGAATTACAGTGTTAAAGCCTCCATCGATGAGGAAAAATGCATTGGTTGCCAGTTGTGTTACATCGCCTGTGAAGACGGGGCGCACCAGGCCATCGATCTGAATGAGGATAAAACCATCAGAACACCCCGCATCAACGAAGAAAACTGTGTTGGTTGCAACCTCTGTTCGCTTATCTGCCCGGTCGAAAATTGCATCACCATGGTGCGCAAGGACGATGGAACGCAACACCAAACCTGGAAGCAGCGCACGGATGCAAACAATATTCCTGTTACCTTTGACGATGATCTGGCAGGTGGGCTTGGACATACAATACCGGATCCGGTTAAAGCGTTTGGGAAACTGTAAATCAAAGGGTTCGGCCTGTGCACTAAACCCGAGTATAAACATCAAATATGTTCCTGAAAATGAAGCAGTTTGAGAACCATGAATCCTACTATTCCATCATAACCGGATCAGGCCGGTATGTTCCTGAAAGAGTCGTAAAGAATGAACAATTTCTTGAAAACGAATTTTACGATGCTTCCGGGGAAAAAATCAAAAAGGCTGGTGCCGACATCATTGAAAAATTCAAACAGATCACCGAGATCTCGGAAAGAAGATATATTGACGATTGTTATGTAACTTCAGACATTGGCTTTTTCGCAGCCCGGGATGCCATTCAATCCTCTGGTGTTGATCCCGAGCAACTTGATTTTATCATTGTTGCCCATAATTTCGGCGATGTAAAAAAAGACAATATAAAATCTGATATCGTTCCTTCCCTGGCGGCCAGGATTAAATTCATGCTTGGCATCCAAAATCCCTTTACGGTGGCCTATGACCTTATTTTCGGCTGCCCGGGATGGCTTCAGGCTGTCATTCATGCCAATTATTTTATAAAATCGGGGAGTGCAAAAAAAATACTTGTCATCGGGGCAGAAGCCTTGTCACGCGTTTCTGACCCGCACGACCTCGACAGCATGTTGTATTCCGATGGTGCCGGCGCAGTGATCATGGAGGCAGTTAAGAGCCCCGTCCCGGTGGGCATCATTGCCCATCTCACCAGGTCAGACACCATTCAGCATGCCAGTTTGCTGAGGATGGAGAAGTCGTACAACCCGGAATTCGGAGGTGATGAGATCTTCCTGAAAATGAATGGCCGGAAATTATATGAATACGCCTTGAACACGGTTCCCCAGGTGGTGAAAGATTGTATTGACAATGCAGGAATTCCGATTTCGGAGGTTAAAAAAATTTTCATGCACCAGGCCAATGCCAAGATGAATGACGCAATTCTCTCCCGCCTGTTTAAACTTTACGGAATTGACAACATCCCGGCCAACATCATGCCGATGACCATCTCAAAACTGGGGAATAATTCGGTGGCAACTATCCCCATATTATTTGACATGGTGGCCAAAGGAGCCATTGACAGTAAGCCGTTATCCTCCGGCGACTACTGCGTTTTCGCCTCCGTGGGTGCCGGGATGAACGTGAATGCCATGGTGTACAAAACTCCATAACCACTGGCTAAAGCCAGTGGCAATTGATGAGGGAACCTATAACTTGTCATGATTGTATGTTTAAATATTTGGCTAAAGCCAAAAATGTGTTTGCAATTCTTCAAACCACTAGCTAAAGCTAGTGGCAATTGATGAGGCAACCAAATACCTCCAGATGAATTGTCTCCAGATGAATTGCCTCCAGCTTTAGCTGGAGGATCCCAGTGATCAGGTTCCATTTTGGCTTTAGCCAAATTTCTGACCCTAAGTAATCAAACCCAGGTAATTGGCCTTGCTGAATAGGTCCGCCAAAAATAGCAATTGATATCCCGATGATTTACTTTGATCAGAATGGCATCAGGAGAAAAAAATCACTTCCCCGAATTTATAACAAGTTTCTCCCGTGCCAGCACCCGGCCCTGCGATCTGACCAGTACAACGTAAATTCCCTGCGGTAAATCCGAAACATCGAGTTGAATGGATGACTGCCAGGATGGTAAACCAATCTCTTTGACCTGCCGGCCGAAAACGTCATACAGGGCCAGGCTGGCATTGAAAGCCAATGCTTCCGGGGTGATGCTGAAGGTGGTTGTTCCGGAAGCCGGGTTTGGAAAGAGGGTGATCCCTGCCCTTTCTCCCGGGTCACTCATGCCGCTGAGGGCGCCGTTCTTGTCAGTTTTTATCAGCAGACACCTGGATTTCGCCGTAGCGGTGGTCCAGCAATCAGCACCGATGATGTAACCACTGTCGCTGGTGCACTCAACAGACATTCCATAAGACTTCGCATACTTATCAATCCCGAACCTTTTTTCCCATAAAAGCGATCCGGATGCTGAGTATTTTACAAGGTAGACCTGGGATGAATCACCCATGCCATGAGGTTCATAAAACCCGCAGGCAACTGCTCCACCGTCGCCGGTGGCCCTGATGCTGAATAAACGCTGATAACCGGGATTGGGAATTATCCGTGACCATATTGTATCTCCGGCATTATCGAGCTTCGTAATCATGGCATCATTGCCAGGCTGCACATACCCGCAAGCAAAAAATCCACCACCCCTGATGGTATCTACTGAGCAGAAAGGACTGTCTAACCACCAATCATAATTTCTGTACCAGATTGAATCTCCTCCAGGTCCTAACTGCAGCATGAAAGGTGTGTTCATAAAATAATTTGACTCCGACGCCCCGGTCACGATGAACCCACCACCAGGGGTCCCCCTGATGGCCCAGCTTCTAAAATATAAACTGTAAGGGAATGGCTGGAGTCTGTACTGCTTATTCCAAACTGTATCTCCGTTCGCCCCTGCCCGGGATATCGCTACACTAAAATTGGGAGTGGAACCAGTCACCACATATCCCTCGTCATCTGATTGCGAAAGCGCATGCCCTGTGCCCGTAAATAACTCCTTCTCCCAAAGCGAATCGCCCGTCGAAGAAGTATGAAGCAGGCCAGCCTTTCCATTCCGGTTGGAAATGAAGGTGAACCCACCATCAGCAGTTTGCACCAATGCACGGTCGCAGCAGGTATAACCTGCCTTCCGAAAAGTTTTGGACCACAGGGTGTCGCCCATGCTATTGGTTTTAACCAGCCAGAAGTCTTTGCTGGTAGTACCGTATCCGATAAAGGCATATCCGCCGTCAGTGGTCTGGATCACCGAAACAGGCCATTCTGAGTATCCCCTGCTGATGATTTTTTCGAATGAAATTTGTGTTTTTGCCGTGAAATGGAACAGCAACAGTACAGTGATGACCAGGACCTTGTTTTTCATAAATCGAGATAAATTTATTTTTGCCTCCAAAGGCGTTTATTGTTGAACAACCAATTTCTCTGTTGCAACCGTCGTACCGCTGTATGACAATCTGATAAAGTAGATTCCGCTGCTCCAACCGGAAACATTGATCAGAACCTCCTTTTCCGAAGGTTTTACAACTTGCCGGTAAACCGGTCTCCCGAAAAGATCAAACACCTCAAATTCCAAATCCTTGTACCACTTATGAAAGATGGTGGTAACGGCAAGATGCTCGGTTTCTGTTTGCTTTTGAATACATTGCGGCATGTCAACATGAATAATTTCTCTGCCGGGGTTGGGATAGACGTGCATGCTTACTTTTGCAGCCTCGCTCAGCGGTTCCGGAATCCCAACGGCAAGGTCACAGTTAAAGTAAAGGGTTGAGGTAGTTATCGGGTGAGGGCACAAACTGTCGTACACCATCGGCTGGGTGTAAATAGTATCATATCCGAGGTTCTGGTTTAATTTCCATAAATAAAAGATATACTTGTTATCTACGAAATCCGGCACTGTTATAAGATATTTGTCATCAAATGTTAAAATTGCGTCAACGGGAATATAGTCCTTATGATTCAACACTTTTTCTGCAAGGATGTTGCCAATTGTATCCGTTTTTACAACTGAAAGGTTGGGTGTCACTGAATCGAATTTATACCATATTCCAATAAGTAAAACAGTGTCTGATAATTTAGTTATAGTTGATGCTTTACCAAAGGAAGTATTTGGTATTAAGTCATGGTATGAAACAGGTTCACCCGATAATGAGGTTTTAATTAAAGTCGGTGTATAATGAGTATCAGGGATATGATAGTGGCTTATACTGGTATAGAAAGCATGATCTGTCTGAACCGATTGAAACCCCTCACCTCCAACCTGATTTGTGAATGGAAGTGTATATCCCCATGGCATTTCCCAAACTGCTTCGCCGGTTGAATCGGCAAGAATCATCATCGGCCAAACCCAGTATGGCTGAACCTGCCCGGCAAGGGGCCGGTAGCAGGTGCCAGTAACAAGGTATTTTCCATCGGGAGTCAAAGAAAGTTCATTATCCCAGTAGGGTTCAACCAATGTGTCGTTTTGAAAATATTTTTGTTCCCATATAATATCGCCGTTCACATCCAGGTGCATCAACCATCCGCTGTTTAGCTGCTCACTCCCCCAATCCTTGATTAAAAAAATATAACTATTATCCGGCAATGTCTTTATCTTCATCCCATAATCGGGATCATTTTTATTGTGAAAAACATGGCACCATTGGACATCCCCGCAGGCGGATAATTTTAAAATAAACGGATCCCACCATCCATAATCTAATGTATCACAAACACCTGCAACAATGACTCCTCCATCCGGGGTTAAATCAATACCATCCAAGGCCCACATTCGGCCTCCATTCCCTAATTTTTTTTCCCAACGCACATTTCCGTTAATATCGGTTTTGATAATCCAGCCAATTTTCATTGTGCTCCCTAAACTCAAATTTCCACCGATAATAATTCCATTGTCATAATCTTCCTGAAGCTGGTAAGAAAAAGTATGATGTGTATTGCTGCTGAACGTTTTAATCCATTCCTGACAAAATGAAACTTTGGGATTTGACATTCCCAGTAAAATCAATAGGATTTGGTACAAATTCAAAGCTTTCATGTTGTCAGGAATAAATTTAGAAGAAGTTGATTATTTTTTAACAATCACTGTCACATGCCCTTTTTGCTGGCCATTTATTCTCAGGTTGATGAGATATGAACCAGAAGAAAGATTTTCCGTGGGTACTACTATTTGGTCAAATCTGTGCTTCGGAACAAATTTTAATAAATCCCGCCCCAGCATGTCGGTTACTGAAATAGACATTTCTGATTCCTGAACAACTTGGCCTGCCATACGATATTCTATTATGAAGTAATTGCCGGCAGGATTTGGGTAAACTTGAAGCATGGTCTCAATGTTACTTCCTTGTGGCGGATTATCTGTAAAAGGTTTCCATTTCTTTGATTGTTTCAGTGAAGAACCGATCAGAATAGGTTCGTCATATTGAAGCAACCCTTTTTTAATCAACAGGTTTTTTGCATAAACCCCGGGCATCGCATCATTATTATTGGCAATCATAGACAATGTCTCAATCTGCGTGCTATCAAGCGATCCTATTCCATTTGTATCAGAAGCTACCTGATCAAGCATCGGAAACAATGAAACATACATGTCATGGATCATTTGCTGGTTTTCGGATAAGGTAACATCTGATGGGATGGTGTTCAAAATAAAATTCCCAGTCTCAATTGCATTTTTGCTATTATACAAAGATACAAGGTCATATCTGGAATTCAACGAGGCATCACTATTTATGATGGAAATTAAACTGTCCACTCCATAAACGCCAGTTGTATCCCGATCATAGAGTCCTAAAAGGTTTTTCAATGCAACTGCATACTGACTGTTCCACTTTATCAATTCTTGCTCTTTCTCCTCTTTGGCGCCAAGAAAATTTTCACCCTCCATGATCTGTGCCATCATCGAATCGGGCATTGATACGAACCGGTTGTCAATGGCTTCAATCAACGCATCAGATTTGGCCGATTGCGGATTTTCAACCAGGATATCGCGGATCATGGCATTGGGTAAAACGTCTTCTTTTAAAATAGCTGTCAGCATGACAGAGTCGGAAAGAAATGGTGATTGGTTTATCAGTTCATCTCTGGTTTCCAAAGCGTCGGGAGGGATACTCGTTTGAACTTCAGCGACAAGTCCTTCTGTTGAACCACCATCCATCAAAACAGACAAGATATCAGATACACTATCTGCTTTGATTGTTGCTTCTGCCAGGTCCCCTCTTATCTCGTCTATATCGATAATACTTCCGGAATGGTATGGGCAATCATCTATTTTACTATAGTGTGCATTCGCAACAATATTATTGTGTGAGCCGATGATGGGAAGTGGTGTAATATTATACCCATATGAGTATTGATCAAGAAAATACTGAATGATATCAAATGAATTATCGATATCATACCCATTAATATTCCCTTCAGTAAAAGTATTTTTTGCCGGCATTGTTTTATTTCCCTGCGACAGAGAAACCCCCTGATCGCGTGTTCCGGGTAGTGCATCTGATATCACGAAAATATCATTTTCATTCGCGGAAAAATCATTGCAACGATAACAGAGCCCTCCATCGTATGGGTAGCTGTAGCGGTTGCAACCCTGCGCCTGCGTTGCATACTGCAGGTTATGGAATGAATTATTGTAAATCTCATTATCATTGGTGCCGGATTCATTGATAATCAGTCCGTACCCCTCTGGTCGTGATACTGCCGAATAAAAGTCATTGTTTTCAACTGTATACCCTGAGCAGTGGTCAAGGTACAACCCATAGGTGCGTTTTCCAGCAGTATAAGCTGAATTTTGAACGATAAATTCAGAGTTTACAACCATGGCATAAGATGAGCCAGTATAACCACTGAGATAGGCACCACGCATGTTTTCTTCAAACAGAGCTTTAGAGATATACAGGGAGCTTTTAATTCCTGAATGCATCGCGTATACGCCCCATGCCAGGTTTTTAAAAAGTGGTTGGATTGAATCATGTGTGGGATCGGAAGGTAGGGCAGGAGCAGGATATACATGGATATCTGCGTCAAGCGAAAGAATGCCATAACCGCGATATGGATACAACATAGAATCTACGGATATTTTATTTTCAAATGTACAACCAGAAATTCTCAATGGATGCACCAATTCGGCGCCAATAAAATACTGGTTACCTGAAAGTCCTTCATGGTTTGTAAGTTCAAATTTACAGCGTGTAAATGTGCTATGGTTCCATCCCGGATAATTCTCCATGATTACCGATCTTTTGTTGTTTATAAAAGAGGCATCGGATGCCACAACAATACCGCCATTCGTTGAATATATTCCTGGGTTTGCCTTTTCAATTTTCCCATTGTTGAAAATATGTACATACCCCTGATTCGAGATGGGATATTGCGGCAAGTCGGGGTTTCCCATAACTTCGATCCCTCCCCAGAAACCCGGACAGGTGGAGGTGAGGGTTCCTCCGTTAATGATCAGTCGGGCCCCTGGCTCCACAATAATCTTGCACCCTTCATTGAATTTAATGGTTGAGGTAATGGTCAAGGTGGAACCATATAAAAGGGCCAGGTCATGTGTAAACCAATATGGCTTGTCAAACACCACATTTTGGTATTCAGCAATTTCATCGACATAGGTTGCCGCCATTCTGACTGCCTCCGCTGCATTTATTTTCCCATAACCCAGCTCAAGGGAATGTCCCGGACGCGTTGGGTCCCAGTTATAGTTATAAGGACCCTCTTCACCAATTCCAGTTTTGTCGGCAGTCGCCTGTAATATATATTGTATATCAACATTTGACAAGCATGGATTGACCGACTGCATTAATACCGCAACACCAACAGCCATTGGGGCTGAACATGAAGTCTTCCATGTCATGTTATAACCACCAACTGCTACATTAGGGTATATTATATCAAGACATGGTGCAGAAATATCAGTGTTAACTCCATAATTAGATCCTTGACTTGAGATAATACCAATCCATTTATTACTTTCTAGATCTGTGCCTCCGACAGATATTACTTCATAACTACATGCAGGCCATGCCACCTCCAGGTTGTTATTACCAGCGCTGGCAAACATTGTGGCTCCGTATTTATAATATGCCTCTTCTATTTCAGCTTTTAGAGCAGGATATAAAAAACCGGCGCACGCGCCGTTAGCGCCCCAACTAAAATTAAAAATTTTAACGCCTCTTTCTAGTGCCCAATCCAATGCTATTGCACAAAGGGCAAAACTAATACTATCATTAAAACTATTTGTGATTTTACACATTACAATTTTCGCAGGTGATGAATTCCAGCCTCCGGCGATTCCACAAGTACCTAAATTATTGTTCGTGCGGGCAGCAATGATGGAAGATACCATATTCCCATGCCAACAACTCGTACTACTTGGGTAAGTATTATTATTATTATCGACAAAATTCCAACCCAAAAGATTATCAGGAAAGAAATCAAGGTTATTCCAATCAACACCCATATCCAAAACCCCTACTTTTATTTCAGAATTTCCCGTTGTGATACCCCATGCGTCCGGCACCTTGATGTCATCAAGATACCATTGATTCGGATACTCAGGGTCATCGGGCGTTGAGGTAAAGTAAGTCAACGGATGATCGAATG
>CAYHGE010000033.1:0-26793 GCA_964355945.1 uncultured Draconibacterium sp.
TGGTTATCAGGTAAACATTTTTGCTTGCAAAATAGATAATGATCAATACCCTGATCTTGTAACATTTTATTCCGACTTTTCTTCTGGAGTTGCTGAAAGATTTTTGCGTATATGGTTCAATTTAAAGGGAAGTTTTAGTGATTTTCAGGATTATAATTTGAATACTTCAGCAACATTAGATGGAATAACTCAAGGTGATGTAAATGGTGATGGTTTAATAGATATTTTGGTGTATTCCAGTAATAGTCGTTTCTGGGGAGTGATTTATAATTTGGGTAATGGCATGCTAGCGGCTCCGGAATATCACTCTGTTACGGGAACTTATCCTTCAAATATCGTATGTGGCGATTTAAATGGTGATGGGCGTGATGATGTGGTTTTAAGTGGGCAAATTACAGAGGTTTTCTATAGTTTGCCGACCGGTTTCCAGCAAGTGGTTTTAGAGATCAATAGTTATAAAGAGTTATTAGCTATTGTAGATTTTGATGGTGACGGTGATAATGACCTGATTACTGCATGGGGCATTCCATTCGTCAATATTACAAGTATAATTATGTATCGCAATCAAAACGATACCAATTTACAGGTTCTCCCAGAAGTATATTTCCAAACTCCTTCTACTAGTATTTCAGTCAACGATTTTAATAATGATAATCTCCCTGATGTTGTATTTCTCACCATGTTCCCCGATACTTCTGGAACCGGTATAAAGGATACAATCGGTGGCATTAAAATTCTATATAATCAGGGAGATTTTCAACTGTCAAATCCCCAATTCATAAACCTTTCCAACTATGATGAAAGCGGACGAAATTTTCATGTTGCCGATTTTGACGGGAACGGGTATAACGATTTTGCTATCATAAGGGGATCCGGGGTGCCGATGATGAATCTTGAACTACTATTCAACGATGGCAATGGAAATTTCGTGGGAACGCCGGTTGGAATGTCTGACAGGGTGGATAAATATAAATCAGAAAGTCTTTTGTGTTACCCAAATCCTTTTCATGAATCAACATCTTTTAATATTAATTTACCCAATACAGCTCAAGTTGAATTGTCCGTATATGATCTAAATGGCAGATTAGTTCAATGTATTACAAATAAAAAAATGGCTGGGGGGCATCATGTAATAAAATGGCAGGGACATGACAAGGCCAGTATTCTTCCCAAAAGCAATGTTTTGATTGTTTGTCTGAAAGTTGACGGAAAAAGTTGTCGATCATCGAAATTAATCTGGTATTAATGTGAATCATATGCCACTTAAAAGCTATTTATATTTCTCTGTGAAACTCTGTGACTTCTCTGTGAAACTCCGTGTAATTCATTATATTTCTGACTAAAAAATAGAATAAGAGACTGTTTAAAAATGCTCATTAATCCCTTTGGGGATTTTATATGGGTAGAAAATCGTGCATAAATGCATTATTTCGTCCCGTACGGGACGAAATGGCTGTGTAAACATTCGACTTCTACCCACATTTTGTGCCTACGGCACAGGTTTAAAAATAGAAGTACATCCAATTAGGAAATTTAAACAGGTTCTAAACAATATCAGGATTGTAAAACATTTTTAACGATTGACTGGCATGACCAATTCAAAATCAAAAAACGGTTCCCATCAGATCAAAGGAATCCATGTTAAGTTACGTGCCCTTGAACCCACTGATGTGGATTTGTTGTATGCCTGGGAAAACGATACAACCATCTGGGAAGTCAGCAACACCCTGGCTCCGTTTTCACGGTTTCAGATTGAAGAGTATGTGCTGAATGCACACCAGGACATTTTTACGGCAAAGCAGCTCCGGCTGATGGTTGAACTGGCTGAACCCGGCAAGGACCCAATTCCTGCAGGCACCATCGACCTCTTTGACTTTGATCCGCTTCATCATCGGGCCGGTGTCGGCATTTTAATCCGCGAACCTTACCGTGCAAAAGGGGTTGCACTGGAAGCCATGACTGCTTTTATTCAATATGCATTCAACACCCTCCACCTTCATCAGCTCTATTGCAATATTTCACCAGACAATGCAACAAGCCTGCACCTCTTTGAAAAACTGGGCTTTGAAAAATGCGGCATCAAAAAAGAGTGGGTACATGATGGTCAGCGCTGGCAGGACGAATGGATGTTTCAAATGATCAATCATGGAGAATAAGCAACCCGCTCAGACTGCGAATAAATCCGGGCATTTTCTTTCCGGTTTGCAGAAGGCCCTGATTTTATCAGCAACTATTGCAATCATTGTCAGCATGGTTTTGGGCTGGTACTACCTGCGGCTGACCAAACCGATGATCCGGCTGAAAGAACGGAAATTCACCTATTTTTATATTCATACCGGGTCCGGTTTCAATGCCGTAAAAGATTCGCTGGTAAAAAAAGGATACCTTACCGACCCTGAAACATTTGAATGGCTTGCCCGGAAAAAACATTATGACCAGCATGTCAGTCCGGGCCGGTACCGGTTAACAAACGGCATGCACAACAATGCTCTTGTAAACCTGCTCCGGTCGGGGAACCAGGAACCGGTAAGGATCATCATTCAGAATGTCAGGAACAATGCAGAACTTGCCGGGAAGATCGGCAGGCAACTCGAGGTTGATTCAGGACAACTTGGCCAGCTATTCAACGACCGCAACTACCTGGCAAAATTTGGCATCTCCCCTTCTTCCCTTTTTACACTTTTCATCCCAAACACATACGAGTTTTACTGGAATACTTCCGGGGATCAGCTATTTAAGCGGATGTCAGGGGAATATGAGAAGTTCTGGACACCGGAGCGAAGGCGACTGGCAGGCACGTTGCATCTGTCAATACCGGAAGTTGTCACACTGGCTTCCATTGTTGAGAAAGAGAGCAATAAAAAAGATGAAAAACCAACGATTGCCGGTGTCTATCTCAACCGTTTACGCAAACAGATTCCGCTACAGGCCGATCCGACTGTAATTTTTGCATGGAACGACTATCGCATCAAACGCGTTTTCAAAAGACATACTGAAATCAATTCACTGTACAATACTTACCTCCACGCCGGCCTTCCTCCGGGGCCCATCTGTCTTCCCTCGATTAATTCGGTAGATGCTGTTCTTCATGCATCAAAACACGACTATTTCTATTTCTGCGCAAGGGAAGATTTGTCGGGGTACCACAACTTCGCTGCTGACCTTGAAGAACATAACAAGAATGCCAGAAAGTACCAAAAAGCATTGAACAAAATGAATATCAGGTGATTGGGATAACACATTCCTGTAAAAAATCATTGGGTTGGGCCATGGTTATTCTTGGAATATCCTGGACCTTTAACCTGAACGCCCAATCCTCTGACTCCCTTGATCCGGATACTGCCGTGATTCATAAAGGCCGGCTAACCGGTGTACTTGTCGCTGAAGGCACGCTCTATGTGGCTTCCATCACCGGGCTCTATTTTGCCTGGTACAAGGATTATCCCCAATCGACGTTCCACCTGTTCAATGATGGCAGTGAGTGGATGCAGGTTGACAAGTGCGGTCATGCCATCACTGCAAACTACATCACCCGGATCGGTTATTCCACCTATCGCTGGGCAGGAGTGAAAGAGAACAAGGCTGCCTGGTTTGGCGGATTGCTCGGGTTTGCCTACATGCTGAACATCGAAATCCTCGACGGATTTTCGTCCGAATGGGGCTTTTCACTGGGCGACCTCGCTGCCAACACGCTGGGAACCATGATTTTCATCGGTCAGCAACTTGCCTGGCATGAACAACGGTTATCACTGAAATACTCATTTCACCAAACAAAGTATGCGCCATACAACCCAAATCTGATGGGTGACAACCTGATTCAGAATATGATCAAGGATTACAACGGGCATTCATACTGGATCTCCGGCAACATCCACTCTTTTCTTCCTTCAAAATCCAAATTTCCAAAATGGCTAAACATTGCTGTGGGATATGGTGCGGAAGGAATGACCGGAGCCTTTGGCAACACCATTATCCATAACGGGCAACCGGTTCCGGAATACCCCAGGTACCGCAGGTATTTTCTTTCGCTTGATCTGGATCTGACAAGGATTCCGACAAAATCAAAATTACTCCGGGGGATTTTCACAGTTCTGAGTTTTATCAAAATTCCCGCTCCGACTCTTGAATACAACTCCCTCGGAGAATTTAAACTCCACGCTTTTTATTATTGAAAAAACTATTAACTTTACTGTGTTATTCACTATGCAATTGAATTCCGGTATTTTAGTAACCTTCGTGAATTTGATAGCTTTATACAGCCACCCGGTTGTATTGTTTTAACTTATCCCTTTAATCAGAAACAGTATCAGCATGAAAATTTTACCAGTTTCACTTATCCGGGATGCAGATGCTTATACCATTAAGCATGAGCCGATTGCCGACATCGACCTGATGGAACGTGCAGCGGAAAGCTGTGCGCTGTGGCTGCAGGAGAACATTAACAAGGATCAAAAATTGATCTGCTTTTGCGGATCCGGCAACAATGGCGGCGATGGACTGGCTATAGCCAGGTTGATGTTTGAAGCCGGATATAAGGTTGAGGCTTACACCTTATGTGCTCCTGAGCAGATGTCGGGAAACTGCAGGATAAACTACGACAGGCTCAGGGAATATGGAAAAAAACGAAGACTGACATGCAGTATATTGCAGGAGTCAGGAAAATTTCCGTTGATTGACAAGTATGATATAGTCATTGATGCCATCTTCGGCAGTGGTCTTACCCGCCCGGCTGAAGGATTTGCGGCATCTGTAATTCACCACATCAATTCAGGAAGTGCCGATGTTATTTCGATCGATGTTCCGTCGGGGTTGTTTTGCGATGTTACAACCCGGATCACCCCGGAACCAGCGGTAATCCATGCAACTGACACCTATACATTCGAACCTCCGAAACTGGCATTTTTCTTTCCTGAAAACGCTCCGTTTGTCGGGTTCTGGGAACTCCTGGATATCGGTATTCATCCCGATTTTATTGATTCGGCTAATGTGCAGAACTTCATGGTGAAAGAGGAAGAGATGGCGCTTCTTTTACGGCAACGGGCTAAATTTTCCCACAAAGGAACTTATGGTCATGCCCTGATCATCGCAGGAAGTACCGGGAAGATGGGCGCAGCAGTGCTGTCGGCGCAGGCATGTCTGCGGTCAGGCCCCGGGCTGGTCACTGTTCATGTACCAAAATCAGGTGTTAACATCCTGCAGACAGCTTTTCCGGAAGCCATGCTGACCATTGATCCTGCCGAAGACCATTTTTCTGCAGTCCCCGAACTCGCAGCCTATTCTGCCATCGCCATCGGACCAGGCCTTGGCATGAATCCCCAGTCAGCCAACGCACTGAAATTCCTGATCCAGGAGACCAAAATCCCGATCATTTTTGATGCAGATGCCATCAATATCCTCGCCGAAAACAAGACATGGCTCGGCTTTATTCCGAAAGGATCTATTTTCACGCCACATCCAAAAGAATTTGAGCGGCTTGTCGGGAAAAGCAGCAATAATTTTGACCAAAACCAGATGCAACGCGACTTCTCAATTAAACACCAATGTTATGTCATTTTAAAAGGGGCGCATACTGCAATTACAACACCCGATGGACTGTGTTATTTCAACACGACCGGAAATCCGGGCATGGCCACAGGTGGCAGCGGGGATGTCCTTACCGGTATCATCGCCGGGTTGATGGCACAAGGATATTCTTCACTTGAATCGTGCCTTTTCGGGGTTTATATCCATGGGATGGCAGGGGATCAGGTACGCTGGGAAAAAGGTGATTATGCGCTGATAGCCAGCGATATAATTTCGAATCTTGGAAAATCATTTCAATTACTCTTCAGAAACAATATTCACACGATTTATGGAAAATTTTGAAAAAGACCTGCTGGCCGGGATGGTCATCGCCCCATATCTTCAGAAGGCAACTGCATTGCGCGGTGTAAAAAGGTATGTAGGCGGCAACCAGTTCCGGCATGCATTCGCCACCCTGGCGATTTTGATTGATTATCACTACATGGATGCCATCCTGCTGAAAGCCTCAGTAATCCATGACCTGATTGAAGATGTAAAATGTGTCTCTTATGATGAAATACGGGCGATTGACCGGGATGGACAGCAGGTGCTGGAACTGGTGCTGGAAGTGACACGTCGCAAGCCTGAAACCAAACAGGATTTCCTGAAGCGGATCCTGGAAGAGGGATCCGATTCAGCGAAAGTATTGAAATGTGCCGACCGCATTAGCAATCTCACCGATCTTCACCCCGATATTTTTGATAAGGAATACATTAAAAACATGATGGCCGACACCAAGAAATGGGTTATCCCGATGGCGAGGCAGGTCAATAAAGATATGCTTTTTGAACTGGAGGACCTGATTAAACGACGTGAAACAAACCTCAAGTACTCGTCGTCCATCTGGCCAATGAAACGGAATGACAAGGGTTAGGCAATTACAGCCTCCTCAAGGATGTCTGCTTCCATCCTCAAATTATCAATGATAAAATTCTGGCGTTCAGGTGTGTTTTTACCCATGTAAAATGTAAGCACATCCAGTACTGCTGACTCTTTGGTCAGAATGACCGGGTCGAGGCGTATGTCTTTTCCAATAAAATACTGGAATTCGTCCGGAGAAATTTCCCCAAGGCCTTTGAATCGTGTAATCTCAGGATTGACACCGAGTTTAGCCATAGCCGACCGTTTCTCTTCTTCTGAATAACAATAGATGGTTTTCTGCTTGTTGCGCACCCTGAACAGCGGAGTTTGAAGGATGTAAAGGTGCCCGTTGCGCACCAGGTCGGGATAAAACTGCAGAAAGAAAGTGAGAAGGAGCAACCGTATATGCATGCCATCCACATCGGCATCGGTAGCTACCACAACATAATTATAACGCAGGTTCTCAAGCCCCTCCTCTATGTTAAGCGCAGACTGCAGCAGGTTGAACTCTTCATTTTCATAGACGACCCGCTTGCTTAATCCAAAGCAATTCAGCGGCTTACCCTTTAAACTGAACACTGCCTGGGTATTCACATCCCTGGCTTTGGTAATGGAACCGCTGGCCGAATCTCCTTCTGTAATGAAAATTGAAGATTCGTAGCGGCGTTCGTCATGGTTGTTGTAATGGATACGGCAATCGCGCAGTTTTTTGTTGTGCAGGCTGACTTTCTTCACACTCTCTTTGGCAATTTTTTTAATATTTGCCCACTCTTTGCGTTCCTTCTCACTTTGAAGGATCTTCCGCAACAACGCCTCGGCAGCATCTGTGTTTATATGGAGGAAATTGTCGAGTTGTTTTTTGACAATATCCATAATGAAATTCCGGATGGTGATTCCATCAGGTTCTATATGAATGGAGCCAAGTTTGGTTTTGGTCTGTGATTCAAACACCGGATCCTGAACCTTGATGCTCAGCGCTGCCACGAGGGAAGCTTTTATGTCGTTGGTGTCGAAATCTTTTTTGTAAAACTCCCTGATCGTTTTAACCAGGGCCTCCCTGAAAGCAGCCTGATGTGTACCACCCTGTGTGGTATGCTGCCCGTTTACAAAGGAATAGTACTCCTCCCCATACATCTCACAATGGGTGAAGGCACATTCAAAATCGCCATCGCGCAGATGGATGATCGGATAAATTACCGGGGTGTCGATATAGCTGTTAAGCAGGTCGAGCAACCCATTTTGTGCATGAAACCGCTCACCATTGAAGATAATGGTAAGTCCGTTGTTGAGAAACACGTAATTCCACAGCATCTTCTGCACATATTCCGGGATGTAGTGATACTTCCCGAAAATGCCTTCATCGGGCATGAAGGTGATGATTGTTCCGGACCTCAGCTCTATCGGCTTCTCCGGCTCGTCTGTCACCACATCGCCCTGGTGAAACTCTACAATATGAGTCCTGCTTTCACGGATAGCCTGAACTTTAAAAAAGGAGGACAATGCATTCACTGCTTTAGATCCGACACCATTGAGCCCAACCGCCTTCTTAAATACCTTTGAATCGTATTTGGCCCCCGTATTTATCTTTGAAACACAATCAACAACTTTACCCAAAGGAATGCCACGGCCATAATCACGCACACAAACCAGTTGCTCCTTGATGGTAACCTCGATGGTTTTTCCATACCCCATCACGAACTCGTCAATGGAATTGTCAAGAATCTCTTTGATCATCACATAGATACCATCATCAGGAGATGAGCCGTCCCCAAGTTTTCCAATGTACATTCCGGGGCGAAGGCGGATATGTTCACTCCACTCCAGCGACCGTATGCTGTCTTCGGTATAGGTTTCGACGTTGCTCATTAAGAATGTTGCTTTGTGGTCTGCAAAGATAAAGGAAAGCCCTGTCGTGACTATATAAATGTGAACAATATTTCAAATAAGTTATCCACATCTCACCGGAAAATCGTTACTTTGCATTCTGTTATATTATTAACAATAGAACGTTATGACACTGGTTGTAAAAGAACTGAAAGAACAGATCGGGTGGATCACCCTGAACCATGATGCAAAGAGAAATGCCCTGAGCATAGACCTGCTGACAGAATTGTTGCAGGCGCTGAAAAGTTTAAGAGAAGAAAAAGCGAGGGTGGTGATTATCAGGGCCAACAGGGGGACAAAGGTATGGTCGTCAGGGTTTTTCATCGACGAGCTTCCCCGGGATGGCAGCGATCCGCTGGCGTATGACAACCCTTTGCAGAAAGTGATCCGTGCCATACAGGCAACCCCGGTTCCCGTGATTTGCATGGCTGAAGGAAGCATCTGGGGAGGCGCCTGCAACATTGCCTTTGTTTGCGACATGGTTATTGGGACCAGAGATACCTGCCTGGCCATTACCCCGGCAAAAATCGGCGTTCCGTATAATACCTCAGGCATTTTACAATTCCTCGACATCATCGGATCCCACATAGTGAAGGAAATGTTTTTCACTGCGGAGCCAATCACGGCAGATAAAGCACTCAGCCTTGGGATTATAAACCATCTGGTGGATGCCGGTGACCTTGAAAATTTCACAACCCGGCTGGCAAAAAAAATCATTGCCAACTCACCGCTCAGTATTCAGGTCATCAAGGAACAGCTCAACATTCTGGGGAATGCGCTTCCCATGACACCGCAAACTTTCGAACACATCGACATGCTGCGGCGCATTGCCGGCACCAGCGATGATTACCTGGAAGGCATCAAGGCGTTTTATGAGAAAAGAAACCCGGTATTTAAGGGTGAATGATACCTTTTTCTAGTTCCTCTCCGATTTTTGTCCACCGGTTGACATCATCTTCAATTCGCTGACAAGCAAGTTGATATCTGAACGGGTAAGCATAAAATCCTTCAACCTGAGGTTTGTCATTCGCGAAAAAACGACAAACTGATACAGGGTCAGGAAGGAATAGGAGATCGTTGCAGATATCCCGGCGCCTATCATCCCGTATGTTGGAATTAAGAGCAGCCCCAAGACAACGGTAAATACCAACCCGATGGCAGAACTGATGGTATTGTGATAAGGCTTGTTGATGCTGGAGAAAAAGCCGCTGAAGATCATCGACACACTCAGGGTAACGATACCAAGAGAAAGCGAGGCAATTACCATTTTTACATCTCCGAATTTTGCTGTAAAAACAGCTACAAATACAAATTTTGGAATTGCAAGCAGCAGCGCCATGGCAATAGCAGTAACAATCCAGGTGATTTTTGCAAGTGTCAGTGTTAACTTTACACTGTAATCAAAATTCATTTCATTGGAAAGTCTTGAATATTGCACAGTGGCTATGCTGCGGCTGATAAGCCACACACCCTCTGCCAGTTGCATCCCGAGTGACAGAACACCAACAGCCCCTCTACCGAAATAGACATCCACAAACTTAAGGCTGAGCCGGTAATTCATTTTCTGAAAAATGTTGGCAAACTGAACATACGTCCCGAATCGCAGGATATCCATCAGCAACTCCTTCATGTTTGTAAGGGGCACTCGCTTAAACGATGGGAACAACATTGTAAAACCGATCACCATAACGATGGTATAAGAGATGAAAATAGCCCAGAAATAGGCCATCACCTCACGTAACTCAACACCAAACAGCATAAACAGTAAAATCAGAAACAAGCCAGCGACCTGAAGGAGACTGAGAAAATTATAAGACTTAACACGCTCAAGACCAAGGAGCAACATGTCATTGGCGGAAGCGAATGACATCACGATGGAGAGGAACATAACCTGGAAAAAGTATCCTTGCGGGATGATCTCCAGAATTGGCATTAACGATCCAACCAATTGCAACACAAAAACAGACAATAGCGTGATTATAAATGAGAGAAAATAAGCCGGAAAAAACAATTTATAAATCCCTGTCCTTGGGGTCATATAGATGATAGCTGCCCCTGATATAAAGTTGGTAAAAAGCTGGATGATGGCTACTGAGAAGATCATCAAACTAATGGTTCCAACCTTCTCAGGGTCAAGATAATGCGCATTCAGCACCCAAATAGCAACTCCGAGGAGTGCCGTTATCAGACGGGTTCCGATGGTCCCGATGATCTTTCTAAACATGAGTGCCATCCTTTCTCCTGATCTTTTTCAAAATCTGGTGGATAAAAAAGATGCGGCTCGGTCTGTATTTTTTTCCATCAACCAGGGTGAAATTTCCAACCCCAGAAATTGTATGCAAGCCCTGGTTATATTCACTGCCTTTCAGTGGTTCGACCACGTTAACAACCTCCTCGTAAAAATCATCAGGAGAGATATTTAGAACCCTGTTAATTGCGACACGGCCGCCATAAGTAACAGAACAATCCTGTGCAGGCCGATAAAGAATATTGTGATGAATGAAAGGGGTTCCGGCAGGTCTGGATGAACGGATGTCAGTTTTGACCGGATTGAGCCGGTGTGGTTTGAATTCTCCTGAAATGTCTTCAGAGTAATAGATGAAAAGATGGGTATTTGAATATTTTTTTGTCGTAAAAAACAACCACCAGAAACCATTATAAAACACCATGGTGGGATCAATTGCAAACACATTTGCCAGTAGGACACGGTCTTTGACGAACTTTTCACTTGCCTGATCTCTGCGGTAAAGTGTTATTTCAGCAGTCTGATATGCTTCCGGGAGGCAGAAAACCTGGTTATTGTGTTCAAAAACAAAAGGGTATGACAGGTGTGGAGGAACGCCATCCACCCTGTCAGGGTGGTGGACCCCGTCAGGGTGGAGGACCCCGTCAGGGTGATGGACCCTGACGGGGTGGGGATCCAGGGTGATCTCTGTTATTGATGCTTTCTGGCTAATGTAGCTGTAATCCTCCACAAGAACATGCAGCCGTCCATCCTTCATAAACCCAAATGGATCAGCAATATAGCCGCTTTTTACCATGGGCGGCAACCACGAAATGTCTGTATCTGCGAGCTTAACTGCTCCCAAAGCAAGTTCATGTATGGGTCTCCTGACAACCCCGACATTCCAGAATTCTGCCGCAATCAAATCTTGATAGTAGAATATGAGCCTGTTTCGCAACAACAGGAATAGAAATTTCAACATGACCACGTTTCCCGGGACTTTGTAGACTACGGCAACAGTGGGACTTGCCGTATCAGGGAGCCTCTTATAACCATCATTTGTGCCGGTTTGCATGCCGCCGAACTGATCAGCAACACTGGCGGGCCATGATGAAGAGACCATGAGGAGGCGGTTAAGGTTTTCCCGGTATGAGTGACTGAGCGTTTTGAGGTATCCCTTTTTCAGGATAACCCCGGCATCCAGTTTTGATGTTAACTGTTGCAAAATGGCTCCGCTTACCGGGTCGCCTTTGAATATTTCCCAGAAACCCGCAGGACCTCCGCGGTAAAGCATCTCATCGCCATGGTGAAACGACCACACGCCAAACCGGGCAACTGTCAGAATTTCACCACGGATGATGTTAAACCCAAACCTGAGGATAAAATCCAACCGGTGGTTACGAATGGCACCAATATCAGTTTCAGAAAAAAACTCCGAAAATCCTCGCTTTTCAACAATACAATTGAGAACTTCAATGCCTTTCAGCTTCGATTGAAAATCAACAGATTGTTTAGCTTCAGGCCTGAAAACCCGGTTTTCAAGAAAGTTAAAAAACACAGTACCCCATCTCTTACGCCAGAGTTTCTTTAAAAGCGAGGGCTCAGGCGATATGCGGTTGTCAACAATCAGCAGCTGAAGTTGATGGCCATGCATGCTCAGTTCATCCAATGCATCCGCCTGCCAGCGCTGAAACACAGAGCCATTGCATAAGACCCCGAATCGAAGCGATGATGAATGTTCTGATTTCGAATTCTGTTGCATTAAATGGTGTGTGATTATATCTGACAGGCTATATCATTCATCATCATGTATTTTTAAGCAACTCCTTGTAAAGCGTTACAATTTGTTGTCCGACCGTTTCTTTACTAAAGGTAACTGCCACACTATCCCTGATTGCGACTTTGTCATACTCCCTGCAAAGGCCCAGCATCTGAAACATGGCATCTGTCATGGCCTGCTCATCGTCAGGTGGCACCAGCAACCCGTTCATGACATTGATCACATCCGCTGCCACACCAACCCTGGTGGCAACCACAGGCACTCCGCACGAAAGGCTTTCAACAACCACAGTTCCAAATGTTTCGTACCGGCTTGAGAGGACGGAAAAATCGGCATTGCACAACAGCTCTTCAAATTCTTTTCCTTCCTTCATGCCAATAAATTTCACACAGGTGTCCGGGATGCGCAGAAATGCCGCGTACTCTCTCATTGCCTCCCAATCAGGACCCGCTCCTGTCATCAGACAAATGAAATCCTTTCGCAATTTCGACAGTTCCTGTAACGAACGTAAAAATCCTGAAATATTTTTTGACTTATCATCAAAACATGAAATATGGATAATTGTTCTGACATCCGGTTTCTCTCCCTCCTGAGAAGGAATCAGTTGCGATGTATCAACAACGTTTGGAATAACACAGAACCTGGAATGCTGAAGGCCGGATTTTTCCATTGCCCTGCGGAGAGGGTCGGACACAGCCACAATTGCAGAAGCATGTTTTACAACAAAACGGGAGATTAACTTTCTGAACCATCCCTGATAGGTATTGTTTTCAGGAAAATAACGTGACCAATGTTCTGAAATGATCAACGGAATGTGTCTTTTCCTTGTTATCAACCATCCAATAAAACCCATTCTTGTCAGGATATGCGAATGCACCAGGTCGGGATTAAATTCCCGGATGCTGTTAAATGCTTTGCGATGGGCCTGATAAAACCGCCGGAAATTCAACACTTTTCCAACAGGTGAATGAAGCCACCTGCTGGTTCTATAATAAACGCGCAATACCCGTACAGAATTCTCCTCGCTGAATTCAACCTCAATCTTATTGGGGCAATCAGGGTCAGGATGGACATAGATCACAGCCACATCGCAGAATGGTGTAATTGCCTCAGCCTGGCGCATAATGAACAATCCAGGCATCGGATCATAACGGTTTGGATACCACTTTGGTAAAAAAAGAACCCGGATTTTTCTATCCACAGCAGGCAAGTTTTGATTAATCATCAAATATCTTTAATCGTTCCGATATTTTCAAAAAAATTGTTAATAATTTCAACGGCGTTTTCCATCCGGACATCACCAATCCCGCTAACAACAGCAAAAGGAGCTTGCATGTTTTTCAATTCAGTATAATACAAGTCGAAAAGAAATTGCCTCTGATCGGGATGTTCGCGCAGCGGATCATATTGCCAGGGGAGGTCAATATTGCAAAGCAGGTATAAATCATACTGCTGTACCAACATGGTTTCTGTGATCCATGGATGACACCGTTGGTATTTCACTTCACTCCAGATTTTTGTCACCAGCAACTCAGTATCGCAGAAAAGATAGTTATCTGCCCGTTTTAATTTACACGCTTCGGCTTCAATCTGCCCTTTTGCAATCACCAGAATGTCCTCTTCCTGGTAAGGTTTTCCCAGAATTTGCAAATATTCACGGGCAAATTCAGGCACCCAGACAGTATGGTAATAAGCTGCCAGTTGCTCGGCCAGTATTGATTTCCCTGTTGATTCAGGTCCTGTAATGGCAATTTTCCTGATCATCCTGAAAGTTTTGTCCGCCATTCCCTGAATCCCATAATTGCAATGATCGTAAACACAAGATACTGAAAACTACTGAAATAAAGTCCCTCCCAGGCACAAAGTCCGATCATGACAGTATCTGCTGATATCCAAAGGATCCAGTTTTCGATTTTTTTCCGTGAGAGCATCCACTGGGCTAAAATATAAACAGCGGTGGTGATGGCATCCCAGCCGGGGATAAGGCTTTCAGTAAACTTCACCAGAACAATCCTGATGATGATAAAAAAAACAACAATGGCAACGGCATTCAGCAACAACTCCTTTTTGGAACATCTTGTAATGACGATTGTGCTGTTATTACTGTCTTTCCTTGACCAGTTATACCAGCCATACACACTCATGACAAAGAAAAAACCATTGATTCCGGCATTTGCATAAAGTTTGGCTGAAAAGAAAATATAGACATAAATCAACACATTGACAATGCCGAATGGGAAAGCAAGAACACTTTCCTTCTTCATCATCCAAACACAGATCAGTCCAAAGGCTACGGCAATCAGCTCAAGGTAGCTTGTCTGAAAGGGGCCGATTTGAAATAGCGAAGTGAGATGCATGGGCACAAAGGTAGTGTTTATGGCACACTGAGAGCAATAAATGGATTGAACCTTTTTTTTATCGCTTCGTAAAACAGTGTACATTTGCAAAAGAAACAAGGAATTCCTGCCCGCATGTTCCATCTTGTCCACTATCAGCTTCCTTTTATCGTCAACCTGCTTGTTCTTTTGCTTGCGGCAAAACTCCTTGGTGAACTTGCAGAGCGGTTCAGACAACCCTCGATGATCGGGGAGGTAATTGCCGGGGTTATCCTGGGACCTTCCCTGCTGAACGTCATCCAAAGTCCTGGTGAAATCAAAGTTATTGCTGAACTGGGCGTTTTTATGCTCATTGTTTTAGCAGGGATGGAGATTGAAGTGGAAGAGATCAGGGATTCCATCAGGGGAAGGAACATCTGGATTGCCTTACTTGGTTTTCTGATACCCATGGCCAGTGGTATTGCCATTGGTCTGATTTTTCATTTCTCCAATACTTTTACCATATTTCTGGGCCTCTCCATTGCCATCACCGCATTGCCGGTTAGCATCCGTATTCTGATGGATCTTGGAAAGCTTAATACCTCCATCGGTCAACGAATTATTTCGGCAGCCATTTTCAACGACATTTTAGCGCTGCTAATCCTTGGTATTATCCTTGATTTCAATGATGAATCAAAAAATATCCGTGATCTGACATTCTCTATCCTCTTCACCGCCATGAAAGTCGGCATTTTTACACTGGTTCTTGTGGGGGCATACCGTTTCTTTAAATTAGCCAAACAAAAAGTCAGTGTCATCAATCCCTGGATGAACAAATTTCTTCTATACCTGCGCGGGAAAGAGTCGATTTTTGCACTTGTCATCCTATTCGTACTTATTTTCTCCAGTATCGCAGAACTTTTGGGGTTGCATTTCGTAGTTGGGGCATTTTTCGGTGCAATCCTCTTACCACGAAGTATGTTCGCCAACAGGGATTTCGACAAAGTCCAGCGGAGTATTTCCGGTATTACCATGGGTTTTCTGGCGCCAATCTTTTTTGCAACGATGGGAATCGCCTTTAACTTTTGCGCCCTCAATGACCTCCTATTACTCATTGTGGTACTTTTTGCCTCATTTTTCAGCAAAATTTTCGGCGGTTACCTTGGTGGCCGGCTGGCCGGGTTCAGTCATGCAAAATCACTGACCCTTGGCATGGGACTCAATGCCAGGGGAATCATGGAACTTGTTATTGCAAATATTGCCCTTTCAAAAGGGTTTATTGACGTTTCAGTCTTTTCTATCCTGGTACTCATGGCCCTGCTTACTACGATCCTTACACCATTTCTGTTAAAAGCGGGATTCAATTTGATTGACAGGCAAAGCTTACCCAATCTCAAATCATCTGGTTAAGTCCTCACCTAATCACTACCATTCATTATTAGTTGTATTTTTACAATGAAATTTCACAAAGACTGATTTACTTATGCTTGAACTCTTAAAGAATTTTCTCGACATCATCCTGCACATTGATGTCCATCTTCAGCAATGGGTTACTGAATATCAAACATGGACCTACCTGATCCTGTTTTTAATCATCTTCATGGAGACAGGTCTGGTGGTAACGCCTTTTTTACCTGGCGACTCTCTCTTGTTCGCAGCCGGAATGGTTTGTGCCATGGCAGGGCATCCCCTCAGCATTTTCATCCTCATACCGCTTCTTATTTCTGCGGCCTTTACAGGTGACAATACCAACTATTTTTTCGGCAAAATACTGGGTCAGAAGGTTTATGAAAAGAACTACCGCCTGATCAGGAGGGAATACCTGGATAAAACCCATGCGTTTTATGAAAAGCATGGAGGAAAAACACTTATTATAGCACGGTTCATGCCGATCATCCGCACCTTTGCTCCCTTCGTCGCCGGGGTTGGCACCATGAGTTATATCAGGTTCATCTCGTTCAGCATTGTTGGAAATGTAATCTGGGTCGTATCCTTCAGTCTTGCAGGGTTTTTCTTTGGAAATATCCCGTTGGTGAAAAACAATTTCACCATTGTCATTCTTGGCATTATCTTTATATCCCTTTTACCCATGATCATTGCTTTCGTTAAAAATCTCCTGGATCGAAAAAAAGCTACCTAAGTTACCATGCACCGAGCCCTACATAAGAGCCAGCTTGACAAAATAACCACCGCAGGATTAATCGTCACGCTGGGTATTATTTACGGGGATATCGGAACTTCGCCCCTCTATGTGATGCGGGCCATTATTGCAGGAGCCCATAACGTGCATGCGCCTTTTATCATGGGTGGCCTCTCCTGTATTTTCTGGACGCTCACCATGCAAACCACCATTAAATACATCATTTTTGCCATCCGGGCTGACAACAAGGGAGAAGGAGGAATTTTCGCCCTGTTCGCCCTGATCAGGAAAAGAGCCAAATGGGCATTTCTCTTTGCCATGATAGGCGGTTGCACACTGCTTGCCGACAGCATCATCACACCGGCCATCACCATTGTTTCTGCCGTTGAAGGGCTCCTCATCAAGAACCCCAGGATACCGGTTGTTCCCATCACAGTGATTATCATCACTTTTTTATTTCTGATCCAAAAATTCGGCACCAAATTGATTGGCAAATCTTTCGGGCCGATCATGTTCATCTGGTTTTCAATGCTCGGCGTTTTAGGCTTTGCCCAACTCATCCAGTACCCGTTCATTCTGAATGCGCTGAACCCTGTTTATGCGTTTGACTTTCTTACAAAATTCCCGAATGGCTTCGTCTTGTTGGGAGCGGTTTTCCTGTGCACCACCGGGGCCGATGCATTATATTCCGACCTTGGACATTGCGGCCGCAGCAACATCAGGGTCACCTGGGGGTTTGTGAAAGTTTGCCTGTTGCTGAATTATTTCGGACAGGGTGCCTGGCTGCTGAAAAATGTCGATTTTGTAACTGAATGGACAAACCCGTTTTTTGCCATCATGCCCTCCTGGTTCCTGATGCCAGGCATTATCATTGCTACCGTTGCAGCCATCATCGCCAGCCAGGCCATGATTACCAGTTCCTTTACCCTGATTTCTGAAGCAATTTCACTGAATTTCTGGCCAAAGGTGAAGATCAACTACCCTACAAATATCAAGGGGCAAATGTATATTTCAAGCATCAACTGGATCCTTTATTTTTGCTGCATCGGGATCGTACTCTTTTTTCAGAAATCATCGAATATGGAGGCAGCATATGGACTTACCATCAACATCACCATGCTGATGACGACCATTTTGCTGGGCATTTATCTTTATTACAAGCATGCTCCAAGATATGTGATCGCAGTGTTTTTGATGGTCTACCTGTTCATTGAAGGATCATTTCTGATGGCAAATCTGAACAAGTTTCTCCACGGAGGATATTTTACTTTCCTGCTGGGCAGCATCCTGTTTATCATCATGTACGTATGGTTCCATGGACGAAAAATCAAGAACAGCTTTATTGAGTTCCTGCAGATTGAACAATATGTGGCCATCATTAAAGCGCTTGCAAAGGATAAATCAATCCCCAAATATGCCACCAACCTGGTATTTCTCACCAAAGCCAACAGGGAAACTGATATAGAGTCGAAAATCATCTATTCACTGCTGAACAAGCAACCAAAGCGCGCCGACACTTACTGGATGCTTCATATCGACATACTGGACGAGCCTCATGTACTCGAGTACAAGGTCACTCATATCATACAGGGAGTACTGATAAAAGTTGATTTCAAAATTGGGTTTAAAGTTCAACCAAGGATCAACCTGTTTTTCAGGCAGGTGCTGGAAGAATTGGCAAAAAACAAAGAAATTGACCTGTTGAGCCATTACGATTCACTCAGGCCGTTTAATGTTTCCAGTGATTTCAGGTTCGTGGTCATCGACAGGATACAGAATTACGATTTCGATTTTCCACCCAGGGAGCAGTTCATCATGGACCTTTATGCCATCCTCAAACGGTTTGGCATCAGCGAGGTACGGTCACTCGGTCTGGATACCAGCAATGTAACCGTTGAAACAGTTCCACTTTATATTGACAAGGAGACACCGGTACTGCTGACCCGCAATGACTTAACTAAACACGCCGGATAGACCTGGATTACACCTTCCAGGTTTTAAGAACCTTGAAGGTTTGCAGTAAAAAAAGGTTACATTTGCACACTTTTTATTCACAGGTAAATCCGTTGCCCTTATGCGGACCACCGTTCACAAAAGCCACACCCAGGCCATTTCAGCGGCAGGGTTGCTGATCACCCTCGGAATTATTTACGGAGATATCGGAACCTCTCCGCTGTATGTCATGAAAGCCATTGTGGGCGGGGCCAGTTCAATTACCCCCCAGTTCATAATGGGAGGACTCTCCTGCATTTTCTGGACACTCACACTTCAAACGACTGTCAAATACATCATCATCACGCTGCGGGCCGACAACAACGGGGAAGGCGGGATCCTCTCACTTTTTGCCCTGATCAGGAAGCGGGCCAAGTGGGCCTATATTTTTGCCATCATCGGCGGGAGCACCCTGTTGGCCGACGGGGTGATCACACCGTCCATTACCATTGTCTCTGCCGTTGAAGGCCTTGCAATCGTAAACCCCAGGATTCCGGTTATTCCAATCGTCATGGTGATCATCACAGGGTTATTCTTTGTGCAGAAATTCGGCACAAAAGCCGTGGGGGAATCGTTCGGTCCGATCATGTTCATCTGGTTTGCCATGCTGGCGGTGCTCGGCTTCACGCAGATCATTAAAAGTCCGATGATTCTCAAGGCCATTGATCCCCATTATGCCTACCTCTTTCTAACCAAATACCCCCAGGGATTCCTCCTGATGGGCGCGGTATTTCTTTGTACCACCGGAGCCGAAGCACTATATTCCGACCTGGGACATTGCGGGCTTAAGAATATCCGCATCACCTGGATTTATGTTAAAATTTCGTTGCTGCTGAATTATTTCGGACAGGGTGCCTGGATCATCAAGAACTCCGACAGTATTTACGAATGGACCAACCCCTTCTTTGCCATCATGCCTCACTGGTTCCTCATCATCGGGGTGCTCATATCCACAGCCGCAGCCATCATCGCCAGCCAGGCCCTGATAAGCGGATCCTATACACTCATCAGCGAGGCCATTTCCCTCAACTTCTGGCCAAAAATCAAGATCAATTACCCTACCAACATCAAAGGTCAGATGTATATCTCCAGCATCAACTGGATGCTGTATTTTTCATGCCTTTTTGTCGTTTTGTTTTTTCAGCGATCCTCCAATATGGAAGCAGCCTATGGCTTGTCTATCACCATTACCATGCTCATGACAACCAGCCTGTTAAGCATCTACCTTTATTATAAAAAAATACCGATATATGTAATAATCGTGTTCCTGATCGTGTATCTATCCATCGAGGTCTCATTTTTGGTTGCAAACCTCAACAAGTTCATGCATGGCGGGTGGTTCACCATCCTGCTGGGAGGTTTTCTGTTTATGATCATGTATGTATGGTACAGCGGCCGGCGCATCAAAAACAGTTTCATCGAATTTTTGCAGATTGAGAAATATGCAGAGGTGATCAAAGATCTGAGTAAAGACAAAACTGTCCCGAAATATGCCACAAACCTTGTGTTCCTTACGAAAGCCAATAAGGGGACAGACATTGAATCAAAGATCATCTATTCAATACTCAACAAGCACCCGAAGCGGGCAGATCTTTATTGGCTGCTCCATGTTGACATTCTCGACGAGCCGCATGTACTGGAGTATAAAATCAGCCATATTATCCCCGGAACAATCATCAAGGTTGACTTCAAAATCGGGTTTAAGGTTCAGCCAAGGGTGAACCTGTTTTTCAGGCAGGTACTTGAAGAACTGAGCCACAACCAGGAGATCGACATGCTCAGCCGTTACGAATCCCTGAGAAAGCATTATGTCAGCGCCGATTTCCGGTTCGTTGTCATCGACCGGATACAGAACTACGACTTTGACTTTCCCCCGCGGGAACAGTTTGTCATGGATCTTTACGCAATTTTCAAGCGTTTCGGCATTACCGAGGTCAGGGCGCTGGGACTGGATACCAGCAATGTAACTGTTGAGACTGTTCCTCTTTATGTTGACAGGGAAATTCCAATACTGCTGTCAAGGAATGATCAGACAAAGCGAATGGGATAGTTGGCATTCTAAAACCTTCCAGGTTTTGAAAACCTGGAAGGTTTTCAAAGGCAGATCAGGACTTCCTGGCAATAGCTTTCAGCGCTGCAGCAACAATATCCGGCACATCGAGTCCATACTTTTTCAGCAACTCTTCCGGCTTGCCACTTTCACCGAAGGTATCATTAACGGCAACCATCTCAACCGGTGCAGGGTGTTTTCCGGACAGGAGTTGGGCGATGCTGTCACCAAGTCCGCCATTGCGCATGTGTTCCTCAGCAGTAACCACGCAGCCGGTCTTGACAACTGAGGCGAGCACCGCAGCCTCATCAAGTGGTTTGATTGTATGGAGGTCGATAACCTCGGCAGAAATCCCTTGTTCTTCAAGAATTTTACAGGCCAGCAATGCATTCCATACCATGTGCCCGGTAGCAAAAACAGATACATCCTTCCCTTCGTTGAGCATGAGTGCTTTCCCAATCACAAACTCCTGTGAAGGAGAGGTGAAATTGGGCCATTTCGGTCGTCCGAACCTCAGGTACACAGGTCCGGTGTGACTTGCAATTGCGATGGTGGCTGCCCGGGTCTGGTTAAAATCACAGGGATTGATCACAGTCATGTTGGGAAGCATCTTCATCATGCCAATATCTTCAAGATTCTGGTGCGTTGCACCATCTTCTCCAAGCGTAAGTCCGGCATGGGAAGCGCATATTTTCACATTTTTATTCGAGTAGGCAACCGACTGCCTGATCTGGTCATAAACTCTTCCTGTGGAAAAATTGGCGAATGTTCCGGTAAAAGGAATTTTGCCACCAATGGTCAATCCGGCCGCAATACTGATCATGTTGGCTTCCGCTATTCCAACCTGGATGAACCGTTCGGGGAATTCATGTGCAAAGGCATCCATTTTCAGCGACCCGATAAGGTCGGCACACAATGCAACAACCTCAGGGTTTTTCCTGCCAAGTTCAAGCAATGCTTCCCCGAATCCCGAGCGGGTATCCTTTGAGCCTTGATTTACGTATTCAGTCATTTCAGTTAGGATATAATTTTAAATTGATTGTCTGACCCGGTTCCACCTTAAAGGTCTTCTCTGTTGTATAGGATGATTGATTTGAATATTTTGAGCGAAACACAACGCGATAAGTTCCCGGTTGAAGGTACAGTGTTTCCTGCTGCTGCTGGTTATCCCGAAGGTTATACAACCATACGAGATCGCTTTTATCTTCAAGGTATAAACTGCCATAGCCATTGGTCGATTTCTGGATCACGGCAATGCCGGGAAGAGGCATTTCAACTGTGGTCGTATGGTTTTGTGTGATTTCAACATCTTTCACCTTGATCCTGGGCAGACATAAGATTTCCACATCATACGAACCGGTGAGATATTTTTCGAGTTGATCAAATTGCTGAACATTGATGGTTTCGTGTTCTCCCTTTTTCCTGATAATGCAGGGAAGGAACTTCATTGTACTGTTGCTGCTTGCCTTGAACATCAGGTAACCCTGCGGAGCATCGATACCTACGATGTTGTGTTTCCCGGGTGTCAGCTTCACCGTATCCCTGCGCACCGCAGGAATGGTATGAACAACAATATCATACGTAATCAACGGATCAATATCCAGGGTGTCGGGCAACCCTTTTGCATTAAATGAGTGTATAAAATTATATTTGATCAGTCCCGAAAGATTGTCATAAAAAGTCATATTGACATTGGTCTCAGTGGGCTTCCCATAAACATCCAGCAGGTTGACCTGGATACTGGTTGGATTCAATGTTCTTGAAATAATCACTTTAAGCGCATTGCGGAACTCCTTTTCATTGGACGCATCAAAATAGGTTCCCACACATTCAAACTGTTCTTTGAAATTTTTTCCGATTCCGATGATGAAAGGCTTAAGCATGATGCCCTTTTTCTGCAATTCCTGAGAAACCGCACATGGGTCTCCCCCGCACTCCTCCAGCCCGTCTGTTATCAGAATGACCACATTGCGGCAATTATCGCAGGGTGGGAAATCCTTCGGAGCCTGCGAAAGTGCATAGGCAATCGGAGTTGTTCCTTTTGGTATTGTTGTCTTTAGCGTATGCTTGATACGGTTTATATTATCCTTTCCAAACGGAACCTCAAGGCGTGTATCATTGCAATCCTGGGGAGGAAACTGCTTCTGGTTGCCATACATGCGCAAAGCCAGTTCCAGGTTTGTCTGGGTTCGAAGGCTGTCGAGGATGTTTGAAAAAAGTTTTACTGCAAGGTCGAACTTCGTATCGCTCTGCCACCGTCCATACATGCTCTGCGACGCATCAAAAACAAATAAAATCCTTGTAGTTGGCTTTGGCTTGGCCGGCTCACGTGTTCCCTGCGCAAAAATGCCTGTGCAAAACAATACAAAAATCAGTCCAGATAATGGAATTCGAACCAAGAATGACCAATAACGACTGCTTACCTCCAAAATCTAAAATCTAAAATCTGAAATCTAAAATCTCTTAATAGTCTCCAAGTGTTTCAGCCAACTGTACCAGGGCTGCTTTTGTCTGTTCATCAGTTGGGAAAACACCATGCCACTCGTGATTATCCATCATAAAATCAACACCATATCCCATGTGGGTTGTCATGACGATCATCACAGGTTTACCCTGGCCGGTGTACCATTGTGCTTTCTTCAGGGTCTCAACAACTTCGGTCATGTCATTACCATACATGGTCAGTACTGTCCAGTCAAAGGCCTCGAATTTTGCCTGCAGGTCGCCGAGAGGCAACACTTTGTCATTGGGACCATCTATCTGCACACCATTGTAGTCAATTACGGCAATCAGGTTATCAACCTTGTTCCCTGCAGCAAACATCAGCGCCTCCCAGTTTTGTCCTTCCTGCAATTCGCCGTCTCCCATCAGACAATATACCAGATGCTCATCCTGGTTCATCTTTTTTGCCAGGGCTGCTCCAACAGATACCGACAATCCCTGCCCCAGGGAACCGGAACTCATCCTGATACCTGGCAAACCCTCATGCGTGGCAGGATGTCCCTGCAACCTTGTACCCAGTTTACGGAACGAACTTAATTCACTGATGCTGAAATATCCATAACGTGCTAAAACGCTGTACCAGCCGGCAGAAAGATGACCATTTGACAGGAAAAACAAGTCCTCACCCACCCCGTTCATGGAAAACTGCGTGACGTCAGGTTTCATGATTTTAAAATAGAGTGCAACCAGGAAATCGGCACTGCCGAGCGGACCGCCGGGGTGACCCGATGATGCACCATTGACCATACGAACAATATCCCGCCTGACCTGGGAAGCAATTTTTTCTAACTCCTGGATTGACAGCATGAAGTGGTTGAAATTTAATAATGATGAATGAATATTTTTCAATTAAAACGTAAACGGGGCAAAGATATTACAATTAGGGTCCGGCGTTGGGAGCATGTTGATAAATAAAGAAAAAATAAATCAAATTCTCTACATTTAACGAGAGAAAGTTATGACTTTTGCAGGTACTTATGAAGAAATTATTCCTCCTGCCGGCTCTGTTCATTTTGGCCATCATGTTTTGTCAACCGGCTTCTGGTCAGAATGAAAGCCATCAGTGGGTGGATTCTGTCTATGCCTCACTTACCAGGGAGCAACGCATAGCCCAGTTATTAATCGTCAGGGCTTACTCATGGAAGGACTCAATCTACAACGACAGTCTCGTCGGGATCGTTAAAAAATACAACATCGGCGGAGTTTGCTTTTTCAAAGGATCACCGGTAAAGCAGGCCATTCTTACGAACAGGATGCAGCAGGAAACCCAGACGCCTCTTCTTATCACCACCGATGCAGAATGGGGCCTTGGCATGCGTCTCGACAGCGCCTTTTCTTTTCCCAGACAGATGGCACTTGGAGCGATCAGCAACGATTCAATGATTTATGACATGGGGCGGCTTGTTGGCAAAAGTTGCCGGAGACTGGGAATCCATGTGAATTTCGCCCCGGTTGCCGACATCAACAACAACCCGGCAAACCCGGTCATCAACTTCAGATCCTTTGGCGAAAACCGTGAACGTGTCGCATCTAAAAGTGTCCTCTATATGAAAGGCATGCAGAAAGAGGGAATCATGGCCACGGCAAAACACTTCCCCGGGCACGGAGATACCGATTCTGACTCACATCTCACCCTCCCAATCATCAACCATGCCCGGAAACGTCTTGATTCCATAGAGCTTTATCCTTTCCGCTCACTCATCAGGGAAGGCGTATTGGGAGTCATGGTTGCGCACCTTTATCTGCCAGCCATTGACACAACAGTCAACACACCCACAACGCTTTCAAAAAACGTGATCACCTCCCTGCTCAAAGATGAACTTGGGTTCAAAGGGTATATTGTCACTGATGCCCTTGACATGAAGGGTGTTACAAAATACTTTAAACCCGGTGAAATCGAAGTGAAAGCCCTTCAGGCAGGAAATGACATTCTGTTGTTACCTCTTCACGCAGATATCGCCATCCAGGGAATCATCACTGCCATCGACAGTGGCTGGCTATCCGATTCCCTGATAGAGGCAAGGTGTAAACGAATGCTTGCACTGAAACATAAACTGGGACTTAAAGAAAGGCCTTTCATCGGATTGGAAAACCTGGTTTCAGATCTCAATCCGGCTTCGGCAGCGGTGCTTCGGCAGAAAATGGTGAACCAATCCATAACATTGGTAAAAAATGACATCTCCACAATTCCCCTGACCGGACTAGAGCGTCGGAAGATAGCGGTGGTTTCTATTGGTGATTCCATTCCCAATTATTTTCAGGAGATACTGAACCGATATTTTTCCATGGAAACTTTTAACGTCCCCAAGCAGTTTCCCCGGGAATTGGGTGACAGTATTTACACCCGGATAACCACCTGTGATATTGTGATTTTAGGCATTCACGGCATCTCGAGCAATGCAGCTGATAACTTTGGGATCACTCCGGATATGACCAGGCTGATCGACACAATCACCAGGGTCAACCGGACAATTCTTACATTATTCGGAACGCCCTATTCACTTGAAAAGATTCCAAATGTCAACAAACCGGAGGCTATCCTTGTTGCATACCAGGACAATCCTTCCACACAACTCGCCGCTGCAGAAGCCATCTTTGGCGGAATTGCCTCCTCAGGGAGATTACCTGTCACGGCTTCAATTTTTCCTTATAATACCGGTGATGAAACTGAGAAAACAAGGCTTGAAGTCGTTTCTCCTGAAGACATTGGAATTCCGCAACTTGCATTGAATGGAGTAGATTCAATTGCAATGAAAGGGATTGAATCCCGTGCATATCCCGGATGTCAGATAGTTCTTGCAAAAAACGGAAAAATCTTTTATGAAAAGTCATTTGGCCAGCCCAGGTACGACGATACGTTGAAGGTGACCATGCAACATATTTACGACCTTGCCTCTGTCACAAAAGTTGCTGCCACCACCCTGGCAATCATGAAATTACACGAAGAAGGCAAGTTAAATCCTGATGATAGCCTCGGGAAATATTTACCCTTCCTTTTGGGCAGTAACAAGTCGGGGCTGCACATCCGGGATGTGATGGCACACCAGGCCGGGTTGCAGGACTGGATCCCATTCTACAAGTCCACGCTTCAGCGTGGACAACCAAACCCAGCAATCTATCAACCCGAACAGTCAGCCGAATACCCAACCAGGGTCGCCCAGAATCTCTATATCCGCGGTGACTATGCGGATACGATTTTCAAAAGGATTGCTGAATCCCCTTTACGTGCAACAAAGGATTACAAGTATAGCGATCTCGGGTTCTACCTGCTTAAACTCATCGTTGAACGCATCAGCAATCAGCCATTTGATGGATATCTTGATGCAACTTTTTACAAACCGCTTGGGTTATCATCCACCGGATTTAACCCGCGTAACCGGTTCAACCCCTACCGGCTGATACCCACAGAATATGACGAAGATTTCAGAAAACAACTGGTTTGGGGCGATGTACACGATCCCGGGGCTGCCATGCTTGGCGGAG
>CAYHGE010000033.1:26893-33712 GCA_964355945.1 uncultured Draconibacterium sp.
AAACAACTGGTTTGGGGCGATGTACACGATCCCGGGGCTGCCATGCTTGGCGGAGTTTCAGGTCATGCAGGGCTTTTCAGCAATGCCGGCGACCTGGCAGTGATCCTGCAGATGCTTTTACAGGAGGGAACTTATGGAGGCAGGCAGTACCTTGCCCCTGAAACCATAAAAGAATTTACCCGGGTTCAATTTCCCGGGAAAGGCAACCGCAGGGCCCTTGGTTTTGACAAACCTGCGCTGAACCCATTACTGGAGGGACCATCCTGCCAGGGCGCATCACCACAGAGTTTCGGACATAGCGGGTTCACCGGTACCTATATATGGGCCGACCCGGACAATCAGCTCATCTACATTTTCCTTTCAAACAGGGTTTATCCGACAGCGACTAATCAGAAATTGTCTGAAATGAACATTCGGACACATATTCATCAGGCTGTATATGATGTGCTGCGAAAATATAAGATCAATTAGTTATCTTTGCAGCCTGAAATTTAAGACAAATCACAAATGAACTCCACGCTTAAAACAATTCTCATCTGGTTTTTCGCCATCCTTTTCACCCTGGGAAGCGCAATGTACCAAAGGCTGACAGGTCCTACTTACCCGGTTCGCGGAAGTGCTGAGATCGATGGACAAAAGATCAAATACAAACTGATCAGGTCGTACGACCTTGCAGATGATGCAAAAGTAACTGTGCTGGTTCCCGACACCTCCATCAAAGGGGAAATGAGGCTGCGCCGGTTCAAAAGCCTCGACAGCTGGCAAACCATCCAGATGCAACGCAGCGGTGACACCCTGATCGGGGCGCTCCCCCATCAGCCTCCTGCAGGAAAAGTGATGTATGAAGTCACACTCATGAAAGGTGACCAACGCGTTCTCCTGAATGACCATGCCGCAGTATTGCGCTATACCGGGTATGTTCCCAGGTATATTCTGACCCCGCACATCTTTTTCATGTTCATGGCAATGCTTTTCTCAACACTGACCGGACTGCTTGTGATTTTCAGGGGTAAAAACACATACCTGTATGCCTGGATTACATTGATCTCCGTTGGAATCGGGGGATTAATCCTCGGTCCGTTCGTGCAAAAATTCGCCTTTGACGCCTATTGGACAGGATGGCCTTTCGGACACGATCTGACCGACAATAAATCGCTAGTAGCATTTATCTTCTGGGCAATCGCACTATTTGTCATGAAGAAAAACCGGGAGAACAGGCTTTGGCCAATCGTTGCATCGATTGTTTTACTGGCAGTTTTCATGATCCCGCACAGTGTGCTTGGTTCAGAAATTGACTTCACCAAAGAACAAAAGACCATCACCAAATAACTAACATGGTCCTGACCTATTTCATCATCTTTATCACCGTTGCAGTTTCAGCTTATGCAATGAGCAGCGAGGCATGGTTCTCAAAGCTGAAGTTCAATGCGTATGATGTGAAGCACAGCAACCAATGGTACCGGTTTTTCACGTATGGGTTTCTGCACGCCGGTTTTGTGCACCTGTTTATCAACATGCTGGTCCTCTATTCATTTGGCGTGATCGTTGAATCGTACTTTAAAATCTATTTCCCGGGTAAGTCAGGGCTGTATTTCATCCTACTCTATGTTGGGGGGCTGATTCTTTCCATCACACCATCATACGGAAAATACAAAAATGATGTATTCTATAATGCAGTTGGTGCATCCGGGGCAGTTGCAGCAGTCGTTTTCTCAAGTATCATCCTCTATCCTACCGGAAAGATCTTTTTATTCCTGATCCCCGTGCCGATACCCGCCCCAATTTTCGGGGTGTTATATGTTGGTTATGAATACTATATGGCCAAGAGAAGCAATGATAACATCGGGCATGATGCGCACCTGTGGGGCGCCCTGTTCGGCGTGATATTTACAATTGCACTGAAGCCATCACTGATCAACGTTTTTCTCAGGCAAATCGGGGTGTAGCATCCCAAAACCTTCCTTAACCAAAACTTTCCTTAACCAAAACCTTCCAGGTTTTAAAAACCTGGAAGGTTTGAAAAGTCTCACTTTTTCAGGCAAATCCTGGCATCAACAGCCACAACCTTTTCAGGGCTTCCCAGCAAAGGATTGAAATCCAACTCTGTAATCTCAGGAGCGGCCTGCAAAAGTGCCGACAACCGAAGCAGTACATCCGCAAACATCTCCTCATTAACACCCTCCTGTCCGCGAACCCCTTTGATGATTTTATAACTCTTCAGGCCTTGTATCATGGCAATGGCTTCCTTTTTGGAAAGCGGAGACAACCCGGCAGCAACATCTTTCAGGACTTCAATGAAGATCCCGCCCATCCCGCAAAGGATCAGGTGCCCGAACTTCGGTTCAAATTTAGCACCGACGAAAAGCTCTGTCCCGGAAAGCATGGGCTGAATGAGAATGGCAGTCGTTTCCTTTATCCGGATCATACGCTCAAACTCCTTCTCAACCATTGATTCGTTCTTTACATTGAGCACAACCCCGCCCACATCAGATTTGTGCACCGGGCCAACAACCTTCATGACCACAGGATAGCCAAGCCATGCTGCAGCCCTTGCGGCGTCGTTAACAGACCTGACCACCGCTTCGCCCGCCCTGCGGATGCCGCATGCATCCATGAGCCCCTGGATGGCTTCCGGTGAGATATATCCGTCTGCTGACCCGTCAATAATTGACCGGATTGTGCCGAGGTCCACCTGAGGCAACTCTGGTTCCGTCTCAGCAGGACCTGGTGTATGAAACACCCTTGCAACAGCCTGGCCGAAAACCACCTCATCCGGAAAAAACACATTTCCTTTGCCGACAAACTCCTGCACCTCTTCCCTGGCGGTAATCAGGGAGGGCATGATGGGATAAACCGGTTTCGTGGCCGACTTCATCCGCTGGTCAAGCAGGTCATAAACATCAAATACCGGTGTCAGCCCGGGAGTGCCAAAAATCACGGCCATCCCGTCAATCTCCCCGAACTTCTGGTCAGTGTAGTCGATTATGGCGCCAAGTTGCTGCGCAGTGCCGGTTGCCAGGAAGTCGATGGGGTTGGCGACAGAAGATCCGGGGAAAAGCTGTGTAAGGAGCTCTGCCGAGGCAGGATTATCTATGTGCGGAACATGCATCCCGGCATTTGAGAGGGCATCGGTGAGCATCACTGCCGGGCCGCCGGCATGGGTGATGATGGCCATGTTATCGCCTTTGAGCTCAGGGAAAGTAAACACCGAAGCGACACTGATCAGGTCTTCCCTTCCATAACAGCGGACAATCCCCGCTTTGCGGAAGAGGGCATCCACTGCCACATCGGGACTGGCAAGCGCGCCGGTATGGGAAGAGGCCGCACGGCTTCCTGCCTCCGAAGAACCTGCTTTGATGGCAGCAATCCTGCAACCTTTCCTGATCAGGGAGGATGCATGTTTAAGCAGCATCTGCGGTTTGGAGATCGTTTCAATATAGAGTAATTTGATCCTGGAGCTTGTTTCAGGGTTAAAACTCTCGTCAAGATGTGCAAGGATCTCCTCAACCCCAAGCTGGGCGCTGTTACCAACTGAGAAGACCTGGGAAAAAGTCAGTCCTTTGGGGATGCCGGCCTCCATGATAAACACCGCAGTGGCACCCGAACCAGAGATAAAATCACACCCTTTGGGATTGAGTTTCGGGATGGGCTTGGTAAAAACCCCGTGATATGCCGGTGTCAGCACCCCGATACAGTTCGGTCCGATCAACGACCCACCGGCCCTGTTGATCGTATCAACCACCTCCTGTTCAAGCACTTTCCCTTCATGGCTCTCTTCGCTGAAACCGGCTGAAAGGATGATAAACCCGCGGGTATTTTTCTGGCTGACAAGCAATTTCACCGTTTCCGGGATGAACTTTGCGGCGATGGCCATGATCGCCAGGTCAACTTCAGGCAGTTGCGAAGGGTCCTGGAAACTTCTGATTCCCTGAACCTCCGTCTCTTTCAGGTTGGTCACATATAACTCACCCTGGAAATCACCTTCAATGAGGTTGCGGAGCACAGCTCCCCCGGGTTTTTGAACATCGTTGGAACCGCCAATAACAACAATACTTTTGGGGTTCAGAAGCGCGTGGTGGATCATATAGTAAATTTTAGGCAAAAATATTAAAATTATCGCCGTAAATCCCCATTTGATCCCGGCCGAAAAAATATTTGCATTTTCGTCCCAAATGCCCTATATTTGCTGGCACGTTCACACTTTGCCTCCTTCAAATTCATCCGGTTCTTTTCTAGCCTTCCTTTAACCTTTCTCTAACCATCTTCTAACAACGCTTTAACTGTCATGGCTGCTTCGTGGCTGCTTCCTTGCATCCAGGTATTATCTGTGTTTAAGCCTTGTTAGTTTCATGCGACGTCATTTCAGTCTCAATTGACTTTTTTTCCGTTTTCCCTTTGACAATAATCCCTCTACAGGCATAAACTCTATACGCTCCCTGGTATCGAAGGGCCATGTGAGTATTTCTGTTACGGAGTTACCGGGCAAATCGGTCGCCCTTATTGTGACAGTCATCCCCGGCGTACATGTAATATCGGAAACAAGCCTGAATTTCCAGTCAGTCCACTCCTCGTGTTCCACCTGAAGTTCACCTGCCGGACATCCGTCGGGCAGCATGAAGGAGACTGCAACCTCTTCGACACGAAATAAATCGTATGCATCCACAATGATCTCATCATTCCTCTTTCCTTTGAAATTAATAAAAGAGGCCCAATATATCCTGGGGGGATTCATATAGTCTCTGATGGCCATGTGCCAGGCGCCAAGCCCATCTTTTTTCTCAGCCTTCTTTGCATAAAAAGCATTCAGTTCCGGATCCCGGATAGCCATCCGGGCAAAAGAGATGGCCTCCAAAAAGCGGTTACCATGCTCCTGTTGCATTGGAGATGGTATCCGTTTCGACATATCAGGTTTTCTGCGCATGTTGCCATTATTTGTTAGCACAATGTCACCCAGTCGCCCGGAAGTGTTGCGGATGATGCAATTGTGTCCTGTTCGTGCCATAGGGAATAGAATTTCAGGGTGATAAAAACGATTGATGTACGACCGGCGATTTACGCAATGCCACGGTTTTGAATTTAATGACAAGTGAAAAACAGAAATGGTTGTGCCGGCTGAAAATATTTTTCAAAAAAGTCACCTTTTCTTATCACCTTTAACGTTTTACCGGATTAAGCAAAACAGCATTCATAAACGATGAGGGTATGCTTCATAGAATACTCCCTGAAACAGACAAAATTGAAGAACTCCTTAAATCAATTTCGATGGATACAACAAATTCACAACAACACCCTTCAGTTCAGGCAATTATTGCCGGTCGGAACATTTTACTAAGGCTTCCAAAGAATCGTGATGATATTGCATTCATACGTTCCCTCGGTTATTCCAGGTGGGATACTGCCGGCTTTTGCTGGGTGGTGCAATACCACCCATCGAACATTAACAAAATCAATGAATACTTTTCAGGAAGAATCCATTGGAGTGAGAATCCGGCAGAGAAAAAAGAATATGTGCCAGCCAACTCAATTGTTAAGCCCAACACCCTTATGGTGCGTAAGCTTAAACACAGCCGTATTCTGCTTGTATTCGAATATAACGCCGCGCTGGTAACATTGATCAAGCAGCAACCTCTATATTCATGGGATTCAGTGACTAAAACCTGGACACTGCCTCAAACTGAAAAAATCCTTGCCTGCCTTACCCAATTCTGCACCATCAATGAGTGGGAATACATTTTCGAAGATGATCACCCGGTCAATAACCGGAAAATTAAACCCAAACCTCCGAAATCACTCCAATCGCGAAAATGTCCGGAGGCATACATTGAAAAGATGACTGTAATGCGATACAGTCCACGGACAGTCCAGGTCTATGTCGATTGCTTCACGGAGTTCATCAACTACTTTTCTTCAAAAGAACTCACAGAAATTAAGCATGAGGAGATTACCGGGTATATGAGGTACCTGGTGGAGGAACGATGTATTTCCACATCATACCAGAACCAGGCCATTAATGCCATCAAATTCTATTATGAAAAAGTTGCCGGAGGTAAACGGGAGACCTATTTTATCGAACGGCCCCGCCGGGAGAAGTTCCTGCCTGAAGTGCTGAGTGAGGAGGAGGTTGGGGCGATCATAGCCACCATAAAAAATCCGAAACACAAATGCATGATCATGACCGCCTATTCGGCAGGATTACGTGTCGGAGAGTTGCTGAACCTGCGACCTGTTGACATTGATTCAAAACGGATGCTGATCAAAGTTTTCCAGGGCAAAGGCAGGAAGGACCGGGTTACCCTTTTGTCTGCCAGGGCACTTGAAGCGTTGAGGGAATACTATAAACAGTACCACCCGGGGGAATACCTGTTTGAGGGAGCATCGGGAGGCCGGTATTCTGAACGCAGTGTTCAGAACGTTCTGAAGCGGGCATGCGAAGAAGCCGGGATCAGGAAGCATGTGACCATGCACACCCTGCGTCATTCTTTTGCCACGCACCTGCTTGAGCACAATACGGATTTACGGTATATCCAGGAGTTGCTTGGTCATACCAATCCAAAAACAACACAGATCTATACGCACATTACCACGAAAGGGCTTGATCAGCTGAAAAGTCCGCTCGACAATTTGAATTTTTAATTTATTTTGCTGAAATGTGCATGGGTTGAAATATTGAGTAAATTTGGCATAACAATGTGAATGCAGATTTTCCAACTTTTCATGAAGGAAAAACCCAGAATGTTGAGTTTTTAAAGAACCACCCCCCAAATGGCTTATAAGTCCCATACAGCGCCTATCACCCCACCCAGTCAGTTATTATTGACG
>CAYHGE010000034.1:0-11247 GCA_964355945.1 uncultured Draconibacterium sp.
TTACCCGTTTACCCGTTTACCTGTTTACCCGTTTACCCGTTTACCCGTTTACCTGCTTACCTGCTTACCCGTTTACCCGTTTACCCGTTTACCCGTTTACCCGTTTACCAATTAACAAAACGACCAAACAATGGAGACAAGTCCCGATTTTAATAAATACATGGACCACTATTTCGACTACCAGGGACAATGGGAAAGTCCTTCCAGATGCGGATTGAAAGTTATTAAGAGGAAGGATGGCAAAACCCTCGCCATTGCAACGGAAATCTACCGGCAAAACCCCGGAACACCTGTCACAGAATGGTGCGCCCCTTTAGCCACCAAAATCATGACCGAACTAAAGTGTACCCCTGAAGAGTTTGTTTTCATTGAACATACCCCCGATATGCGCAGTAAACTCGCATTTTATGAAGAGACATTCGATCTGGTGACTTTTAACATCAAAGATGAATCCCTGGTTGACCCCAAATGGTCAAGACTGAACCATGAACAGGTTGATGAAATAATGGAAGCATAAATTTTCTTCCTATATTTACCTCATGAAGTGTAAATCTTTTCGAGGGTATATTTTATCGTTACCGTTACTCATCTTTCTGATTTTCAATCCATCAGGTTTTGCACAAACAGTACTCAAATCTACAATTCAGGGTACGGTTACTGATAATCAAACCCAAACTCCTTTATTGGGAGCAACAGTTGTAATTGTTGACTCAGACCCTGTCATCGGGACAATAACTGACAACCAGGGGCACTTTAGATTGCCCCCGGTACAGATCGGACAATATCAACTCAAGGTCACCTACATGGGATATGCCACCACTGTCACCGATCCACTCATCGTTGTTAGTGGCAAGGAGACCATTACCAGCATATTCCTGCAGGAGGCTGCCATCAATTCAGGTGAAGTAGAAATCCGTGCCGGTTACCGGAAAAATGAAGCAATAAACAGGATGGCCACCGTGAGCGTCAGGTCGTTTAGCGTGGATGAGACTTTCCGTTTTGCAGGAAGTTACAACGACCCGGCCCGCATGGCTGCCAACTTTGCAGGGGTTACCAGCGGCATTGACAACCGAAACGACATCATTGTCCGCGGGAACTCTCCTACCGGATTGCAATGGCGCATTGATGACATGGAAATTCCAAACCCTAATCATTTTGCAGCCGTTGGAACAACCGGCGGACCGGTAACTGTGTTGAATAATAACCTTGTTACCAATTCCGATTTCTTCACTGGTGCATTTCCGGCACAATATGGAAATACACTTGCCGGCATCTTTGACCTGAAGATGAGAAATGGCAACGCTGAAAAGCATGAATACTGGTTCCAGATAGGCTGGAACGGACTGGAATTTGGCACAGAAGGCCCATTTTCAAAAAAAAGCCGGGCTTCCTACCTGATCTCTTACCGATATTCCCCCCTTCAATTTCTGAACTGGTTTGGAGTCAATACAGGAACCATTCCCAAATACCAGGATCTTAATGTAAAAATAAACATCCCAACCCGGAAATCCGGGACCTTTACAATTACCGGCATCGGCGGACTAAGCAGTATTGAACTGTTTGACAGCCGGCAGCAGCAATCCAAATGGTTATTCCCTGACTATGGGGAAGATCTGACCAATGGCTCAAATCTGGGTGTTCTGGGAATAACACATCAGGTTTTTCTCAGGCAGGATCTGAAATGGAAAAATATGCTTTACCTTGTTGCCACTGCCACAAATACAAGGATAGACACGTTTTCATATATTCAGCAAACACCTTCCCCATGGGCCGGGGAGCGATCTACAGAAATCAAGTATTCATTCTCTTCCATACTTACGAAAAAGATTTCAACATCAAATACGTTGAGCACCGGGGTTTACTGGGACCTGTTCCGGATGACATTTGCAGACTCGGTGATGTTAAAGGGAACCTTCACGGTAAATACAGGTTCAAAGGAAAGCATGCAGATGCTCCGGGGATTTGCGCAGTGGCATTATTCCGGAAGAGAGAAATTCTCATCAACAATCGGATTGTACGGATCATGGCTGACACTCAACAACTCCTGGTCAGTGGAACCCAGGCTTGGATTCGATTGGAATATCACCGAAAATAACACCCTGAATTTTGGCGCAGGACTTTTTAGCCAGATGCAACCAAGGGTAATCTATTTTATCCTTTCTCATCTGCCTTCCGGGGAAGTGACCCAGCCTAACCTGGATCTTGGATTTACGAGAAGTGCACAAATAGCTCTGGGATACAACCATTTGCTGAACAAATATCTTCGATTTAAAACAGAACTTTACTATCAGTACCTGTTCAACATCCCTGTTAAAGAGTCCATCACGCAATACGCAATCAGTAACCAGGGTCATGAATTTTTTATCGATCGCCAATTTTCAGATAGCCTGGTTAATAAGGGGTATGGACAGAACTTGGGCCTTGAATTTACCTTCGAACGTTTTTTCCGGAAAAACTATTACTGCCTCTTATCGGCTTCTGTATTTAACTCAACCTACAATGGGTATGATAAAATAACGCGTAGTTCTGCATTTAATGTGAATTACGCATTGAATGCAGCCGGTGGATACGAATTTATTATGGGCAAACGCAAATGGGGGGTCATGTCATTCGGGCTGCGGGCAACATGGGTCGGAGGAAGTCCTTACATACCATATAACGTTGATGCCACAGTTGCTGCAGGAGAAGCAACATACAACTGGAGCGAAGCATACCAGCCACGTTTTCCGGAGTATAAACGGCTCGCTTTCCGGTTTGGCATCAGGCGAAACCTGCCGGGGTACAATATTGATTTTTTTCTCGATCTGCAATATCGCACCAGCTTTACAAACATTTCATTGCAAAGAATTGATCCGCTAACCGGGGAGATCAGGACTTTTTTCGAAATGGGATTTTTTCCGATGGGAACCTGGAGAATTCAATTCTAGATTAATTGCTTATATTTGCAATTCCATAACTCTGAAAATGAATAAAAAGACACCTCATTCATTCCATATCCCTGTTCTGGGAATTGGTTATTCTATCGATACACCTGTAAAGGTAGCTCATCTGGGGATCTCCTCTGTGATATCTCTGGTAGATGACATGCTGATGGAAAAACTCAGAGAATTTTACAGCACCAAGTTCGACCTTCCCTTTCAGGAAATTACGGACAAAATTGAAGATTTCAGGGCAAAAAGGATCACCGCATACCTCAATCTTGTTGACAAACTTGCCAAAGATAAATTTGAAGAGCTTAAAACAACTTATGATCAGAAAAGCAGCGAATTTCACAAGTATATTGAAATGCTGCACGACTCATCTCAACTGAAACAGAAATTTGAACAACTTAAACAAGATTGGGAAAAACTCGATGTAAAGCAATGGATTAACGATAATCTCCCAATGGGAAGCATCGATGTGAACATCATGACCAAGCTTGATAAAGAAAATTACAGGAACCATGAAAAACTGCCCATCGAATACAACGATGGTCATGCCGCATTGCGTGGATTCGTCAAAAGCGATTTATCATCTTCTGTCGTGCTTTCGGCTGGTATGAGCACCAGATTGTATAATTATCTCGAGTCATTCGATGAATTTTACCCGGATCAGGAATTCAGGTTAAATAAAAAAATCACCCTGAAAGTAAGTGATTACCGGTCGGCCCTTATCCAGGGTAAGTACCTTGCGAAAAAAGGCTTGTGGGTTTCGGAATACCGCATTGAATCTGGACTTAACTGTGGAGGGCACGCCTTCCCCACTACCGGGTACCTGCTTGGACCGGTACTTGAAGAGATTAACCAAAACAGGGAGGATCTCATTAACCAAACTTTTAGCTTATTGAAGATAGCTCTCAAAGCAAAAAACCGCCCCTGCCCTGAACACCCGCTGGACATCAAAATCACCGCCCAGGGTGGCGTCGGGACTGCAGAGGAACATCAATTCCTGGCTGAACATTACCAGCTCGATTCTGTTGGCTGGGGCACTCCGTTCCTGCTTGTTCCGGAAGTGGTCAATGTAGATCAACAAACGTTGGATCTTTTGTGCAAAGCGAAGGAAGAAGACCTTCAGGTAAGCAGTATCAGCCCTTTGGGTATTCCTTTCAACAATTTAATCGGGAATTCAAAAGACCAGGAAAAACTCGCATACATCGAACAAGGTACACCCGGGAATCCTTGCCCTAAAAAGTACGCTGCTCTCAGCAATGAGTTCGGAGAACCAACACTTTGCCTCGCTTCAAGGAAATATCAGAAAGCCAAAATTGAAGAGTTAAAGGCAAGTGGGCTCAGTGATGCTGATTTTCAGAATGAATATGATAAAGTTGTTGATAAGTCCTGTATTTGTGTTGGACTTGGAACTTCGGCCCTTCTGGTCAGTAATCTGGATACGAAATTCGAAAAACCAGGTGTTTCTGTTTGCCCCGGACCAAACATGGCCTATTTCTCCGAAGTAATGACCCTCAAAGAGATGGTTGATCATATTTACGGAAAAATCAATGTCATCACAAGAAAAGACCGGCCACACATGTTCATCAAGGAGCTTACAATCTACCTTGATTACCTGAAAACCAAACTTGACGAGACTGCCAGGCCATGGTCTGAGAAACAACAGGAATACTTTACAACCTTCGGTGAAAACCTTGATAAAGGTATTCAGTATTACAAAGAGCTATTTTCGACCATGAAACTGAATATCCATGATAAAAAAGTAAAACTTATCTCGGATCTGGAGAAATTTGAGTCTCAATTGAAAAACCTCCCCATCCGACAGGGCTAACTGCATGCACAGGCCAACCATGGTACAGAAACTGCCACCTGTCTGGCTCATTAATGCCATCAACTCTTTTCGCATTTTTTTAACACAGTTGAACCGGAAACTGTTCCCCGGAAATGTTGTTCTCTATGAACAATTTCAAAACTTCTGGATGCTGCCTTCACTTTATGTTGCAGCTAAACTGGACATCGCCACGCTTCTGAAAAAGCAGCCCCTGACAGCGGCAGAACTGGCCGTACTTGTGAATGTTGATCCGTTAAACCTGGCAAGGGTTTTACGCGTACTCGCCAGCCAGGGAATTTTCAAACAAACCAATGATGACCGATTTGCACTCAATGCAATGGCCAGGGGCCTCCTCGATGAACCAGGCTCACTGCGGCAGATGATCCTTCATCACCTGGGCCCTGTAAATTGGAACCTGATGAGCAACCTGGAATATTCTGTTCGAACCGGAAAGGACGCATTCTCAGATAAATATGGCATTGAAACATATCAATATCTCAAAAACCATCCGACAGAACAAGTTGTGTTTGACGCATCAATGTCGAACCTTTCAGATCTTGGGCTTGCACCTGTTCTTCATGCATATAGTTTTTCAAAATTCATTACTATTGCGGATATCGGAGGAGGTGAAGGCTTTTTGCTGGCCAACATCCTAAAGCACTATCCTTCATGCCGTGGCATCCTTTTCGATATGCCTGAGGCACTTGAAAAGGCACCGGAGATGCTTGCCAGACATCAGGTTGCTGACAGAATTGAGATTGTTCCGGGTGATTTTTTCAAGGATATTCCAAAATCATGCACCCTGTATATTCTTAAAAATATCATTCACAACTGGGGTGATGAACAATCGGCAGAACTTTTAAAGAATATCCGCAATGCCATGGAGCCAGACGGAATATTGATAATCATCGAAATGGTGGTTCCCCCGGGAAACATGCCATCATTGGCAAAACTACTCGATATTCAAATGATGGCCTCCATGCCGGGAGGAAAAGAAAGAACGGAAAAGGAGTACAGGGCCATCCTTAACAAGTCGGGATTTACACTCACCCGGATTATCCCTACCATTGCCCCGATCAGCCTGATTGAGGCCAGAAAGAATGGATAAATCTTCCTGTTTTTTGTTTTTGCAATGATCATAAGCATTGCTATTTTTGCAAAGCAGAAATAGCGGAGAAAATTAAGCTTCATCCAATGAAGGAAAAAGACGGTTTTGTGGATTATCCGGAACAACAGGTGATCCTGTATGTGGAGAAGGATGACGGAAATTATGGGCCAATGCAAACCGGCTCCTACATTTCCGCCAACTATATGGACGATTATGTCTATAAACGCAGGAATCTGGAGATTGACCTGAGAACCCAGGTGACTTCCGGAGCTATCAGCCCGATAAAATACTACATGATCCTGATAGATCTCTCTTTCTCAGAGTTGGCTGCCAGAGCCCGTATACGGAAATCAAGAGTTAAAAAACATCTGGATCCTAAACTTTTCGGAAGTGCCACCATGGAAGAACTTCTGAAATATGCAGCTGTATTTAATGTGCCCATTGCAAACCTGTTGCAGATTGTGCTGGTGAAAATCGATGGTAATTTTGAATCTGATTTCATTCTTGAACACACCACTTCTGGCATTATGGTCGGGCATTCGCAAACTGCCAATCCTTATGTCACATTGACAAAAATTGAAGAAAAAATTTAGATGATCGTACAGAATTTCAACCATAAAATGGCCGCACATTGCGAATCAGGAACCATTTCATCCCTGCTGAACCATGGTGGCCTTCATATCACAGAACCTCTTGTCTTTGGCATTGCCAGCGGAATTTTCTTCGGATATTTTCATAAAATGAAATCTTTTGCATTTCCTACCTTCATTGTACGGAATAAGCCAGGTCAAATGCGCACCAACATTGAAAAACGACTCGGGGTCAGATTTAAAAATTACAACTTCAAGGATCCGGTGAAAGGACAGCAGACACTGGATCAACTGCTGCAAAACAACATCCCGACAGGTGCACAGGTCGATTTCTTTTACATGGATTATGTTCCATCATGGGAACGCGTTCATATCAATGTGCATTTTCTCGTGGTAGCGGGCAAGACCGAAAACAAATACACCATCAGTGATGCATACTTCCCGCACATGGTGGAACTAGACGCTGACTCTCTGGATAAAGGACGGTTTGCAGGCGGAAACATGTCGCCAAAAGGATTTATCTTCCATCTCGACAAACTCCCTGCCGATATTGACTACAACAAAGCCATCCTGAAAGGCATCAGCAAGGCATGTTTTTATATGTTAAAAATCCCAATCCCGTTTCTTGGCATCAAGGGAATACGGATGTTTGCTAAAAAAGTGGTGGAATGGCCGAAATTTGCAAGAGATACGGAGCATTTGTCGCATGAAATCATGAAAATCAATATTTTGCTGGAAGACCAGGGTACAGGTGGCGCCGGTTTTCGCTTCATGTATGCAACCTTCCTGCAGCAGGCTGCCTCCATTACAGGGAAACCTCAGCTTGCAGAACTTTCAGCCGAACTGATGAAAATAGGTGACGGCTGGAGAGAAATTTCTCTCTTTTCTGCCCGTATAGGCAAAAACCGGGACCTCGGACCTGATAAATTAAAACAACTGAGTGAAATGCTTTATGACAGGGCCGACGTAGAAGAGCGCTTTTTTAAATCCCTTTCACAAGCAATTAAATAACTGAATATTAATTACTTACACATGACCGAACCAACACAGGAATTGAAACTTGAAATAAAGAACCTGATCATAAGTACCCTGTCCATCGAAAATATAAACCTGGATGATGTGGATGACGAGAAACCGCTGTTTGGCGGAGACAATGCGCTTACCCTTGATTCGGTGGATGCCATTGAAATTATCATGGCGATTCAGCGCACTTATGGAATCAGGATAGCTGACCAAAATCTGGCGAGACAGGTGATCGGTTCAATTAACTCTATTGCCCGGTTTATAACAGAACAACGGGAAAACCCCACTTCTTAATCTAATATTTTCACACATTGAAGGATTCCTATCTGACTGCCGGAATCAAACTGGATCAATTGTTTCGGCTATTACACCGAAGCAGGATTACATACAATACCAAAACCATCTTGCGACTGGCATTTCTGATTCAGAGTGCATGCTGGTCTTCGTTTTTTGCCGTGATCGAAAAAGCACGGTATGCAAAGTCGCTGAAAAATGCCATCATGCCGGATAACCCCATCTTCATTATCGGCCACTGGAGAACAGGCTCAACTTTTCTGCATCAGCTTATCAACCTTGATCCTGACTTGTGCACCCCTACCCTGTTCCAGGTTGCTGTTCCTGATAGTTTCCTGGTTTCATACCCATATTACCGTCCGATATTCAAACAGGTTGTTTCCGAACACAGGCCGATGGACATGGTGAAAATCGGCATGGATGAGCCCCAGGAAGATGAATATGCGATTTACCGGCTCACAAACTATTCACCCCTGGAAAACCTTGTATTTCCTAAATCACATACATATTTCTTAAACCATGGAAGCCCGTTTCTGCCTTCCGGCAGAAATCTTGATATATGGAAACATCGTGTTGCGGAATTTTATAAAAAGATTTATTTCAGACATGGTAAAAGAATTGTTTCGAAGAACCCTTTTAATTCTTTCAGAATCAACGTCTTGCTTGATATGTTTCCGAACGCCAGGTTTATCCATATCGTCCGTCATCCAGGCAAGGTCGTACCTTCGACCATCCACATGTGGAAAATTCTTGCAAAGCAGAATGCATTGAACAATCATGGCGCTTCTGCGAAATTTTCCGATGTAACCTTATTTCTTAAAAATCTGCTTGACACCGTCGAAAATGATCGTAAAGTATTACCGCCCGGAACCTTGGTTCAGATAAGGTTTGAAGACCTTGAAGCAGATCCTGTTAAGGTTCTCAAGGATGTATACTATGAATTGGGGTTGAAATTTTCCGAAGTAATGGAGGCTAAGATTAACCTTTTCATCACACAAAACAGAAACTTTACAAAAAATACATTTTCACTCACCGAACAAGAAAAAACATTCATCTCCCGGGAATTGGAAATTCATATCAAATCCCTGGGTTATGAACCTTGCAATTGAAAATTACGGCTGTATCCGATGATAAAAAACAACCCCTTTTTCCCTCAAATTGAAAGAGAACCTTTAACGGTTATTGCCAGTTATCAAAATGGCAGACTGCGAGAGGCCCTTTCATATCTTAAAACAAATTCCCCTTTTTACAGCCAGGTTTTTCATAGTCAACATATTGACACAATAAAAATTAAGACCGTTGCTGACCTTGTCAACATTCCTGTCACCACAAAAAGTGATCTCCAGACCCGAAATAGTGACTTTCTCTGCACACCCAAAACAAAGGTCATCGATTATATCACAACCTCGGGAACGCTTGGAAACCCTGTTACCTTTGCCATGACTGACAAAGATCTCGACCGCCTGGCCTATAATGAGGCATTGTCATTTGTATGTGCAGAAGGTAGTGAGTCAGATATCTATCAGCTGATGACAACCATCGATCGTCGCTTCATGGCAGGACTTGCTTATTTCCTGGGGATCAGAATGCTCGGAGCTGGTGTGGTTCGGGTTGGAAATGGAATTCCTGAATTGCAATGGGATACGATTAAACGCATCAGGCCGAACGCCATTGTTGCTGTTCCTTCATTTATACTGAAGCTGATTGACTATGCGGAGCAACATGGCATTGACTACCTTGGAAGCAGCATTACAAAAGCAATTTGCATTGGTGAACCTTTACGAAACAGTGACCTGTCCTTCAACACCCTTGGACGAAGAATTACAGAGAAATGGCCGCTCAACATCTTTTCGACGTATGCCTCAACGGAAATGGCAACTTCATTTACAGAATGTAGCGAAGGAACCGGCGGACATCTTCACCCCGAACTGATTATCGTCGAATTTTTAGATGCAAACAGCATGCCTGTGAAGGAAGGGGAGCCGGGGGAAGTGACCATTACAACGCTTGGTGTAGAGGGTATGCCGCTGCTGCGCTTTAAAACCGGCGACATCTGCCATCATTTCAACGATCCGTGCCCCTGTGGCAGAAATACCCTGCGCCTTGGCCCCATCATCGGAAGAAAGAACCAAATGATCAAGTACAAAGGTACGACACTGTTCCCCTCTGCCCTTTACGACATTCTTGACAACATCGCGTATATTTCAAATTATGTGGTTGAAGTGTTCACCAATGATATCGGAACCGATGAAATCCTGATTCATATCCATGGGAATGGATATGAATCAGATAATGAACTGGAGATAAAAGAGCATTTTCGTGCTAAACTGCGTGTTGCCCCCTTGATCTCTTTTGTTTCTGAAAGCACCATTCTTTCCATGCAATTTCCTGCCCTAAGCCGAAAACCTGTCAAATTCATCGACAAACGGAATAAAACCGAAAATTATTCCGGGTAAACTTTGGTAAATCAATTTATTATTTTAATTTTGTCTAAATAATGATCGGTGTCTGCGCGCTCATGCGCCATAATACTGGCTAATTGAATTTATCTGGTCTGAAATAACTGACCAATTCACTCATTTTTAACCCACATACAAAGAATTGAACCATGAAACATACACTTTGGCTTACTGCATTTATTTTTCTAATATTCAGCAATTTATCTTCTGTTTTCTCCCAGAAAATGATGCTTGAAAAGGATTATGAAATTTCAAGAAAAGCAAAAAAAGGCTATTTAGGCAATGTCGAAGAAAAGGATAACGGGAATTTCGATATGATTTTCATTCTTCCATCATCACAAAAAAAAATAAAATCTGAAATTTACCATTTTGATAAAGATGCAACGTTGCTGAATATCGATAAAGATGAATTGGAAATTGAGCGGGCGAGAAAAAAATGGAGATGGTTCAACTACAAAGGAGATTTCTTTTTAGCCAATAACATATCTGCATCTGCGAATTATACTGCTGACCTTGTGTTCAGGAAAAAGAGGATTTCTGCGAAGTATAACTGGTGGACCGGTCAGTACGAACGGCGGGTAAAGATGCTGGAAAAAGTAAAGCCCAAAAATGAAGACGGTAAAAAGTATAAATTCTTTGGCGGAGTTTATGAAGTTGAAAGAGATAGTACAATCCTGGTAATGGCTATTAATGCCGGGGATCCAAAAGAGGAACTCTATGCAAGTTATGATTTATTAATAAGCGACAATGAGTTAAACATCAAGGTACTTGAAAAGGTACAATTTGACAATTCCATGACCTGCGTTTTTTCACAACCCTTAATGGATGATTTAAGTGAATCACTTGAAAATGATGACTTTCCCAGAGATTGGATTTTGATCTATGCTCCTACCAATGTGATTAAAAAGAATGCAGCGCCTGATCCTCACATGTTCGAGTATCTGAGAATCACACCTGAAGGCAAAATAAAAGAACGCGTTAAATTCAATGCACCTACCGTGGGCTGGCGTATTAT
>CAYHGE010000034.1:11347-30863 GCA_964355945.1 uncultured Draconibacterium sp.
AAATTAAACTGGATCCTGCACATTGTAAAAGCCATTGAAAAAGAATCAAGTTCGGATTGGAGCTATTTTGGCGGGACCACCACCGTTACGACCACCTATAGTCCACTATTTTCAATACAATATGGCAGCATTGACATGAAAACAAAAAAAGCATCCGATTTTAAAACATTAGGAGAAGACGAGAAAAGAAAGTACTACCTTTTTCCAAGTAATAATGTTTTATCGACCACTGATTATCTGTACTTTTTCAGCGAGACAACCAGAGGTGATAAGCTACTTATTTCCAGACTGCCCAAGGAATAACACCGGTTAACCATACGATTTTCAGGAAGCGGGACTGCAAATTTGCAGTTCCGCTTTTTTATTTTTCCAATACCCCTTTACCGCCAATAAAGGTTTGCAGCACCTTTATTTCTGGCACCAGCTTTATCGAGACCTGCATCATATCCTGGTCAAGAATCACAAAATCAGCGTCCTTGCCGGCCTCCAGACTGCCTTTTGAATGCTCCATAAAATCAGCCTTTGCCGCCCAGATTGTGATGGAACGCAATGCCTCTTCCCGTGTCAGTGCATTGTCTGTCATAAAACCATCCTCAGGAAACCCTGACGGGTCCTGCCTCGCAACAGCGGCATAAAAGGTTAACAAGGGTGAAATACTTTCAATCGGAAAATCAGTTCCATTGGCAATCCAGCCATTTTGCTGCATCAGGCTCTTATAAGCGTATGCACCCGGGATTCGCTCCGGCCCAAGCCGGTCTTCCGCCCATCTCATGTCAGAGGTTGCATGGGAAGCCTGTACCGACGGAACCACCGAATAGTCCCCAAACAGATGTATATCCCAGGAATCCACCACCTGCGCATGTTCTATTCTCCACCTTAAATCATTTTTGCCCTTTAACATTGTTCCATAAATTTTCAACACCATGCTGGTGGCTGAATCTCCAATACAATGAGTATTAACCTGATAACCATGATCATAAGCAAGACGGCATAAATCTTTGATCGAATCAGGTGTCGTAACAATGATCCCGGATGCTGAGTGCAGATCGGAATACGGCTGCTTAAGGCTTGCAGTCCTGCTTCCAAGACTTCCGTCAGCATAAATTTTGACAGACCTTACCACGAGTTTATCGGTAATCCAGGGCCCCTTTTTTACAAATTCGCTGATATTTTTCTGGTCCGGAGTAAGCATGGCATAGACCCCCATTTTCAGCTGGCCCCTTTTCTGCAACGTATCGATGGTTTGAACCTGGTAATAGTCGAGACCAGCATCACTGACCATGGTGAGCCCGACGCCAAAACACTGTTGTTCAGCCATTTTCAACAAGCCATGTAATTCAGGTCCTTTAGGTGAGGGTACTGTTGCGCGCATCAGGTCGGCAGCAGTTTCGCTTAAAATCCCGGTCAGACTCCCATTTTTGATTTCAACCTGCACAGTGCCAAACCGGTTGGTTAAGCGTATACCTGCTTTCGAAAGTGCAGTCTGGTTTGCCAGAACAACATGCCCGTCAACCCTGATCAGCATGACTGGAATATCAGGATACAGGTTGTTCAGCTGTTTGTTGTCCGGGAAATCCTTATCAGCCCATAGATTCTGGTCCCACCCCCTGCCAACGATCCATTTTCCCCCGGATCCATTGGCAGCCTTCCTTAACCTGTCGAGTACTTCATCAAATGATTTACACCCCAGAAGATCAATATATTGCAAACCAAGTGCATAACCCATGAAATGGCAGTGAGCATCTATAAATCCGGGAAAAATATACTTTTTTTCCAGATCAACCACCCTGGAAGCAACATAGTGTTCTGAAATTGAGTTGCTTGTGCCCGTTGCAACGATCTTCCCGTGAAGCACAGCCATCGCCTCAACACGTGAGTTGCCCTTATCAACAGTATAAATATGGCCATTTGTGAATATTACGTCAACTTTATCTTTCATGGGAGGATTTCCGTTGGATAACCAGGCAGATAAAAGTAAGGATAAAAGAATGTTACAACTCATTTTAAGGTATTGGTTTAAAGATTGTTTGCCAAAATTAGAAACTATTTTTCATAAGACTTGACTTTTGTTAAAATGATTTACTATTTTTGTATGATTCTAAACATAATATATTAATGAAATATAAGTCTATCAATCCTAGATTTATTGTTGTTTTTTCAGTTATTCTTGTTGCAGCCTTTTTAAGGCTGCTGCCGCATTGGCCGAACTTTACGCCAATAGCAGCCATGGCTCTTTTTGCTGGTACCTATTTCGACAGAAAGCAATTTGCTTTCGCCATTCCGATCGCCGCGATGTTCATAAGCGATCTCGTTATTGGTCTGCATGCCAATATGCCTGCTGTTTACATGAGTTTTGCCATCACGGTTCTGATTGGTATTGCGATCCGTAAAAAAGTGAATGTGGGATCCGTTGTACTGGCTTCATTTTCTTCAGCTGTTATCTTTTTTCTGATAACAAACTTTTTTTCATGGATAGCCAGTCCATTTTACCCGCAAACCGCAGCCGGGCTTGCTGAATGTTATATCGCAGGCCTGATGTTTTTTAACGATGCAACCAACGGGTTATCATTTTTTATGAATGATCTTCTGGGAACCACCTTTTTCAGTGCGGCATTCTACGGAGCCTTCTATCTGGTTCAGATGAGGTTCCCGGTTCTGGACAGGTCCAGATTCTGATTGAATAACACTTAATCCTGTTTCGGAGAAAGAAGGATTTTTCTGAGAAACACGCTAATCGTTTTGCACCATTGAATAATTTTTCAATGGTGCTTTATTTTATTGGGTATTTTTGCTGTGATGACTGATATTATTCGCCTTTTACCTGATTCTGTTGCCAATCAGATTGCTGCCGGTGAAGTCGTTCAGCGACCTGCTTCTGCTGTTAAAGAGTTATTGGAGAATACCATTGATGCCGGTGCAACAGATATCAAACTGATTATCAAAGAATCCGGAAAATTACTCATCCAGGTCACCGACAATGGCTGCGGAATGTCGGAAAGAGATGCCCGGATGTGTTTTGAGCGCCATGCAACATCTAAAATTCAAAAGGCTGACGATCTGCTTTCCATCCGAACCCTTGGATTTCGTGGTGAAGCACTTGCTTCCATAGCATCTATCGCACAGGTTGAACTTAAAACAAAACGACATGAAGATGAGATTGGTACATCCATCCTGATTGAAGGCACCGAATTTAAAGAACAATCCCCTGTAAGCTGCCAGAATGGAACGACCGTCAGTGTAAAGAATCTTTTCTTTAACGTTCCCGCGAGAAGAAATTTTCTCAAATCGAACACCCTCGAATTAAAGTACATCATCGAAGAGTTTTTCCGGGTGGCATTGGTTAACCCCGACATCTCATTTACATTCTATAACCAGGATAAAATCCTGTTCCAGTTACCATCAGCCAATCTTAAACAAAGAATCATCAACCTTTATGGTTCTTTTTATTCCCAGCGTCTCATTCCTGTTGAACAGCAAACAGATCTTGTCAATATCTCAGGGTTCATCGGGAAGCCTGAATTCGCAAAAAAAACCCGGGGTGAGCAGTATTTTTTTGCCAATGGCCGGTTTATCAAAAGTGCGTATCTCCACAATGCTGTCGACCGGGCATTTAAAGAGTTGATTCCGGATGATTCAATTCCCTCCTACTTTCTATTTATGGAAGTCGATCCTCAAACAATTGATGTGAATATCCATCCGACCAAGACTGAAATCAACTTCCAGGATATCAAAAGTATTTACGCAATCTTGCATGCCGCTGTAAAACAATCTATTGGTAAATTCAGCCTCGCTCCATCACTTGATTTTGATGTAGAACAAAGCATGAACTTCCCTCCTATTCCCGAAAACCAGCCAATCAGGCAGCCGGTAATTACTGTAAATCCTGATTATAACCCGTTTGAAAAGAAAGTGCAGCCGCAGACAAGCTTTACATTTCCACAAAAACCAACTCCTTCCATCCTGGGATGGCGCGATTTGTACACCACCCAACCACCTCATCCTCTGGCTGAAATTATTGAATTTCCTGTGATGAGTAGTGCCCAATCAGGAGATGAGCCTGGAGAGATTGAAGGTGGAACTGCTTTAAACAGTAAAAAAGGTGTTCAGATTCAAAATTCCTTTGTTGTTACAGATACCATATCGGGAATTATCATCATTGATCAGCAGCATGCCCACGAACGGATCCTGTATGAGCGGTTTTCAGTATCCGGCCAGTCAGAATCAAATCCGGGACAGCACCAGCTTATTCCCCAAACAATTACCCTGAACCCTGATGATGCCCAGCTGTTTCATGAATGGGACACCCACTTCCGCAACCTTGGCTTCGAAATCAACGACTTTGGAAAAGGAAGTTTTGTCGTTCATGCGATACCGATGAACGTTGAGTCGGGCGACATCAGGTTGTTTGTTGAATCAATACTTGAGTCGCTCAAATCTGCCGGACAAGAGCCTAAAACAGACCCCCGGCAGGTACTTGCCAAAACCATGGCAAAAAAGCTATCCATCAAACGGGGAAAAAAATTACATCAGGAAGAGATGGATGCCCTGATTGAAAACCTTTTTTCCTGTAAGGTACCCGGTGTTTCACCTGACGGAAAGCCTACAATGTATGTGATTTCTTATGATGAATTGCATACCAAATTCAAAATTTAACAGTTCATAATCTATGTCTCAACAATATAGCCCATCAGGATTCAACGTTCTTCCGCCGGTAGTCAAAAACTTATTGATTATCAATGGGTTGTTTTATCTTGCGACAGTTTCTTTTGAAACAGCCTTTGGCATTGACCTGGTAAACCTCATGGGCCTGCACTATTTCCAGTCAGATCTGTTCCGCCCTTACCAGTTTGTTTCCTACATGTTTTTACACGGAAGCATCTCTCATGTTGTATGGAACATGTTTGCATTATGGATGTTTGGCTATTTGCTGGAAAACGTGTGGGGTTCGAAACGGTTTTTAACCTATTATATGGCAACTGGTATTGGTGCTGCCATTATCCAGTCATTTGTCATGTGGTATACGTTTGCTCCTGTTCAGGTTGCTGTGCAGGAATATCAGCAAAATGCAGGCATACAAAACTTTGTTGCTTTTATCAATGCCTACCCTCCACATTCACAGCAACTATTTGATGACCTGAAAATCTTTCTGACCAAATGGAATGTATCTCCGTTAAGCGAGGAAAGTATGATGATGTCAAAAGACTATATTACCCAGGTATGGCAGGATCATATCAGCACCCCCACCGTGGGTGCCTCCGGAGCTGTTTACGGAATCCTGCTGGCATTCGGCATGATGTTTCCAAACATGCTGGTGTATGTCTATTTTCTCTTTCCCATCAAGGCAAAATGGATTGTGATCGCTTATGGTGCACTGGAACTTTATTCCGGAATCTCGAATAATCCAAGTGACAATGTCGCACATTTTGCTCACCTGGGAGGAATGATTTTTGGATTCTTTTTAATAATCTACTGGAAAAAAAAACACCCCGGTTTTCATGGTGAACTATAACTTCAATCAAAATCTAAACCCGATTGACGAGATCAAACGGTTTTTCAGACAAGGATCCGCCTTGTCAGTGCTGATATTGGTCAATGTTGCCGTGTGGGTCCTCGTGCAGGTTTTAAAAGTCATTTTTTTCTTCTATAACAACCCTGATAGCGATACGGTAAATGCACTGCTCATGCACGGATTCGCAATACCTGCTTCAATTCATCTTCTGGTTTTGAAGCCGTGGACCATGGTTAGTTATATGTTTCTGCATTTCGATATCTGGCATATCCTGTTCAACATGCTTTGGCTGTACTGGTTCGGCCGGATATTTATCGAGTTCCTGCCTTCCAGGCAATTGGTTATCATCTATTTTTTTGGTGGAATCGCCGGCGGCCTGTTTTACGTCCTGGCATTCAACATATTTCCCGTTTTTACTGAAATGATCCCGATATCTTTTGCCCTGGGCGCTTCTGCATCAGTTATGGCAATCGTAGCCTCCATTGCAGTGTATGTTCCAAATTACACCCTGCAGCTTTTCCTTGTCGGAAGGTTGAAAATTATCTACCTGGCGGTTATTCTGTTTGTTTTTGACTTTTTCATGATTCCTTCAGGAAATGCCGGCGGACATATTGCCCACATCGGAGGAGCACTTTTCGGAGCCTTGTATATTTTGTTGTACCGTTACTCTAAAACAACAGTTCAACCCGGAAATCCACCTGACTTTATCCGTAACTTTATCCACAGATTCCGGAATAAACCCAAGGCAAGCTATTCAACAGGAGGAAATTATGGAAGACCTGTTTCCGATGAAGATTATAATTTAAAAAAGAGAGAGACACAGAAACGGGTCGATGAAATACTGGAAAAAATATCCAAAGGAGGTTACGATTGTCTGACAAAAGATGAAAAGGAGCTCCTTTTTAAAACCTCAAATAAACGCTGATAAACCCTAAACGGTTGATGATGAAAGGTCGGTCAATCATAAAAAGCATTTTTTATTTTCTGAATTTATGCGCTGTTGCCGGCTTGTTGGCGTCCTATCTTGCCGGATTTGTTAGTCCTGAGAAGTTCTGGATACTCGCTTTTTTTGGTCTGTCTTACCCTGTGTTTCTCATTATCAATATCTTATTCGTCATTTTCTGGCTTTTGACCTGGAATCGATTTGTTTTTGTCTCCCTCATTGCCATTCTTGCAGGGTACACCAACCTGCTTGCAATCTATCCGATCCGGTTTTCTAAACAAACTGAATCACATCTCCCAAAAATCAAAATCGTCAGTTTCAATGTTCATTCGCTATATGGAAGTCAAAAAGCAGACAACAAACAGGAGACGAAAAGTAAGGTAACTGAATTTCTATCCCGGCAAAATGCAGATATCATTTGTGTTCAGGAATTTTTTGCCATGGGAGAGGATTTTTCGCAGACACTTTCGAAATTTGCAAGCTCGATCCATCTTGATTATTACGCGTTTAAAAACTATCGTGAATTTGACAACAAACAAAAAATCAATGCAATAGCAACATTTTCGCGCTACCCGATTATTAATTCCGGATGGCTAAAACTTCCGGAACGCAGTCATTACGCCATCTTCAGCGATCTGATAATCAACGGAGATACCGTAAGACTTTATAATCTGCACCTTGAATCGATCCGGTTTGGAAATGCAGATTATAACTTTTATACCCAACTGACCGAACCGGATGAGGAGGAGACAGCCACCATTCAGGAAGGATCCAAAAGAATGTTATGGAAACTACGTAAGGCGTTTATTATCAGGGCAAAACAAGTAAATATTTTATCAGCCCACATTGCCTCCTGCAAATACCCCGTCGTCCTTTCCGGCGATTTTAACGATACACCTTCATCCTTTACTTACCATCAGTTGACCAGGAAATTGTCGGATTCATTTGTTGAGCGTGGCCATGGACTCTTTCAAAGCACATATTCTGGTAAACTTCCATCATTCAGGATTGACTATGTGCTCCATTCTAAAGAATTTGAATCTGTTTCCTATCAAAATTTTGATGTCTATTTATCAGATCACTTTCCCATCGCCACCACCCTGGTAAAAACACCTTAAAAACGATCAACTTGGAATTTAATCTCACCTCTGAATTCAAACCTACCGGAGATCAGCCGGAAGCAATTAAACAGCTTGTGGAAGGTATCCGGCGTGGTGATCCCGGACAAGTATTGCTGGGGGTTACAGGATCGGGCAAGACATTTACCATCGCCAATGCCATCCAGCAGGTTCAAAAACCAACGCTGGTGCTTAGTCACAATAAAACCCTGGCAGCACAGCTTTATGGTGAATTCAAGCAGTTTTTTCCTGACAATGCTGTTGAATTCTTTGTTTCATACTACGACTATTACCAGCCGGAAGCATTCATCCCTGTTACCAATACATACATAGAAAAAGATCTCTCCATCAACGAGGAGATCGAAAAATTGAGGCTCAGTGCCTCTTCTGCCTTGTTATCAGGCCGTAGGGACATCATTGTGGTTTCATCGGTTTCATGCATCTATGGGATCGGCAACCCGGATGATTTCAACGAAAATGTAATCCGGCTTCAGCCGGGTGACCAGATTGGTCGTAAGAAACTTTTGAATTCTCTTGTCAATAGTCTGTATTCCAGAACAGAAGGAGAATTTACCCGTGGCCGTTTCCGCGTGAAAGGAGATTCTGTCGACATTTTCCCGGCGTATGCTGACATCGCCTATCGGGTGATTTTCCTTGGTAACGAAGTGGAAAGCATGGAGTCTTTTGATCCGCTGACCGGCAGAAAGATTGAAAAAATGGACCAGATGACCCTCTATCCGGCAAACATTTTTGTAACATCCCAGGATAAAATGCGGGAAGCGCTGGTCGAAATACAGGATGATCTTATCAAGCAATGTGCCTACTTCAGGGAAAATGGCAAGGATCTGGAGGCAAAACGCCTCGAAGACCGTGTTAGCTATGATATTGAAATGATGCGTGAACTGGGCTACTGTTCCGGGATTGAAAACTATTCGAGGTATTTTGATGGTAGAAACTCCGGCTCAAGGCCATTCTGTTTGCTCGACTTTTTTCCTGAGGATTTTTTAATGGTCATCGATGAAAGCCATGTGAGCATTCCTCAGATCCGGGCGATGTTCGGTGGAGACCGGTCGCGTAAGCAAACTCTTGTTGAGTATGGTTTTCGGCTCCCTTCAGCCATGGATAACCGGCCCCTGAAATTTGAAGAGTTTGAATCGATTGTCACGCAAACCATCTATGTCAGCGCCACACCGGCCGATTTTGAGCTGCAGAAGTGTGAAGGAATTATGGTTGAACAGGTCATCCGGCCAACCGGGTTGCTGGATCCGTATGTTGAAGTGAGGCCAAGCCTAAGGCAGATCGACGATCTGCTCGATGAAATAAACCAGCGGATCATCAAACATGAGCGCACGCTGGTTACGACATTGACAAAACGGATGGCAGAAGAGCTGACCAATTACTTTACCAAAATTGATGTTAAGTGCCGGTACATCCATTCCGATGTTGACACGTTGGAGAGAGTTGAAATCCTGAGAGATTTACGACTCGGGGTATTTGACGTCCTGGTTGGGGTGAATCTCCTCCGCGAAGGACTCGATCTGCCGGAGGTATCGCTGGTAGCCATCCTGGATGCTGATAAGGAAGGGTTTCTCCGTTCAGAGCGCTCTCTTACCCAAACGGCAGGGCGTGCCGCAAGGAATGTGAACAGCAAAGTGATCATGTATGCCGACAAGATCACTGAATCGATGAAACGGATGATGGATGAAACCAACCGCCGCCGGGAAAAGCAGATTGCATATAATGTCATGCACAACATTACACCAACCCAGATTGTAAAAAGCACCCGGGATATTTTAGGTCAAACCGCTGTGGCTGACGGAAACAAACCAGCTCCTGTGCCCTATTATGAGACTGAGAAGATAGATGTGGCTGCTGATCCGCTGATCCAATACCTTTCAAAGGAGAAACTTCAGAAACTTATTACACGCAACCGCAAAGCAATGGAGGAGGCAGTAAAAAGCCTTGATTTCCTGGAGGCAGCGAGATTAAGAGATGAGTTAAAAGCGCTTCAGGGTATGATTGATAAAACATAAATTACCCGAAAAGAAAAAGGCTGATCACATAAGCAATCAGCCTTTTTCAAAATTATTCTAAAAACTATTTCACATCCATCAACTCAACATCGAATACGAGTGTGGAATACGGTGGGATTTGGCCCATATCACGCTCTCCGTAAGCAATTGTGGAAGGAATTACCAGGGTGGCTTTTCCGCCGACATTCATCATGGCAATACCTTCATCCCATCCTTTGATCACCTGGCCTTGTCCTAAAACAAATTCAAATGGTTCGTTACGATCGCGGGATGAATCAAATTTGGTTCCATTCAGCAGGGTGCCGGTATAATGCACTTTAACCTTTTTGCCGGCAGCAGCCTTGGTACCTGTTCCTTTAACTTTCTCAACATAGATCAACCCTGATGCGGTTGGTTTAGCTGTGATTTTTTTATCAACCAGATATTTCCTCATGAGATCTCCTTCTTGTTTTTTATTGGTTTCGAGTTTTGTTCCCTCTTCTTTTTTCTTTGCAGCCTCTTTTTTATCGTGATCGGCTTTTGACTGTATATCAACGATCTCAACATCATAAATGACTGTGGAATAAGGAGGGACCATGGCGCCACGGCCAGCCTCGCCAAAAGCTATTACCGAAGGAACAACCAGGGTAGCTTTGCCGCCTTTCAACATTTTGGAAACACCTTCCTCAAAACCAGGAGTGTCAAATTTCTTCCCGAATTCAAATTCCATCGGCTCGCCTCGCTCAAGTGTTGAAAAAACCTTTTTGCCATCAACCAGAGTTACATCAAAATGTGCTTTTACCCACACACCCGTATCAATTTTAGGACCTTTACCAGCCAGTGTTTCAATAAAATACAATCCCGAAGCAGCTGGAGCCACACTAATTTTCTTTTCTTCAATGTACTTCTTCAAGGCGTCTTCCTCTGTTTTCATCATGGTCACAGGTGAATCAATAGAAAGCATGGTAATGTAGAAATGGATCACACTGTTGCTGTCAACAAACGGAGGACGTTTTGGCTGACGGAATGTTTTGGTAAACAAAGAGTCGGCATTGATAATAAAATCGGCACTGTCACCAGCTGAAAGCATGCGGATGCCTTCGTAAATATCCCCTTTAAAATCAGAAGGAGGCAATTGAAAACGAACAGGAGCTGCCATGGCTGTTTTGCTGTTAAACAGCGTTGAGTCTTTATACTTGTAACTCATGTTCAGAGAAATCCAGTCACCCTGCTTTGCCTTTATTGTATCCTTACTCACTTTATACAACTTATAATACAAGCCTGTTGCTGTTTTATCATAACCAGGATATTTTGATGAACAAGCCAACATTGTCAAGGCAACCAACATTACGATGACCAATGGATTTACAATCATTTTTTTCATACTTAACATTTTAAAAGTTTTGGTTTAATTATTGAACAGAAAGGGTGTGTTATTTCGACCGGCAAAGATACTAAACTCCTCCTTACATTTTCACATAACAATTATTGATTTTTCAACATATTATGGTTACATATCCTCCGGGAAAACTATTTTTTTGATTTTTCAGCCCTGATTACTTCCACATCAAAAACAATGGCAGCCCCTGCAGGGATAGTGGCCTTGTCTCCCAGCAACCCGTAACCAAGGTGTGTAGGAACAATAAGTTTGGCTTTACTGCCTTGTTTCATAAGCAGGACCCCTTCTTCAAGTCCGCTAACCACCTGCCTTCTGCCCATAAGAAGCGTAATAAAAGCTACTGAATCGGATCGCAAAACAGACTCACCAGTCAACAGATTAATTTTATACCGTATTGACACCATGTCGTCCGGTTTTACCAGACGGCCATCGCCTTGTTTATAAATCATATAGCGCAGACCTGTTGCCGTTTTCTTCATTGACCACTGGTACCTCAGAATAAAGTCATCAATCTCCTGACTTTCAGCCCTGACTAATTCCTGATTATATGCTGCAACAGAATCCTCCAACAGTCTTGACGGAGGCTCTGAACCTGACTGTTGACCGGTTGAATTACAGGAAATCAACATGATCAGAGCTATTACAGCGAAGAATCCTGAACTTGACCGAAAACAAGTGATCTCAAATGCATTCAAATTAATAGACGGATTTAAGCATGGTTTGAAAGGATGGCAAAAGTTGCTTAAATTTCAGGATGGTCTCTTCAAGTGATGTCGTGCAGTTGGCTCCCGCAGCATTGCGGTGCCCACCTCCGTTAAAATGTTGAGTTGCGAATGAATTGACTGCAAATGAGCCCTTTGAACGAAATGAAACCTTCACAATTCCATCGCGCTCCATAAACAGGGCTGCCAGGTTGATATCCTTTATTGAAAGTGCATAGTTTACAACACCCTCTGTATCACCGATCTGGTGGTTAAAGCGCTCCAGGTCCTCCTTTGAAAGGGTAATATAAGCTGTATGAAATTCAGGCAGCACGACAAGCTGATCACTGATCGAATAACCCAGTAACCTCAGCCTGCTTTCTGAGTAGGTATCGTAAATCAGCCTGTGCAGATGCTCTCCGTCAATTCCAAGCCGGAAGAGTTCTGCCATGATGAGATATGTTTTAATATAGTTGCAGGAATAGCTGAGTGAGCCTGTATCAGTAATAATACCGGCGTAAATACATTCTGCAATCTCCTTGTCAAGGAGGTGGAGATCACCCATTGCTTCAATAAAATTGTAAACAAGCTCTGAGGTGGATGAAATCTTTGAGATGGAAATCTGAAGTTCAAACTCCTCTGTAGGGTTCAAATGGTGATCGATCAATACTTTGCAAGCTGTTGACTGACGAACCAATTGTCCTGCTGCATTCAGGCGACTCAGGCTGTTATAGTCAGCGGCGATGATTAATTCAGCATTCGCGATCGCTTCCTTACAAGCAGTTTCATCGGATGAGAAAACCAAAATTTCATTGCATCCTTTCATCCAGGCGAGGAAATCCGGGTAAGGATCAGGGATCATAACCTGTACAGAATGGTTTTTCTTTTTCAAATAGGATGCTAGAGCCAGGCTTGATCCAATGGCGTCTCCATCAGGGTTGGAATGGGTGGTTATCAGGATCCGTGAAGGTTGTGAAATCTTTACGGCAATCAGGTTAAAGTCAGTATTTTCCAATTAGTTCAGCGTTAATTCACTGCAAAATTAAGGATAATTAAAATATAATTGTAATTTTGTTTCCGCTAAACAACATCGTATTATGACAGGAAATATCACTTTTACCATGATTAAACCATCCGCATTTCAGGCTGGTTTTACCGGAAATATCCTCGCCAAAATTGAGGAAGCCGGTTATAAAATCAAAGCCATGAAAAAAATCTCCTTAAGCAAGGAGCAGGCGGGTCACTTTTATGAAATGCACAAAGAAAGGCCTTTTTACGGGGAATTAACTGATTTTATGTCCTCAGGCCCCATCGTTGCTGCAATCCTTGAGAAGGAGAATGCAGTTGAATCATTTCGTAAATTCATCGGAGCCACTGACCCTGCCAAGGCAGATGAAGGAACAATCAGGAAGCTTTATGGTAAAAACCTGAGTGAAAATGCAGTACATGGTTCAGACAGTGATGAAAGTGCCGCACGTGAAGCAGGGTTCTTCTTCTCTTTTCTCGAAACCGTCTGATGTTATTCAGGGTCGTACTCCCTGAATGTTTTATCTTCATAGAAAACAACAATTTTCTCGATCTTTCGCTCTGTTTTCTCCTTTCTGACCTGCCGTAACGGTTTAGGCTCAGGTTTTATTTCCATTATATCCGGCTGATCAAATAACGTGGGCTGCACTTTAGGCATACCATTAAATTCAGCTTCTTTCGGGATGCTATCTTCTGCATGACTCATATTCGCATTTGTCCCGGTAGCCTGGTCAAGTTTACCGTAAAGCAAATAATCTGCCTTCACATCAGGAAACCTTTTCATAACCTTCATGATAAATTCGAGGCTGGGATTATTGCGCCCTGAAATCAGATGGGACATTCCCGACCGCTGAATTCCGATTTCATCGGCAAATTGGGAGGGAGTTAAATTCTTCTCCTTCATCAAATCTAAAATCCGTTCAATCATAATGCATCAGTTAGATTACAAAAGTAATGAATAATGAGAAATCAGAATTGCAAATGTTAAAATTATATTCAGTTAATTTATAACATTAGATATATTATATATTACACTGATTTAAAGTTTTTTAAATTAATCTATCCAATTAAAAATATTAATTTACCATTGTAATTTACATTTGTACATAGAGTTTATCAATATCCTATTAAAAGTCATTAATTACATTTGGATCGAATATTACAAAATATCTCTAATACATTGATTGTAAAATATTTAGTTATAAGACCGGATGGCGGATAGTTACAAGAAAAATGCTATTAGTCTATATTACAAAACTTTACATCAACGTCATCGCTGTTTACAAATGTAATTACAATTGTAAACAGTAGTCATCTTTTGTTTTATTCCGCATTTCGCAAGATTTGTGATCTCCCCGATCATGAAACACTGATGCGGGCTTTCTTACTCCATTGTATATCCGATACAGTATCTTCAGCCAGCTTTTAATTTTTGGATTTACTTATTAAATTACTTTATATGAATTAATGTTATGTACTGATTATAAATAATATATAATATATATTGTGTTGATTTGACAACTTGAATTTACAAATGGATGACTGCATTTTTACCAATAAACATGCAATAAGTGCCAAATTTGCACCAGGAAACCGGTTACTTTATATCCTTCACTACCCTTGTAGTCTGGAATTTCTATTGTGTTTTTTTATGTGCCCTGCTGTGCCTATTGTGGTCAAGAAGTCAGGCAAGGAAAACCACATTAGGCACAATAGAACACATCAGAAAGCCACAATAGGAAAAATCATCGAAAATGTAATTCTCATTACTTATAAGTTGCTTGAATGAATTGTGATTATTAGTAAGTTTGCCATGAAATTAAAAAAGTATGGTATGTTCAACGACATAGACCTTCTGCAAATAAACCACAAAGGAGTCACGTTACCGGTTATTCAAAAACAGATAGACCATTTTATCACCGGATTTCCTTTTATTAATCTTGTCAGACCAGCTCTGTCAGGGGATGGCATTCTCAGGTTTGAGGCTGATCAGCTGTCGTTTTACCACTCCTATTTTGAAAAACGGCTCCCCAATTTGAAAGTTGTAAAATTTGTGCCTGCATCAGGCGCAGCCAGCAGGATGTTCAAACATCTTTTTGAATTCATGGAAAAATATATTGCTGATGAGGCGGGAATTGTTTTTTTCAATAAAGACGAGGGTTTTAATTCAGTTTATTATTTTATCAACCACCTGGAGCAGATTGCCTTTTTCCATGACCTTACTGAACTGGCTGCTAAATCGGATAAAACTATAGAGCAACTGATTGTTAATAGGGATTACAATACCATTATTGATGGGATTCTCTCTCCAAATGGCCTTAACTACGCAAATCTGCCAAAAGCTTTACTGAAATTTCACCAGTACCTTGATGGCGCCCGCACCGCTGCTGAAGAGCACCTGGTTGAAGCAGCAGCGTATACCAAAGACCATGCGAAGATTGCCCGGATCCATTTTACCATCTCCCCCGAACATCGGGATAAATTCATGGAACTTTTTGAAAAAGTGAAAAGTAAATACGAGTCGCAACTGGACGTGAAATTTGACATCACTTTTTCAATTCAGAAACCTTCAACAGATACCATCGCTGTAGATGAAGCCAATGAACCAGTGCGTAACCCCGACGGGTCCATACTTTTCAGGCCCGGCGGACATGGTGCACTGCTTGAAAACCTCAATGAAATTGATGCAGACCTGATTTTCATCAAGAATATTGATAACATTGTTCCCGATCATCTGAAGGAGACAACTTTTCAATATAAGAAACTTATTGGCGGCTACCTGTTGTTCCTTCAAAATGCTATTTCAGGATTTCTTGGCACACTTGAGAAACAGGTCTCCCCTGCTGAAATTATTAAAATCATTGAATTTGCGCAAAAAAAGCTGTTTCTCGATGTCCCTGGAGATCTCACCACAAATCCCAGAGATAATCAGGTTAGATTCCTTTTCCACCTGTTAAACAGGCCGGTTCGCGTGTGCGGTATGGTTAAAAATGAAGGAGAACCAGGCGGAGGGCCATTCTGGATCATGGGAGAGGATAAAAAAACATCATTACAGATCGTAGAATCTTCGCAGATAGATTTAAAAAATCCTGTACAAAAGGCCATTGTTGATCAATCGACCCATTTTAACCCGGTTGACCTGGTTTGCAGTACCAGGGATTTCAAGGGTAATCCCTTTGATCTGAGAGGGTTTGTGGATGATAATACCGGGTTCATCTCGTTGAAATCGAGTGGAGGGAAAATCCTTAAAGCGCAGGAATTACCCGGACTTTGGAATGGTGCCATGGCAAAATGGATCACCATTTTCGTAGAAGTTCCGATTATCACGTTTAATCCGGTGAAAACGGTCAATGACCTTTTGCGAAACGAACATCTATCCTCCAAATCTTAATTTTTAGTTTTTATATGATGAAATCCAAGCTGGCAATTCTTTTTCTGTTTTTCATAATCATGAATTATGGGGTGAAAGCCCAATCCGGTTACAATATCAAATTCAGAATCAATGGATTAAAAGATACCACCTGTCTTGTGGCCTACTACTACAGCAATGGCACTTACATCAAAGACACCTTAAAAGTAGATGGTTCCGGCCGATGTGATTACAAAGCCCCGGCTGATCTTCCAAAAGGGCTGTATGTCCTGGTCATTACAGATAAAATCTTCTTTGATTTTGTGATCAACAACGACCATAAATTCTCGATGGAGACGACACCTTCTGATCCGATTAATAAGATGGAGATTAAAGATTCCCCCGAAAATGATCTGTTTTACAAATACCTGCGGTATAACCGGGAGAAATTCGACCAGGTTCAGGAGTTGGATAAGAAATCAAAGCTGGTTGCAGACCAGAAAGATTCATTGAAGATCCTATCAGAGAAGGTGAGTCTGATCAACAAGGACCTCATTGCTTTTAAACTCGGCATCGTGGCAAAATATCCGAACAGCTTTACTGCTTTGATGATCAATGCCATGAAAGAGCCGGAGGTACCTGAAATCCCCATCCTTCCCAATGGCAGGCCGGATTCAACCTTCGGATACAGGTATTATAAAGCCCACTTCTGGGACGGAACCGATTTTACGGATGACCGTCTACTCCGGACCCCGGTATTTCACAATAAATTAAAAAAATACTTTGAAACAATCGTTGTTCAAAACCCTGACAGTGTGATCCGTGAAGTTGATATATTCATAGAGAAGGCAAGACCAAATCCTGAAATGTTCAAGTACCTGGTGTGGTTTACGACCTATAAGTATGAAAATCCGGAATACATGGGATTTGACAAAGTGTTCGTTCATATTGTTGACACATACTATGTAACAGGCCAAACAACCTGGATCACACCAACTGTAAATGAGAATATCATCAAGAAGGCAAATAAAATACGTCCGTTGCTTATCGGAAAAATCGCCCCGAACATGATCATGCAGGATACAAGTCTGAAGTTGGTTTCAATGCATAACGTCACAGCTGATTTTCTGCTTCTGCTTTTCTGGGACCCTGATTGCGGGCACTGTGAAAAGGAGATACCGATACTCAGGGAATTTTATGAGCAGAACAAGGTCAAATATGGATTTGAGATTTTCGCAGTATGTTCAGACACCTCACTCGTTAAATGGAAAAATTCCATCAAAAAGAAGAACATGCCCTGGATCAATGTGGATGGTCCAAGAACACTGACCGGTGATTACCATGAACAATACGACATCATTTCCACCCCTGTCATTTATCTGCTCGACAGAAAAAAGGAGATCATCGCCAAAAGAATTCCTGCGGATAAGGTAGGAAGCTTTATTGAAAACTATCTGAAGCATTCAAAAAAGCCATAAAAAAAGCCGCACTGATTTCTCAGCACGGCTTTTCAAATCTTCAATGTTATATTTAGCTGTTAAGTTCATCAACAACCGCTTTAAAGGCATCAGGATGGTTCATGGCCAGGTCGGCCAGGGTTTTCCTGTTGAGGGTGATATTCTTCTCAGCAAGTTTTCCGATAAATACGGAATATGACATTCCGTAAAGCCTTACGCCTGCATTGATACGGGTGATCCACAATGAACGGAAGTTCCGTTTCTTGGTGCGGCGGTCTCTATAGGCATAGCATAACCCTTTTTCTACTGAATTTTTCGCAACGGTCAGGACATTCTTTCTTCTTCCGAATTGTCCTTTGGCCCGCTTCAGGATTTTCTTCCTTCTCTCTCGCGAGGCGACTGAATTAACTGATCTTGGCATGGTTTCTGATTTTTTGCGTTAGCGTTCCCGGTTACAGGAATCTTATGGAGCTAAACACAAGTTAAACAATAAAAATTAACCCTGGAGCATCTCTTTTACATTGGCTGCATCCGACTTATGAACGATGGCGGTATACGTAAGGTTACGTTTCCGTTTTGTCGATTTCTTGGTCAGGATGTGGCTTTTGTAAGCATGCTTCCGTTTGATTTTACCGGTACCCGTGAGAGCGAATCTCTTTTTGGCGCCGGATTTGGTCTTCATTTTTGGCATGTTACCTTTTGTTGAATTATTGATTGATTGAATTGATGATTTTCTTTTTAACCAGACTAAAGTCTGGTCTTATTTCTTCGGGGTGATGATCATGATCATGCGTTTTCCTTCGAGGCGGGGCATCTGTTCGATTTTGCCGACATCGACCAGCAGTTGGGCGAATTTCAGCAGGATCAGTTCTCCCTGCTCCTTGTAAATGATAGACCGACCTTTAAAGAACACATCAACTTTTACTTTTGCACCCTCCTTTAAAAATTTAATGGCGTGATTCAGTTTAAAGTTGAAATCATGTTCATCTGTATTCGGTCCAAGCCGGATCTCCTTCACAATTATTTTAGCGGTCTTGGCTTTCATCTCCTTCTGCTTCTTCTTAAGCTCGTAGAGAAATTTCTTGTAGTCAATCACCTTGCAAACGGGAGGATTTGCGGTTGGTGAAATTTCAACAAGGTCAAGACCTTTTCCTTCGGCAATGTTCAACGCTTCACGGATGTTGTAGATCCCAGGTTCAATATTTTCACCTACTACACGAACAACCGGAGCCTTGATCCATTGGTTGATATTATAAGGTTCTTCTTTTTTTCCCGGTTTCGGATATCGACGCGGGCCGCTAAATTGTGTAACTATTGTATTTCCTCCAATGATTAGTGAATACTGTGATTTATGTTAATTAAGTTCTCCAAATTCGGTTTTAATCTCATCCTCAACGAATTTGACGAAATCTTCTATTTTTTGAGGTCCTAAATCTCCATGACCATGTTTACGGACAGATACAGTCCCTTCGCTCTCTTCGCGCTCTCCCACTACGAGCATAAAAGGAATCTTCATCAATTCTGCATCACGGATCTTCTTGCCAGCCTTTTCATTCCGGTCGTCAATCAGGGTGCGAATTTCGGAATTATTTAGCAAATTAAAAACTTTTTTTGCATATTCCTGGTATTTCTCACTGATTGGCAACACAATAGCCTGATCAGGTGTAAGCCAGAGCGGAAAATTTCCGGCGGTGTGCTCTAACAAAACTGCAACAAACCGTTCCATGGAACCGAATGGTGCACGATGAATCATCACCGGACGATGCTTCTGGTTGTCATTGCCAATATACTCTAATTCAAACCTTTCAGGTAAATTATAGTCAACCTGGATAGTTCCAAGCTGCCATTTTCTACCCAGGGCATCCTTCACCATGAAGTCCATCTTAGGCCCGTAAAAAGCAGCTTCACCAAGTTCAATAACCGTATTCAAACCACGTTCTTCAGCAACTTCCATGATGGCCCGTTCGGCTTTCTCCCAATTTTCATCGGAACCAATATATTT
>CAYHGE010000034.1:30963-33602 GCA_964355945.1 uncultured Draconibacterium sp.
TTCCGATGGTCTCTTTTTTTTGCCTCCTCAAGGAAAACCAGAAATTCATCCAGTTCCTTCTGTTTTGGAAATGTAATCCCATAAATACGTGTGAGTTGCTTGCGTTTTTCATCACCGCGCCAATAAGCACCGGCGATGTTGAGCAACTTGATGGCCTTGATGAAGCTGGTATCAGGAATGTGCGGTCCGCGGCACAGATCAGTGAATTTACCAGATTCATAAAATGTGATCTGGCCATCTTCAAGACCCTGCAGCAACTCTATTTTGTATTCATCCCCTTTGGTGGTAAAATAGTCAATGGCATCCGTTTTTGTTACATCCTTGCGCAAGAAATTCTGTTTCTCCTTGGCAAGTTCAAGAATCTTTTTTTCAATTTTCGGAAAATCATCAGAAGATATCGAATGAATTCCAAAATCGATATCGTAGTAAAATCCATTTTCTATATCCGGACCTATCCCGAATTTAGCACCGGGATAGAGCATTTCAATGGCTTCAGCCATCAGATGGGCAGAGGAATGCCACATGGTTGCTTTCCCTTCAGGATCACTCCAGGTAAGCAATCTGATTTTCGCATCAGCTGAAATTGAACGTGTTGCATCCCAAATTTCATCGTTTACCTGGACTGAAAGCACGTTCCGTGCAAGTCCTTCACTGATGCTTTTAGCAATATCAACGCCAGTAACACCTTCAGGGTACTGACGAACTGAATTATCGGGCAGGGTAATATTAATCATCTAACAATGCAGGATTTTAAGGGGTGCAAAGGTACAAATTTTAATTTAATTCCCAATCACTTTAAATTCAGTGCGACGGTTATTTGCACGGCCCGACTCTGTGGTGTTGACATCGATTGGCCGGGTGTAGCCAAACCCTGAATAAGAAAGCCGGGTTTTATCTATATCATACTGAATCAGAAACTCATATACTGCATTTGCACGGTTTTTGGACAGCTCTAGGTTATGTTCTGCACTGCCAATATTGTCAGTATGTCCGTTGATCTCTATTTTGAGTTTGGGATTTTTCCGCAGGAGTCCCAGCAGCTTTTGCAACTCTGCATACGATTCAGCCTTAAGAATATACTTGTCGGTATCGAAGAATATATTTTTCAGAATAACAACCTCCCCTATTTTGATTGGTTTCAATGGGATATTTTTAAGAAATGGTTTGGCCTGAGAATTTATTCCGGTTAGAAAGAAATTGTCGGAATAGAACAGGTAACCCTCCTTTGAAACATTCAGTGCATAATTTTTCTCTGAAGGCAACACCAGTAAAAACGCCCCGGTTTCTTTGTCTGACCATGCCTCAGCGCATGTTTTAGCACTTACCAGATCGATCAGTTCGAACCGGGCCGCCAGCTTTTTACCACTTTCAATGTCATACACGATGCCTTTGAAATAGTTCGTAAGCATTGGCCGGGCTTCTTTGTAAAGCGGAAATTTGTAAATATCCTGCCGGCCTTTCCCTCCGAATTTATCGGAAGAGATATAGGCGAGATTACCAACAGCATTGACAACGAGTGTTATTTCATCAGCATGGGTGTTAATCGGATATCCCAGGTTCACCGGCCGGGACCATTCGCCAAGGGTGTTTTTACGTGCAAAAAAAAGATCAAAACCGCCAAGGCCCATTTGTCCTTTTGAGGAATAATAGAGTGTCTGGTCATCAGGATGGATGAATGGAGCCATCTCCTCCGCTCTGGTATTCACCGAGTCACCCAGGTTGACAGGAGGTGACCATTGCCCGTCACCATTGAGCTGTGATTGCCAGATGTCAGAGCTTCCCTTTCCACCAGGTCTTTTGCTCGCAAAGTAGAGGGTTTTACCATCCGAGGAGAAAGAAGGTTGTGAGTCCCACTGAGGTGAGTTAACCACATCTCCCAGATTTTCCGGGGGTGTCCAATTAGATCCTGTACGTTTGGCCCAGTAGATATCGCAACTACCATAGCCATCATCCCTGTTGCAGGCAGCAAAAAAGAGGTACTTCCCATCGGGTGAAATATTCAACGCTCCTTCATTGCCGTGGGTGTTGATCGGAGGGCCGAGGTTTAGGGCCATCTTCCACAGCGAATCACTGCGATGAGCCAGATAGAATTCTTCTTCGTACTCCTGACTCTGGTCAATGGTTTCTGAATTTCTGGGATTTTTCCTGGTAAAATAGAGGGATTCTTCATCCGGAGTGATTGCATTGATATATTCATCAAACCGGGTATTGATGCTGTCGCCCATATTTACCGGAGAAAATGGCACCGGATTCGCCACACACTGAATGGCAAATTCACATTGTTTGATTTTTTTTTCGGCCAGTTGTCTCTTCTGTTCAGGAAGTTGTTCAAATTCAAGAAAACGTTCAAAGTTCAACCTGGCATCCACGTACCTTCCGGTGGTCAGTTGCATACTGGCAAGGATAAAATAGAGACTTGGCGAAAATGGTCTGTTTGTTTTGACTGCCAGCTGATAAGAATCAATCGACTTGTCATATTGCTGATCATCTGCATAGATATCTCCCTGAAGTATATATGCTTCCGTGAATTCAGAATCCTGTTCAATTGCTTTTCTGACTTCTGCGATTGCCTTTTCGAAATTTTTCGCCTGGTAGGAATCCACCGCTGTATAGAACCATTTCTCTGCCTTCTTGTTTTG
>CAYHGE010000035.1:0-28740 GCA_964355945.1 uncultured Draconibacterium sp.
CTACCCGCAACGACACCATTTTCCATCAGGGGAAATGGTCCTCGAAAATCGACCGGAAAGCCCCTTACAGTATCGGGCTGGAGGACACGCTCAGCAAGCATTTCACGACAGGCAACCGGGTTGTTTTTGTCAAAGCATGGGTGCTGGCTCCAAAAGAGACCACTGAGGCCACCTTGGTTATTGATTACCAGGCAAATGGGAAAAGCCTGAGTTACAATCAGTTCATCCTGGATAAATATGTTCCTGCAGACAAATGGACATATATAGAAGCTGCGTTTTATGTACCAGGCAATCTTCCATCCAACGGGATGGCCAAAATATATTTCTTTAATCCCTCCGCACTATACAAACTCTATATCGACGATCTTACAATTGATTTTATCTCGTTGAAAGACGAACCAGACTATCGGAAGATTGAAGGAGTGTTGATGCCGGAAAAGGTTATGGATTAATTATTTTGGCGGTGTATATTTTAAAGATTAAGGGGACAGGCAAGGTGCCGGATTACATACAGATCAGGGATGCGGATTTTTTGCTCATTGCATATTTCAAGATCACAAATCCTAAAACTGCACTGACCCGGTGCAACCTGATCCACAAAATGGATGAGATTCTTGCAATCGCGGGCAATTTGAACTATGGTAAAATTGAGAAACTAGAACTCTAACATTATGACAGGCGACCATATCATCGAACTTGATAAAATATCCGTTTACCACCATGAAAATCTTATTCTGGCGAATGTGACGCTGATGATCAGCAAGGGGGATTTTCTTTACCTGATCGGGAAGACCGGCAGTGGAAAAAGCAGCCTGCTTAAAACCATCTATGGTGAACTGACTGTTCAGAACGGATCGGCGCTGGTTGCCGGGTTTGATTTGCATCAATTACGCAGGAGAGACATCCCGTTTCTGCGCAGGAAACTGGGTATTGTTTTCCAGGATTTTCAGCTGTTGATGGATCGTTCGGTGAATGAGAACATTTTATTTGTGATGCGTGCAACCGGCTGGAAAGACAAACGCGAAATGCAAAAGCGGCTGCTTGAAGTCCTCGCCAAAGTGAACCTGGGAAATAAAGGCGCTAAGATGCCGCACCAGCTTTCTGGTGGCGAGCAGCAGCGGGTGGCCATTGCCCGCGCCCTGATCAACGATCCGGAGGTAATCCTCGCCGATGAACCTACAGGCAACCTTGATCCCGAAAGTTCAGAGGGGATCATCAACCTGTTGATGGACATCTCAAAAACAGGACGGGCCGTGGTAATGGCGACGCATAATTATACGTTTTTCGACAAATACCCGGCCCGCACCTTATTGTGCGAAAATGGAAGAGTGCTCCCTTATTAAGAGCCTAAGGTAGCAACCATCACAGCTTTAATGGTATGAAGACGGTTTTCGGCTTCATCGAATACAATGGAGGCGGGCGACTCAAACACCGCTTCGGTTACCTCAAGGCCGTCAAGACCATATTTTTTAAAGATATCCATCCCCACTTCGGTGTCTTTGTTGTGAAATGCAGGAAGACAATGGAGGAATTTCACCTTTGGGTTTCCACTCTTTTCCATCAAAGCCGGATTGACCTGGTATGGCAGCATCTCTTTGATGCGCTCGTCCCATAACTCCTTGGCTTCGCCCATCGATAACCACACATCGGTGTACACAAAATCAACACCTTTCAACCCTTCTTCCACGCTTTCGGTGAGGGTGATCTTTGCTCCGGTCTCTTTTGCAATGGCACGGCAGGTATCCACGAGTTCCTGCTCCGGCCAGTATTTTTTCGGTGCGCAGGCCCGGAAATCCATGCCCATTTTTGAGGCCCCGACCATCAGCGAGTTCCCCATGTTGTTGCGGGCATCGCCGCAATAGACAAATGAGATCTGGTGCAATGGTTTGTCGGAATGTTCGATCATGGTGAGGAAATCGGCCAGGATCTGGGTGGGGTGAAATTCGTTGGTAAGTCCGTTCCACACGGGCACACCTGCATATTTTCCCAGTTCTTCCACAATGGATTGCCCGAATCCCCGGTATTCAATACCATCATACATACGGCCCAATACACGTGCAGTATCTTTCATGGTCTCTTTCTTGCCGATATGCGAACCTTCAGGCCCCAGGTATGTAACACTGGCTCCCTGGTCATAAGCGGCCACTTCGAACGCACACCGTGTGCGGGTGGATGCCTTTTCGAAGATCAGGGCGATATTCTTCCCTTTCAGGCGTTGTTGCTCGGTGCCGGCATATTTGGCTTTTTTAAGATCCATGGATAGATCGAGTAAGAATTTGATTTCCTGAGGAGTGAAATCCAGCAGTTTCAGAAAGTTGCGGTTGCGGAGGTTGAAAGACATAAACGGAGTGTTAAGTGTTAAGTGTTAAGTTTTAAGTGTTGCAAAATTAATGATTTTCCCGATTTTATTAGTAACCATTTATTCAGGCAATATGGACGACATCTGTACATCCCGGCCTGATGGGCGTTGAAAGGCCTTTAATCCGAATTCCGGCAGGACAGAAAGGATGTGTTCGAATAAACGGGCCTGAAAATCTTCAAATTCTGCCCAGTCGGGCGGGATATAAAACGCATAGAGTTCAAGTGGGATGCCGTTTTCGGTCGGTTGCAGGGTACGGACCATCAGGGAAGCGTCCTGGTTCAGGTTGGGGATTTTCCGAAGGTAGTCGAGGATATACAATCTGAAGAGCCCGAGATTGGCAACATTCTCACCTTCTATGCTGTGTTCATCAACGATAAGTTTTTTCATCCTAAGATTCTCCAGCATGGAGTCATCCACAAACCGGATGGTCCCGACATCGATCAGTACCGATCGTTTCATCCGGCGACCGCCGGCTTCGCCCATGCTGCGCCAGTTCTGGAAGGAGTCAGATACAAGGGTATAGGTGGGAATGCAACTTACCGAGTTGTCAAAATTCCTGACCTTCACCGTTGCGAGGGAGATGTCGAAAACCGTTCCGTCGGTATTGAATTTTGGCATGGTGATCCAGTCGCCGATCTGGAGCATTTTATTGCCTGAAAGCTGCACCCCCGCAACAAACCCAAGGATGCTGTCTTTGAAAATCAACATGATGACGGCCGACATGGCTCCCAATCCGGCCAGCAATGTAAGTGGGGATTGTCCGATGAGCACAGAGATCATGGCAATACCACCAACCAAATAGGTGAGAATCTTTCCGATCTGTACATACCCTTTGATTGGTTTGGAGTCAGACATATCCAGCTCACCGTAGATGTGATATACCGCATTGAGAAAAGAGATCACTACACGCATCACCACGAAAGTCATGAACAGGTGGATTCCGAGTTCGATGAACTTAATGGCTTCAGGATACTTTGAAATACTGGGAACAAGCGATACATTAAGCACCAGGGCAGGAAGGAGCATGGCCAGGCGTGTAAACACCCTCTGCTCGTAAAGATGGTCATCCCATTTGCTGGTGGAACTCTTAACCAATCTCTTTAAAAACTGGTTGATGATAAACCTGGCAATGTAATAAACAACGACTGAGGTAATTAAAATAATTATCAGCGATGAAAAATCAGCCAGGTAGCCTGCGAACGTATCGGAAAAACCCCAATCGATGAGGGTAGCCTTAAATCCGGTGTTCAGGGAATGGGTTGTGATTTTATGCATAAATATTGAATAATGGATGATATATTAAGGAACTATGACGTTAAGCGATAACGGGTTAATTTTCATTACCAGCTCTTTCCCCATTGTTTTGGGATCGCCGTCGAGATGTATGTTTTTACCTTTTTTCCTTTTTAATATTACCTCTTTGGCCTGGATAATCTCGATGTAGCGGGTCTGGTCAAATTTGTTCAGGAACAACAACGGACCCAGGAAAAATGTTTTCCAGAAGGGCATCTTGCCAACAATGCAAACATCAATCAATCCATCACTTACGCTGGCTGATGGATCGATGGAGGTGTTGTTCCCGAACTGGCTTGAGTTGGCAAAACTGATGAGCAACGCACGCCGTTTAATGACCTTCCCGTCGATGATCAGCGTATATTGCTTCGGTTCATAATTTTTATACGCGTTGGCTGTGATCCGCAGATAGGTAGAAAAGCCCCGTTTGCCGGCAACGGCAAATTTTTTGGCAACTGCTGCATCAAATCCTACACCTGCCACATTCACAAACAGCTGATCGTTCATCGTGGCCGTATCAATTTTTTTTATATTGCCCTGGTTAATGATGTCAACGGCATGTTTAAGGTTCATGGGAATTTTAAGATGGCGCGCAAGCCCGTTTCCGGAACCGGCCGGGATGATGGCCAGGGCGGTTGACGTACCAACCAGTCCGGCAGCAGTCTCATTCACCGTTCCATCCCCGCCAACGGCAACCACAATATCCACCCCATCCTCTGATGCCTTGCGACTGATTTCCGAAGCGTGAAGAGGACCTTCCGTATAGGCAATTGAAGTGTTAAATCTTGATGTATCTATCCGTTCAGCGATCATTTTCTCCACGCCCTTCTGTTTCCCGATTCCGGAGATGGGGTTGATGATGAAGAGGATGCGTTTCGGTGGTTGAGCTGGTAAATTCAAAATGCAAAAATCAAAGGCAAAATGCAAAATTACTAATTGTCGATGGAAAGCCGGTTTTCAATCAGGCGGTTGTTATATTGCTGAAGGTAAGCGTTAAGGAACACTTCCATCTCCTTTTGCACATCCTTTTCCTTGCCAATCAGATTCGTGACCTGCAACGGGTCCTTACTCATATTGTACAAAGCGGTACTTCTTGAACCATTATTCTCAAGATAATAGCCATCCTTCATCAGGCCATAAAATCCGCTGATGTAATGAATTGAGAAATGTGTAGTGGAAGTGCTGTCAAAAAGATCCGTTCCAAATGCCAGAAATTTTTTATCGTAGCCCAGGTAACTCATCACAGTGGGCATTACATCCGTTTGCTGGGCAATTAAACCGCTCATTCCATGCAGGTCACCGCCCGGTTTAAAAAATAATAAAGGAACGGCATACTGACCGATATCAGACTGGTAATACGGATAATACCCTTCAGAAGTGTGATCAGCGGTTATCACAAACAGTGTGTTTTTATACCAGGGCATGTGTTTCGCAGTATGAAAAAATTCACCCAGCGCATGATCGGCATACATGACACTTTGCTGGATGGGCAGTTTTCCCTTTCTGAAAATATTGACATATTTTGCAGGAACATGATAGGGATGGTGTGATGAAAGTGAAAAAAATGCAGCCACGAATGGTTGATTGAACCCATTGATTGTCCTGGCAGTATATTGAAGAAATTCTTCATCCCGGATACCCCATTTTCCGTCGTAATCCTTCTCATTATTGTATTCGCTGCGGCCATAGTAATGATCGAAACCCACCAGTTTTGTATAGGAATCAAACCCCATTGTTCCGTTGGTTCCCCCGTGAAAAAATGCAGTAGTATAACCCATGGGTTTCAGCAGCCCGGCAATGCTGGAGAATTTCCCGGCTGCATAGGGTGATTGGATAAACGACTCGTTCATCAGAGACGGAATCCCCGACAAAACCGCAGGAATACCCTGGATGGAGGTCTTTCCGTTAGCAAAGGCATCAAAATAGAGACCCTGCCGGATGAGCGAATCGAGGAACGGCGTAAAGCCCTGGTAACGGCCATTGTCGAGGGAGTGATTCAGGGAGCCGATATGTTCGCGCGATACGCTCTCCAGGATGATGACCATGACATTGTAATTTTTAAAACCTCCAGGACTGGCCTCCTGCACCGGCGAATATATTTTGGCAAGATCGCTCTCCTTTTTATAGTAGGTCAGCGTTTTAAGGGTCTCCTTGTTGAACGTCCTGGCTATTGAGAATGGTGTATTAAGAAGCAGCGGAAGATTCTTGGCCGAAGTATAATTTCCTGCGGTAACGAGTGAGATCGGGCGTAGCTGCAATCCTCCGCGGATGCCGATGGTGGCAAGGACCATGATTGCTGCAAAGAGTACAGTGTGAATCATAAAATACTGAACATCAAATCCTTTTTTCTTTGCACCACTTGAAACAACAGTAAAGCGGGTACCCACAAAAACCAATATTGCCACAAAGAGCAGCCAGACCAACGCCACAAACCAGAAATCACGCAAAAACTGTGGAACCAGTTTATCGAAGTCACCACCCACGCCAACATATTTGAAGATATCAGCTGTTAACCGTTTCAGGGTAAACCGGAAATAGATGGAATCCCCGAAATTGGTAAACAATGCGAAAGAGTTGACAAGGTAGAAAAAGAGGTTGCTGATACCCTGGTAGATCTTGTTGTACCTGAATTTAAACGGAAAAGTGTTCAGCAGGATAAACGGTGCATTGATAATAAGCAAGGCAGAAAGGTCGAAGCGTATGCCGATGACGAAGAGGCGCATGGCCTCCATCAGCCCCAGGTTTGCGAAATAGCCGAGGTTGAAGGCGTAAAAAAGGATGCGGGATAAAAAAAGGAGAACAAGCACCAGGAGAAGCTTTAAAAGCATCACGACCAGGATGTTGCCCTGGTACCACTTTCTCCCTTTCCCGGAACCGGAACCCCTTCCCCGCCCTGAACTTTTACCTGAACCGGAGGATGTTCGCTTCCCTGATTTTCTACGCATGTGACACCGTGTTAAAACGGGTGCAAAATTAAGGGAATCGTACGATTATTTAGAATTAGTTTTGAAAAGTTCGAACCAATCTTCTGCGCGACGGTTGGTCAGCCGGCAGGCCTCCACCACAATTTTCCCGGCAGTCACTGAATCTTCCAGGGCATCATGGTGCCGGAATTCGATGTTGAGATGCCTTGCAACATTCGCCAGGTTGTATCCCCCTTTTGAAAATTCGTTCCAGGTGCGACGCACAATTTTAGATGAATCGAGCCACCTGATGCTGATCGGATGGAGGTTAAACCGGGCATAGGATTTCCTGAATGCCTGAGGGTCAAAGGGAGTGTGATGCACCACAATGTTATCCGACAGCATATCACACAACTCAGGATAAACCTCATTGAAAGAAGGCGCTCCCTGAACCATCTCTTCGCTGATGCCATGAACGCGGATGTTGCCCCAGTGAAAGTAACTTTGCGGGTCGATGAGGGTCTCCCATGTTTCAACCAATACGCCGTTCACAAACTTTCCTATCCCGATCTGGCAGATGGTGGAGGAGTCGGAATTGGCGGTTTCAACGTCGAGGGAGAAGAAGATCATGGCATGGGTTTGAGTGCGAAATTAAGAATTTGCGGGATGAGGACCGCGGAGTTTTACGCAGAGAACCGCAAAGAGCGGCATCTTTTTTTTCATTGCGGTTCTTTGCGCCTTCTTTGCGGTTCTCTGCGGTTAAATTTTATTAAACAAAAACTTGACATCAGCATTAATATCGTAAGTTTGTTGTACGTCAGACATTTTTCCCATGAAAAAAATCACCTTACTTGCCACTTTTTTACTGCCTTTTTTTTTATATTCCCAATCGTGGCAGTGGTCAAAGCAAATCGGAGGAGAAGGGCTGGACCTTGCGTCAATAAGTTACATAGATGCCGGGCATAATAGTTACATATTTGGCAGGTATGCATATACTTTTGTTCCACAATTTAACGGCTGGAATTGCTATATCGGCGAGGAAACCCTTCATGGCAAGAATGCGAGTTTTATTGCCAAGTACAGCGAAAACGGTAATTTAGTTTGGGTTAAAAATCTTGTTTCTTCCGGCAATGATGCAAATCTGATTGTCATGGAATATGATACTGTGAGTAATGCATTGTTTCTTGCCGGTGGATATGCCACTTCATTGGCCCTTCCCGGTTGTAATTTATCCGGGTCTGGCTATCATTCTTTCCTGGCTAAAATGGATCTGGACGGAAATTGCCTTTGGGCCAAAAATATCGGAACATACCTTGGTATATCAGCCATGACAATTGACCATTCCGGAAATGTTTTTATTGCGGGCAATACTTCTTCCGGGGTTAAAATGATTGATACTTGTCGATTTGGAGGAGGAAGTTATATTGCAAAATTCAATCCATCAGGAACAGTACTTTTTGCAAAAACAATAGTTGCCATTGAGACAAATATAAATTTCAGCATTGAAACCCTGAAATTTTTCGACGACAATATTTTCGTCAATGGAAATGTGAATTCAAACAATAAACCATTGATAATTGACACAATTAATATTCCCATTTCTTGTGAATGGTGTTCCGGTATTGTCGTTATTTGTTTTGATACTGTTGCAAAAGCCCGGTGGATAAATTTGGATGGACTTCCTGCCTCTTCAATATCCAACAGATCAATGGGAATGAATTACAAGGGAGATATTTATTGTTATGCATTTACAGGTGGCACTTGTACATTTAGTGATGACACTATAGTTAGCCAGAGGACAAATAGCATTGTTGTCATATATAATAAATCAGGCATCATCCTAGGGTATAACCATTTACTTTTTTCCAGCGGATATTCAGGTTATTTTAATCATGGCGGGATTACAGTTAACAATGAGGGTTCCTACTATATAACCAATAATTTTGAAGGCCTGGCAAAATTTGGGAATGATACAGTTACTGCAATCAGCAATTGCGATTCATTTCTTGCTCATTTTAATGATAACGGCGAATGTTTGGGGGTTGATAATATTGGGGGAGGCCTCGGCACCAGTATTGCAGTTGATGAAACCGGAGTATATATGACAGGCATACTGTCCCCCTTTCCTTCGGATACAGGCAGTATGGTTATCGGGAATAATATGTTTTCAACGTATGGTTTTGAAGACATTGTCTTTGCCAAACACGACCTCATGACCGGCACAGAAGAGATAAAACAGGCAACCGATAACTCCCTGGTCATCTATGCCAACCCCAACAAAGGTTCATTCCGGGTGAAAATTCCAATCGATTTTGCGAATGAAAAACAGCTTGAGCTTTCCATCTTTGACATGAAGGGGAAACTGATCGGGAGACAGTCACTATTTGTCAGTGACGGGAATCAGGAAATTAATATTCACGGCCAGCCACCCGGAACATATACTATCAGGCTTTCTAATGGGCAGAAAAGCCATGCCGGGAAATTGGTTGTTGAGTAGAGAATTCTCCAAAGTTATGTATTACATTTTCTTTCTGGAAATCCTGGGAATTTTAAGCAATCTTGCAGAGTGATGAACTGTAATTATATCAACTCTGTATTTATCTGCAATTCTATATACGACTCTGTAATTTCCGCTGATTAATTCTCTAAGATGGGGGAGTCCATATTCGGGGACCATTCTACCTGCCTTTGGGTGAGATTCAAGCAGATCAACAGAATCAAATAGTGTCTGGACAACTTGACGGGAATATCGCTCGGAATCGTTGGCAATATATTCTCCAATATCATCAAGATCCTGGATGGCCTGTTCCGTCCATACTATTTTAACCATTTCACAAGCCTTTTCCTGGCCTCCTGGGTGGTATGTACTTCATTCCTTAGCGACTGATCCAGTCCCTTTTCAACTTTGTCCATAAAAATCAGTTTGTCGACTAATTCATCTAACGAAAAGGTATCGGGGAACTTTGATATTGTCTTGATAACATTGTCTTTAGTCAGCATTATATTTCTCTTTTGACTTACAAAGATAGCTATAACTCACAAAATTTCAAGGAACTATTTCAAGCTATTTTAGACACAACACCTCACTCCATGACATTATTTTTTAGCAGGACCTCGTGACACCTTCTTTTCCTGATTAATTCGCAAATAATGATTGTTTTTCTTGTTCTCTGTGGTTCTCCGTGTCTTCTCCTTTTTACCTCTGTGTAATAAAAAAATTACGCGGAAAACCACAGAGAAGTTACAGAGAATTCACAGAGAGGATTCCCCGGAATGATTCGGCTTATCCTTGTGAAATAATACATATCCACATAGATATATTTCCCTGGATAATTCCGAAAAAGAGTTTTCAACCCACAGGCTGAATCATACCCGAAAATTATCTAATTTTGTCTGTTTATTCTTTAACACTAACTGAAATATACCATGGGAGCAATTGCTACAACCGGTAACAAAGGCAAAGGGGTGCGCTCCGACTGTTCTGTTACCCTCGAACTTACTGATCAGGGAGGCATTCAACTGGATGTTGTATCGAAGGTGATTGTGATGTATGGCGACAGCATCCGGAAAGAGGCGCTTGAAATCCTGGCTTACTTCGGGATCGAAAACGCCCTTGTAAAAATCGAAGACTCCGGTGCGTTGTCACTGGTCATTGCCGCACGCCTGGAGGCGGCCATCAAAAAACTGATCCCCACTGAAAAGAACTGGCTTCCGGCCATGCTGGAGGCAAACCAGTATTCGACAACCAAAGACCGAAACCGCTTTTCAAGGCTTTATCTCCCGGGCAACTCACCCAGTTTGATGATCAACGCCGGTATTCATAAGCCTGATGGCATCATTCTCGACCTTGAAGATGCCGTGGCGCCGGATAAAAAAGATGAAGCCCGGTTCCTGGTGCGCAATGCACTTTGCGGTATCAACTTTTACGGCGCCGAGCGGATGGTCCGCATCAACCAGGGTGAACGCGGGATTGAAGACCTCAATTACCTCATCCCCTACAACGTCAACCTGATCCTCTTGCCCAAATGCGAAAAGCCGGAACAGGTGCTGGCTGTCAATGAACAAATCAGGAAGATCCAGCGGCAGTACAAACAAACAAACCCCGTGTGGATCATGCCGATCATTGAAAGCGCACTGGGTGTGATCAACGCTTACCCGATTGCCAGCTGTGCCAGCAATACGGTCTCCCTCGCCATCGGACTTGAAGATTACACGGCCGACCTGGGAACCAGGCGCACTGCAGAAGGCACCGAATCATTCTTTGCCCGCAGCATGGTGGTCAATGCAGCCCGCGCTGCAGGGATCCAGCCCATCGATTCCGTCTTCTCCGATGTGGGCGATATGGAAGGGCTTCGTCAGAATGTACTTCGTTCAAAGGCACTCGGTTTCGACGGCATGGGCTGCATCCATCCCAGGCAGATCATCGTGATTCATGAAACCTTCGCCCCCACCCCCGAAGAGATCGAAAAGGCCAAAAGGATCGTTTTTGCCTTCCACAAGGCGGAGGAGCAAGGACTTGGAGTTGTTGCATTAGGCACCAAGATGATCGACCCGCCGGTGGTGAAACGGGCACTCAACACCATCAATCTCGCACTGAAAATGAATAAACTTGCTGAAAACTGGAGGGAATCGTATGACCAAGTTTGATAAACTCGTAACCAATGCCGCCGGCCGTGTCGTGCCGACCATTATCAACGGAAAACCGGCAGTGCCCTACATGGGTGTTGGAAAATATAAACCGGAAGGCTTCCGCGCCGCCCCGAAACTCGCCAGTTGTGCCGATTATCCTGCCGATGGCAATAAAATCGTCCCCAGCCTGAAGGATGCGCTGCTCAAAGCCGGATTGCGCGATGGGATGACCATCTCCACCCACCACCATTTCCGCAATGGCGACCTGGTGGCAACACAGATCTTCGACATCGCCCATGAACTTGGGATCAAGGATCTTATGTGGTATCCGTCCGCGTCATTTCCATGCCATGAACCCATGACCAAATATCTCGAAGATGGGACCATCAACCGCATCGAAGGCAGCATGAACGGCGCTTTGGGAAGATTCACTTCCGAAGGAAAGATGAAAGGCCTGGGCGTGTTGCGTTCGCATGGCGGCCGTTACCAGGCTGTTCAGGATGGCGAAGTACACATTGACATTGCCGTGATTGCTGCTCCCACCGCCGACCAGTTTGGCGATGCCAACGGGGTAAATGGTTCTGCAGCCTGCGGCCCGCTGGGTTTCGCACTGGCCGATTCACAATATGCTGACAAAGTGATTGTTGTCACCGACAACCTCGTTCCTTTCCCCTGCCTTCCCTGGCAGATCAGCGGGAATTATGTAGATTACGTGGTGGTGATGGATAAAATAGGTGTTGCAGAAAAGATCGTGAGCGGTACCACGGAGATCACCAAAAGCCCTGACCGTCTGCTACTGGCTGAATGGTCTGCAAAATTCTGCGATGAGGCCGGGCTTATTTATGACGGCTTCTCATTCCAGGCCGGGGCTGGCGGTACCGCCCTTTCCATCGGCATCTATTTTTCCGAGATCCTTCGGGAACGTAAATGGAAAGCTCGGTTTGCCCGCGGAGGCAGCAACAAATACCTTGTTCAGATGCTGGAAGAGGGGCTGGTGGAATACATCCTCGACGGACAAACATTCGACCTGGAAGGTGTGCGGTCGATGCGCGACAATCCGCACCATACCTGGACAAGTCCGTTCACCAGCTACAACTACCACAGCAAGGGAAATTTCTCCTCCATGGTCGATATCGTGATCCTGGGTGCTACTGAAGTAGATGTCAATTTCAACGCAAACGTGGTGACCCATTCCGATGGTTATCTGTTACATGGCATCGGGGGATGGCAGAACACCCTCTTCGGGAAATGTGTGATCCTGCCGATTCCGTTGTTCCGCGACCGGATGCCGGTGATCCGTGATGAAGTAACCACCATCTGCGGCCCTGGTGAACTGATCGATGTGATCGTGACCGAACGCGGCATTGCCATCAACCCGCTGCGTACCGACCTGATCGAAAAAATGAAAAACTCATCACTGCCGATTAAAACCATTGAGGAGCTGAAAGCCGAAGCCGAAGCAATTTGCGGCGTGCCTGCCAAACCGAAATTCACGGATGAAGTGGTGGCTGTGGTTAAATGGGTTGACGGGACGGTGCTGGATTCGATCAGGAAGGTGATGCTATAGAGATTTACGATTGGACGATTTACGATTTACGATTTACGATTTACGAAATACGAAATATTAAACATTGAGACTGCCCCTTAGAGTGCCTACTTTGAAAACTTTTATCTATTGCAGTTGGCTTTAGCCAACTGTTTAAAATTGGCACAACTCATTGGGCTTTAGCCCCATTGATTGTTGTTCAAATTAATGGGGCTAAAGCCCCTGCAGTGCAAATTATCAACTTAGCAGTCAGCTGAAGCAGACTGCAATAAATAGTTCGAATTGCGGTGCTATTTTGAGGTGTAGGTCGTGTTTACGGTGATGTACCCGGGGTAGGTCAGGGCTGTACCTCCAACGATTACCGTGGGTTTTAATTTAATTTTGAAGCGTGTCGGGGTACTGCCTGCACCGGTCAGGTTCATGCAGAAATTGAGCATCGCCGTGGCTGATTTTCCGGAGAGGACCTGTTTCAGATCGAGGCCAACTTCTACAGGGATGGTGGCTGAACTCATCGCCGGTATCGAAAATGGCTTGTCTAAAATCCCTGAAGTCATCTGGATATCATCGACGAAGAGGATCCACTCGAGCCGGTTGAGGCCGGCTTCCTTCGTATTCGGGTTTCTTCCGTCCAGGATAAGCTGCAGCGACAGCGGGAAAACCGGGCTGGTGAACCCGGCCAAGATCATCGCCACATCACTGAATCCCAAATCGTTTACTGACTTGATGTTCTGAAGGTCAATCCCGGCAAGCGTAACATGTTCCACAGACCGGATACGAAAGTCGCAGCTGGCAAGGTTGGAGGCCTGCTGAGCCTGTTTTGCCACGTTACAGGCTGAAAATGAAATTGCAAGAAGAAAAAACAGGAAGAGAGGGGTGAATAAATTTCTTTTGTCAGGCATTTTTTTCAGTTTTTAGTTCATAATTTGTACTTCTTCCTCTTGCGGCTTCCTTTTGTAATATCTCTCTATTTATCAAGTCGTTAATGTCTCTAATCGCTGTGTCTTTTGAACATTTTGCAATTTTCGCCCATTTTGATGAAGTTAGTTTTCCATCAAATCCGTCCAATAGTTTGTTTAATATTCTTTTCTGTCTTTCGTTTATAGTTGTCCTTGAATGTTTATTCCAGAAATCAGCTTTGAACATAACTTGTATTAGTGTTGAATCTGTTGATTTTAAAGCATTTATCAGACATTCCAAAAACCATTTTATCCATTCTGTTACATCAAGATTCCCTTTTTGTGTTTTTTCAAGTATCTCATAGTATTGCTTTCGCTCTTGTCTGATTTGAGCCGACATACTATAAAATCGCTGATTACTTCCGTCTGATCGAGCTAATAACATATCAGTCAATGCCCTTGTTATCCTTCCGTTACCATCTTCAAGAGGATGAATGGTTACAAACCAAAGATGTGCTATTGAAGCTTTGATAACTAAATCAATTTTATCATAATTATTGAACCAATCCAGAAATATTTGCATCTCTTTTTCTATCAAATCTGAATCAGGTGCTTGAAAATGAACTTTTTCTTTTCCCATGGCTCCTGACACAACCTGCATCGGTCCTGTTGTATCCTTTCTCCAATCACCAACGGTTATCTTATACATTCCGCTTCTGCCAGTCGGGAACAATGCGGCATGCCAATCAAAAAGCCGATCTGCCGTTAATGGTTTGAAACATTTTTGAGTTGCATCAAGCATCATTTCAACAACTCCATCTACATTTCTGTCTGATTCAACAGATCCGGCAATTTCCATCCCCAATCTTCTTGCAATTGAAGAACGTACCTGGTCAGGATTTAAAAATTCACCTTCGATTTCCGAAGATTTTAATACATCCAAAGTCAATGTATCAAGTAGCGCTTCATTTCTCAGATCAAATCCTAATGATTCCATTTTACCTGTCAATCGTCCCTGTAGATTTCTTGCTTCACTTAGCAAATCAAGAAAATCTTCAGTTTTCCAAATGAAGGTTGGCCAATTATCCCTTTGATGTATGAAAAATTCCATTCGTTGCATAATTTGCAACGAAAATACACTTTATTCGTTGCATTTCAAAATTTATCGTTGCTTATTTTGCGTCAATTAGCGAATCTAATCGTCGCATCCGGGTCTTCATGGTTCCAGGTAACGATTCGCATTAATACTCATCCCAGCTTTTGATCTCGATTTCACCGGGTTTGATCTTGCAGAAGGCCATGATGAAGGCTGCAGCCAGGTTGGCATTGGTAATCAGCGGGATGTTGTAATCAACGGCCGACCTGCGGATGGAATAGTCGTTGTCAAGTTCATCTTTCGAGAGGTTTTTCGGGATGTTGACAACCAGGTCGATGCGTCGGTTCTGAAGGTATTCCAGCACATTGGGAGTGGCTGCTTCATCAGGCCAGTGGAGTACCGTTGATGGAATTCCATTTGCAGCAAGGAATTCCGCTGTACCTGGAGTTGCATAAATTGAGTACTGATTATGATGCAGCTGGTGGCAGCATTCGAGCAATATTGTTTTGGATTTGGTCGGGCCGGAGGAGATCATGATGTTTTTCCCGGGAATCCGGTATCCGACAGATATCATGGCTTTGAGAATGGCTTCATAAAAAGAGTCGCCGATGCAACCAACTTCGCCGGTGGAGGCCATGTCAACACCCAATACCGGGTCGGCCTTTTGCAGACGGGAGAACGAGAACTGGGGCGCCTTGATGCCGATATAATCAATGTCGAACATCGATTTGTCGGGCTTGTCGAAAGGGATGCCCAGCATCACCCGGGTGGCGATGTCGATGAAGTTGATCTTCAACACTTTTGAAACAAACGGAAAGCTTCTGGAAGCCCGGAGGTTGCACTCGATTACCTTGATGTCGTTATCCCTGGCCAGGAATTGAATGTTAAATGGCCCGGAAATATGGAGTGAGCCGGCGATTTCCCTGGCGATTCGCTTGATTTTCCTGATTGTTTCGACATACAGTTTCTGCGGCGGAAACACGATGGTCGCATCACCCGAGTGTACTCCGGCAAATTCAACATGTTCGGAGATGGCATAGGCAACAATTTCACCGTTCCTTGCCACGGCGTCCATCTCAATTTCCTTGGCTTCCTGGATGAATTCAGAAACCACCACAGGATGGTCTTTCGACACATTGGCCGCCAGCGTCAGAAAGTATTCCAGCTCACTGTTATTCGACACGACGTTCATGGCGGCCCCGGAAAGCACATACGACGGGCGGATCAGCAGGGGAAACCCAACCTGGGCTGCGAAATCATAGATCTCATCGAGGTTGGTCATCTCCTGCCACCGGGGCTGATCAATGCCAAGCTGGTCGAGCATGGAGGAGAACTTATGGCGGTCTTCGGCATTGTCGATGTCCACCGGGGATGTTCCAAGAACCGGGACCTGCTGTTTGTACAGCCGCATGGCGAGGTTGTTGGGAATCTGCCCGCCCATGGAGACCACCACCCCTTTTGGATTCTCCAGATCTACAATATCCATCACCCGTTCGAAGGAGAGTTCGTCGAAATAGAGCCGGTCGCAAACATCATAGTCGGTACTGACCGTCTCCGGATTGTAATTGATCATGACCGACCGGAACCCGGTGGATTTAACCGTATTCAGGGTATTGACGCTGCACCAGTCGAATTCGACGGAGCTGCCGATGCGGTAGGCCCCGGAACCCAATACAATGACCGACATAAGATCATCCGGAAAAGCTACATCGTGTTCGTCGCCGTTGTAGGTAAGATAGAGATAGTTCGTTTGTGCGGGGTATTCTGCGGCAAGTGTGTCAATTGTTTTCACACAAGGCAGGATGCCGAGCGTTTTACGGTATTCACGCACGATGAGCATATCGCGCTCAATTTCACCTTTTTCGTGTTTCCCTACAAGCCTTGCCAACTGAAAATCAGAAAACCCCTGGCCCTTTGCCTCCCGAAGCAGTTGAGGCGGAATTAAGGTGAGTTCATCGATCGCAGACAAAACGAGCCCCGTATCGTAGATATTTTTCAACCGGTAAAGAAACCATTTGTCGATGCGGGTCAATTCCCAGATACGCTCAATGGAATACCCTTCGGCGAAGGCCTGGGCAATCACGAAAATGCGGGTATCTGTGGGATTGGAGAGCTCCTGTTCGATGTTCTCCACCCGGAGTTCCTTGTTCCCGATGAAGCCGTGCATCCCCTGGCCGATCATTCTCAGCCCTTTCTGGATCACCTCCTCAAAAGTGCGGCCGATGGCCATGATCTCTCCCACACTTTTCATGCTGGAGCCGATCTGTTTGGAAACGCCGGTGAATTTACTGAGGTCCCATCTCGGGATTTTGCAAACAATATAATCGAGAGATGGTTCAAAACATGCAGTGGTAACTTTGGTCACTGAATTTTTCAATTCATGCAGGCCATATCCCAGGCCCAGTTTGGCCGCCACGAAGGCGAGCGGATAGCCGGTGGCCTTGGAGGCAAGGGCGGAAGACCTTGAAAGCCGGGCATTTACCTCGATCACCCTGTACTCCTCCGATTCGGGATTCAGGGCATACTGGATGTTACATTCGCCGATGATGCCCAGGTGACGGATGACTTTGATCGAAAGTTCCCTGAGTTTGTAATATTCAATATTGGTGAGTGTTTGCGAAGGGGCGACAACGATACTTTCGCCGGTATGAATCCCCAGCGGATCGAAATTTTCCATGTTGCACACCGTGATGCAGTTGTCGTAGCAGTCGCGCACCACTTCGTATTCGATCTCTTTCCAGCCCTTCAGCGACTCTTCGACAAGAATTTGTCCTGAATAGGAGAAGGCATTGGCTGCCAGTGTATCAAGTTCATCCTCATTTGAGCAGAAGCCACTCCCCTGCCCGCCGAGCGTAAACGCTGCGCGGATGATCACCGGGTAACCGATCGCCATGGCGGCTGTGCGGGCATCCGGAAGGTTGGTGACGGCAAAGCTTTTGGGCGTTCCCACTTCAATTTCATGAAGCATTTTGGAAAAGAGGTCTCGGTCTTCGGTTTGAATGATCGTCTCCACCGGCGTACCGAGCACAGTAACATGGTATTTTTCGAGAATGCCCGATTTAAAAAGTGCCACACCGCAGTTAAGGGCAGTTTGTCCGCCGAATGCCAGCAATATTCCGTCAGGGCGCTCTTTGTCAATGACCTTTTCAACAAATTCGGGAGTGACAGGAAGAAAATAGACTTTGTCGGCCAGTTCCTGAGAGGTTTGAATGGTTGCAATATTCGGGTTGATGAGGATGGTGAAGATACCCTCTTCTTTCAACGCCTTCAATGCCTGGGAGCCGGAATAGTCGAACTCTCCGGCCTCGCCTATTTTCAGGGCACCGGAACCCAGTACAAGTACCTTATTCACTTTTATCATCATCTGAAATTGCTGATTTGTACTCCCTGACCTTGGCTAAAAACTCATCGAACAGGAACCGCGTATCGGTTGGCCCGCCGGAAGCTTCCGGGTGGAACTGGGTCGAAAAGAACGGTTTGGTTTTATGACGGATCCCTTCATTGGTGTGGTCGTTGAGATTGGTGAAAAGCGGTTCCCATTCATCTCCGAGGGTGGCATCATCCACAGCAAATCCATGATTCTGGGAGGTTATATACGCGCGGTTTGTACCCACTTTAAGTACCGGCTGGTTGTATCCGCGATGGCCATATTTCAGTTTATAGGTTGTTGCACCTCCTGCCAGCGACAGCAGCTGGTTTCCCAGGCAAATGCCAAAGATGGGCCGGTCCTGCTGAATGGCTTTTTCAAGATGTTTAATGGTGGCTGAACACATTTGCGGATCGCCGGGGCCATTGGAAATCACCAGTCCATCGTAGGAATCTCCGGTAAAGTCATAATCCCACGGAACCCTGACCACGGTGGCACCAAGGTTGAGCAGACAGCGGATGATGTTGTTCTTCACCCCGCAATCAACCAGCATGATCGTCTCCTTCCCGCCAGGGTAAACCTGTTTCTCACTGACACTCACGGAGGCGACGAGGTTCACTTTATTGGGATCATAAAAATCAATCTCATCCTGGTTATGCTGCACCAGTTTTCCGAGCATGGTACCGCGTTCACGCAGCACTTTCGTAAGGGCACGCGTATCGATGCCGCAGATGCCGGGTACGTTGTGCTCTTTCAGCCAGTCGGAAAGGCTTTCCAGTGCATTCCAGTGACTGTATTCAGCCGAGTAGCCGGCAACGACAAGCCCGGAGATATGCACTTTGTCGGATTCAAAATACTTTGAAAGCTGCTCTTTGATCATCCTGCCAGGAACACCATAATTTCCAATGAGCGGATAGGTTAAAACCAGGATCTGGCCTTTATATGAGGGGTCGGTGAGGCTTTCGGGGTAGCCGGTCATGGCCGTATTAAAAACCACCTCTCCGGCTGCAGCCCCTTGTGCCCCGAAAGACCGGCCTGTAAAACAGGTTCCGTCATCTAAAATAAGCTGCGGCATGTTGCGGGATTAATTTTGTCTGGTCTGCAAAATTAATGCAAACTGAACAACGATGCCAGAATTTTAATCACCAGTTTACATCAGGTCACCCAATGGACCCAGGTTGATGTTCAAATCGCGATCGGTGAGGTTAAAGTGTTTTTTCAGTTCTTCCATCTTCATTTCCAGCTTCATCAGTGTTTCGCCAAGCCGTTCGATTTCTTCTTCAGATAGCGAACCTCCGTCGACTCTTCGCATGGCCTGTTTTTCAACCAGTTTCCGGATAAGTTCGACAAGGGTAAGCACCAGTTTTGCCAGACCGGAATCTGCATTTTCGGGCGTAAGCTTCAGTTTTGAATCTTCAGCTTTGGATGCCAGTTTACCGATCTCCTCTGATATTCCATCGAACGACCCGGTGTTGAACAGTATTTTATTTTCACTCATGCAAGGACTATTGAATCTTGATTTCAACAAAATTATAGGGGGGCCAGGGTCCGGTAAGGACAAAGTTTAATCCCTGATGTTTATTCTGCAAATCCTGAACGGTGCGGACCAACTCAATTTCAACATCTTTATCAAGTAAAAAAACCGCATCGATGATGTTCTTTGCAGAGGCCATTTTTTTAAATCTGCTTTCCGCACATAACAGCGCAAGACTTACGGTGATCTCTGCAATGACTGTATCAGCGTAATCAACAAGCAGCTCTTCCAGCCTGTGTTCTTTCAGCTTTTTATTGATATATTCCCGATACGCTGAAATTGTGATGCCCGGGTCAGCGGGTGGGTCCGGGGCAGCCTCTGATTTCATCCGCAGTTCTGCCGCCAATTTTTCGGAATCACAGAATATTTTCAATCCGAATTCTTGTTTGTTTTCAACCCGGTCGAGGTTCTGAAGAAATTCATCCCGGTTACGGACAAGCATTTCCAAGATTGCACCGGATGATTCCAGGGTTGAACCAAATCGCATTGGAAGAACCGGATACCGCTGAAACAGCGCATCGATCACGCCGGCATACTCAATGGCCAGAGATTTGTCTGCAGTAAAATCACATCTTTCTATCTCGCCGGTTACGGCAGCAATTTCATCATGGAAAACAGCAAACAAATCAGCACCTCCAAGGCCTTTCATCCCCGCCAGAAGTGAAGTTAGTCCGTCCTGATTGTGTTTGACAGATACAACGGCATATATCATCTTCTGCATTTCCATGTTCAGGTTGATTTATTTCTCCGTGATCATCTTGCCCGCCTTCAACTGTTCCATGGTCTCGACAGAACTCAGCATTAATTTTAAGCCGAGATAAACCAGGTCAACATCTGCAACCGAAATAACAATATCGCCCGTGAGGATGACACCTTTGTTAAGAACCCTGTCGAGCAATTCAAGGATGGTAATGTCCTTTGAACGGTCAATTACATTATCGTACATTATTGATTCTCTTTAATGGAGACAAAGCTGAATGGCGGCCACGGCCCGGTTCCTTCAAACTCAAAACCAATCCCTGCATACTTTTTCCTTAACCGGCCAAGGAGTGAAATAAATTCAATGGTTTTATCTTTAGGCAGGAGAAATGAGGCATTCAGGATCATCTGGTCATTTCTTCCCGAAAATTCTTTTGGAATAATATTAATCAGTTTGGCCGATGCGCTGAGCGCATTAAACTCATTGAAAAATTCCTGTCCGTAACGCTTGCATAATCTGTCGATTTCAAGGTCAATCAAATCCGCTTTTTTCCTGGTTAGCAGGTACGCCTTCCCCGGTGAGGTTGCCATAATCTGATCTTCGAGTTCGGCTGCTTCAGGGCTCAAATTATCTATTTGCGCCTTCATGACACCCTGATTGCAGTAAAGTTTGACCGCCCATTCCTCCTTCCATTCAACAAGAAGGAGGTTTTGCACAATTGCATTTGAGTAATCTTCCATGAATTTTTTTAGCGATTCTTCAGAACGATAGATTGTACCAAAATTGAAAGGAATGACGGTATGGTCCTCCATCAGCATGCTGATAATAGTAACATGCGACCGTACATTCAAATCGAGCCAGGCAAGATCGGACAACTTCTTTTTCAGGTTTTCTTCCGAAAATTCGCATTCCTGAACATTTTTCACAACGGCGTAAAGCCCTCCCGAACTTACAACCTGCAAACCTGCATACTCCGGACTTCCGCCAGGTTCTGGCATAGTCGCGGAAACGCAATAGGCATATATCAATTCCCCGGTCATTTCATTGGTAAAATTAGCAGCTGTACAAGAGCAACATTTACGGTAATTAAATGCGTCTATTGAGAAACGCTGTCCATCCCTTCAAAGGAATTGAGTCTTTCGAAGGCGGTAATTTCCAGTTTATCATCCATCTTCACCAAATAAAAAAGCCTTACCTGTTTCGGCGGGAGGTTCATTGATTTCAGGAAGGAATCATCCTCATAAACCTCGGCGATGGAATTCCAGTTCTCCTGAACCTTCTCAATTTTAATAACCGTAACGTCGTAACAGTTAATATTCTCTTTAAGGAAATTAACCACTGTTTTTTTTACATCGATAATATTGCTCATTGTCTCCTCCAGTTAAATTATGTTTTCATAGTCACAGGAATGGTTTGCGGGTCTGAATTTATCCGGTGCTATCTATTTTGTTTGTCGGTTCTGATCCTTTCAAGTAATTTCAACAGCTCATCTTCTCTTTCGTCGTATTCCTTTTCATTAATTTCATCCATTTCAAATTTCAGCTGCAGGGCCATCAGCCTCTCCTTGATGGCTCCTTCATCCGACATTTCCCTGTCGATCACTTCATTTATTTTCTTCCCGATAAAAATAACTCCTTTTAACGGAGCCAACAGGATGTCGTCAATTAAAAACATGTTAAACTCCTTTAGTCTGGATTACAAGGTTCACAAAATTATAGGGAGGCAGCGTTCCGACGTATTTGAACGTCATCAATTTCCCGTATTTTTCGTCGAGGTCGGTCACGGCCTTGTCGAAGTCCGGTTCCACAGTGTTTTTTATGAGAAATGCCGCGTTGAGTATCATCATTTCGCCATAATTGTCGTTGATTTTCTGGTCGTCCGAAAGTGGAGTAAGAACATCCATGATCATGTTTTTGTAATTTCCCGTCTCCTTTTTCAGCGCTTCGGCAACCATTTCGCCTATTTTCATGCGCTGATAATGTGTTTTATCGACGGGCAGGTTGATCAGTTTTCCGCGCAATGTTTTTATTTCATCATATTTTTCAATGATACTTTCGTACAACGGGGCTTCATGCGCAAGTACCTTCAGTCCCAGTTCCTTCTTTCCATCCATTTTAAGAAGAAGGTCGTCAAATTTTTTATATTCCTTTGCCAGGATGTTCAGAAGGCCTGAATCATCATCATATTCGGAAATGGTTGAAAACCGCACCGGGAGCACGGTGAATTGCTTCATCACCTCCTCCAGCACCTTTTCATGCGTTGTCATGTTAACCCTCCTGGCTTCATACTGTATGACCGGCGAATTACTTACAACAGCAGTTACATCCTTGTAATTGATGCCATACACCCGGTCGGAGCGGACACCAATTCCGATGGGTCCGAATTCAATCGGGCCGGAATGCCTGATAATCCCGTAAATGTACTTTCCTTCCTTTGGTATTCCAGCTGCTTCGCTCATAGAATGATTCGATTTATATTAGTTACAATTCCCATTTTTCAGGAAATATTTTAAGGTCAATAAAATTAAAGATCGGCAGGGGTGCGGTATAAACAAAGTCGCTCCGATCCTGGTAAGTGGTGCCAATGCCGGCCATGATGTTGTCAAATTCGATCTCCCTGCCGCTGTTGACCAGGAAGGCAGTATTCATGAACACCGCATCACTGCTTGTTTTATTGTGCTTATATTCGAACACCGACCGGCGAAATGCATCAATAATGGCTTCGGACTCCTCCGCTTTCTTTTCAAGCAGAAGGCGTTCGACCATGTGTCCCGCCTCGTCTATCTTCATGTTCCTCTCCTTCGAGTCGCCCAGCACTTCAATTTCGGCTCTTAGCTTTTGAAGTTCAACATGTTGCCGGTCGATTTCCTGGTAGATGACACCCATGTTTTTCCAGGTTCCCCGCACATTCAGTTCCACCTTGTTTTCGAATTGCTTCAGCAGTTCCATAAACTCACTGTTCCTGCGGTTCAGGAGATTCCTGATCTCATCCGGGGTTGCGGCAATGGTGCCAAACCTGATGGGCAGGATGCTTCTGAATTCCTTCATCACCTCTTCTATCACTTTCTGGTGGGCCAGCATGTTTTCGGGGTTGACGACAAACCTGCTGAGCGGATGATCACTCACCACCATGCATAAGCCATCGAACCCGATGGTTGAGACCAGGTCTGCACGTCCGCCCACACCTATCGGCCCCAGGTTGATGTCATAATCAGAGGCAATGATGCAATAAATGTATTTTCCGTCGCGCTGCATATTAATCCTTTATTTTAACCAAAATCAAATTCCCGGCAATATCTTCCTTCGCCAGTGATATTACTTCATCTTTAATGGACTGTCTGACCGACGCGGCATAGTCAAGCAGGGAGTGGTAGGCCTCAAGGATGATATTGAAATTCTCCGTATCACTGCTGCCAAGATTGTTGTCGGGATGAAATTGCTTTGCTTTTTCCAGGTAGGCCCTTTTAATCTCCTGCTCGGAAATTTTCTCCCTGACACCCAGCGCTTTCCGTGCCTGATCTACCTTGTCGGCATCCAACGCAACAACCTCAAGCGTGTAAAAGCTGTAACAGGGCAACGGGCCTATCAGTTTAAAATTCAGGACACCCTGGTATTTCTCGTCAAGCATGTCAATTGCATGCTCAAACTTTTCTCTTTTATTCCTGTTTATTAAAAATGCAGAATTTACGATCATTTCATCATTCATCACTTCATGCATTTTAATATCAAGGCCATAAGGGGATAATACATCCAGTACCTTCAGCTCAACATCCTTATTTTCGGCATCCAACCTCTCTTTAATCAGCATACCTACTTTTACCTGATCAACTTTTGTCAGGTCGCTATTCTTTTGTAAGAGTTCCAATTTAAGCGCGTTGATTTCGGGATGGGCGGAAATATCCTGAAGCAGCCCGGGAAAATCACCCCAGGTTACAACCAGGTCTATTTCGGTCAGGTACTCAATCTTCTTCAGGGCATCTATGATCAGATCATGGCCACAGGTAAGGATTTTCAGCACCTCATCCGTTGAAGTTACGATGGTGCCAAGCCGCATTGGGAGGATCATGGTGAATCCCTTCCGCTGGAGTTCTTCGATGGTTTCCTGGTGGTGGACCAGCAAATAAGCAAGGGATTCCCTGTCTGAAAAATTGACTTCTGTGCTGTCCCTGTTCGATACAATGGCTGACACATTCCGGAACGAAATGGCATAAACTCCTGAGTTTTCAAGAGTTTGAAATTGAGTAGTACCATAAAAATTTGGCACAATCCCATAGATGTATAATCCTTTTGCTGTCATATTCGTTTGTTGGTTTAATAAATCCTCCGGGTATTAAAAACCCGGAAGGTTTTGGGTTCCGCTTACTTCTTCGTTATATTTTGTTTCAATACCAGTTGTATGGCTTCTTCAAAATGTGTTTCCAAAATTGATATTTCACCAGAATTCTCCTTGCCATTTTCCCTGTTTTTTTCAATCAGTTCCCGTATGGCAAGCATTGCAGCCTTCCGGCATACAAATTCGATATCAGACCCCGTCATGGTATCGGTTTTAAGGGCTAGCTTCGCAATGTTTACCTTTTTCCCAAGGGGTTTGTTCCGTGTATGAATATGGAATATCTGCTCCCTGGTTTTTACATCCGGCAATGGCAGTTCGAAGATCAGGTCGAACCGGCCGCTTCTGAGCAGGGCGGGATCTATCAAATCGATCCTGTTGGTTGCTGCGAGTACAATAACGCCTTTCAAATCCTCAATCCCATCCATTTCTGTAAGAAACTGCCCGATAACTCTTTCAATTACGCCGGAACCTGAGCCATCGTTGCTGCGCCTGGGTGTCAGACTGTCAATTTCGTCGAGGAAGAGGATGCAGGGAGATGCCTGCTTTGCCATCCTGAAGAGTTCGCGTACCCCTTTTTCCGATTCACCGATATAACGGCTCAGGATCTGGGGCCCTTTTACTGAAATGAAATTCACGCCGCTTTCGCTTGCCAGCGCTTTGGCCAGGTATGTTTTGCCGGTTCCCGGTTTCCCGTGAAGGATAATTCCCTTGGGAGGCCGTGTATCAGCTTTCTTAAACAGGTCAGCATACTGGAGCGGCCATTCCACTGTCTCTTTCAGCGCCTCCTTGATTTCGTCAAGGCCACCAACATCTTCCCATTTTACATCAGGCACTTCAACGAAAACCTCCCTGATTGCTGAAGGCTCCACCTCTTTCATGGCATCCGTAAAGTTGTCCATGGTCACTTCCAGCGCCATCAATATTTCGTATGGAATTTCGGCCATCGCAAAATCGATTTGCGGCAATATTTTCCGCAGTGCAGTCATGGCGGCTTCACGGGCCAGCGCTTCAAGATCGGCACCCACAAATCCATGGGTGATTTCGGCCAGTTTTTCCATATCCACATCCATCGACAGCGGAATACCCCGGGTGTGGATATGGAGAATTTCCAGCCTTCCCTTTTTGTCGGGGATGGAGATTGAAATTTCACGGTCAAACCTTCCTGGTCTTCTCAGTGCGGGATCAATGGAATTAGGGATGTTGGTTGCGCCGATCACGATGACCTTCCCTCTCGATTCAAGGCCATCCATCAATGACAACAGCTGGGCGACAACACGTTTTTCAACTTGTTTTTCTCCCCCCATCTCCTCCCTTTTGGGTGCAATGGCATCAATTTCATCGATGAAGATGATGGAAGGCGCATGGGCCTGGGCCTCCTCAAAAAGTTTACGGATCCGGCCTTCGCTCTCCCCGTAAAATTTCCCCATGATCTCCGGACCGGAGATATTGATGAAATAAGCGTCTGTTTCTTGTGCAACTGCCCTGACAATGAGCGTTTTACCTGTTCCCGGAGGTCCGTACAGGAATACCCCCTTGGGTGGCTGGATCCCCAGCCGGTCAAATATTTCCGGATACTTGAGGGGAAGTTCAATCATCTCCCTGATACGCTGAACCTGGTTGCCTAGCCCACCGATATCCTCGTAAGAGACCTTGCTCCTGTGCTCTCCATCCTGCTTTGCCAGTTCAAGCTGGAAAATGGTATTCGGGTGGATCAGCACGATCCCCTCCGGATTGACACCGGTAACCGTATAATTAACTGAGCGTGAGCCGAATAAATTCGCCCTCACTTTATCGCCTTTTATCACAGGCAGGCCATTGAACAAAGAACCGATATATTTTGAGTCATCAGCCTTGAACAAAGAGCCTGATTTAGTGTCTGGCTTTAACTTTATTTTTATCGCCTGGCGGAAGGTTGCTTTTTCAATAGTCACTTTCTCATCGATCCCTGCCTGGGCATTTTCCCTGGTAATCCCGTCAATTTGAATCATGCACTTGTCCCTGTCTTCCGGATAGCAAGGCATGATTTTTACCGGCGTTGCACGCTTGCCCTCAATCACCACAAGGTCGCCACTTTCCAGGTCAAGCAATTTCATGTCTTTCGGGTCGATCCTTGCGATGGCCCTTCCAACATCCTTTACCAGGGCTTCCTTTACACGCAGGACTATGTCTCTTTTTGTTTTAGTCATTGCTGAAATTTATTCAAACAGGCACATTCTCAACTTATTCAGAGCGTCCAGCCCTTTTATCTCTTCTGCGAACCTTGGCACTTCAACTTTGTTTAAATGACGGAAGGTTTCGTTGATGCCGGTTAAATAAGGCAATTGACTGGCTTTGCTCCGCCTGCAGAATCCGCATTCATCCGAAACCATCACATTGTTTACAATGAGCTGTCGTGCAACGATATCTGAATTGGCAAGAATCAGCAGCAATCTTTCTGTTTCCCTCATTGCCATTGCTTCCGGAATGCAAACCGGGATAAATTCACACCGGGTGGCATCGCGGAGGATGTTTTCAATCCTTTTGACAGTCTTTTTCAGGCTGAGTAAAAGCACATCCACGTCATCCTGCTGGTAGGATCCCGAAAAGCTGGTGATCATGTACCGGTATTTCCACCTCATTCTTGCAGCCACCTTGATCCAGTCGTCCAATAACTTCGGAGAGGATATCAACCTTAAGGCATGCCCGGTGGGTGCTGTATCCACAACATATTTATCGTATTCCCCCTGTTCCATGAAATCGGTGATGGTTTTAAAACTCATCACCTCGTCAATGCCGGGAATCGACAGGGCGAGCATCTCTTCAATATCCTGATTATCAAGATTTGTTGAAGTTTCGAGCAGTTTTTTCAGTTGGGCCTGGTGTGCGTTTATAAATGAAGAAAGCGCCTCGTCGGCAAATACTTCAATCGCAGAGAGGTGGGGGCTGCCATCTACTTTAACTACCTGGAATCCAATTTCCTGACCGAGGCAATCCGACACCGAGTGTGCCGGATCTGTTGAGATAAGCAATGTTTTAAAATTCTCAGCCAGTGACATGGCTGTGGCAACGGCACAACTGGTTTTTCCAACACCGCCTTTTCCGCCAAAAATGAGAAGTTTCAGGTCGTTGTTCTCTAAGCCCGTCAGTCCCATTGCGCTATTTTTTTATCCTGATCTCTAGGATGCCGTTTGTAAATTTATGCCTGAGGTTTTGCCTGACGGCTTTTTCGGGAAGGAGTACTTCCTTGCGGTATGACCTGCTTTTGCTGACTGCTGAAATTTCAAGGATGTCCTCTTTCAAATCAATAACAATGTCATTTTCCTCGATTCCCGGCATTTCGGCAATAATCACAAGTTCATTCTTTTCATTAAAGATGTCGGTAATGGGTTCCCGTTCTTCATCCACTTTGGGTCCTTCGGGTGTTTTTTTGATATTGCCGAACGTCTCTACTTTCGGGGCACCTCCGGCTGCCGTGTTAATTGTAAAGCCATAGACCCCTTTCATGCTTTTTTTGATGTGATCAAAATTGATCTCCCCCTCCTTCTTAATCCCACCCTTTTCATCGAGTTTCCCGGCAAGGTCAACAAGTTTCTCAATACCTTTGAACAGATCACCAAGTCCGAAAAATCCGGTATCGGATTCGTCCATTTTTTTCCTATTCTTATCGTTGTCCATTGTGAGTCATGTTAATACGGTTTATAACAAAAACTTTTCCCGCCTCCGCCTGAACGGGGGAAGTTACTGCGGCCTGTTCATTGCTTCCAGCTTCTCCAGTCGCGACACCAGCTCTTCCTGGTGCTGCATCAGTTCCTTCTCCCTGGCTTTTGTTGAAAGGTACGTATCTTCCTGCCACCAATTGATACCCATCTCCATCGCCTTGTCGACCGAAGCGATCAGCAACCTGATTTTGATGGTCAGCAGATCAATATCCGCTATCTGAATTTTTATATCTCCCGCAATGACGATTCCCTTGTCGAGTACTCTTTCAAGAATATCGGCAAGGCCTGTCGCCTGTATGGAGTGGGTAGGTTCTGACATTGCATTTTTTTTAATAATCTATTGACATGGTCTTCCATGCTTTCTCATCATCCTTCTTTGGTTTT
>CAYHGE010000035.1:28840-32992 GCA_964355945.1 uncultured Draconibacterium sp.
TTAATAATCTATTGACATGGTCTTCCATGCTTTCTCATCATCCTTCTTTGGTTTTTTACTCTTTTCGGCAGGTTTGACGGAATGCATATCCCCGGCTTTTTCATCATAATAAGCCTGGATCTCTTTCAGCCTGTCCTGGATGATTTCAAGTCTCAGTAAGATCCGGACCTCCTCACTTTTCAGCCGGGTTCTCTCCTTTTCGAACATGTACAATTTTATAAAATCTGAATCTTCCTTGTTTGGAATCCCTGATTTAACGACATTCTGCATGCTCTTGATGCTCTGAAGTCCCTTTAGTGCAGTTGATATTGGCATGACATTGATTTTTTAATGCGGATGGATGTTATTGCGCAATTTTTAAACTGGTGTATTGTTCTATCAGTTCGTTCACGATGAATTTCACCTTTTCCTGGTTGGTTTTTGAGCCAATCCTGCTGGTTTCTGACGTAAGAATATCCTGGCAAATTTTCCGGAACATATCTTTTGATTTCGAGGGTGTTGTTTTCAGGGTTGCCAGTGTTTTGGCAATCATGATGGAACCGCGGATGGTCGGGTCGAATTCAGTTTTGCCTGATTCACGCAATCCCCTCACAATTTTAACGATAATTTCGGTATCTTTTAACGACAGTTGCGATTTGGCCCTGGTAATCTGCAATTCGGTTTCATAGTCGAAATGGTCCAGGTCCATGGTCACCATGCGGTCGCGCAGTGCATCCTGCGTGCGGTTAACACCGGCATACTCTTCAGGGTTTGACGTAAAGATGGCACGGAATTCAGGGTGTACCTTCATATAGTAATCCTCCTCCTTTGCTGCCGATGTGCTTAACATCCGTTCCTGAAGAATTGGAAGCAGGATATTGTTGGCCTCAGGACGTGAACGCGTAAATTCATCGTAGATCAGGGTGAACCCGTTTTTCACTGCGATGGTTAAACGGTTGTTCACCCATTGTTTGGTCATGTCCTCCTCATATTTATGAACAGAATGGATGAATTTGTCGTCAAGCTTTTTATATTTATACCCCTGTTCACTTCCGATCAAATCGGAAGTTTTATACTCGGCATCACCATGGATAATGACAACAGGCCGGCCGATTTTACTTGCCAGATGCATGGCTACCGTCGTTTTCCCGGTACCTGAAGGCCCCCTGAAATGAACCGGGAATCCAGCCTGGATATAGGTAAGTCCGCGGCTGGTGATGTCCCTTATGTAATCCGTTTCTACAAAATTCGACATCGGCTTCAGTTCAAGCACGGTATTCATCTCATTGTTGTTGCTCATTGTTGGTATTGTTTGTGCAAATGTGCTGGTTAATTTTGATTTGTATTAAAAAGGAAGGTTCGGCAGCTGCTTCAGCGTCTCTTCCCAGATGGTCCTGGCTTCCTCAATCTCCTTTGTTATCTCTTTCCTTGCCGTCAGGAACGCGATCTTCCTTTCCCGGAACCTTTCCAGTGCAGCCTGCCGTTTGACCATGCTGATCCTCATATTCGCCCCGACATTCTTCATGTTCAGATCGCTCTATTAACTGGTAAACCCTTTGCCTTTGCATTGCGTGCATGGCAGGTTATCGCCTGATTTGCCTGTCCCTTTGCATTGCAGGCACCTATTGCTGCCGGCAACATGGTTGCTCCCTTTTCCGCCACATACAATACACGGCACCCTTGCTCCCAGCGGGTTTTTACCGGACCCGGCACAAAAAACGCATTTCTTCAAGGGTTTCTCAACATTCACACGTCCGAGGCCATTGCATACAAGGCAATGTGAGATTGAGGAAAGCAGGTCAAAAGGATCCTTGCCTGTGCCGCTGCAAAACGGGCAATCAAAAACTTCTATCATGGGGCAAAATCATTAGGAAGAATGAATGGCGAACAACCGGGTTATTTCAACGGGAAATAAACGTTGTCAATTTTCTGCACTTTACCCTCGTCGAGCAAACCTTTGGCCGTAAAGCCAAGTTTCATGCGTGTCTCTCCCAGGGGTGCTTCCATCTCCGAGATCTTAACGCCCTTAGGATTTTTATTAATAAAATCCAGCACCTTATCTTCAAGATTCTTAGGTTCTTCCTTAAATGTGGTAAATGCAAGAACTTCCTGGGCCGGAGCGGCACTTACTGCCTCAGCCGGGGCTGCCTTTGCCGGGGCGGCAGGAGCCTCTTTTTTCGCCTCCTGTTTTTCAGCTTTCTTCGGTGCCTGTTTTGGTGCGGGAGCAACGCCTGTTTTCCTGATGTGGTCCATCGCACTTTTCATTTTATTCCATTCAGCCGATGCCTCAACCCTGTTTTGCAACAGATCATCCAGCATTGCACCGGTTGATTTCTGTACATTCCTGACCTCTTTCCGGATATCCTTAATCGACACATGAATGCCTTTCATGATTGCATTAAAATCGCTGATCCTTTCGGTTTCGCCTTTGGCAAGATCTTTTCTCAGTTTCTGGGCCATTTTCTGGTTTTCCCTGCCGATTTCCGACAATCTTTTCTGGAACCCGGTAAGCAGGGTCCTTGTATACTCAACCCTTTCTCCAAGGTTTTGGGCAAGTTCCGCTCTCAGTTCTGCCGACATGTTCTGATGTTCCTTTTCAAACCGGTCGAGCATTTCATTCGTATTCAGGAAAATTGCCGACACCTCATCATTGATACTTTTGATATCAGCATTGATATTCGTCATGAGGGCATCAAACTCCTTCATACGCGTTTTTTCATTTTGCGCCCGTCCGGCTCTTTCTTCAGCAAAGGACTTCCCAAGTTCCTCAGCCATTTGCGACCGTTCAACGGTAAATTCATTGATCATGTTAAACGTGGAAGTCTGAATGGCCAATACTTCCTTCTGGATGGAGGCAATTGTTCCATGGATTCCTGTCATTAATCCCTTGAAGGTGCTCAGCCGTTCTTTCTCCCCGCGGGCGAGGCCTTTTCTTAATGCAGCGGCATTTGCATTTAAAACGGCAGCCATCTCCTGGTGGTCCTTGCGGAAACCGTCAAGCGTTATCTGCACATCGTTAACAAGTTCTTCATTTTCCCTGATGCGCTGCCTGAATGATGCAAGCAACTCTTCTGTCAAGTTCTTCATGTCTGATGCTAGTCCCATTTTGTTATCTCCTATTTTAGAATTATTGATATGTTACCTGAATTAATTGATCTCCTTGATAATTTGATTTTTAATGCTTTTTATATCTTTTATCTGGATCTGATCGCCTTTTTCTAGCAAACTTTCCAGACACTCCATCATCCTGCCGTGCATGTTCTGAAAATCCGTGAAGGTCTTCATTACCATTTCCTTTCTCATTTCCTGTACTTTCGAAACCTGGGAAAGTTGCTCCTTGATGATGTTGATTTTTTCGGTGGCATCCTGCGATGTAATGTCCTTGATGCCAAGCAGGCTTAATTTAAGCGACTGGGCAGTCTCTTTCTGGGATTCGATAAATGAGAGGAACAAAATTTCAGCGGCCCGTTCTTTTTCGTCGAGCGCGCAAAGAATGCCTGACATCATCGAATAATAATCCTTTTTACGGAGGGATCCGTTTTTTGCCATAATTTCACAAAGTCTGAAATTCAGGACTTCCCGCTCCTTTTTCAGATCGTTGAGAGAATTATGCACGTTGTCGAACAGACAGTGTGATGATTCTGTAATATTTTCAGATGACTGGAAAGCCGTTTGAATTTTTTGAATGCGGGTTTCGTAGGAGGTTATAATATTGTCAAAAAAACCATCGATGTTTAATTCGGGCAGTGGATTCATTCTTGGTAGTTTATTTTCAAGTTCTCGGGAAAGGTGATTGTCTGACATTCCTTCATTATAATTATCGGACCTGGGGTTGGTGTGCTCGGGATACTGCAGGCAGGGAAAAAAGAAATTCTTGGTAACTCATGCTTTCGTGAATAATCAGGGAAGGATGTTTTAGCAAGAATAGCTGTTAAACTGAAATGCAACTTAAGCTGCTTTTGCAGTTAATCCGATGGCTTCAGCATACTTCAGGTATGTTTCAACAGAGGCAACAACGATTCTTGCTTCAATTGCAAGCAATTCGATACCTACCAAAGAAACTCTTACCCATGCATCAACTACAACACCTTTGTCAAGGATACGGTCGATAACTTCAACGAGGCTTGATGATCCGATAGTCTTTTCTACCATTTTTTTAATCTCCTATATTAA
>CAYHGE010000036.1:0-31576 GCA_964355945.1 uncultured Draconibacterium sp.
TAAATAAAAAGGGGCTGTCGTCTGCTTCCTGCGCCCTGGCAATGACTTCACGAACCTCTTTAACTCCGGAACTTACTGCACTGAGCGTGTAAAAAGTTCTCTTCAACTGTCGGGAAATGATGTGAGCCAACGTCGTTTTTCCAATTCCTGGCGATCCCCACAGAATCATGGAAGGGACGTTGCCTGACTCAATGGCCCGCTGCAGAATGGCACCTTTGCCAATCAGGTGCTCTTGTCCGAGGTAGTCTTCCAGCGATTCCGGACGCAATTGCTCTGCCAGGGGAATAATCATGTAACAAAGATAGGGGAAATCTGTTTACAATCCCGGGAGATCCTGCAGTGATTGCAAATGTGTTTTGTTGAATGTAATGGTGATCATCAAACCACCAAAAACAGAAAAATATGAAAAATAGGCTGATATTTTTTTAATTGGAATTAGAATAAATAAGAATTTAATATCTTTGCCCGCTTATTTTACCAAATAATTAAAAACTCAACAATTATTTAACAAACCAATTAGCCACTTGTCATGAAAAAATCATTCTCTCTTCTTTTAACCTCATTATTTTTCGGGTGTGTCCTGGTCGCCCATTCAACCGTATTGCGTGTCAACAATACCCCTGGTATCAATGTTCCTTATGCCACCCTTACGGCTGCCTATAATGCAGCGGTTAACGGTGACACTATCTACCTGGAAGGTACAACATACGATTACGGTACATTGGGTATTTACAAACGGCTGGTCATTATTGGCACCGGATATTATTTGTCACAAAATCCTGAAACACAGGCAAATAAAAATTCATCATCCGTAACCACCTTGTATTTCTATGCGGGAAGTTCCGGAAGTAAGGTCATGGGCGTGAATATTACCTCAACGTTTTATATTGCTGTAACACTGCAGGATCTCGTTGTGCAGCGAAATTATATTGGCTCCCTGTATAATGCTGCTTCCGTAAGCAACAGTTATTTTGAGCAGAACATGATCTTCAGTGCAACTGGTCAGTTTCTGACAACACTTTTCAGAAATAACTTCATGAACAGTTCATCTCTGACTTCAAACAACAATACCCTCTTCATGTATAATAATGTTTTCAATAATGCCAGTTTCACCATGGCAGAATGTAAGAATAACATCATGTATGGTTCAGGGTCATTTCTAAATTGTAACATGTTCAATAACATAGGTTCAACAACACAATTCCCGGCAGGCAATGGTAACCAGCAGAATGTCAATATGACCAATGTTTTTGTATGTTTTACCGGTTGTGGCGCCTATGCACCGGATGCCGCTTTTCAGTTAAAGGTTGGTTCGCCTGCAATAGGCGCAGGCAGCAATGGTGAGGATTGCGGAATGTTTGGCGGAACTGATCCTTATGTGCTTTCAGGAATGCCACCGATTCCTGCAATCTATTATTTTAATTTCAACTTCAATAATTCAACCATCAACGTGGACATGAAAGTGAAATCACATAATTGAATTGTATAACCCATTTAAACCAATTCAACCATGAAAAGTACTTTCAGAAATAGCGCCCTGGCGCAGAATTGTCTATTGTTTATCTTCATTGCCGTGTTGCTGCTCAACACAAAAGCCAGTGCCCAAAATATTATCAGGACAGAGTATTATATTGATACCGATCCTGGATTTGGAATGGGTACCAATGTGCCTGTTGTTCCCGCCGCGAATATCAACAACCTCCAGTTTTCGATTCCGTTGGGGGCTGTGTCGTATGGATTTCATACAATATTTGTTCGGGCAATGGATGCAAACGGCCACTGGAGTCTGAACCTGGTAAGCCCATTCTACCGGGTATCGCTCAACACAAATGCTATCGCAAATATTGTTGATGCTGAGTATTTCATTGATTCCGATCCCGGGTTCGGACAGGGCACAAACATTCTGGTATCTCCAGCGCCCAATGTTAACAACCTGCAGGTTACGATAGGCCTCGGAGCGGTGGCAAATGGATTTCACATTCTATATATCCGGGCCAAAGATGCGAACGGTCGCTGGAGCTTATGTGATGTGAGCAGCTTTTACAAACTTGGGTTCAGTCAGGGTTCATTACCTTTATTAACAAAGCTTGAATATTTCCTGGATACGGACCCCGGTTTTGGCTTGGGAACAAATATTTCCTTTGTGCCTGCGGCAAATATAAGCAACCTGCAATTCAATATCCCGCTTGGTTCGGTCACCCCTGGATTTCACACCTTATATGTAAGGGGAAAGGATGCTTCCGGCCATTGGAGTATGACCCAGGTCAGTTCTTTTTTCAACCTGGCGCTGAGTGCGTTGCCATTGCCTCAAGTAACCACAGCAGAATTTTTTCTGGATGCTGATCCTGGATTCGGCATGGGCATTAACGTTCCTGTTGCACCCTCAACCAATATCAGCAATCTGCAATTCCCGATCGACCTTACTGCGGTATCAAATGGTTTTCATGTGATGTATGTGAGGGCGAAAGATGCGAGAGGTCGCTGGAGTCACAGCAACGTGGGCACCTTCTTTAAATCGGCACTTAGTCCTGCAGTCCTGCCTGACCTCACAATGGCGGAATACTTTATCGATAGCGATCCCGGGTTTGGTTTAGGGAGTAACATACCTGTTACTCCGGCGCCAAACATCAGTAACTTGCCATTTACTATTAACCTGGCTTCAGTAACAACTGGCTTTCATACCCTGTATGTAAGGGCTAAGGACGCCAATGGCCGATGGGCTCTGACCCAGGTGCAGCCCTTCTTTAAAACAGCTTTAACGCCTGCAATGCCTGATGTTGCTAAGGTGGAGTACTTTTTTGACAATGATCCAGGCCGGGGATCGGGAACGAATGTTCCTGTCGTACCTTCTGTCAATATCAACAATCTCTCATTTACCATTGACGTAAGTTCACTTCCTCTCGGAACTCACACTTTGTGGGTGCGAGCAAAGGATATCTATGGGAAATGGTCGCACCTGGTTTGGGATACGGTTATTCAGGTTAATCTGCCAGTCACTGTTTCGATTGCCGCTTCAGGCAATTCAGTTTGTGCAGGAACACCTGTAACCTTTACAGCAACACCTGTAAACGGTGGTACAACACCAGCCTTTCAGTGGAAGGTAAACGGAACGAATGCAGGAACAAATAATCCGGTATTCAGCTATACTCCCAATAATAACGATGCAGTTTCATGTGTCTTAACTTCTGATTTAGGCGGAGTGTCTGGCAATCCTGCTGCGTCCAATGTCATTAGCATGATCGTGAGTCCTTCTGTTCCTGTGAGCCTTACCATCTCAGCATCTGCGAACCCTGTTTGTCCTGGCAGTGAGGTGACATTTTCAGCCGTGCCCGTTAACGGAGGTTCGAGCCCTGTTTATCAATGGAAAGTTAACGGGAATAATGCAGGTATTAACAATTGGCAGTATACCTATTTACCAGTATCGGGTGATATTATAACCTGTGGACTTGTCTCGAACGCTTCATGTACTTCAGGAAATCCTGCTATTTCAAGCCAGATCATCATGTCTTTGCAAACCTTGAATGCAACCATTACCGGGGCATCAACTGCATGTGTTGGTAATACTACAGGTGTTTTTTATACTACCGAGCCCGGTATGACTGGATACATCTGGAGTGTTTCAGCCGGCGGGCTGATAATCAATGGTAACGGAACCAATACAATTGAGGTGGTCTGGTCCTCTTCGGGTTCGAAGACCGTTAGTGTTACCTATGGAAATGGTTCTGGCTGTGTTACCCAAAATCCTGGTTTATTGAATGTTGCAGTTTTATCGCCTCCTGTAGGGATTGGCGTGATATCCGGTCCTGCCGCTGTTTGCGTTGGAACCCAGGGGGTAGTTTACTCTGTGGCTCCGGTGTCAAATGCAAGTGGTTATCAGTGGGTTGTGCCTTCAGGGGCTACCATCGTTTCAGGTGTCGGGACAAATGCAATTACTGTTAACTTCGCCAATACACCATTTACCGGCAGTATCTCAGTTAGCGGAACCAACTTCTGTGGCAGCGGTGCTTCGTCGCCAAATTTTTCAGTTGCAGCAAACAGTCAGTTAACCGGCCAGAAATACCTCACAAATATCAGTGTTGAGCCACTCGCGCAGTTATGTGAATCGGCACAGAGTATACTTACCGGTGGTGGCAGTGCGACTTTCCTGGTTAAAGCAGGAGGGGAGGCAACGTTGATCGCAAGTCAATACGTCAGGCTGTTACCTGGAACAACAATCAACTCTTCCGGGAAGCTTCATGCCTATATTACGAACCAATGTTTGGCCTGCCCTGCATTAAAGGACCTTGTTGAGGACCCAATTGGGTTTAATGGTTTGAATATGGGGACGGTCGTTCAGGCAGGAAGTAGTGAATATGGAGTGAGTGTTTACCCCAATCCAACATCCGGCAGTTTAATGCTTGAGTTTTTAAACAGGACACAGCAGGTTCCCGCGGTCGTTGAAATTTACAATGCACAGGGGAAGTTGCTGTTAACTGTGCATTTGCCAGCCGTTTCGAAGCATAAGCTATCGCTTTCCAATGAACCTTCCGGATTGTATTTTCTCCGGGTGATCACTGAAATGCATGTTGAAACAATAAAAGTGATCCGGCGATAATGAATGTTAATAACTCCCGAATTCTTAACAAATGTTAAAATTATTCTCATTGATATTCAGCATCATAAGCCAAATGTTAATAAATGTTAAAAAATAATGGTCAAAATATTTGGAGGATAGTATCGCATTGCTGTATCTTTGCATCATAATTCTAAAAAATCAATAGACAATGAAAAAACTTGCAACATTATTAGTTATCGGAGTAGTAGCTTTCATGTACTCCTGTGGCCCAAGCGCAAAACAAATCGAAGAAACAAGAATTGCTGACTCTATCCGCGTTGCTGACTCATTAGCAATGGTACAGGCTGAACAGCAGAGAATCGCCGATTCAATTGCAAAAGTTCAACAAGAGAAAATGATTGCTGACTCTATTGCTCATGCTGATTCCGTGAAGAAATTCCCGAAATTATTCAAAGGCAAAAAATAGTAGCGTTTCGCTCAATAAAAAAGCCCCGTTTATCGGGGCTTTTTTATTGCCAGTAAGTCAGCAAATATTGGTTACAGGTTTTTAATCTCGCTGACAAGCTTTTGTAATGTTGCCTTGGCATCTCCGAAAAGCATTCGTGACTTGGGCATAAAGAACAGTTCGTTTTCGATCGCCGCGTAACCTTTGGCCATGCTGCGTTTCATGATGATGGTGTTTTTTGCTTCCCAAACCTTGATTACCGGCATTCCGTAAATCGGGCTGGAAGGATTGTCCTCGGCCGCAGGATTTACAACATCATTGGCCCCTACAACGATAACTACATCAGTATTATTCATCTCATTGTTGGCATCTTCCATCTCCTGGAGTTTTTCATAAGCAACATCTGCTTCAGCCAACAAAACATTCATATGCCCGGGCATACGGCCCGCAACCGGATGAATGCCATATTTTAACTCAACACCTTTTGAGGCAAGAAGGTTTTCCAATTCGTGACAAAGGTGTTGTGCCTGTGCAACTGCCAGTCCGTAACCTGGAACAACCAATACTTTTTGGGAATAACTGAGGAGAACTGCAGCATCACTCAACGAAATTTCCTTCACGGTTTTATCACCCGATTCAGGTCCCGCTGCCGAACTACCCCCAAATGCACCGATGATGACATTTAAAAGCGAACGGTTCATGGCTTTACACATCAGCATCGTCAGGATGGTTCCGGAAGATCCAACAAGAATACCTCCTGTAAGCATTGCCTGATTGTTGTAAAGAAAGCCTCCCATGGCAGCTGCAACACCTGTAAATGAGTTTAAAAGTGAGATAACAACGGGCATATCTGCTCCACCAATCGGCAAAACAAAAGTTACACCATATATAAGTGCAAGAGCCGCAAGGGTGTAAATCATCCAGTTTTCGTCAGCGACAGGTGGTTTGAACATGATGAAAACCACGAATGCGAACAGAATTACAAGGAAAGTTAGGTTCACATAACGCAGAATCGGGCTCTTTACATCTCCAATCCTTTCATCCAGCTTTCCAAAGGCGATCATACTACCTGCAAATGAAACCCCTCCGATCATCAGCCCCAGCAAAATTGCAAGGGCTTCACCGTTCATCATGGTTGTGACTTGTTGTCCGGCCAGCATACTCTGCATTTTCGGAAATTCCATCATCGAGATCAGGGCAGCACATGCACCTCCCATTCCGTTAAACAGGGAAACCATCTGGGGCATGGCAGTCATTTTAACCCGTTTGGCGGCTAACCAACCAACAACTGTTCCGATGATCAGTGCCCCAACGATCCAGCCTACGTTGTGAATCCCCTGGAAAGTGCCGTCTTCCGCTTTAGTCTTATGAAACAGGATGGTGAAAATAATGGCAAGGCCCATCCCTGCTGCAGCCCATAGATTTCCGACCCGGGCAGTATCAGGATGGCTCAGTTTTTTAAGTCCCAGAATGAACAGGGCAGAGGCAAGGATATACGACAACTCCAGAATTGAGAGATATTCAGAGAATTCGAATGTTTTTGTAAGTGTTTGTATTGTTTCCATAATTCCACGTTAAGGCTATTTTTTCTTTTTCTTAAACATTTCAAGCATGCGGTCAGTTACCACAAATCCGCCGACTACATTGAGGGTGCCAAGCACAACTGCAACAAATCCAAGTATCATGGATAACAAATTGCCGGCATGACCCATCACGATGATGGCGCCGATGATTACCACCCCATGAATTGCATTTGCACCCGACATCAGAGGGGTGTGAAGCACTGAAGGAACATGAGAAATCACCTCAATTCCAAGAAATATGGATAAAATAATGATGAAAATAGCTTCTCTGTATTCCAGTAAAAATTTCAGAATCTCATTCATAATATAATTTTTAACCTGTTATTATTGATTTTACTCGTTCATGCACAATCTCATGGTTGTGGGTCACGCATGTTCCTTTAACAATGTCATCTTCCCAGTTAAGGTTGAATTCTCCTTTTGCACTGACCATCAATTTCAGGAAGTTGATGACATTCTTTCCGAACATTTTGCTCGCGTCAGAAGGCATTTCGACAGGTAAGGATGAGTTGCCTATCACTTTTACATCATGATATACAATGGTTTCTTCATTTTTGGTAACTTCACAGTTTCCCCCTGTAGATGCTGCAAGATCGATGATGACTGAACCAGCCTTCATTGATTCCACGGTCTCTTTTGTTAACAACAACGGGGCTTTTTTCCCAGGAATTTGTGCAGTGCAAATGACTACATCAGATTTCACTGCATGATCGTGGACCGCTGCAGCCTGCTTTTTCTTAAAATCTTCTGATTGCTCCACGGCATATCCGCCGGCAGCCTTGTCGTCGATAGCACCTTCAACCTCGACAAATTTCCCACCCAGCCCGACAACTTCTTCTTTCACGGCAGCACGCACATCAAATACTTCTACCACAGCTCCCAGCTTGCGTGATGTGGCCAGTGCCTGCAACCCGGCAACTCCGGCCCCGAGGATCAAAACTTTGGCAGGCGTAATGGTGCCTGCTGCCGTCATGAACATCGGGAAAAACTTTGGCAGTGAGTTTGCTGCCGTCAGCACAGCCTTGTAACCGGCAACCGTGGCCATAGACGAAAGGATATCCATCGACTGTGCACGACTGGTTCGTGGAATCACATCAAGGCTGAAACTGGTGATATTTTTTTTGGCCAGGTGCTTCACAAGGTCAATATTGAAAAACGGATTAAGTACAGCGAGGAAGACTGTTTTTTCTTTCATCTGATCTATCTCCGCTTCTGAGGGGGGATTGATCCTGATCAACAGTTCTGATTCAGAAATTACATCTTCCCTTGAAGCGATTTTTGCGCCGGCCTCCACATAAACTGCATCCGAGGCAAAAGCGCGCAATCCTGCGCCTTTTTCCACATACACAGTCACCAACATTTTCGTCAATGTGGCAACTGATTCAGGAAGGAGGGCAACCCTGTTCTCAGTTCCCTCTTCTTTCAAAATACCAATTATCATAACAAGTAGCGTTAATGAAAAAATATTTACGATTAATAGATTTACGATTTACGAAGGCAAATCCTTTGCCGGATTTACCCTGTTCGATTTGACCATCAAAATGGGGAAATCTTAAATCGTCAGATCGCAGGTAATTACCTAATCTGTGAAACCAATGGTCTGATGGGTTCCATCGCAAAAAGGTTTTTTAGAACTTCCGCCGCAACGGCAGATCGCAGCAACTTCATTTTCAACCTGGATTTTCTTTTTCTTCGAATCACGAAGAATAAAATTTCCGGTAATCAAGGCCGGTCCGTTTTTAAGGATATGAACCCGTGCAAATTTCGATTTCAACTTTGCAGTTGCACGAGGTTTAGAGGTGACAAATTTTGTGCTCTTCAGGTATGTCAGCGCCCTGGAGGGGCATGTGTCAATGGCTTTCATGATATCCTTGCTGTTCGAGGCATGCACATTGATCCATGGTTTCTTTTTAGAGTTGAACACTACTGGCAGTCCGATCAGGCAATTTGCAGAATGAATACACAATTCAGCCTTCCAGTAAACCGTTATTTCTCCATTGGAAAATTCCTTAACGGATTCTTTATTTGTTTTTAATTCAGAAAGTTCCGCTTTTGTTACTTTGCTTGACATATAAATAGGTTTTTAATTTCTTCAAAGATAAAAATTAATTTACTTTTAATGATTGTTTTCAACCGAAAATACTTTTCAAGATGACAAAACATATTGGCAACCTTCGTAAGGAATACATTCTTCAGTCTCTCGACGAGAAAAACATGGATGCTGATCCGCTTATTCAGTTTGCAAACTGGTTTGAAGATGCCATTGTTTCCAAGGTAGAAGAGCCAAATGCAATGATTCTTTCAACATCCGATCGTGATGGGAATGTTTCAGGAAGAGTTGTTCTGTTAAAAGGAATTGAGAATACAGGCTTTGTCTTCTTTACGAATTATGATAGCCGGAAGGGGAAGCAAATGGCTTCAAATCCCAAGGCTGCATTGACATTTTTCTGGTATCAACTCGAACGACAGGTCAGAGTTGAAGGCAAGATAACCAAAGTAAGCAGAAAAGAATCGGAAGCTTACTTCCTTACACGGCCTGCCGAAAGCAGGATCAGTGCGTGCATATCTCCTCAAAGTTGCATCATCCCCGATCGGTCATTCCTTGAGTCAATGCATGAAGGACTCATGCTCGATTTGAATGGAGCACTTCCCCCATGCCCTGATAACTGGGGAGGCTACCTGTTAAAACCAACAATGATTGAATTCTGGCAGGGCAGGGCATTGCGACTCCATGACCGGTTAAGGTACACGTTGGAACGAAAAAAATGGATTCTGGAAAGATTAGCCCCTTGAAAACTCCTCCATTGTGGTGCGTATAAATGAAAAACCCCTGTGAAGGTTGTTCACAGGGGCTCTATTTATAATAATACTTTTGTTATCCGATCAATCGGAAGGTGATTGTGACCCTGTATTGCTGTGCAGCAGGACTTTCTGATCCTTTACAATTGATTGAAGCCAATTGCTGCTTTACCATTTTTTCAAGCTCCGGGTTTTCAGCAAATGTTTTCTTTATTTGAATATTCCCGGCCTCGTCAACTGTGAAGATTACGTCAACAGAGCCAGTACAACAGTTTTTTACGGCCTGTTCAGGATATTTGACGCTTTCCTTAAGTACTTTCCGGATGTGCACTGCCGATGCTATTGCTGTTTTACCAGCGTAGGATGAAATTCCTGAAATTAAGATAAGCATCAGGATAATTACAAAGGTCTGAAACGATTTTACAGTTTTCATGGTTGATTTTTTTTTAGGTTTATACAAGGTTTGTTAACAGTAATTATGACGTATATATTGATGAAGAGTTACAACATATCTTGATTTTTAACATATATTTAACTTTTCTGCTGATATACAAAAATACAATCATTAATCTGTTGAAAACAAATAGGATATATGATCCAGCCAAACTACAGGATAAAACGGCAGACTGATAAGATTTTCCTGATATAAGGGAAAATACAGGGTAAAATAATCGGTAAAACAGGAAGATTATCCGGTCAATTCGGTTGGTCCTATTTTGCGGGAGCGTTACCGCTGAGTTGCTGGATTTTTATTTTATCATTTTTAGTCAACCCGGATAAAATCTCGATGTTGATGCCATCTGAGAGACCCGTTTTAATGAACCGCTTTTCGAACTTCTGGGAGGCGGTCTCAACTTCAACATAAGCCGAATCTCCCTGAAAGAGGAGGGCTGCTTCCTTTACTGCAAGTACATCATGCTTGTGATCAAGCACAATATCGGCATTGGCACTGTACCCGGCCCGAATAAACTCATCTTTCTTAAGTGTTACATCCGCTTTTATTTCAAATTGAACAGCGCCGTTTTCTAAAACTCCTTTTGGGGATATGTACTTAAGGGTTGCCTGAAATGTGTCGTTTTCAATCGCTCCGATGGTGAGTTGCAGATCCATTCCCGGTTTGATCTTCCCCACTTCAGTTTCGTCAACCTTGCCCTGGAAGATCATGTCACCAACATCGGCAACTGTTGCAATCGTTGTACCTGCATTGAAATTGTTTGTTTCGATAACGCTGTTTCCTACTTTTATGGGAATATCAAGTAGCATCCCTTCAATGGTTGACCGGATAAGGGTATTTGTTGTTTTACCCGACTTTTTATTTACACCTTCCCTGATCAGTTCAAGGTTTGATTCAGAAGCATCAACTTCCTGGCGGGCATTTTTATAACTGACCTGACTTTGCTGGTTCTCAACGGCTGAGATCACTCCCTGATTATATAGTTTTTCCTGCCTGTCGGCATTCAGCTTGGCGTCGTCAAACGCAATTTTCGCTCTATCAAGGCGGGCCTCTGCATTGTTCAGGTTAATCAGGTCGGGGATGATCCTCACCCGGGCAATCACGTCACCCTGTCTGACCTGTTTGCCGGCCTGGACGAAAATTTCTTCCACAATGCCTGAAACCTGTGGTTTTATCTCGATTTCCTTTCTGGGTATGACAGATCCGGTAGCAACTGTTTTTTTGATGATGGTTGTCATGAAAGGTTTTTCCGTTTGGTATACGACCGGTTTTTCCTGAGATTTCCGGTAGAGGTAAACAATCGTCACAACGAATACGGCAAGAATGAGGACAAGGATTGCGATTTTGATGATTTTTTTCATTGAAGAATATTATTTTATTATTTACTTATTCATATCTCAGTGCATCAATCGGTTTCACTGACACTGCACGTTGGGCAGGAATCATCCCGGCAAATGCTCCACAGCAGATCAGAATGGTCAGGGCGGTAACAGCGACTGAAAAATCAATACCCGGGTTAACAAACATCTCGGTATTCTCCCCGCCAGTTCCAAGCAGAAAACTGATCAGTTCAAGCAGCCCGACACCGACAACAAGTCCGAAATATCCGGCAAAGGTTGTCAGGACAACAGACTCCATCATAATCTGGCTGATGACCTTCCAGGGGGTTGCTCCGAGAGCCCTCTGGATTCCGATCTCCTTTGTTCGTTCACGCACAACAACCAGCATGATGTTGCTGACACCAATCACGCCGGCTAACAACGTGCCGGTTCCAACGATCCAAACCAACATTCGTATGCCGAAGAAGAGGCCCTGCATCTGATCGAACTCCTTTTTCAGGTTAAAATGTCCCACCGCCGCATCATCATTTGGTGCTACGGAATGTCGTTTCTTCAGAAGTCTTATTGTTTTCTCCTCGACAACTGAAACAGGTATATCATCCTTTGAGGTGATAGAGAAGAAGCCAACAGCATTGCCATAATTGTAAGTTTGCTGCAGTGTGGTAAACGGGAGGTAGATGTTGTTGTTTTCCTGGTCTGCCTGTTCGCCGGTTCTTTTTGATTTGAAAACACCTACAACCTGGAAATAGACGCCCTGAATCTGAATATACTGTTTGACAGGATTCTCTCCTTTATTAAACAGAATATCAACCACCCTGCTGCCAATGACAGCGATTTTTCGTTTATCCTTGATATCCAGATCGTTGATAAACCTTCCCTGGATAAAGTTCAGCGGGTCGATTTTGTTAAAGGCCGGGTAATCTCCCATAATATTAAATATCCCCGATTTCAACCCCCTGATCACATTATTGGTAGACATATATCCACCTGCCTGAAGACGTGGTGCAAGGTATTTTATCTCAGGTACGGCATTTTTAATAGCTACAACATCTTCATTGTCAAAATTGTATCTTCTTCCCCTGGGAAAACCTTTGTAAGGAATTGTCGTTTGCTGGGTCCAGATAAAGACACTGTTGGTGGCCATGTCGCCAAAATTCTGCGTTACCCCGCGTTGAAGTCCATTTCCTGAACCAAGCATGATCACAAGCATAAAGATACCCCAGAATACACCGAACGCAGTCAAAAACGTTCTGAGTTTATTCTTACTCAAAACATGATAAATTTCCTGCCAGCGATCGAGGTCAAACATGAAAAAAGTGTTAAGTGTTAAGTGTTAAGTGCCGTTCGTTATTCAATATTCGTTATTCAATATTCAATATTCATTTTTTATTTTTTATTTTTTATTCATCCCTGAGTGCTTCCACAGGGTTTACCTGGGCTGCTTTCATGGCAGGGAAAAATCCTGCAATTGCTCCCGCGAAAATCAGAAGAACCGTTGCCATTACAGCCACGGAAAAATCTGCTTCCGGATTTCTGAAGAACTCTGACGGGGGCATGTTTTTTGAAATAAGTTCAAGAAGTCCGACTCCAAGTACCAATCCGATATATCCTGCAAATGAAGTAATTACTACAGCTTCCTGCATGATCAGGGCGACGATGGACCATGGGGTTGCCCCCAGTGATTTTCTGATTCCGATCTCTTTGGTGCGTTCCTTTACCACGATCATCATGATATTGCTTACCCCAACGATGCCTGCAATAATGGTTCCGATCCCGATGATCCAGATAAACATCCTGATGCCGGCAAACAATGCCTTGAATTTCCTGACCTCTTCGTTTTTATTCCAGATGTTGATCGCACGGTTGTCTTCAATATCAAATGTGTGCATTTTTGCCAGCACTGCTTTTGTTCTTTTAATCATCAGATCTGCTTCATCTGCCGACGCATCACCCGTGGTAAATGAGATCTGGTTGATTACATTCTCTCCCTGAAAAACACGCTGGGCTGTTGAAATCGGAATGTAAACACGCTTTTGCTCGTCGTCATTCCGGCTGTAATCCCTGAAAACACCAACTGTTTGAAAAAGCACCCCGTTTATTTTAATGTATTTGCCAAGTGCTATCGTATCGGTTCCTTTGAACAGGGTTGACTTTACTTTCTCACCAATCACAGCAACCTTTCTGAACTCATTGATGTCAATGTTGTTGAGGAACCTGCCCTGGATCATGTCAATCTCCTTTATAACGCCATAGTCCGGGTGGCAGGGAGATAAGAAGAATGAACCATATTCGTCTTTATAGGAGATAAGCTTGTTCCCAAGAAACAACCTTGCGGAGATCCGATCGTACCCATCAACGTTGGTTTTGACAGCTTTATAATCTTCGTTGGTGAATTGAATCTGTCGCCCGGTTTTTAAGCCCTTGTATTTCAGACTGGTTTGCCCGCTGCTTACCCATACCCCGTTGGTGGCACCTCCTTTAAATTGTTCTTTAACACCGTTTTCGAGACCTGAACCGGAACCAAGCAACAAGATCAACATGAAGATTCCCCAGGCAACACTAAACCCGGTGAGAAACGTTCTCAGTTTGTTTTTCTGGATCGTACTGTAAATCTCCTGCCATTTATCTATTTCAAACATTCAGTCAGATATGGTATAGGTTGGAATTCTGAATTTTACAATTTAATTGACAATGATCTCTGTAATGTTTCCATCAGTAATCCTGATTGTTTTCCTGGTTCGCAAGGCAATATCACGCTCGTGAGTGACAATAATAACGGTGATACCCGATGAATTTACCTCCTGGAGAATATTCATTACTTCAAGTGAGGTTGCCGAATCGAGCGCACCTGTCGGCTCATCAGCAAGGATAACCTTTGGTTTTCCGATGAGTGCCCTGGCAATGGCAACACGCTGTTTCTGTCCGCCTGATAATTCGTTTGGAAGATGATGGGCCCAGTCTTTCAGCCCCATACGTTCAAGGTATTCCATTGCAATCAGGTTGCGTTTTTTGCGCGGAATATCCTGGTAATATAACGGAAGTGCTACATTTTCCATGGCATTTTTGAAAGAGACCAGGTTGAATGACTGAAATACAAATCCAAGCATTTTATTTCTCAACATGGCTGCTTTGCGTTCGCTCAGTTTATTGACAATCTGCCCGTTCAGATAATATTCACCTGAATCGTGGTTGTCAAGGATTCCCAGGATATTCAGCAAAGTTGATTTGCCTGATCCTGAAGCACCCATGATGGAGACCATCTCTCCGGTTTCAATTTCCAGGTCAATTCCTTTCAATACATGCAAACTGTTTTGGCCGGTAATGTATGATTTGTGAATTTTGTTGATCTTAATCATGGTTTATTATTTCAGGCCAAAGGTGGTTAATTGCAATGAATCACTAAAATAAATTCGACATCAGCCATGCACCATCCGATGAAATCGTTTTTTTTCGGGTTATCAATGTGTATAGATGCGAAAAAGTTAAAAAGGTTACAAGATTTCACAAGATTTTAAATCTTTAGGATAACTTTGCAAGGAATTTAAAAACAACGCTCATGAAAATCTTCTCATTAACGCTTATAGCTATGTCTGTGTTGCTTACCTCCGGATTTTCTCCTGAAGAAAAGAGAGAAAATCCGTTTTTCTCAGAATATAAGACGCCATTCCAGGTGCCGCCGTTCGATAAAATTGACACAACCGATTACATGCCGGCCTTCATGGAAGGTATCAAACAACATAATGCGGAGATAGATGCAATCGTCAATAACACAACATTTCCCGATTTTACCAACACTATCCTTGCTTTTGATAAATCAGGAAAACTACTCACCAGGGTAAGTAAGGTTTTTTATAATCTGAATGAAGCGGAAACCAATAAGCAGATACAGTCTATAGCCCGCAAACTCAGTCCCATCATGTCAAAGCATGGCGATGATATTGCATTGAATGAAAAGCTGTTTGCGAAGATCAAAGCAGTTTATGAAAAGCGCAAAACCATGAACCTTGATAGCCAGCAATTGCGTGTGGTGGAGAAATATTTTCGTGATTTTGAACGGCAGGGGGCCAATTTGTCACCTGAGAAAAAAGATCAGTTGCGCAAACTAAACGAGGAGTTATCAATGCTTTCACTCACGTTTGGAGAGAATCTCCTTGCCGAGACCAATGAAAACTTTCAACTGGTTATCTCTGATAAAAAAGATCTCGCCGGGTTGCCACAGGGAGTAATTGACGGGGCTGCTGAAACGGCAAATGAAAAGGGGATGAAAGGCAAGTGGGTCTTCACGTTATCGAAGCCCAGCATGATCCCTTTCCTGCAGTATGCAAAAAATCGTGAGCTGCGGGAAAAAATTTATCGCGGTTATTATATGCGCGGCAATAATGGCAATAAGAACGACAACAAAGAGATTGTATCGAAAATTGTGAAACTCAAGCTTGAAAAGGCCAGGTTGCTTGGATTTGACAGCTATGCTGCGTATGTTGTGGACGATAATATGGCAAAAACCCCGGCAACTGTGAATGATTTCCTCGATAAATTATGGAGTGCCGCACTTCCCGTGGCAAAAAAGGAAGTTGATGAAATGCAGAAGATCATTGACCGTGAAGGGGGGGGATTTAAGTTGCAAACATGGGATTGGTGGTACTACGCAGAGATTATTCACAAAGAGAAATACAGTCTGGATGAAAGTGAATTGAAACCATACTTCAGTCTTGCCAACGTGCGTGACGGGATGTTTATGGTTGCAACAAGATTATATGGAATCACATTCAACAAACGAACTGATTTACCTGTTTATCAAAAGGATGTGGAGACTTATGAAGTGTTGGAAGGGGATGGTCGTCATCTTGGGATTCTCTACCTGGATTATCATCCGCGTGATGGAAAGCGCGGGGGTGCCTGGTGTACCGATTTCCAGTCTGCGGGTTGGGAGAAAGGAAAAAAAATTGATCCCATCATTTCTGTGACATGTAATTTCACAAAACCAACAGCTGATGCCCCTTCACTTTTAAGCTGGGACGAAACAACCACACTCTTTCATGAATTTGGACATGCCCTTCACGGACTATTTACAGAGGGTAAGTATTCCCGTACTGCCGGCAGCGTGCCTCAGGATTATGTAGAGATGCCATCGCAGATAAATGAAAACTGGGCAAGTGAGCCGGAAGTGCTGAAATCGTATGCAAAACATTATAAAACAGGTGAACCGATCCCCAACAACCTGATTGAGAAAATTCAGAACGCCTCACTTTTTAATCAGGGATTTGAAACCATTGAATATCTTGCAGCATCGATTCTCGACATGGATTACCATGGAATGACTGATACCCGCGATATTGATGTTGTGAAATTCGAAGCTGATGCCATGAAAAAAATCGGCTTGATTCCGGAAATACTTCCCCGTTACAGAACCACCTATTTTGCACATATTTTTGGCGGAGGCTATGCTGCCGGTTATTATGTTTATATCTGGGCAGCTGTATTGGATGCTGATGCATTTAATGCTTTTAAATCGTCCGGGGATATTTTCAATAAAGATCTTGCAGCAAAATTCAGAAAATACTGCCTGGCGGAATCTGGCAACGATGAAGGGATGAAGCAATACAGAAAGTTCAGGGGACAGGATCCTTCCATAGACGCGCTTCTGAAGCGCCGGGGATTAAAATAGCCGGAAATTCATGAAAAAGTTGCATCTGCTTTGGACCACAGGAGAAAAGGAGGTGGCGATGAAAGTCGTGTTCCCTTATATTGTCAATGCCAAAGCCAACGGATGGTGGGATGAGATAAACCTCATAATATGGGGGCCTTCTGCTAAATTAGCTGCATACGATAAGGATATACAAAGGCAGCTTCAGGATGTTTTCGACAGCGGGATAACTGTTGAAGCGTGCAAGGCATGCACCGATGCCTACCAGGTCAGTGAAATCATGCTCAGCCTGGGAATAACTGTCAGATATATGGGCGGGCCATTTACAGAATATCTTCAAAGTCCTGATCACGTCGTGACTTTCTGATTATCATTACTAAATGTAACATTCTCTTTTTGTTTCAAGTTTCTGGCTTATGAATTTTGGTCAGAAATCCATCTTTCAACTCAGTGTTTTAACTGGTACCACCAAATCAGTCTTTCCGGTTTTTGGAATCACTTTCCTGAAATGGGAATCGTTGCTGCAAAAAATCATTGCAATTATCATAAAATCAGGCGTCTGAGAAGATATTTTGTAAAGGCTTGATTTTTGCCTGTATGCGTTCCGGCATCTTATTTTGGGGGGATATGCCTTGTCTTGGTAAAACTGAAACAAAAATTGACGGATGTCGTATGAATATTAATGAATCCTTTAAAAAGAGTGAAGATAAAAAAATAGAGAATCCGAAAGTTTTTCTATTAACTTTGTTAGGGGATTAACAGTTGTTCATCCCTACAGTATCAAGTTTATATAGTTTAAAACCTGATTGTTATAATATGTCAATCGGGGTAATTTAATTAATTCGAAGTGTTAAGGCTGCAATGGATCATTCGGAAAGGTACACCGGGGAGGGTTTTCTTCGGTGCTGCTCTATTTTTGATGCTTTGTCTGCCAGTCTGGGTTGCAGGTGCAAACAGGTATTCTGTAGCTACCGGCAGTTGGGGTTCAGCCTCAACCTGGTCAGCAACTTCCGGTGGCGCAAGTGGGGCCAGTGTTCCGGTTGCAGGGGATAATGCATTTATAGAGGGTGGTTTCACCGTAACAGTGAATTCAAATTCGGCATGTACCAATGCAACTGTTGCTTCCGGATCGAACCTGACAATTGGTGGGAATAATTTTACTGTCTCCGGCACCACAACAGTGAGCGGAACAATTGTTCACTCAAGCAACAATGGAACTAAATCCCATGGGAACGTGATTATGTCCGGGGGCACCTGGACCAGCAATGCTGCTGAAACTTACGCGATAAATTCGATGACGCTCTCAGGTTCAACATTTAACGGAAGTTCAACCGGAATTTTTAATGTTGGAACAACCTTGTCTGTTTCTTCTGCAACGACAAACACGTTCTATGCTTCAACGCTGACAGTTACCGGAACTTCGACTGTTACCGGAACCCTCTATTTTGCAAATGCAACAGGAACAAAAACGTTTATCGGATTGGTAACCATCAATCCGGCGGGAGTATGGGACAATTCTGGGAATTCTGTGGTCGTCATGAATGCCGGCCTTACATATAACGGAGCTGGGTTTATCTCCGGAACTGGAACCTATTCATTTGTTGGGGGCAACCAGACGATTTCAGGAACCTTGTCGGTCGCAAATGTCATTGTAACAGGCATTACATTGACAAACACCGGCATCCTGACTATTGGGACATCGCTTTCAGGTAATGGCGGGTTAACACAAGGAACGAATGATATCCTCAACCTTGGAGGAACCGTCACAATTAATACGCTTACGGCCACAGCATCAGGAAATACGGTGAATTATAACGGAACAGCGCAAACATGCAAACCTGCAACCTATCTCAATCTTACAGTTTCCAACACGGGTGTTAAAACATTTACCACCACTCCCACGGTTAATGGGATTCTATCGTGTGAAGATGCCGCCACCATTGTTGTTACATCCGGAGTTGTTACTTATGGTACCGGTGCAACGCTGATTTATAATTCTGCCACAGCACGAAATGCAACCTCGGAAGAGTGGATAACTCCGTTTATGGCGACAGGCGGGGTTATTATCACAAATACAGGTGCGGTTACGATGAATGAAGCCAAGGTGCTCGGTACTGCAGTCCCTATTACAATTGATGCCGGAGCAACTTTGGTATCGGGTAATTTTCAAATCTCTTTTGGTGGTAATTTTATCGATAATGGCGGGACATTTAGTGCGGGTAGTTCCCCACTTGACATTACGGGTGCGATGGCAACCCAAAGTATTGCAGGTTTTTCCACCGCCGGCCTGGTTACTATGACGAAAACATCCGGTACTGCTACTTTTCAGGACAACACAATTGGAGGAGCCCTCACTGTTAACGGCAGCGGGGGAATGTTAAATCTGGGAACAGACCTAAACCATAACTTCACTGGCGCCGTAACTGTTACTGCGGGTACCTTGAATGGCGGATCGCTTACCACTGTTGGTGTTTCCGGCAACTGGGTTAAAAATAACGGCACGTTTACGGCAGGATCAGGAACAGTTGTACTTGGCGGAACCTCTGCACAGAGCATTGGAGGTTCTTCGGCGACGACATTTAATAACCTGACCATAAACAATAATGCAGGAGTGACACTTTCAGCTAATTCAACCCTCAGCGGGATTTTAAATTTATCAGGTGGAATTGTCAGTACAGGCAGCAACCTCATTACTGTTACCAACTCGTCAACCGGAGCCGTAAGCGGAGGCTCCCCAACAAATTTTATAAATGGATCTTTAACCTGGACTTTGACTTCAGGCCAAAATTACAGTTTCCCTGTTGGTGTTGGTGTAACTTTTTTGCCTTTTGGATTATCAGGTGTTTCAGGGACGAATCCCCAGGTCAGGGTACAGGCGTTTTCCGGGCCAACAGGTGGTTCAGTTGCAAGTCCCCTGACTTTACTTAGCAACGCTGAATACTGGCTGGCGTCTGTTATTTCAGGTACATATAGCGGAGGGGTTGTTTCTTTGACAAGGCAGGCTGCATTAAATGAATTTGAGTCAATCGGAAGAAGTTCCGGTTTAACAGGAGTCTATGCATCACTGCATGGTGTTGTCAGTGGTACTTCCATAATTAATTCTGATAATACAGGTGCTTCCCTGGCCTATTTTGTTATGGCTTCAACCAGATCTGTTACAACAGGGACGATAACTCCAAACGCTTATTGTCCGGGCGCTTCGGTGAGCGTACCTTACACCATTACAGGAAGTTTCAGCCCGGGAAATATCTTTACAGCTCAAATTTCGGATGCAACCGGGTCATTTGCAACCCCAACTGCAATTGGGTCTGTTACTTCCCAGGTTTCAGGGACAATCGCAGCGACCATCCCGTCAAATCAGCCATTGGGTTCCGCTTATCGTTTCAGGGTCGTCTCTTCTGCTCCCTCGGTGACCGGGAGTGATAACGGTGCAAATGTGACCATTATCAGGCCGACCATCACCGGAATTTCTGCCGGAAGCAGATGTGGCTCCGGAACTGTCATATTGGGTGCAACTGCTTCTGCCGGTATCATCAATTGGTATTCAACACTGATTGGAGGTACATCACTGGGAACCGGAACAACATTTACAACTCCAAGTATTTCCAATTCAACCACATATTATGTCGATGCAACATTGGGTGCCTGTATTTCTACTCCAAGAACAGCCGTACTAGCATCAATTATTACCCCTCCAACAATTACTGCCGGTGGGGGAGGAACCTTTTGTTCAGGAGCCACAGTAAATTTGACGAGTTCCGGAACCAACATCTCCAACCGATATTGGCAGGGGCCTAATAATTTCTACTCTCTGGAACAAAATCCGGTACTCACCAATGTTACAACAGCAATGAGTGGTACTTATACCGTGACAGGTAGTGCATTGAGCGGGATCAACCTGGTAAATAATGGTGATTTTGAGTTGGGTAATACAGGGTTCACAAGTGAATATGTTCCTGGCCAGCCAACTCCGACGGGACTTGTTCCAGAGGGAACCTTTGATGTAATTGCAAATCCGCAATCAAGACATGCCAGTTTTGCTACTTGTGGCGATCACACAACCGGGAGTGGATTGCAAATGGTTATTAATGGAGCTGTTACAGCAGGTGTCTCGGTTTGGGCACAAACAGTGAACGTGATTCCGGGAACCGACTATCAGTATTCGTATTGGGTTCAAAGTGTTGTTGCAGGTAATCCTTCACAGTTGCAGTTATATATAAATGGCATTGCAGCCGGACCTGTTTATACCGCATTAACCCCTACATGTCAATGGATCCAGTTCATTTATAACTGGAATTCAGGAGTTAGCTCTACCGCATACTTGTCATTGGAGAATCAGAATACCATTGCCAATGGCAATGACTTTGCGTTAGACGATATCATCTTTCAACCTGTTTGTGCCGCTGTTACCGGGAAATCTCCATATTCAATGACAGATGCTCCGGTTTCTGCATCGGTTGATGTAGTTGTGAATGCAGTGGTTACTGCAGGTTCTATTGGTACAGCACAATCAATATGCAGAGGTTCAACTCCTGCAATGCTGACATCGGTCACCCCGGGAACAGGGTCAGGGGTTATTTCTTATGAATGGCAAACAAATGCAAGCGGGAGCTATGTTCCCATTGCAGGTGCTACTGCTGCAACATATTCGCCTCCTGCGTTGAACGCAACAACCAGTTATCAGAGAAGGACTGTTGCTGTAAGTGGGGGAGCAACTTGTTATTCTTCCTCCAATACTGCCGCAGTAACAATTGCTGTCAGCGGGCCTACCGTTGTGTCAGGTGGACCTAATATTGTCTGCCAGTCAGCCTCCCCGGCAGCAATAACGTTAACCGGCGCCAGTGTTGGTGGAGGGGCTTCAACAGCAGCATGGTCGATTATTTCCGGCGGAGGCACGCTGAGTTCAACTGCTCAGACTGCAAACCCTGCGGCGGTTACATACACACCAGCCATTAACTATAGCGGGGTTGCTATCCTGAGGATAACGACAAATACCGTGAGTGGTTGTGCTGCAATTTCAGAACGTACAATTAATATTACATCTGCACCGGCTGTAGCAGCAGGCACAGCAGTGATAACCTGCTCCAATGCAGGTGCGGTCAATGTCACAGCAGGTGCGACTGCCCTGAATTACGCTGGTTTGAACTGGACTTCAAGTGGGACAGGGACCTTTACAAATGCAAGTTCATTGACAGCAGCAACTTATACCCCAGGTCCTGCAGATATTTCAGCTGGCAGCGTTATTCTTACACTGACTGCAACAGGTAACAATCCCTGCGGAAACGCCATTGCTACTAAAATCTTAACAATCACGACATTACCAGCCGCCACGATAACATACGCAGGCAACCCATTCTGTAAGAGCCTTGCTACTGCCCAACCGGTTACAGCAACAGGAACGACAGGGGGAACATACACGGCATCACCTGCCGGTCTGACCATCAATGCTTCGACGGGTGCCATAATCCCCGGCACGAGTACGGCGGGAACATACACGGTCACCTATACGATTTCTGCAACGGGAGGTTGTGGTATGGTAACGGCGACCACTTCGGTTACAATCACAGCGGTTCCCACTGCCACGGTCAGCTATGCAGGCACACCATTCTGTACCTCGTTAATTACGGCCCAGCCGGTGATACTGTCAGGCACCGGAGCCTACACCGGGGGAGTGTTCAGTTCCACCGCCGGGTTGAGCCTCAATAGTTCAACAGGCGCCATCACCCCTGGCTCAAGTACGGCGGGAACCTACACGGTGACCTACACCATCCCGTCAGCAGGAGGTTGTCCGGCAGTACCGGTAACCACTTCAGTTACGATCACTTCCTTACCTGTTGCAACGTTCAGCTACACCGGTTCACCTTATTGCAGCAATGCATCAAATCCATCTCCGGCCTTCAGCGGAGGCGGAGTTGCAGGTACCTTTTCATCCACGGCAGGATTGGTCTTTGTAAACACAACCACCGGCCAGGTGAACATCCCGGCAAGCACGGCAGGCACCTACACTGTGACCAATACCATCGCTGCCTCGGGAGGCTGCGCACAGGTGACTTCAACCAGTTCGATAACGATCACAACCTTACCGGCAGCTACGATCAGCTATTCCGGCACCCCATTCTGTAAAAGCCTGGCAACGGCCCAGCCGGTAACCAGGACAGGCACAGCAGGGGGAACATATACAGCCTCACCTGCCGGTCTGACCATTAATGCCTCCACCGGTGCGATAACACCCGGAACAAGCACAGCAGGAACCTACACGGTTACCTATTCGATTTCTGCCACGGGAGGATGTGGTGTGGTTACGGCCACCACTTCGGTTACAATCACTGCGTTGCCCGTTGCAACATTCAGTTATCCGGGCAGTCCATACTGTTCGAATGCGCCCGATCCGTTACCCGTATTCAGTGGAGGGGGAGTTGCCGGGGTGTTTTCTTCATCGACGGGCTTGGTTTTCACAAATACTTCAACGGGTCAGGTTGACCTGACAGCAAGTACGCCCGGAACCTACCTGGTCACCAATCGGATTGTTTCTGCAGGTGGTTGTGCTGAAGTTGTTGAAACCTTTAATATTACCATTGATGAAAATCCGGTGGCTTCCATTTTTTATCCCGGGACACCATTCTGTCAAACGGTTTCATCTCCGCAACCGGTTGTTTTGACAGGTACTGCCGGTGGTGCCTATACATCAACGCCTGCAGGCCTTTTTATCAACCCTGTTTCCGGAGAAATTACACCGGGGGCAAGCCTGCCGGGAACTTACCTTGTTTCCTATACCATTGCTCCTTCAGGTGGTTGCAGCAGTGTAATTGCCAACACCAGTGTAACGATCAATCCGCTTCCTGTTGCCACATTCACTTATACAGGGAGTCCCTTTTGTAAAAATGCTCAAAACCCATTGCCTGCATATAGCGGGGGAGGAGTTGCAGGCATATTCTCCTCTACACCCGGGCTGGTCTTCGTGAGTTCTTCTACCGGAGAGATTGACATTGTCGCGAGCGCAACCGGAACCTATCCTGTTACAAACACGATATCAGCAAGCGGAGGCTGTGAGGAGGTATCCTTCACTTCCATTGTTACAATCAACCCGGATACGCCTGCAACTCCCGGTCTGATTTCAGGGAGTAATGGCCAATGCCCTTACCTGACAGATCAGGTTTACAGTGTTTCACCGGTTAGCAACGCAAGTGAATACACCTGGTCCGTTCCAACTGGCTGGACCATCACGTCCGGGGCAGGAACTCCGTCGATCACCGTAACTACCGGCGGCCCGGGTATGAATGGTGAAATTTCTGTATCTGCATCCAATGCCTGTGGTACAAGTGCAGCCAGTACCATCACAGTTTCCGTTTACCAGATAGAAGTTATAGCGAGCCTTGGTATAGTAGATGCATGTTACCCAACCATCAAAGCTGCCTTCGATAAGATCAATGACGGTACACATCGGGGAGAAATTATCATTAAAATTCATGGAAATACAACTGAAACCGCTACAGCGGTACTGAATGGAAGTGGCATAGGAAATTCAAACTATAACTCGGTATTGGTATACCCCACCGGAATTTTTGCAGTCTCTGGTAACTTCCCGGGCGATCTCATTGATCTTAACGGAACCAGTCACCTGACTATCGACGGAAGAGTGAACCTGACCGGAACCGATATCGGCCTTACGCTGGTGGAGACCGACATTTCAAGTGCAAATTCCAGGACCATCCGGTTTGTGAATTCTGCTGAGAATAACATGATCAGGTTCTGCACAATTGCTGGTTCATGTACCAGTACGAGCGCGGGAGTAATTTTCTTTTCTTCCTCAACGGCAGGCATTGGGAATGATGACAATACCATTGAATTTTGCAACATCACAAATGCAGGAGGCAACAGGCCAATAAGCGCTGTTTATTCTAACGGTAGTGCGGGTTTTGTGAACAATGGAAACATTCTCCGAAATAACCATATTTATAACTGTTTCCAGCCTGCGGCACCCTCTTGTGGCATCTCTCTTACAGCTTATTCTTCAGACTGGATCATAACAGGGAACAGTTTTTATGAGACAACCTCCTGGATTGCAACCGGAACAAATACTTACCGGGCTATTTATATCTCAAATACTTCCGGAAATAACTTTAGCATTATCAACAACCATATTGGAGGCAGCTCCTTTGAATGTGGAGGCGGACCATGGACCATGTCTGGCGGTGCCACTATATTTTATGGCATCGAACTCAATGTCGGTGCAGTAACAGCAAGCTCCATCCAGGGCAACGTCATCCGCAATTTTAATTTCACCAGCACAGGTAATGCTCCCTGGCAGGGAATCAGGCTGACAGGTGGTGCATTGAATGTTGGAACAGAAACGGGAAATGAAATTGGTGCTTCTGAGGGTACAGGTTCTGTATTATTAACGAATTCAACCGTAACAGCAACTTCTTATGGTATCTATTGTTCATCACCGGCTGCAGTTTCAATTGTTAACAATTCCATTGGATCAATTACAACCATCGGTTCCACCTCAATTGCCCATAATTTTACAGGTATTCTGAATTCAGGTGCCGGAGTGAAGATTATCAGTACCAATACTATCGGCAGCACCCTCACAGCGCGAAGTGTTCAAACCAGTTCGGTGGTAACCGGAACCTCGCTCCAAAACCTGATCGCTATTTCAAATTCCGGATCCGGGACCATTACTATTTCAGGAAACACTGTTGCCAACCTTTATAATGCATTTTCGCGCGCAACTACCAGCGGGCAGGTTGCCGGGATTCTGACGACCCAGGGTGTCAACACAATTACCAACAACATTATCCGGGGATTGTCAACGCCAAGCGGGAGCACTGGAATCACAAATATTACAGCCTCGGTTGTCGGTATTGCCTTGACCGGCACACTGGCCGGTCAGACTGTTTCAGGTAATGCAATTTACGACCTTTCAAACACCTATAATGCATCCCGTGCAATTACCATATACGGTCTTTATCTTTCAAATGGCACTGCAGCAGGTGCACATACCATCTCAGGGAATTTTATTCATAGCCTGACACTGGCTGCTGCTAACACGAGTACCTCCGCTTCAATAAACGGCATAAGGATTATCCACACTGCAACCGGAGCTAATATTGTCACTTCAACTTACTTTAACAATATCATCAGTCTTGGTGCCGGGGTAACCAACGGTTGTATTATCCAGGGAATTTATGAAACAGGTTATACAAGCGGAACCTCAAACAATCGGAATCTCTTTTATTTTAATACTGTATATATAGGTGGAACTCCGTCGGCCAATACGCTGACTTATGCGTTTTTTAACAACCAGTCGGGTGGTAATACACTTCGGACACTCAAGAACAATCTTTTTTACAATGCCCGGTCTTCCTCCTCGGGAACCAACTACCATTTTGCCATCAGGCTGGCTTCAATAACCGGAGTTGCCATCGATTTTAACGATTATTATGCGAATGGCACAGGTGGTGCGATCGGAAGACTTAATACCACGAATTATACCACACTGTCAACCTGGAAAACAGCTTTGATATCTATTGCCGGCGATGTGAACAGTTTGGATATAGATCCGTATTTGACGAATGCAGGCGGGACCCTGGCGACGGATTATAAAATAAATATAAACCTCATTGGAGTTTCCATCCCGGGTATTACAACCGATTTTGGTGGCGATTCAAGGGGCACGACCCCAAGCATGGGCGCCTGGGAAAAAATGTTGCGCAAATGGAAAGGGTCCATCAGTACGAATTTTGCGACTGGAGGGAACTGGACCGATGGCACTGTGCCCTCTTCCGGAGAAAACATCATATTTGAAGATGATCCTGACAGGGATTGCTTTCTTGACGGAGACAGAATAATTGGCAGTCTGACGATAAATCAGGTGATTGATAAGATGGTGCTGAATGGTTACCGTTTGTCGGTAAACGGCGATCTCTTTCTTACAAATAACGGGCAAATCGATGCGTCCTCTGCTGGATCCACCATCGCACTCACAGGAATCAGCCTGCAAACAATCGGAACAGGGACATTTGCCGGAAACAATGTTTATAATTTTATGGTTTCCAATAGTGCAGGTGTTTCGCTCAACGGTGATCTTGATATAATCGGGGCACTTGATCTTTCTGCCGGGTCACTGGCGTTGGGAAGTGGTACTTTGGGAATTAACGGATCCATTGTAAGGATTGACGGTTCTGTTACTGCAGGAGTGAGCTCAACCGTAAAAATAGGCGGTTCCGATGCACAGCTTGGCATTCCCGGGGGCACTTTTACAACCAACAGCGTTAACAACTTCACCATTGCCAGGGCTGCCGGCGTTTTCCTGAACAATGATCTCAATGTGGGCGGAATACTCGATTTGCAGGCAGCCAATCCCTCTTCCACAACCGGTTTACTTGAAACAGGAATAAATTCATTGATGATGGGGCTCTCCGCAACCACCGTCGGCCAGGGGGATGTTAATGGAACTGTAACCCGCTCATCCTTCCTGCCAGGCATTCCTTACACATTTGGAAATGAGTTTACAACGATGACCTTCGCCTCTGGCGGAACACTACCGGCAGCGATCGGGGTAAAGATCAGCCTTGGCGTTACGCCTGCCTGGAAACAGGATGCCATCCAGCGAACATATGATATTGTACATGACGGAGGAAGCTCAACAGGAGTTGCATTGAGCCTTCACTACCTCGACAGCGAACTGAACGGCAATGCTGAGGCTGATGTGTATCCATGGGATTATCATGCCATCACAAATCCCATCAGGCTTGAAAAGCATGCAAGAAGCGGACAAAGCACGGTCAATAAATGGATTTCCACTTCATTAAGTGATGTGGGGTATTTCGGAACCGGTTATAACGAACATCCATGGACCCTGGCCAGGTCTGTTTATGTGACCTTTATGGGGGTTAAAGGCTGGCGGATGATCACTTCACCAACTCTGACCACCAGTGCTGACCTGCTTACTGGATTTATCACGCAGGGGGTTCCTGGTTCCACTTTCCCTGAGAAACAACCCAATTTTCTCTGGTTCGACGAAACCGATACACTTACTACCAACATGAGCTGGCGAACCAGTGTTTATAACGACAATCTTACCCAGGGCCGCGGATACTATTTTTATGTTTTTGATTCTGTTTCAGGGACCAGCAGCGACACGTTGCCACGCCGGATGACATCCTCAGGGAATGCATACTTCCCCGGAAGTTTCTCTTATTCAGGGCTGAACCAACCGGTTACCTATACCCCGCGGGCAGGTGGACAAACCAGCCAATCGCCCACAGATACTGTTTTCTATGACACAAATATTGATGATCAGGGCTGGAACCTGATGGGAAATCCTACTATTTCAACACTGGATTGGGACGAAGCCGCCGGCTGGACGAAGACAAATCTCGACAACACAATATATATATGGGATCCGGCCACAAATCAGTTCAGGGTTTGGAATGGTGTAAACGGAACATTGGGGAATGGCTTGATCAGTCCATTCCAGGCATTCTGGATAAAGGCCAACAACCCCTCGCCGGCCCTGAGTTTTACCAGTGCTGCATTGTCATCGGGCGGTACTTTTTATGGCGGGACTGCTGTTAAATCAAAACCAGTGGCATTTGCACCTGAGGCAATTAACCTCAGCCTGACATCCTCAGGACTGGAAAGCGAAATTCTTGTTTCGTTCAAGGAAGATGGAAAAGCCGGTCCGGATGTATGGGATGCATACCGGCTGGAGCCGCTGTCTGATTCCTGGATGGAGTTTTTTACCCTCTCCTCACCAGCGCATACCATGCCTCTTGTGATCAACAACCTGCCGTCTGACGGACCGGATTGTATCAATCTTCCTTTATTCACAGGAGGGCAGGTGCAGGGTCAGCAACTCGGGGGAACCTATACGATCAGCTGGGAATTGCCGCAAGACTGGCCTTCAGATTGGGCAATCAGCCTCAACGATCATTCTGAAAAGAGGGCAATATCGATGAAGCGGGAACATACCTATTCGTTTACTTCAAGTGTAACCAAGAGCACCGGATCGATCCCGGTTAACAGGGTCGTGGACGAAGTTCCGGTTCTCCCTCCTTCAGTCATCAACCCTGTGGCCGTTGGCAGCCGGTTGAAAAGCGCAACAGAACTGCCACCTTTTTCGATTGTCATCGAGAAGGGGAAATCAGGGGATGATCCTACCTATCTGGCGCCGGAACCGAGCCTCCTGCAAAACTACCCGAACCCTTTCAGTCAGAATACCACAATCCGTTTCAGCTTGCCTGAGCCTGCACATGTTTCGCTTAAGATATATACCATCCATGGGCAGCTGATCGATGTAGTAGCGGATGGGGATTTTGAAACCGGGATACACAATTTCCCCTGGAGTAACAATTATACTAAACCCGGTTTTTACATGCTTCAGATGGATGCCGGAGCGATTAAGAAGACAAACAAGATGGTAATTACAAATTGAGAGGTGAGAAAAAGATATGAATCTGTTTTGTGATAATTTGAACTTGGTCCGATGAAAGAAATCCGGAAAATAATTGGCAGTGGCCGGATAATTCCTTTTCTATCTTGCATTTTCCTGGTTGCTTCCCTGCAAGGGCAGAATTCATATTCCATCAAGGCTGCTGCGACTGTGGTGGAATCAGCCGGAATCGAGCTCATTACACTCAAGGATATTACAATCGATGAGGCTTCAGCTCAGAACGGAATACTTCAGATTTCCCCACTGAGTGATGACAAGGCAGGGAAAATGCTGGTGAAAGGGAAAAGCAATTCGAGTATTCGTCTTTCCTATATGAACCAGCTGGCATTGCAGAATACTACCGGGCAGGGATCGATTGTTTTTAAGTACGTTGTCAGTGGCAACAAGTCAGATAACCAGCAGGCATCCCAGCCACTTGACCAGATCGAACGTATTGTCCAGTTTAATGAGAAGGGAGAGTATTACCTCTGGCTGGGTGGTGAAGTTAACCTGTCAAACGCAAAGCCCGGAAGCTATGATGGTGAATTTACGATCCAAATAGAATATATTTGATATGCATATCATCGAAGTGATTAACCCGAAAATATCCAGCAATTCAACAGATAATAACTGGAGGTTGATTTTTTATCTCCTGTTCACCTCACTTTTCCTCTTTGGCATTGTTAGAATAGCAAATGCACAGCGAGTCAGTTTCGGAACATGGGCCGGAGGAGATATTACACTAACAGCGGGTGTTCCCGGAGATCTGAATTTTAATGATAAAACACCTGTGATCAATCCCGGTATCAACCAGACAGTCACAATTAACCTTCAGGATGCAGAAACAGCGGTACTTGCAATAGAAGGTACCGAATACTATGATGTAACCGTGTATGTTGATGCTCCAGCCACCCTTCAGCTTGATCCTGTAAACACAATACCGTTTGCTTTGCGATTCGCCTATTCAAACCTGAATCCGGCCAATGTAACAGTCGCTAAAAATCAGGCGATTGAAGTCCCTGTGGGGTTTAATACTGCAACATTCCCTATTTTAAGAAGAACCAACGGCCCTCCGGGGCCTCCACCCACCCCTCCTTCAGAAGGTTACACTCCTCCCCGGAAAACAGCATATCTCTTTATCTACGGAAGGCTTGGCCCGGTTGGCAGCGTGGATGCCGGAAGATATGAGGGCACCATAAATGTGACGGTGGAATACAGCAAGTTCAACTAGCTGTATGATTTTACCTTATTATTTTATTGGAAACCATGTAACCTTATGTCGCAAATTAAGTATAATTTATTAGTTGGTCAGATATCATATAAGCATCTTTGACAGTGGGTTACCAATGGGCGTGTTGTAGAAAATAATGTTTTATCCTGATTTGAGACCATATTCTCTCATTTTTGGAGATAATTTAAATGTTGTATTTTTTTATAGTATTAATAATTAGTGTGTTATGATTTCTTCTTGATAGGCATGAAACTCGTTATATGATCGTCGGTAATTAATTTTCAACCTAACAAATAATCAATTATACATAAGAATAAATCAAAGTCTGAAAAATTTAAATATCTTTGTGCGGGTTCTTGAAAATGTTTAACAAACGATTCAGAATGAAAAAGATGAACATCAATAGACAAACCATGGCATTGTTCCTGATCACTGGATTATTTTGTCATGGAATGACTGTTTTTGGGCAGACTGTCAAAGTAAATGTTAAGGTCAATTCCACTGTTGGAATTCAGCAATCCCAACCTTTCGAAGTGCTACCGGATCAAAATAGTCGCTCTGAGTCAAAAAATCTCACAAAATCGACTCGCACGGTAAGTGCAATGGGTGCTTTTTCATTTATTGGAAAAGAAAACAGCAACATACTGGTTCAAATGCAAGGGCCAGGTGTTCTGACCAATAAGGAAAACCAGGCCATGCCATTTAACCTGAGTATTGCCTGGCACAACAACACTGCAGCGGATGTTAACAAGTTGAAGTTTAATGATCGTAAAAGCAATGTCTTTAATTTCAGCAATGGAGGAAATACAGTTGGCCAGATTGCCACGCAGGACAATGATCAGCAGGCCTTCCTTTACCTGAAGGGGACAGCTGAAGTTCCGGCTAATTCGCAAGGAGCGTTAATTGGAGAAGTGCACCTTACTATTGAATACTAATTAATCATGTTGAAATAATATCAGAAAAAAGACCAATACCCTTAACAAACAAACAATTAAAAACCCCAAAAATGAGAATTATGAAGAAAACGATGAAACTATTTGCAGCATTTACGATCATGTTAGGATTTTCAATGACAGGCTTCAGCCAGGT
>CAYHGE010000037.1:0-30881 GCA_964355945.1 uncultured Draconibacterium sp.
CTGATTGTGACTGAGGCAATCCGGTCGGTAATCTGGATTTTAAGGATTTGATAGTTCATGTGCGAAGGGTTAACAGTTGTTGCAATTTCAGGCAATAAATTTAACAAAAATTCGGAATGAGAAAAATTTTCGGAAATAATCCTTGTTTTATTCAACAATAAGCCTGGTCACTGTAAATTGATTCTCAGACTGAAGTTTTATGACATACATCCCTTTTGACCAGGAGCTTACGTCCAGATGTTGTGTGGCTGGCTGGTTTTCGGAGGGATTGATTACAGAGGAGAAAACTTGCCGGCCTTCGAGACTTGAAATGGTAAGAACCGCCTTTTGGTTTAGGTTATTTATTGTTAATACAACCTGTTCATGAGCAGGATTTGGAAGAACTGTTATGTTCCATTTATTTGATAAATTCTCAGGGATGCCGGTACACGGATCCAGGGCGATATGAATCATGTCGGAGGCTTTATTCAGGCATGGTGCCAGCGGCCATACAATCAGTTTCAAATCCACACCACCTGATGTCTTGTCCTTAATCCCGGGGATATATGCAGTTGTCAGGGAAGATGGGTCGGTAAAAGTTCCATCGCCGAGACTGCCCCAGAGGAACCTGAGATAGCTGGTGGCGGTTGCATTAATCGGGATCGGGGAGACATACCAGCAAACAATGGTGTCATTTCCCGCAAAGGCGGTTGGTGCATCAATGACACGCATTTCAGTGGTATCGTGCCTGGTAAGTGTTCCATCGCTGGTGGCTACAATATATTTTGTGGTATGCAGCGGCTTTACTTTTGGGCTTTTTAAAGAGGAAGTAAATCCGGCCGGTATTGACGACCATGAATAAGTATAGGTTCCACTTCCTCCATAGCCATAAGCATTGAGCTGGGCCGAGTCGGCAACGACGCTGCAAACGATGGCCGGACTGCATGATGCAGCTGATGAAAATACATTCGAATAGGTATAGGACGCGATGCGTGTTTGCCAGCCACTTGAAGAGGTGTTGGCATAATATTCTGTTGTGAACCAGAATGTTGTCGGGGCTGATGGGTCAATGCTCAGGGCACTGTAATCGCCCCACCGGCTGCGGCCGCTCCAGTTTCCTGTTTGGGATCCGCCACCATTCACAATGGTTTTTTCCATGATGGTCATCTGGTTCAGCGGATCGGTTTTAAGCCGGCCGGTGTAACGGATTCCGGGGTAGATGCTGGCACTCGAAACCGAATACCCAATCGAAATAGTGCCTGCCGTATCCTGTGCAATACTGCCCATCCACCTTGAATGGTTATCCGGGGCATAAGTTGATTGCTGATAAATGCTCCAGGCAGTGCCGGTATTTCTCAGTTCATACCATCTGATCCCTGCTTTACCTGAGCCTGCGTTTACCGAATGGTTCAGCACCATGGAACCATAACCGTTGAATTTCCGGTACTGAAGCCGGTACATCAGGCGGTCTCCCAATGTTTCAAGCAGTTGGGGAGATCCTTTTTGAGGGATTCCGTTATTCCAACCCAGGGAGGTGAACGGGGTGACATTCAGGTAGGTCAGGTTCCCGAAAGTTGAGTTCGCCGGTGTGACAAAGTCGGAGTGAAACTCATAAATGCCAAGCCGTTGAGTTCCTCCTGTGCGGACGTATGTGAAGTAGTTCGGGGTTCCCAATGCCGGGAATATGCCATCACAATCAGCCGGCAGCAGGGAGATAAACCCATCCCCGCCGGGAGGAAGGGTAAAAGATATCCGCACAGCATCCGGGTTCCCGGCGAGCATGGCATTGCGGTCGTAGGAGTAAGCTCCGTTACCAACCCAGCCACCGCCGCCTGCACCAAAATTGTTGGTTGACATGTAGTACGCATCTGGCCAGATGCCGAACTTTGGGTAATCAGGCATGGCAGAAAATTCATAGACCCACCGGTACCAGCTTCCCGTGGGATCAGGGGTTTGAGAGACTGCGATCATCTGGTAAAACGGTGCGGTGGAGGAGCCATTCGGAAGAGAAAACTGAGAAAAAATCCATCTGTTGGCAAGCTCATCGAAAAGAACTATTGCGTCCCCGTCGTTGGAATTGTGCGGCATGCCTGACCAGACGGTGCTGTTGCCAGCCGGGCCGAAAATTCGTGAACCACTCTTATTATATATCGAATAGGAGCAGTTGATGACCTGAAAATAGTGGTTAAATCCGACATCGCCATGGGTGTCGGGAGGAACATATCCGCCCAGGTTCCCCATTCCGTCAAAGTTTTGTATCGTTGTATCTGACAAAAGGTTCCCGAAATGATCCTGCAGAACCGTATCAGGGCCTGGTTGCCTGTCGGCAACCGCATTGATATCGACATAGTTTTGGACAACACCATCCTTCCAGCTCCCGTCGGCCCGGAGGATGGGTGATTTTACCATATCCCTCAGAGGGGGGGAAACATCAAAATAAACAGCATGGTCCGCGGTGGGGATAAGCCGGTTATCCTGTGCTGTAGCAAATCCACAGGTAAAAAGTAATATTGCCAGGATGTAAAGTGTATATTTCATAAAGTATCAGTTTAAAAGGACAAAATTAGCGTTATTCTTCATTCAAATTGAAACTATGAAAACTATTGAACATTTTAGTGAAATTTGTATATTTGAGAAAAATTACTGACCTAAAAATTGACTATCATGCTGCTAAAAACATTTCATGGCGATTCAGTTAAAGGATTTAAACAAACCTGGGAGGAACAGGTAACCGATGGCTTCAGCCCGAACGCTGCGATGATATTTTCCTCAGTTGACCTGGAACTTCAGGATATGGTATCGTTTCTTAAGTCAATGAATGTCAATGTTTTTGGATGTAGTTCGTGTGGTGAATTTTTATACGACGATCAAAAGCAGGTCATTTCAGAAGGCGGATTTGTGTGCATGATGATGGCGCTTCGACCGGAAAGTTTTGCGATTAAATTATTTAATGGAAGAGACCAAAATTCATTTACACTCGGCAATGAGATCGGAAAATGGGCTGGCGATATGTTTGAAAATCCGGCGATTCTGTTACTCGGAAGTGGCCTTGATACGGATGGAGAGCAGTTGGTGCGTGGCATTCAAGACATCAGGGGAAAAGATGTTAAAATGTTCGGAGGGCTGGCAGGTGATGATGCGCAGTTTAAGCAAACCTTTGTGTTTTCGGAAAATAGTCTCGAAAACAATGGCGCCATTGCCATGGTGTTCAACAATCAGGATTATGATGTCAGTGGCATTGCAACGAGTGGTTGGGTGGGCATCGGAGCCGATAAAATCGTGACCCATTCGGAAGGGAATGTTGTGTTTACCATTGATGGCCAGCCTGCGCTGGATGTTTATAAAGATTATCTGAATGTAAAGGAGAGCGACCTGCCCGAAATCGGGGTGGAATACCCTCTGCTTGTCAAGAAGCCTGGTTTGCCGGATGTGTTACGGGCAGTGGTAAACGTTGATACTGTGAAAAAGTCCCTGATTTTTGCGGGAACAGTTCCCAATGGGGCAGTGGTTACATTTTCAAGCTCACCAGGTTTTGAAATCATTGAATTTACAAAGAATAAAGTCCTCGAGTTTTACGAAAGGAACAAAACAACAGATCTGCTTGTTCTCTTTTCCTGTATGGCGCGTCACAATGCGCTCGGTCCCAATATTTCAGAAGAAATTGATGAGGCCTGGCAAAACTGGGGCAAACCGCTTATCGGGTTTTTTACTTATGGGGAAATCGGAAATAATTACAATTCTGTTTGCGATTTTCATAATGAGACCTTTACCATGGTTTCCATAAAAGAAAAACCAAATGTCGAATAAAATTCTTTCCCTCATCGATGATTTGTCAAAGATTCAAGACCCTGAAGATTTCGCAGGCCAGAAGGGAAATCTCATAGATGAACTTAAAAAGATCAATTCGGAGTATGTCAAATTGCAGTTCAAATATGACCGCTCCAGTAAAGAAAAGAGCATATTTTCTTCACTTTTAACCCGGACTTCTGCCGACCTGAAACAGGTTTCCGATAACCTCAAAGTCCGTGCTGAAGAACTGTCCACCCTGCTGACAACCATTCCGGCTTATGTCTATTTTAAAGACACAAACCTTAATTACATGATTGTAAACCAGTCATTTGCTGAATTGACAGGGATGCCCGCATCAGAAGTAACAGGAAAAAAAATTCATGACATATTTCCGGGGTATGCGAATACGGATTATCTTAAGAAAGAGGCTTATGTGATTGAAACGGGGAGAGCTTTGTATGATATTGAAGAAGAGATTGAGCACAACGACCGGAAGCGGTGGGTGAACAGCAATATTGCCCCAATCAGGAATGCGGGCAATCAAATCATCGGATTGATCGGAATATCATGGGATATTACCGAAAGGAAGCTTCATGAAGGGGAACTGCGGCATGCGAAGGAGCTGGCCGAGGCAGGCACCCTGGCAAAGAATGAGTTTATAGCAAGTATTTCGCACGAATTCCGCACCCCCATGGCAGGGATTCTGGGATTGTCTGAAATTCTAAGAAATACACAGCTTGCCGGCGAGCAAATGGATTTGCTGAAAGGAATTACCTCTTCAGCAGAGAACCTGCTGGTATTGCTTAACGATGTTCTTGACTTCTCAGCCATTGAAGCAGGGAAATTGGAAATGGATTACCAGCCTTTCATGCTTGACCGCGTGATGAAGGATATATCGCTGGTAATGAGCATGAAGGCAGAAGAGAAACTGCTCAGGTTCGTTATTGTTACGGATCATGCAGTGCCAAATTTACTTATTGGTGATTCGCAGCGGTTACGGCAGATACTGATCAACCTGACAAACAATGCATTAAAGTTTACGGAGAAAGGAAGTATTGAGGTTCGGATCAGGCAGGTTGAATGGTCAGAAAACAAGGTTACCCTCAGATTTGAAGTGGTTGACAGTGGCATTGGCATTCCGATTGATGCGATGGACTCTCTTTTTCGGGTGTTTTCAAGGGTCAGGCAGGATAAGTCGAAGCTGATTTCAGGTACCGGACTGGGCTTGTCTATTTGTAAAAAACTCACCGATTTAATGGGAGGCAATATCGGAGTGATAAGCACCCAGGGAGAAGGTTCTACGTTTTGGTTTACCCTGCCGTTCACGTTGTCTAACATGCAGAAAAGCAAAGTGTCAGATATTCAACCTGTTGTATCGCCAGGATTTACAAAAAAAACGGTTCTGGTTGCCGAAGACAATGCCATTAACCAGCGAATCATTAGTTTTCAGTTAAAAAAAATGGGATTCGAGGTTGACCTGGCTGATGATGGTCAGCTGGCCTTCGATAAATATCATGAAAAAAAGTATGACCTGATCATTCTCGACATTCAAATGCCGGTGATGGATGGATACCAGGTTGCAAAAGCAATCAGGGAAGAGGAAAAAGGAACTGCCCGACATTCGCCTATTATGGCGTTAACTGCCAATGCCATGAAGGGTGACCGGGAGATGTATCTGAACGCCGGGATGGATGAATATGTCAGCAAGCCGTTTACATATGAGATTCTTCAGAGTGCGATTCAGCGTTTGCTCAAAGAGTAATTTCGATCGTATTCTCATGCCGGTTTAACATAGCTAAAAAGATTGCTGTTGGAATAACTGCCCCTCCTTTTCGATACTTGTTATTTTCGTGCATAAACACAACAGGTTCGCCGTTTATGGAAATGGAAACAGGGCCGAAATTATTTTCTTTTACCGAATATTTATAAATCCCGGGCTGGCCCATAAAATCGATGGTGGCTGAAAAACCATCCAGGGAAAACGGAACTACCGGATCGATGATTACATTTCCAGATTCGGTACGTAAGCCCAGCAATCGTGTAACAATGAGACTGATGTAAATGCCCGGGCCGCTTGAATATACGCGCCATCCGCCTTTCAGGGAAATAGTTCCGGTTTTTATTTCATCGTATCTGTCGTCGGCCTCATACCTGTTATTAAATGTGACATCAGAGCTGCTGTAATAACAATTTGACTGGCGAAAATCGCCGCATAACACGATATCCCGGTATGCGACAGGATTTGCCTGGCGGAGCGCTTTCATAAATGCATCTGCTTTACCGGTCCGGGCCAGTGATTCCGCATAGCGGATATGTTCATGAACATACATCAGGCCGATCTCCCGGCCAAAGAATGTACTGCTTTCAGCCCGTTGAAAAAGTGTTTGAATTCCTCCTTTATATTTGAGCGGGCGGTTCATCAAACGTGCGCCATCAGGTCCTTTCAAATGTAGTTCAATAAGATCCTGGTGGTTTTTAGCCTGTTCTTCCGTGAAAATTTCACTGATAATACCCCGGTTCATCGGGAGAATGCTGTATTGAATGTTGGTTTTTTGATCCCGCGGATGAAGCAGCAGGCTGATTGTTGCATCATCTTCCACCATGCCATACCCGGCAACCACACCATCCCCGATCAGGTATTTGTTGAAATCTGATCTGATCTGATCACAGATCCCTTTCAATTCACTTGCTTTTGTTGTATTCCCGGTCAGTTCGTAAACCTCCCTGAATTGGTTAAAGGCCTGATAGTTCATTTCAACTGTCCAGCTTGAGATCAAACGTTTCGCCAATTCCCGGCTGACTGGTTGCAGGGAGTCATTCCAGTCGCCACCGCCAAAAGGAACAAGGGAGGTTCCCGGTACAAACGAGCCAATGATCATGTTTGTCAGCCTTTCAATGTGTTCATTCAGTGTTGTTTTCTCTGCAAATGCAATACCCTGCTTATGATAGTACGGCAAAACCTCCTCAAGCAACGTTAAATCTCCGGTAACTCTGACATAGTCAGACAAGGCAATCATGCACCAGTAAGCAACGTCGCCGTGAGCACTGTCTGCACGAATATCAGAATAACTGTCGAACATCCACCATTGGGGCCATCCTCCATCCGTATTCTGATTTGAGAAAATGATGCGCAGAACTTGTTTTGCTGCATCATATTTTTCCATGCACATCAGTAAATCAAACGGGCCCTGGGCAATGTCGCGGGTCCCCCAGGCTGCCCCGCTGAATTGTTCCAGGCCATAAGGGGTTAAAAAATGGGTGAGTGCATTCATTCCATACCATGGAAGGATCTCCCGGATGGAAGCGATATCTTCCTGGTTCCCGTTCAGGCCAAGGTTTAAACTCAGATCATGCCAGGCTGAATGTGCATCCCTGGAATCGGATAACCATTGATCATCAGCATTTTTAAAGCTGGTTTTTTCGGCTGCACAACATACTTCACCGATGAAACTCATACAAAAATCGGCGGTTTCACTTAAGTCAAAGACCAAAAAGGAGCCTCCGTGATTCTCACGATTGTGATACAGCGCTTCGTCTCCGCTGACCTTATAGTCAGCAGGCACTTTGTTCACCGTTATTCTGAATTGTGCCTTCGGAAATTTACCGGCAATCATGCTCTTTAATGCAGGTTTAGCCACATATTCATCATGAAAAGCACCCGGGATAATTTCCCAGCCATTGTTGTCGTCAAAATGATGGGTAACCAGCAGTTTTACCTTTTTACCAACCACAACGTTGAAGTCCAGGTTAACCTGTGGCCCTTTTTTGGAGGTCCAGGTTCGAACCTGAAAGCAATAATCACCTGATTTATAGATCCACCGGCAATGGTTTAACCCGATTTCAAAGGCAGAAGGAACACCAAGCAAATACTTCCGGCCTTCTATCTCAACGAATATACGCTGCCCTGTTTCGGGGGTCAGGTTAAACTGGCTGGAACATACCGAGAGCAGCATGTTGAAATTGGTGTTACCCTGGGTCAGATGAGAATTGAAGACGCCATAAGCGAACGAGGTTGTTGAGACCATATTTTCATCCGGAGCATACCCTGGTCCGGCCTGCATAACATGTCCATGGGGGCGGTCAACAAGGACCTCTTTTGAACGTAAAACAACATGATTGTTCTGGTTGCAGAAAAAGGATAACAACTGACCATTTTCAACTTCGCAATGGCATCTCTCTTCACCAAAAAACCGTTGTAATTCCTCCGTGTTCAGATCATCAACAGGTAAAAATGAAGTTGTATTGAATATGTTTTTATCGGAGTCACGATACTCCTGTGAGGTTGGGAATGCAGGTTCTACATTGAATTCACTGATCAGACCGGGTAATTGCGTCAAATCTGCTTCGGAGGTTGCCCCGGGATGATCTGCCACACAGGTCGCAATAAAAATACTCTGATGGCTTGCTCCCGGGCCCAGGGTAAATGGCTGTTCCTGCAAGGCAGGCAGAGAAGACTCCCCGGAATATTCGCCACCCGGGAACCCGCTAAGCAATCCTTCTGCAATTCCGGTTTCCCTGGCTTTGCTTCCATAAAATTGCATTCCATCAACACTTGCCGCACTTGCAGAATTTTTGCATGCCATCATCATCCATGGATTTCCGGCAGCCTCCTTCATGTTTTGCCGGCAACAAATAACCTTTCCGTAGTGTTTGTCTTCAAGAATCCTGCGTTCAAGATATTGACTTACATAGTATTCGTTTACCAGCCCTTCTGAAACCTGTTTCAGCCCGACATCCTGCACACAGATCAGGTCCAGCTCCACAGTTTCATCGCTGATATTGTTGATGTCAATCACCCATTGCCAGCTCTTGCTTGTCTTTGATAGTTGAAGGGTGCATTGGTAAAAAATGCCATCCCAGCGACCTTCGGCAAAGAAAGAATCCTGATTTACCGTAAAGCGGCTATTGCTTTCAGGCCCTAACAGTGCGCTGAATTCAACAGGAGTCGCTCTTTTACGCAAAAAGAGGTTTGCGCCTGATTTTGAGAACGGTGTCGCAACATGCATGCTTATTCTGACAGTATCCGCTTCAATACGTTTAACTGAGCCATTTCCAAGGAATTCGAATGAGAGTCCGTGGGCATTTTTCAGGATCATGGGATTATTCATTGACATTTTCAATTTTTTTTACACCTCATCCCCTGCACCCCTTCTCCTGAAGGAGAAGGGGACACAAAGGACCATCTCTTTCCTGTGTTCGTGACTATAACTGAATATAATACGGTTGTTGTCGCGAATCATGGTCACGGCATTTCCATCAATGGTGGCAGATTTTATTTTTTGTGCATTGTCACCTTCAAAAACGAGCTCACCGGCCAGATCCCGGTCCCCGTAAAGGGTAATTTCAAGCTGGTCGTTGTTCTTCGCAACATCCAGGATGTCAGAAGTGCTGTGAAGAATCTTTATTCCGCCAGGAACTTCCAGGCAAACCGGTGTCAGGATGCCATACAATGCCGGCCACAACATCTCCTTATTTGAATATGGAATTGTGATGGATTCACCGCTTTCAGGATGCGTGTACTCAACCTTGCAGGTTTGTTCTTCATTGTAATAATTTCCGATGAAAAGAAGGGCGGAATTGTCGCCGGTAAACTGCTCTCTGACAGTGATAAACTCACTTCCGGCAGAAGCTGTCCTGATCCTGGCATCAGATTTTTGCAGAATTGCCTCATATACAGGCTTATGCCCTTCTGTATCGAAGCCAATCCATGTTCCCAGGTGCGTAAGGGAACCCATACCGAGCGCTTTGGTAAATCCACATGCAGAACCAATAACTGTACGTGCAATCACCGCTGCGCCGGCGAGGGAATCTTCTGAAAATATGCTTTGCGGATTGGCACACTTGATATCTTTCAGATTGTAAATATCGATCAAAGGGGAATCAGTGTTTTCGACCCCGGATGGTGATACTGACAATGCATCACGCATGATGGTGCATCTCTTTTGCGACAACTCACGATCCGGGAGATAAGGGAATACAATCCCATTGCCACCACCGTTGATATAATCAACAATGGTTTGCTGGTCGCAGGCATTCATCTCATCGGTACAGAAGGCCCATACCTGTTTGTATCTGCGTAAGGTACCGGCTGAGGCCTTGACGAGATCGACCATGTCATAATCGACATTCAGTACCTGAAGTACTTTCAGCAATCCGTCGAAATAAGCCGGCCTGCGGATTGCAGAAGGTTGGAAGAGCAGTTCACACTCCTTCCCAACCGGCCTTTCCAGCTCTGTTGCATAGTAGGGAGGATAGAAAAGGACACATATCTCAGCCTTCCGTTTTGCTTGAACGATAAGATTTTCAGCGGTTTTAATGATTTTGCTCATGCGTTTTACCAGTGGGAACGCCGTGGTGCGGTCACCCTCCGGTGTAAGTGGATTGAACCAGTAAAACGTATCGCCCGAATAACCCTTGCGGCCCGGGTTCCGTCCCTGGGAAAACATGTAGTAGTTCCAGCCGACCAGTCCGTTGGCAATACTTGCTTTGTAAAAAAGCTCCATTTCGCGTGGATTCGGCACCACATGATATTCGCGTGAGCCGCATTGGAATTCAGCGGCAAACAGGGGCTTGTTGCCCTGCATGGCATAAGTTATATCATTGATGATCCGGTCATCGTGCATGTTGCGGTAAGAACAGAATTCGGGGATATGGTCGATTCCAAAGAGCATGTCACTTTTCCCTTCAAACAAATCTGCATACATGGTGATGTTCACCGGAAACTCATAGCCGTTCCCGTAGATCCAGCCGGGAAGGTTGTGATAAAATGGCAGGGTAACACCCCTCTCCCGTGCCATGCTGCTCAGCATTCTCAGGTAGTCGCCATAGTAGGTTCGCCAGAAACAGTGCCATTCATAATCCCTTCCCCGGTCGCTCTTTGAGGCATAGGGAAGATCCCCGTCGGGAGGGAGTTCAATCTGTTCAAAATTCAGATAATCAGTTGCCCACAGCGTGTTCAATGCGGCAATTTTGGTGAATTTGCGTGACAGGTAAGCGATGAAACGATCCTTCACTTCATCGCAGTAGTCTGCCTGTTTTGCCAGCCAGGAGAACACCCCGATCTCATTGCAAACCTGCATCATAATAATCGGGCCACCCGCTGATATTTCCCGTTCGCTGATGAATGGCATGATCTGGTCATACCACAAGGTTGCTTTTTCAAGGTATTTCCGGTTAAACAGGCTCACACCATCGCTGCGAACAATCTCCCCTTTGCTGTTGTGCATTTTGACCTCGTCAGCATATTGGTCCATAAACCAGTCTGGCAGCCCTGCTCCCCGAAACTCTGCAAGAATAAACGGTCCCGGCTTGACAATACAGTGCAATCCATGTGCCTGGCATTGCGCGATCCAGCCTTTCAGATCACGTTCGGGGCATGATCTGCCGTCAAAATCAAAAACAGATTCTTCTGATTCGTGCCACGCCCAGGGAATGTAGGTGCTGACGGTTGTTAAACCGGCATCTTTGGCTGCTTCCAGGTGCTTGTCCCACAGGCTGCGTTTAATTCTGAAATAGTGGATCTCTCCGGAGTTGAGAAACACTTTTTGATCGTTGAGACAGAAACTCTCTTCTTTTATCGTAAAGGTCATTCTTCTGTTTTTTTAAATTCCAGATTTCTCTGACGGATAAGCTCTTTTATTTCATGGCTTCGTTTCTCGGTCAGCGAGTACTTCAAAACAAAGAAAATCGAAAAGATGCTCAGTAAAAGCGGCAATCCGATCTCAACTACACGCATCATTAAAAGGGTGTAAGGTGTTTGTTGTGTTAGCGGCACGATCCTTCGTTCAATTGCAGCAAGCTCTTTATCCATGGCAGGGGCAGGCAGGGCGGTGTTGAAATTTGCAAGGCGGTTGTTGACCAGTGTAATGTCCCGGATCAGCGTTGTATAGTGTGCTTTGCTGTTTTTCGTTTCCAGTGATTTGGCCTCAAGGCGCAACATAAGTTCGAATGAATTCATCCTGGCCTTTTCAAGCATCGTTTGAAGGGTCAGGGGGATCGCCGTTTTAATGAGGCTGTCAATGCCGGGGCTCTGCGTTTGGGTGCCTGTTTTTTCAAACCTGACCTGAAGTTGTTCCAGCTCACTTATTGTTGACTTTGTTGCAGGTATTTCCAGTAAAAGCAGACGTTTCCGCCGGCGCTCAAAATTCTCAGGATTGTAGGTGCTCTCCTCCTGTTTTTTTATTGATTCTTTTTCCAGGTAGGTCAGATACTCTTTCGACTCTTTCAGTGCTTCAGTGCTCTTAATTTTTGTGTTATCAAGCCACTCCCTGCTTGCGGATGGAATACCCTGATAATCTTTCCAGTATTGTGCGATGCTTCGCATCTCCCTGACGTTTCCCTGAATTTTATCAACTTTTGTGACCTGGATTTCATCGAACATGGTAAACACGATCAACACACCGGTTACAAAGCTGGCCAGGGCAGATCCCATTTTGATGAACCACCAGAATACCGAGTAATAACTGCCCTCTGATCGATACCCGGTCTTTAATTCATCTTCATCACAGATATCGCCCACCATCGAAGATCCAAGGGTGAAGAAAAAAAGCATGCCGGCAGAAAGAAGAACCGTGGGGATGATGATGAGGTAGGGATGTGAAGGGTTGTAGCAAATAATTTTAGATAGTTGGGCAAGACACATGAGTAAAATAGCGATGGTCAGCGTATTTCTTTTACCCAGTTTCGGACTGATCCAGTTGAGGGGAAATACTGCCAGCACCCCGGTGATAGCCCAGATCATCCCGTTGATCGCGAGCAGGTACGCTCCGGCAACCTTATCTCCACCAAAAACATAAAAAATAGGGATGTATGATCCTATCAGCTGGACGAAATTAAAGCCCATGGCCAGCGTGAAGATTGTGAGCGTCAGCATGATAAAATTGCGGTTGCGGGTGGTCCGTTTCATGTCTGTCCAGAAGGGAGTTTTTTCCCTTTTTTCAACTTTTTTAAATCCAGGTTCCCTCAATTTGAAAAACCACCAGAATGAAAGCGGGATCAGAATGGCCGCGATCATTAAGGAGACATAGCGCATGCCATCGGCTTCATTTCCTCCGGGACCCTTGAAAATTTCCATGCTGGCAAGGGCAAAAAGCCAGGGTGTGCCCATGGCAAAAAGATTACCGACAAAACTCTTGGCGCTGAACAACCGGGTACGTTCGTGGTAATCGGTTGTCATCTCCATGCCGAGCGCTCCGTGAGGAATCTCAAAAAGATTAACTGCGGTGAAAAAAAGCAAAAGGGAAAAAAGAATATAGCCAAGTTGGAACCACTGGAAGCCCGTATCCGACGGGAACCAGGTACGCACCATGTCACCCTTTGGGATCCACCAGATGACGACAAAAAAAACAGCAACAAGTATCCCCCCGACAAGCAGGTAGGGTCGCCGGCGTCCCCAGCGGGTTCGTGTATTGTCGGAGAGATGGCCGATCAAAGGATCTGAAAGCGCGTCCCACAAACGCGGAACAATGAGGATTGCCCCCAGCCAGAATGCGCTGAGCCCCAGGCTTATATTTCCCATGAGCCCGACAAGTATTCCCGCCACATTGAAGAGGGCGATCGGAATAATACCACCTGCGCCATAAGCAGCCAGTTGTGTAAATCGGATCCGGTCTTCTGGTTTTGTGGTGTTTTCCATTGTTTTCCTCTCCTTTAATAATAGATCACTACTTCGGCCGGTAACTCTTTGACTGATATCTCCTTTGCTGTATAGTCTTTTGTCAGAACTCCATTTACAGTGACGGAAGACGGAGTTTTCGATCCGTTAAAATTTCTGATTTTCATACCGTTGGCAGGCAATTTTGCATTACCGGAAATGGAGAAGAGATATTGCTGGTCAACCTTTTTTATTGAATATGAAATTTCACCGTAGTATGTCGGCAGATTTTCAACACTCATGCCCTGAGGTGAATCAATCCAGTCCTGATACAGTGCTGAAGCCAAAACAAGTGATAGATCATGCTCGTTTTCATAAACAAACATGGATCTGATGGCATTGATAAAATCGCTTCCGACCCAGGTGTGCGGCATATCTCCGATGTATCGTGGAGTACGGTAATCTTTCCACACAACCTCGGCCCAGTGATTCCATCCCCGGGGGCGTTGGTCGTTTAAAAAAAAGTCAATCAATTCGTGTGCTCTTTCAGGTTGGTCAAGCAGGATAAATGAACCGATAAGGCGATTTTCATAAGGAGTGTAATTTACCCAGTCGATTTTTCCGTTTCTCCTGTTTTTGAAAAAATCATAGTATTTATCGAATGTGTTATATGCCTGCGGTTTAGGCAGGTTGTGGAGTTCGTTGCAGGGGGTTAAAGAAATTGTTGTTGAAGTTGCATCAAAATCACCCAATTCCACACAGCCGGGCAGATAATTGATTTTTCTTGTTTTCATAGCCAGCTGCAATGAACTGTAGAGGTTTTCATTAAAGGCATCCCGGACCTTCTTTATTCTTTCATAAGCGGCAGTATCACCAAGTATTTTCTGAATCTCAGTGGCATCTTTCAACCCTTTCAGGGTGAAGAAGTCATCCCAGTAAGAGTGCATCGGTTTGGCAGAATATCCTTCATGGCTGATTGATTCAGGAACCAGTCCATAATAGGCTCGCACACTGTCGTTGCCATATTTATAATGGTCGGTTGACCTCTCTGCAACCAGTGATTCAATGTATGCCACTGCCTGCAGTACATTTTTGTTTTTTTGCTTCAGAAAAGCGGTGTCATTCGTGAAGTTAAAATATTCGCGGATCAGATAGATCATCTCCCCGTGGCTGTCGTTTTCGGGCACAGGATCGGGTCCCCTTGTGTCAACAACGCAGGGAACTTTGCCGTTTTCGTATTGGTGTTCTGTAAACCATTCGATATAATCTTTTACTTCAGGTACGATTCCTGATTTGAGCAATGCAGAGGATGTCAAGGCGCCATCGCGAATCCAGCTGCGTTCATAGGAGCGCGAGCCGGGTTGAATGCCAGCTTTATCCCTGTTAATCAGAATGTAAGCAAGATTTGACCGGTATGTGGCAATGATCCTGTTTGCAGATTCCGGAAGGTTAAACCTGATGTGTCCGGTTTTTGTTTTCCAAAATTCAGTCGTTTTATTGGTCTCTTCCACGATACGATCAAAGGCTGTTTGTTCTGCAATTGAATTTTGACCATAGAACGGAATTGTCACAAAAAAACTTGTTTGTTCACCCGGGTTCAGGTGCATAGAGTATTTTATCACACCATTTGCCAACCCATGTTGATCCAAAGCCATCTTCTTTTGCGGAAGGCTGCCTTTGCGCACCATATCAACAATACATCCTTCATCAAAAACACTGGCACCGAAGGCATCATGTTTTTTTTGAGATAGTATGATTTTGTCATCAACAACAATCCGGTTATCCGCCTCTTCCCTGATGGATCGCATTTTACCCACACCACCTGCGAGGTTTAGAAACTGGTAATAAGGGTTGACCTGAAAGGGGCGGATCAGGAGATAGAATTCGAAATCCATTGGCTGGTCCGAAAGGTTTGTAAATGAATAGTTGATATCCAGTTTCGAACTTTTATTTGCTTCGCCGCGGGTGGTAATGCCGGTCATAAATTTCAGGTTGTTGCATTGCCAGGTAACTGTAGGAACAAAGGTAAACCGGCTTGTGTCGCCTATTCTGCCGAGGGACTGAACAGCGTGGACATTGCTCCAGTTATACAACGAATCACCTTGTTTTATCATTGGCTCAATCGAAAACAGGGCTTTATCAACTTCAACCATGCCATCTTCGTTTATCAGTGCTTCCTTCACATCGTTATTCACTCCGTTAACAGTCCAGTAGGATGCCTGTTCGGAAAAATATCGGGGATAATTGCCAGCCGGGGAGTTTTTGGCTGTGTATATAAGAAAATCATTCGGGATGAGGGTTTGCTTCACATCAAGCAGAATCATCTCGCAGATACCCATGGGAGTTGATGTATTACCGGCAGGCAGACTTATTTTCACATACCTTGCTTCGGCTTCCGGCAGACGGATGAAACTGACATTACTGTGATTTAAGTCGACAGTATACACCTGTTCCCACTTCTTTCCGTCATTGGAAAGCAGAAGGCTGAATGTATTGGCATGATGATCTTTCAACCAATTGAGTTGTACGCCGCCGAATTCCCTCCGATTTTTTAAATCCAGCGTGATTTCCTGGTCTGTAGGTCCTGAGCTTTGCCAGTATGTTTCATTTGACTGATCAGCAATAAGATCCGGAGTGTGATTTTTTACGAATGATGATGCTGTGACAGTTGGCGGAGGGTATGATTGCACCTCGGCCGGGAGTGGTTCAAATTTCAGGTCGTCGATCCATACGGTGCCTTTGCCTCCGACAAAGGAAGCAATGGTAAATTCGATCCTGTCGATTCGCTTTAAATTAGGGTCTGTGATTGGGCCCCAGGCAAAGCTGATGTGCCTTTTTTTAATCTTGATTTTTTTCCACGCTCCGGGAAAATCATAGTTTCGGTTGCTGACCCACCAGACATTGTTGCCGGTGCTGTCGATGAATTTTATTTCAAAATTATTGGCCGGGGATTCGGCTTTGACATAAAAGGTAAACTCATAGTTTTCAGGAAGATCGATCGGGAAAAGCTTCTGAATTCCGCCATAGCCGGTTCCTTTGGTGAAATTATAATCGAAACGGATGGCCTTGCCGGTCACTCCTTTTTCATTCGATAAATTGAGTACGACACCATCGGATTTGATGAAAGTCCAGCCGTTTTTATCTTCAAAGCTCTCCAGTGATTTGATTTGGGCATGGATGACCGTACCTGAAAAAACCAACAAGAATGAAATGATAATATTCCGGAGAACAACAGGCTTCATCTGGTTTCTTATTGAATGTAATGGTATCCGAGATTGTTCAACCCTTTCTGGATGATCGGATCTTTCATTACGTAATTCCAGACAAAACCCGTTCTGAAATTTTCGATCATGATCAACATCGGGCCTTCATCAATGCCAATAAAATCATCATTGACCCATTTCGCTGTCGGATTGAACGAATCATAGAAACCGTATCTGCCCCATAATTTTTTCCCATACTTTGCATTGATTGATCTGATGGTTGGCAATACTATCTCAGGTGCAAACGGTAAGGATGAAAGTGATGCATACGGTGCAATGGTTCCGTCGTCAAAATAGTTGTAACCTGGTCCGCTTGTTCCTCTGCCTGCATACCCTAAAAACTTTTTATCATCGAAATTATACTTCTCGGTGGGGCCGTCGCTTGCCGTAACACCCCAGCAAAGAGAGTCATAGCCGATCCATCCTTTGGGGTTCTCCGTTGCATATTGCCGCTGGACATACGTTGCGCGTCGCGAATTTTCGAAGTAATCGATGCCTTTTTCCTTCATGTATTCATCCGCGATACCGCGATAGTCAATAAATGCCTGTGAAAACTGGTGACCGAACAATGGAGGAAAAGCTACGTGCGGAAATCCTTTGTACGGGGTGTTCCATTTATAGGTGCTCAACCACGCCTGATAACTCTCTCCGGCATTTTCCATGCCGCTGCCGGCAGCTAAAACATAGAGGAAAAGCGCCTCGTTATATCCACTCCAGCCATAATCATGCATTCCGCTTTCCGGTGACCACCCCATGGAGATGGTCTTTGCGAATTTACCGGTTGATGGCATGCGCATAAAGTTCCAGTCGATCCGGTTCAGTAGGATTGCAGACAGTGAACGGATCTGGTTTTCAACATCATTGTCAAGATTATAGTAGTTACGGGCGAATATGATCCCCATCATCAGGATCCCGGTATCGACAGATGAGAGTTCACAGTTCCATTCACGGGTTCCGGAATCCATTCGGAGGAAGTGATAGTAAAAACCTTTGTATCCGGTCACATTTGTATCCGTATTCTGAACGGAATTGATAAAGAAGCTGAGGATTTTGAGCGTAATTTCCGCTGCCTGTTCACGGGTAATCCAGTTTCGTTCAGCACCGATTGCGAATGCGGGCAGTCCAAAACCTGTTGATGCAATGCTGGCAGGTGCCCAGGCTGCAGCACGGTCTTTAACGATACCCTTTTGAGGATGATGTTCATGTAAAAAGAAGAGGAATGTTTTATGCTGGATCGAATCAAGCAATTTGATGTCCTCGGCAGTTGAAGGATAATTAACTTTTCCATTGGATTTGAACATGACATTTTGTGAATGTACAATATTCAGAATAAAGGAAAACACCAATAACAGGAACAATTTTCTGATATCCATCTGTTTTCTTAATTTGCTTGATTAACCTCATCCACTGCACCCTTTCTCGTCAGCGAGCAGGGGACGGGGTTGAGGTGTATCTGGTTAATTGGTTTACCGGTCAATATGTAAACCCGAATTTTGTCAGTCCTGCCTTGACTTCAGGAGCAGCCATAAACAAATTCCAGAGCAGTCCGCTCCGGTGGTTTTCAATCATGCAGATGATGGGCCCCTGATCGATGGCAAGGTAGGAGTTCGCCCACCACCCTTCATTCACATCGAATGAATCATAAAACCCATATTCACCCCAGAGATGATCTCCGAGTGTGTAGTAAAAAAACCTGATTGCACTCATGGATTGTTCCGGTGTGTAAGGAAGTGCTGAAATGGCGGCTGTGGGAGCGATTACTCCCAGGTCGTTGGTGGGTGAATGGGCATTGTATCCCCATGGATTGTCACAGGCTGTCAATCCCCAGCAATTGGCACCATAGCCTATGTAATTTTTCGGATTTGCAATACAATAAGCCTGGTTGATCATCGACTGGTTGACATTCTGCTGCCAGTAATTTGCATATTGATCATGGAGGGTTTTCGGGTTCAGACCCAGGTATGAATAATGGGTATAGAACAGCGGGCCTCCGTAAGGTTCACCGAGTGGCAGGACAAATCCGTAATAGGAACTGCCGTTCCTGATCCCGCCGTTACTGGCATACCCCAGGTGATATGCAGAGGCAGGGATGGAATGGGTGGTTGATGCAGCTGCAACAATGTAAGTTATCAGGGTTTCGTTGTACCCCCTGATCTGCATATTCATGGCCCATCCGTAATTAGGCGACCAGTGCCAGTACAGGACATTCTGACCACCGCGGGTAAACCAGTCATATTCCACGGCATTCGAGAGGGCTTCAATCCTTGTTCTAAGGGAAAGTTCGGATGGAACTGCCGGATCAAGGTACTCCCGCATGGTTATTAAGCCTGCAATCATGTAAGAAGTTTCAACAAGGTCGGCGCCATTATCATTGGGTGTAAAGGGAATTGTTTTTCCCGTGCTGCCATTAACCCAATGTGCCCATGCCCCGTGATAGCGGTCGCATGTTTCCAGGAAAGAGAGGATTTTTATGAGGCGCGCCAGTCCCTGGTCCCTTGAGATAAATCCACGTTCCATCCCAACGATCAGGGCCATCACTCCGAAACCCGAACCTCCGATCGTTACAATATCACCCGAATTGGTTCTTTCGCGGGCAAGGCCACAGGAAGGGTGGGCATAATCATAAAAATACCGGAATGTTTTCTCCTGGATGAGGGTAAGCAGCTGGTCATCAGGAATGACTGGAAATTTGGGGGTGGAATCCAGCGCGGTAAAAAAATAGTTGGTAAAACCGATAAACGGGTATCCGGATTTTGACGTCAGGTTCGAGGATACATTAAGAAAGCACTTTGAATACGATTTCAGCGGTTGTGTATTTGAGATCGTCAGTTTTTTATTATTGCCGGAAAGAACAAATTTCAATGGCATCCCGGATGACATGGTGAAATAGGAGTTTAGGTTTGCAGGGTTCAGCGTATCCGAAAATGCAATTTCGATGCTTACATCTTTCCAGTTTATGTTTTTGGGAATAAGTGGCGTCTGGAAGGGCTGCTGATTGATTGTTATCGTTTCAATATAGAGCTTTCCCGCTGCTGTTGAAAAAAGAAACTCAACTCCTGAAAAAGTTTCGCCATTTGATCCTTTCAGCCCTGACGTAATCTGTAATTTGAAGGTGGTTGAAGGATCCAGTGATTTTTGAGGCGTCAGCCTGATGACCCTGTTATCACCGGACAAGACGGGAGTTGCAGGGATACTGGTATTGTCTGTTTTTTTTAACAGGATACTGCCGGCAACTGTAGAAGGGTTAAGTGTATTGTTAAAATAGATGTTGAATGCACTGTCAGGTGAAATGTCTTTGGTGGTTGTTCCCTGAACAAGTGTTGTTGTTCCTGATTTAACCTGTGCAAGTTGTATTGTTCCGGCAGGTACATCAACGGGATCTTTTTTACAGGAAGTGCAAAGAATCATGGAAGTGATCATCATCAATGCAATAAGTTGTAACAGTTTCATTCAGCTAATTTTATTCCTGTCTGTGAAAATCATTTAATAAGGAGGCTGTGTCAAAAGCTCTTAACACAGCCTCCTGGTTATTCGGCAAAAACGAATATTGGATTAATACTTCATTACTTTCAATGTATAAGGATTTGCAGATTTCGGACTGATTGTCACAAAATACAAACCTGATTTTAATGAAGAGGTGTTGATGGTATTGATGCCTGCATCAACGTTGTTAACTATGATAACCTGCTGACCAACAGCCGATGTGATGATAACAGACTTCAGGTCAACCGGGGTGTTGATATTCAGCAAATTTGAAAATGGTGCAGGGTAAACGGAAACTTTGTTTTCTGCAAGAATGGTCCCTGTTCCGGTTAGCGGGCTTGAGCTGTTGTTCAGGATGATGTCATCAAAATAGATGACAATATCACTGGTGAGTGTGAGTGGATCTTCAAAATCAGGCATGAAAGCGATTGTAGGGTAGGTACCGGTTTTGGAGGTAAAGTCAAACACGATATCTTCCCATGCCGAGGTTTGCGCCTGTGGGACCATGGAGAAGGTCTCCAGATTGCCGGCAGCACCACCTTCCACTTTGAATTTAATTGGGCTGATCCTCGTTTTCCAGACCTTCACATGCATGTATTTGTTCGTTGTAAGATCAATTACAGAAGGCAGTGCCGACCAGAATCCGCCCCAGGGAATACCATCTTTATCGCGAACATATTTAACAACCCAGTTGCTTGTATTAATGCCGGCGGCATCAGGGTTTGGTACCAGGATCATGCTGCTTGAATCCGTCACAGGATCACCGCTCATCACATTCAGCCCGATCACTTCATAATCTTCGATCATCGTTGCTGCTGTGCTGTTGGGAGCCGGGTTGTTGTTGACCATGATGTCATCAAAATACATGACCATATCACTGGTCAGCGTGAGGGGGTCTTCAAAATCGGGCATGAAAGCGATCGTAGGATAGGTTCCGGTTTTTGAGGTGAAGTCAAATACCATATCTTCCCAAACACCCGTTGTGGATTGTGGCAACATTGAAGGGGCCTCCATCGTACCGGCGGCACCACCTTCCAACTTGAATTTAACAGGGCTGACGCGAGGTTTCCAGATTTTTACGTGAACGTATTTGTTAACGGTCACATCAACCGGCACAGGCAAAGCCGACCAGAATCCACCCCAGGGTACACCATCTTTATCGCGTACAAACTTCACCACCCACTTGCTTGTGTTAATGCCGGTGGCATCAGGGTTGGGGACAACAGTCATGGTACTGAGGTCAGTAGTACCTCCAGTCATCAGGTTCATTTTGATTACTTCGAAGTTTTCGATGACCTGGGCCTGGGTAAACCCGAACATCGCCAGTAAAATAATGGTAATCAGTAAATTTCTTTTCATAGGTTTAAGTTTTAAATGGATGAATAATTGTGATTTTTAATAATAAATAAGCATTGTTGGTATTATGGTTTTTCCGAGGCATACATCAAATCAACCTCGGTAGCGGTTAAGGCACGATGGAAAATTCTTATATCATCAAGCTGTCCGCCGAAATGGTTTGATGTCGGGATGTTATAGCCGCCCCATGGCTGGGTGGCCCACAATGAACCTTGTCTTGATTTGACAAACCCGAAGGCAAGCCTGGGGTAGCATTCAGGTGCCGCACCATTCCATATCAGGCCGGTTGCTGCACTTAAAGGAGCATCTGCCAGGGTGAAATCTTCCTCTTTCATCTTTTCGCCATTGATGTACATGGTCGCGATTTTGGCTGGTCCGTTATATGTAACAACAACGGAAGCCCACTTATCCTTGATCAGGGCAGTCATTCCGTCAGCCGGGTTGGGGGTCAGCAATTTGCAATACGTACAGGCTTTCCATCCCTCCGGGGTGTTGTTGTACAATCCGTTTCCATTGAAGGTAAGGTCATGACCGTTTGTGACAGGTGCCACGCAATTGTATGTAGCGGCAAATTTACATTCAGCATAGCTGGACTGGATTTCAAACTGAAAACCATTGTATGCGCCAAGTCCGATAACAAAATGTCCTTTTGCGTTACCGTTCGCATCAACATGCCCGGCTGAATTGGTTTTTACCCAGAAACACATAGAAAATGCCGGGGTGTTTGTAAGCAGGTCGCCATTTGGAATTTCTATGATACTGGTCGTACCATCAAAGGTCGCAGCTTTTCCGGCTGAACTCTTATATGAAGCAGTGTAAGCAATGTTGATGACACTGTCGGCATTGAAGCTGCCTACCTGGTCGTTGGCATTGTCTTCAAAATTCCAGTAAGCGATCTGGCCTGTTGGGACGAATGTGCCAATCGTGGTAAAAGTCCTCACGAAAGAGGCGACTGATTGCCCGTCGGTGGAGGTAACAACCGGAAAGGTTAGCGTAAACAGTGCCCCATTTCCCAGTTCTTCGTTGGGTACAATGGTAACGGCACCTCCGGAAGTGGTTACGGTAAGCGGGATGTTCTTCTGATCCCAGTCCCTTTTCAGGGTGATGCCGGTTGCCACGCTGGAACTGTTGACATTTTGTGTGAACGTTGCAACAATTGTTGGCATTGAAGGCACATTGTTCGCGGAGGTTGCTCCGTTTAAATTAATGGATCCGCCAGCCAGTTGGGCAACAAGTGATGACAACTGGAATGTTACGGTTTCCTCTTTCTTTTTACAGCTGGCAACTCCCATCAGAAGTGCCAGTGCAATAACCAATGAACCAAATAAATAAGCGCGCTTTTTCATGTTAAAGATCAATTAGGGTTAAACAATTTATTTTGAATTTATCTGAATATGCTTAAATAATTACCAGTTCGGATTTTGAACCAGAGAGCCCTGGGAAATGTCAATTTCACTCTGAGGAACGGGAAGCAGTTCATGTTTCCCTGGAACGAATCCAAGGGGTCCCAATACCTGGGCTGCCCTGCCGGTCCTGACAAGGTCCCAGAATCTCCATCCTTCCATGGACAGTTCAAGACGTCGCTCGTTAAAAATAAGGTCTCTGAGTTCTGATTGATTTGTGTTGGTGATATCCGGCAGAATGGTGTTGTTCCCCTGCCGTGCTCTCTGTCTCACCAGGTTAAGGTATTGCAGGGCCTCGCCCGACTTGCCGTTTTCATTGAGCGCTTCAGCGGCCATTAACAACACATCGGCATATCTGACCAGTCTGCGGTGATGTCCCCACTGGGTGATGGTGTTGTCACCCGGAACCCAGACTTTCCGGTTATAACATTCGATTTCGATGATATTTCCCTTATCATCGTAAGTAATATCAGGAGTAGAACCATCGCCGAGTATTTTAACCCCATCGATGGTGTCGCCCAGGTTGATTACCGTTCCGGTATAACGGGGATCTCCTGCATCAAATGTATTTCTTAAATCAATGGTGGGGCGGTTGAATCCCCATCCGCGGTTGGGAGTTCCCCGAACACCTTGTGTATTTGCATATTGGTTGCCGCCACTTCCAGAGTTTTCTGCCTGGATTGCCCCGATTTCAAAAACCGATTCAGTTCCGTTGTTGCCATTCATGCCATTGGCATCGGTAAAAAGAGGCTCCAGTCCGTATTGATTTGAATTGATCACCTCCAGCGAATACTTTTCAGCATTGACAAAATCATGCCTGAAAAGGTAAACCCTTGCCAGTAAAGCTTTTGCAGCACCTTGTGTTGCCCTGCCAAGATCAGCGCCCTGGTATGCCGATTTCAACGGTAAATGTTCCGCAGCAAAACCAAGGTCCTGGATAATCTGAGTGTAGACTTCCTCAGCAGAGGCACGTTGTAATTTAAGCGGAGGATTGGTTCCCGTAACCAGCGGGACACCACCCCAGGCACGGACAAAGTCGAAGTAGATCAATCCGCGGATGAACCTGGCTTCGGCGATGTAACGTGTTTTCAGATTCTCATCCATGGCAATCGCCGGAATCTTGTCGATGACCACGTTGGCCCGTTTCACGCCAACGTACAGGGTGTTCCAGTAACTGTCAATACCATCCTGGGTGGGCGTATGGGTAAACACATCATAAGGACCTACGGTGGAAGCGCCATCATCGGGATTGCTTCCTTTGCGGGCATCATCCGACATGATATCAAAGATCGGAAACCCTCCGGCATTGTAATTCCATATGCGCAGTGCTTCATAAGTAGCGTTGGTTGCCAGTAAAGCATCAGAAGAAGAGACCGGAAACGATTGTTGTGTCAGCGTGCCCTGAAGATCTTTTTCGAGAAATTTCTTGCATCCGGAGAAAGAGAAAGCGATTAAAGCAACCAGGGCAGAAAGATATATTTTGGAGTTGGTTCTCATAGGTGTTAAAAGTTTAAATTGATGCCAATCGAATAAACTGCAGTTATCGGGTAAATACCCTGGTCGATTCCGGCTGAAAGTGGATCACCGCTGCCAATTTCAGGAGTGTACCCGGTGTACTTTGTCAGGGTATACAGGTTGTCTGCTTTAACATACACCCTGAGTTTTTGCATGTAAATCTTTGTACCCCAGGAGGCAGGCAGCGTATAGCCAAGAATGACATTTCGTAACCTGATGAATGATCCATCCTGGATAAAGTGGTCGGATGGGGTGTAGTTGTAGCCTCCGAATGATGGCCTTGGTTCGGTGGTACTGGTGCCGGGCCCGGTCCAGCGGTCGAGCACGTGGCTTTCAAAGTTATAAGGATCGGGTCTGACTACTTCTTTCCCATTGAATATCTTGTTTCCTGTCTGGCCCTGAATATTGGCAGAAAAATCAAAGCCAGCTATTTCAAATCCAAAATTAAACCCGAAAATGAAGGTGGGGATGGGAGATCCGATATAGGTACGGTCTCTGCCATCGATCTTTCCGTCGGCATTGACATCGACAAACCTCAGGTCGCCGACACCCGCCTGTCCATTGTGTGGATAAGCATCCAGTTCTGCCTGGCTTTGAAAGATGCCATCGGTTTTATATCCGTAGAATGCACCAATAGGCAATCCCACCTTGCTTTGAGTCACGGGAACTCCGTTGCCGAGATAACCCCCGATGAGCACAGAATCAACACCGCTGTTACCCCCGATGCTCAGCACTTCATTGTGTATGGTGGTTCCAAGTATTCCTACATTATATTTGAATTTACCGATCTGGTCCTTCCATCCCAGGTTGAATTCGAATCCTTTGTTTACGGTCGAAGCAGCGTTGAACCTGACTTTAGCACCTGCACCATTACCCAGATAACCCGGGGTTGACAGGAGGACAAGAATATCCTCGGTTTTTTTATTGTAGTAATCAAATTCAGCGGTAAGGCGGCTGTCGAATAAGCCAAATTCAAGTCCAAGGTCCGTCTGGGTAGTGACCTCCCACTTCAGATCAGGATTTCCGTTGATGCCATAGGTGGCCCCGGTATTGGGATCATTGGTTTCGCCAAAAACGGCAACAATATTTGATTCAACGCGTGCAAACCGATCCCAGTACGGGATTTTATCATTGCCCAGTTTGCCCCAGCTTGCCCTTAATTTTAATTTATTCAGCCAGCTGATATTCTCCATGAATTTTTCCTGCGAAACGTTCCATCCCAGTGCGAACGATGGAAAACTGGCGTAGCGGTTATTCTCTGCAAATTTGGACGATCCGTCACTTCTGTAGGTGGCTGTCAGGATATACCGCTTGTTGAAAACATAGTTGACCCTGACAAGGTAGGAAATCATGGAATAATACATGTTCAGGTCAACCGATTCGTTGATGCTGTTGATCGTATTCACATTGTTTGCCGGATCATAGATGTAGGAAGGCTGGATGTACCAGAAATTTGACCCGTCCCGGATGAGGTTGGCCCCTGCCATGTTAAACCCGTCGGAAGTGGTATTCTGCATGGTATAACCTGCAACAGCATCAACAGAGTGCTTGCCAAACTCCTTTTTAAAGTTGAGCGTGTTTTCCCATAACCATGTCATGTTGTAATTGCTGTTCTTTGAGAGGCGGCTCATGATATTCTGCTGCTGCGAAATTGTTCCGTCGGGGTTGTAAACCGTGAATGCCGGAGTGAAATTCTCAGATTTGTTATACCCGGCATCCATGCCAAAACTTGATTTAAATGAGAAATCATTCAGGAAGTTAACTTCCCCATAGATATTACCAACACCGCGTACCCCTTTATTATAGTTATTTGAATAAGCGAGTTCCGCAAGAGGGTTGCCTACACCGGGTACCACCGCAAAGCTGCCATCAGAATAATAGGGAACAAGGGTAGGTTTTGCCCGGTAGGCAGCATACGTAACATCGGGTGCAACCTGCTGGCTGTAAGGAGCCAGGGTGATGTTGTTGCCAAATTTTACGAATCTTGAGAAATTGTAAATACTATTGATTTTCAACGTGATACGTTCGTAGTTGGATTTATCAACGATCCCTCCCTGCTTGAAGTACCCGCCACTGATATAATATTGAACGGTTTTGGAGGATCCGGTGGCCGACAATTGGATATTGTACATGGGGGCAGTGCCAAAGACAAGGTCCTGCCAGTCGGTGTTCGGCACGGCGTCCACATTATTAAAGGTGCCGGGCTTGATCTCATTCGAGATGATTGCAAAATCCTTTCCGTTCAGCAGGTCGATTTTCTTTGCCAGTTTCTGCATGCCCAATTCCCCGGAGAAGCTGAATGTGGTTTTTTCCTCTGTTGCTTTTCCCATTTTTGTGGTGACCATGATCACCCCGTTTGCACCTCTCGATCCATATATCGCGGAGGCAGATGCATCTTTGAGTACTTCCATGGAGGTGATGTCGTTGCTGTTCAGAAAGGAGATCCCGTCAACAATAACGCCATCAACCACATAGATGGGGCTTGAATTTCCAAAGGTGCCAACACCCCTGATCCTGACGGAAGCACCATCACCCGGAGCACCTGACCTCGTGGTGACCTGCACGCCGGATACATTTCCCTGGAGTGCCTGAACAGGATCCAATGCAGTGAATTTCGTAATGTCTGCTGATTTGACACTGCCGACAGCACCGGACAGGTCACTTTTTCTAACAGACCCATATCCGATGACAACAACTTCATCAAGCATTGTTTTTTTGGGGTCCAGCTGCACATCAACCGAGGTTTGGGCACCCAGAACAACTTCCTTGTTTTCATAACCAACATAGGAATAAACAAGTATTGCTTTTTCCGATTTAACCGAGATGGAGTAATGCCCGTCGATGTTGGTCACAGTGCCGGTTGAGGTGCCTTTCAGGACAATTGTCGCCCCGGGCAGTGTCTCTTTCGTGTCACTGGCAGAAACAACTCCGGTGATGGTGCGGACCTGTGCATGTGCGAAAGCGAAAAACCCGGTAAAAATCAGGATGAGTAATCCAGCTTTTTGAATCCGGAATGACTTCTTGGTTGGGTAGAATCTCTGCATAATTCATTTATTTCGTTGTCATTATATAACAAATTAACAAAAAAGATTAACCGGAATGCAAGCTTTTTAGTGAATTGGCCCTTTACACGGTTACACCACCCTGATGAAGAGGAGGAGAGCTTATACGTCATTGCTACGTCATGATGTGGGTGAGAATTCAATAAGGTATTGCATAACAATAATATGTGTTGGTCAAAAGTCCGACACTGCATATTGATTGCGGTTAGTTTTACTTGTTTTTGGAGTGCAAGGTAATCTGCTGCAATTTCAATTGCATTACAAAATTTTAGGATTTATTTATATAATTCACACTTCGGGAGGTGAGAATAAACAACGGGGACGCATTAAAATTGCATGACAAATTCAACCAGATTATGGTCTGAATCAAGAGACAACCGACGCCGCAACCTGAATCGTCGTGTTTCAACGCCACGGAAACTGATGTTTAACAGCGGGGCTATTTCCTTCGAAGTCAGGTTGAGTTTGAGATAGGCGCATAACTTAAGGTCGCTTTGTGTTAAATCGGGATAAGAAGTCTTTAACCGCTTAAAGAAATTTTCGTGTGCCTGGTCAAAAAGTTCCTCGAAAATTTTCCAGTCGTTATCGTTGCTTATATTCTTGTTGATCATGGAGAGCAATCGTTCAAAGTATCGCTGAGGATACTCCTGCCCCAGTCTGCTTTTTTGCTTGTCCAGCTCCTCTTTAATTTCGATCAGGAGCTCATTCTTTTTAATGATGGCCATGGTAGAATCGGCCAGTTGTATGTTCTTATGCGATATTTCGGATTGCAGTTTTTCATTTTGAAGCCTGATGATCTGCTGTTCGGCATGTTCTTTTTCAAGCTGTGCAATCGCCTCATTTTCTATTCGCAGTTGTTCATGATGGCGAATGACTCTCCGCCGGATGAGGTACCTGCTCCACAAGGCAACTGCCAGCAAAAGAATCAGGTAAACGAGGTAGGCTTCATAACTTGCGTACCAGGCGGCAGAAACTTTAAAATGGAGCAGAATGGGTTCTGTTACCTGACCTTTATCAGTAAGTGTGCGAACGGAAAATGTGTAATCACCTTTTGGTAAACGGTTGTAGGTGATTTCATTTTTATCGGACCAATCGCTCCACCTGCTTTCAATTCCCTGCAACTGGTACTGAAACAATTTTGTGATGTGCCCGCTGTTGATGGAAGTAAAGGAGACCGAAAGGTTGTTCCAGGCGTGCGGTAAAACAAGCGGGAGGTTGTTCAGACCAACGTGTTTTTTAACCCCCTCTGTGTTCCATGAGTAAATATCCCTGAACAGAAGTTTGGTATTATCCGGTAAGCCTTGCCGGAGGATATTTGTATGAAACACGGCAAATCCATTGTTTAGGCAAATCAGGTTTCTCTCCTTGTCAAGAGGTACAATGTTTTCGTAATCATCCACCATGTTCAGGGTGTAAACAGGTAAAAACAAATGAAATAGCATGCTGGCCTTGTTTTCTTTGATTTCGAAAATGGCAACATCGTTTTTCCTGATGAACCAGTAGCGGTTTTTATCCATTTCAACGATTTGTGTCGATGCTTCGAATCCTTCCAGTTGTTTGTTCAACTCGGTGTAAGGGATCATTTTATTCTTCAGGTCATCCCAGGTATAAAGTCTGGTTCCGGTGGTGAAAACCACTCTGTTGCCCACGTTAAATACCCGTATGTTAAAATCGGAGGGCAAACCATCTTTTCGGCCAAAACTGGTAATCGAGGCAACACTGTCGAGTTGTTCAGAGAGCACTAGCTTGAACAGCCCTTTCACATTATGGCCGATCCATATATTCCCCAGGTGATCAACTTCCAGGAAGCGTGATGGTTCAAGATACCCTGCAACCTGGTGACCATACTTCCAGTCGGGTCTTTGCCGGTTATAGATGACCAATGGTGAATAGGTGCTTTGAATCAGGTACTCCTCTCCGCAATGGATCAGCTTTTTAATGCTGAACCCTCCGTTTTCCTTTGATATCTGTTTCAGGGTGTTGTTCACCACGATAAAAGTTCCGGCAGTGTGTCCGCAGAAAAGGGTGCCATCGATTATTTTCAACTCCCAAACCTGCCCTTGCGACTTGTCAAGCAACCCGTTATACCTGAATAACCCGGTTTTCGGATCGGTAATGTAAGTGAAAATTCCACGATTTGTTCCTACATAAAGTATACTTCCGAAAAGGGCTGCCGTATAAACAGCACCCAACTGATCACCTTGTTCCTGGTAAACATCGAGCCAGGAATTCAATGAAAGGTTGTCGATGCCTTTGTCGAGACCTACCCAGACAGAGCCGTTCTGGTCTGCGCATATTGAAAGAACCGTGTTATTCTGAAGGGCATTTTCATTGTTTAGGTGGTTCAGTATTTTCCCGTTCATGTCGAGGATGAACAATCCCTTCACAATGGTGCCAAAATATAGCCGGTTGCCAGCCACCATTCCGTTGTTGATCCGAACCTCCTTCAACGTCTCGTTGGCTTCTGATTTCCATGGTTTAATACTTTTCCCATCAAACAGAAAAAGGCCATTGGCTGTTGTTCCAATGAGAAATTCATTGGAACCATATGGCAGGATTGTTTTTACTTCTGTTCCCACTAAAGCACTGCCTGCCTCAATTTTTTGCAGTTTATCATGGATGATTTCGTAAAATCCGCCATTCACGGATTGTACAAACAATCTGTTACTGGCCTTGATCAGAAAGATGACTGTCCCGGGAAGGTCAATCGGCTTCACGGTTTGATGATCATAGACAAACAGAGATGAAAAACTTTGAAAGTAGATCTTGCTGTTGCACTCAACGATTTTCCATATCTCGCTGTTATGAAAGGTAGTATTTTGTTGAAAGGTTTTTAATGAATGGTATTTCAGCTCTTGGGTCGGGTCGGCTTCCCAATACCCGAATTCCTCGTAGGAACCGGTATATATTTTCTTATCCGGGGCTACATATACAGAGCGGACAATGGTTTGATCAGGATTTCGATAGGTGGTCCAGCGGGTTCCATCGAAAATCAGGAGGCCATCATTGTTGCCGACGTAAACGTTGCCTTCCTGATCGGTGTCAATCGACCAGTTTTGGCTCCCTGCATGGTAATCCTGTGGTAAATAATGCTTTACAAGGTGTGTGGATTGTCCCATAACAGGCAATCCCATGGTTGCGGGTAGAATTATCAGCAAAAAGACAAGCAGGAGATCTTTTTTCATGGAGGCAATGTGGCGCATACTTGACCAATAAACAAGTTCACCAAGAAACAAAGTTAATTATTTTACAATTGCGATCATGCCTGGCATGAAGTAAGTCATGAAATTTCTACGTACCTTTGAGTATTCAATGGATGTCACTTAAAACAAAGTCATGGAGAACCAGATCATTTTAAGATGCTTAGGTAATACTGAGACAAAGATTACCCCGATCGGACTCGGCTGCTGGCAGTTCAGCAAACAGGGCAATATGGCCG
>CAYHGE010000038.1:0-24254 GCA_964355945.1 uncultured Draconibacterium sp.
TCCAAACCACTGGCTAAAGCCAGTGGCAATTGATGAGGTAACCAAACTGCCTCCAACTTAACTGCCTCCAACTTAACTGCCTCCAATTGAATTGTCTCCAGATGAATTGCCTCCAGATGAATTGCCTCCAATTGAATTGTCTCCAGATGAATTGCCTCCAACTGAATTGCCTCCAGCTTCAGCTGGAGGATCCCAGTGATCAGGATCCAATTGGCTTTAGCCAAATTCTGAAAACCATATTTGATGATAAATCCTCCATAATTTATCACCACGAACGCTGTGTGGCCGAAAAAATACCTGAAGATAGCGAGGTTAAATTAAGAAGAATCGCATTATGGATGAATCTTTTTGATCATTGAACTATAACTTTCTCGCTTGCAACATGTTGCTTGTTGTACAGAAGGCGAAAATTGGAGAGATGGTATCCCTCAAAGCTAGTAAGCTGTATATCCATTATGGAAACGAGACTCACTAATCAATCTTTCCAGAGTTCTCTGATCTCCTCATTTTACAATTACAATCTTCCCGTTTTGCCGGCGCTGGTTTTGCGTGATTACGTAATAATAAATACCTTGTGCTAAGTTTCGAACATTCAGCGCCATCTCCGGCTGCCCCTTTGGCAGTATTCCCCCAGCTACCGGTTTGCCCAAAAGGTCATAAACGGTGATATGCGCATCTTCTCTTTGTGGTAATACCTCCGTTCGGATAGTAACCTGTTCAGTGGCAGGGTTGGGAAAAACCTTTAATTCAGGAATAATTTCCTTTCGAACTACCCCAGTTAAAGTGCTGTCAAGACTATGATAATAGGTTGTAAATGTTGCGCCGTAGTCGCTGCTGTAATAAATCCAAAGATCGGCATGGTAGGATGAATAACCAATAACCCTTGACATATAAAATGAGCCGGGAGCCCTTCCTGCAGTGAATGATATATCTTCACAACATGCCGGGAGGGGTTGCGTGATTTGCTTTAACTCAAGAGTCTGTCCATTATCAGTCGAATGAAATATATGATAACATTCGTTCGTATCCTGACCTGTTATGTATAATTCTCCTTGATCAGTTCCTCTCGTGAACGTGTAGTTGCTTTTATATGAAATGAGGCCGGTATCCTGGTAAATAACTGAAAAATGCTGTCCATAGTCACTACTATAAGCTATTCCAAGGGTATCCATATTAACTGGCCAACAATATGGCCATAGCTGAGCATACAATTCGCCCGGAAGACTTCCGACATCCATAACAAGCAATGAATCTGCATTCAAATTAGTAATATATGAGGAGTCTCCATAATGCGTAAATCGTGATAAACCCGTGTATGAAATACTTGGCCCGGTATAGAATTCACCGCTCATGCAACCACTGGCCATTTTCACGTACCCTATGAAATCTATAAACTTTGCATTAAATGTAATCCCAAAGTCGTGACTAACCATCAAGGTGTCAAGCCCTGCATAATGTTGAAGGTAAATTGTTCCGGAAATAGAGTCACCATATATTTCGTGCCGGTTCTTCTCGTAGTTGTATTTATGTTGCATCGTCAACGTTGCCCCGTTATCTTGGGATCGAAAAATTCCACCCCAACCGAATAATTGAGAGGGAACTTTATACCAATATGAAGTAACGTAAATTTCTGCTGTGTCGGCACCACGCGCCAAAAAATGATTTGTTTGGGCTGTCCCGATATTTGGTAAAATTATACTGCCGTATATAATCAGTATAAATAAGATCTTTAAAGTTAGGGGTTGCGTTTTCATATTCAAAACTATTAAGAACGGGGGGATGTCTCCATCCCTCCATTCAAAGTTAATATATGTCAATGATTTTTTACACATTTAATCCTTGAAACTTCTTTGTTATTTAAAAGAAGGGAAATAATATACGGACCATCCGGCATGTTTGCCATGTTGATTTTTTTACTGTGTTTTCCGGACGACAACCCTGCAAGAGGAATGCTTAGAGTCTGTTGACCCAGCATATTAGTGACAACAAGTAAAATGTTACATTTCTCCGGTAAAGAAAATGATACTTCGGTTTCTGTAGTGAAAGGATTGGGCGTATTCTGAAACAGAAAAAACCTCCAGGACAAATCTTCCGGGTATACACGAGTAGTGTCTAATTCTTCACCCTCTTTAAATAACAACTTTATCAGCCGGTCTTTGTTTTCGATGTACTCATTCCTGCTTTTAGGCTTATATTGAACAAGTTGTCCATTTAGGTTTGTATTAACTGACTTAAGGTTGCTGTCTGCTGCTACCAGCATATATGTGTCCTCCAGGTCAATAATTGAATAAATGGAATCATTGGAAGAAAAAGGATTCAGAATAGCATTCTCATACCATGCAACTGCTTCCACATAGGCCTTACGTTCAACATCACACCGGGTCATGAGGCGTTCAGTTAATCGTGTGGTTACCGAATCAAGATGCAGATTCGCAGTAGTATCATAGTAATTTTTCAAACCTGCAAGGTCATTGTTTGCAAGAACCGTTAACATAAGCAGTTTTTTGGCCGATTCCCTGGCATATTTGTTCTCCGTATACTCCTGGATCACAGCCTTAAACTGTGTCTCTGCTGTTAAATAATTTCCAGAATCCAAACTTGCCATTGCTACATCATAATCTTCTCGTCCTGGATCATCGTACAAACAATTTGCAGGAGGGCACCAAGTGGATTGCCAAATATATCCACCAATCGGATAAAATATTGGATTTGACGGGAAACAATTGCATTTTACATTCCGTAAACCAATGGCATCCTCTGGATCCGGTTTAGGTTCCCATGAAACAGATGTAGGATAGTAAATCAAAGGATTTGATGCCAAAGAATTTTGAATAACATTGTAATGGAACTCATACGGGAAGCTGTTATCGTAACATTTTACCTGGTTTTGATAGTTATCCATAATCTGTTGCGTTTGAGAATTTGCTTGGGCTGTAGCATTACCCATGATTTGAACACTGCTTAAATTCGCCGTGGCAATGCCATACATATTTCGGGAGATGGAATTATTGAAAATATCTGCAAATGAATGATAAACAATAACACCCCAACTCAGATCCTGCGGATCCCCGGATTTTTGTATGGTGCAATTCTGGATTAAATGTTGTGAATTGATATTTCCACAATAAGTAAGATGGATCCCGGTCCCGTTGCTGTAATACAGCGTGTCATCTTCAATATAAAAGGCGGGATAGTGATCAATTTTAATAATTGCATCGGCTTCACTGTTGCGGAAAGAGCTATGAAAAATGCGTGCGTACCTGACTAATTGGGCATAATTGGTCAGAAGGATGTTTGAATTTGAAAAAGCACATTGATCAACCAACAAATCAGATTCATTTAAATTGATTGCAGAATTCGTGAAGCTCGTCATACTCTTAGCTTCCAGTTTGTTTAATGTTCCGGTGATGCTACAATTCCTGATTGTACCTTGTGAAATGGTAACATTCAGTTCAGGGTTATGAAACTCAATCCCCCTCCATAAATTTTCAGGTTGCCCTGGCTGTGCCGGGAGTGAAGAAAAGGTGATATTCTCCAAGGGTATTGGGGAGGGGGGATTCGGTGCTTCCGATTTTCCAACAAGTGTCCCAAATACCTCAATCACATTATTTTGGTTCTTCCCTTTAACAGTCGAACTATTGCCCATAACAAGGGTTGCTCCCTGGTCAATGATGAGTTGGCCATTTTCTTCAAACTGGAGCGTAGCACCGGCACCAAGTGTCAATGTTGCATTTGACCTGACGTATACTTTAGTGGATATTGTATTCGAACCATAAAGGGCAATATTATGTGTTATTTCATAGCCTGGTGCCATAAGGTTTAGTGCAGGATCGCCCATTAAATTAAACTCAATATGTGAATTCCATCCGAGCGCATTTAAGCCTAACCTGCTTTCCAGGATGCATTCCCCTAATACCGTCGACATGTCATGATATATTGCATAAGGAATACGCTCCCAGAACCATTGAGGGAAATTTACCTGGACTAGTCGTGGTAAGTCCTGATTTATTCCAACATCCAATATATGCTACATAACCATTTTCAGATGAATATACAGCCATTTCCTCCCCGATACAGTCGTCACCCTCGGCCAAATTTGAATATACATTTGTGTTACATGCATTTGAAATCACAAATGGATTTTTCCCTGAGTTTGACAAATGATTTTTTTTATAATTCATTGCTAAGGCTTGAGTATTCGGCAGATCATCACAAAGCCCATCCCCATTGCACCAGGACCAAGGTTTGCCATGACCATAATTAATTACGATATTCGAACCTGTCCCATTTATATGCGAAATATAATCTTGATTCCAATTCAATAGAGTAACTGCATTCATTACCGTGGTTGTATATACAGGCTGGTACAAACTATTTAACCAATCTCGAAAATCCTCACAAAAATATTTTTGTTCATCCAACCCACCTCCCCCAAAGGCTAATGTGTTATTTTTCCTCCAAGAATCGAAGTTATATTCATTTTCATATTTACATGTTTTATTTACTACATTTAACAATTCTGTTTCATCATCTGCACAAAAACGACCAATGAATAAATCACCATTTTTATCCCAATTACCATTGGAGTGTGTAATGCAAGAGTAATAATAATCATTATCACAATACTCTATACCTGAAGTTAAAGCCGGATCCCTTGCAGCAGGGACGCCAGCGATGGCGGTGTTTCCAAGGGCATCACCAACCAGTAGTACAAATCCTAGTTTACCATCGTACATGTGATGTGCATTCGCACCTTCATACACTCTCTTTATAAAACTCCTTATTTTTTGTTCATTTATATATTGCGGCGTTGAGGTATTATAAATGAATGGCAATTGTGGAGACAAAATATTCTGCACATCAACAATAGCAATGTCAAATCCATTAAAGGAGGCGCGGTGGTTTGCTATTCGCAATAAACTCAAACTATGTGGCTCGAAAAACTGGTGATCGGTAATGATGAGATAATCTGCATCGATAGTTGCAGCTTCAGCTGTGTCGGTCATGGTTATCCACTGCACCATTCCCTGAATTGCTGCCGGTTCCGCAGGTAAGACAGGTATCTGATCGCTTTGATAGTTTAATAAAGTATTTTTTGCAATATTGCTGAAGTAGCCCAGATTGACGTTAATTTCACTTTGTGGATTTGAAAAAGACAATACAACCTCAAAATGGGTATAAACCACCAATGTATTGCTCACTGGGTTATACCTGAATGGATAGGCAGCAACCCTGAGCATTTTTTGGGAACGAAAATAACTTGTTTCAAGAATTTCGTAAGCCGATTCAGGAAACGTACCATTTGTTGCATAAACCGAATCGTTTTTAGTAAACACCTCAATATTATGCACAATACCATTGCTGGAATCCACAACAATTGCCGGAGCCGGATAAACGTTGTAACCATTAAGAATAACAGAATCTATAACATTGTACGTAACAGATACCGATTCATATTCAGGTACAGCAATAAGCTTGTAAATTGCTGGTAATTCAGGATAACCGGGTGCACCCCATTTCCCGTTTTGAAGAATAGACAACCTGCTGTATGTGACAGTATTGACCGTAGAATCCTGTTTATACATACCAGTAATATCAATTGTATAGGCCACCCCACTGCTTAGTGAATGACCCAGGGTTATGCCGGGGGCGGCTGGATGATCATTGGTAAGGGTAATCCATTGTTGCTGAGCCGAGGCATTTATAACGAACCCAAAAATAAAAAGTAATAGATAAAGCTTTTTCATAGTATGTTGGTTTAAAATTTCACACTGTTTTTAATTTCAATAATTGAATGTCCTGAAATTCAACAACATTATTTCTACCTTTGCATACAGACCTCCTTTCTTTTTGTCAATTGATTGTATCGCGAGTATGGTTGATTTTCAATTTGATCGGGGGTTTTTTTCTGGAAAAAACCCAATTATGTTCTGGTTATAAATCCTCAGATTGCTTCTATTTGTCATCCCTGAAAACTACTTGTGTTATTGAAATTGGAAAGCAAATATATAGTATGAATTAATGTAAACCTAATTTTACCCCCCCCAATGTTTTTTAATTGCCTGATTATTAGTACATTTAAATTTACGTGTTCGTAGTTGCTCACATATATTAATACTTAGTTTTACCCTTACACTTATTTATATTATGAATTATACCGATTAGCATTTGTTCCAGGTAGGGACATTTTGCTTCAGCGAGGAATGCCCGGTGTTAAATCAATCCAGGGTAAATACCGATGGCAATCCAGAAAAGGTTTGGAGAGATGGTTTCGCTAAAAGGGGACAGGGATCATCTGCAGGATGAATTAAACTGCGATGGGAGCCCTTGTGATTATGATGTTAATGATTTTTTTATGATTAAGATTCAATCATGAATCATTGGTAAGGAACCACTTCCAGAGTGGGATGAATTCGATTTCACCACCGTTTCCAAACCATGAGTGATATTCTTTACTTTCCACATCATTGGTAATCACAATCATTTTTTTGCAATTCAAGTCGATACTTGCCTTTAGTAGTCCCCTGATTTCCCGTTCTCTCACTTTCGGTTCCGAGAAGGAATAGCAAACCTGAATGAGCCGGGTTATTTTCAAATCCTGCTGAATTACAAAATCAACCTCCTCCTGCTTTTGGTTCTTGTAGTAAAATATTCTGCATTTTCCATTCATTTCCTGTCGTTTCAATTCAATGGCAACTGCATTTTCAAAGAGTTTGCCATTGTTTTCACTGAATCGGAATGCCTTCGCCTGGAAGAACCCATTGTCGTAGCAGTATATTTTTTTGGCGGATTTCTGCTGCTCCTTTATTTTGAATGAAAAACGGGGAATACTAAAGAGTAAAAATGCTTCTTCAAGATAGCCCATGTACTTGTCGGCAGTATGCACGCTGTTGAATTTCGCCAATTTTTGTATTGAAGTGGTTGAGAATTCTCCTGTCATGTGTGTGATCAGCGTTTGGGCAAGGTCGATCAGCGCATTTGGAAACCGAACCCTGTGTCGCTTTACAATATCCTTCAGAATAACTGAATCAAAAAGTGTTGAGAGATATTCAACCGGATCGTAATTCTTTACCCAAACCTCCGGAAAACCTCCTTTAGTGACATATTCAAAGCACCGCTGCTGCTTATCAGAAACAGTATCGGAATTCTCCACAAGATTTACGACTTCAAGGAAGGAAAAAGTGAAAAGTGAGGTGGAGAAGTGGCGGCCGGTAAGAGAGGAGAGACTCCCTTTCCACATAAGGTTCACGGAGCTTTCTTTCAAACTCTGCTTTTTGGCCTGTAATTATATTTTGTACCATAATGCTGCAATAAACAACTCATACTGCACGAAAATACGTAAAAATATTGAATTACATAATATTTTTTCATGCTTTGACTATTAATCCTTGAGAATCATCCCTTTTGGTCCTTCCTGAAATCCATAGCAGTAGTGAAATAACCGGTGGGGCAAAAACCGGTTCAGGAATGCACTGTTATCTATAAAATAGTGTAAACATGCTTAATGGCATAAGGTAATTATTTGTTTGGCTAAAGCCAATAATTTGCTGGCAACTCCAAACCACTGGCTAAAGCCAGTGGCAATTGATGAGGTAACCAAACTGCCTCCAGATGAATTGCCTCCAGCTTTAGCTGGAGGATCCCAATGATCAGGAGCCATTTTGGCTTTAGCCAAATTTTAAAAACCCTAGTTGATGATAAAACCTCCCTAATTTAACACCATAAACGCTGGGTGGTGAAAACATACCTGAGGATAGCGAGGTTAAATTAAGCAGAATCGTAATATGGATAAATTTCCCTGATCATTGAACTATAACTTTCTCGCTTGCAACCTGTTGCTTGTTGAACACAAGACGGAAATTATATACCCCTTCCACCCAATGAGAAACATTTATATCCAGAGAAGTCTCAGCACGAATGATCTCCTTTTCATAAACCCTCTTACCAGAAAAATCATAAACCTCAATTACCGCTGATTTCCATCGATGATACACAGTTGTTGAACCAAACCCATTGTTCGAATCCTTAACGACAAGATATTTGGGAAACTCCAATTTCAGGTTTTGATTTGCAGGATTGGGGAAAATCTTTAATGTCGTTGTTTCAGGCTTGTTCAAGGGCTCATCCACATCTACCAGCACATCACAATTCAGACTAATTGTATGAGAAACAATAGTATCCGGACATAAACTGTCATAAGTGAATGGTCTGGTATATACCGAATCGTATTCGAGATTGGAATTTACTTTATAAAGAGTTATCCGGGAACTTCCATTGATGGAACTATTACCAATTGTAATTATTTTATCATCAATGGTTTTCGACGACCAATAAAGACCGCCGTGATCCGGATCAGGTAAATGTTTAATAGCCTGGACATTGCCCATGGTATCCGTTTTAAGAAGTGCCATTTCATTGGTTGTCCCATTCATTGACCACGCTGATCCAAAAACCAGGGTGGAGTCATTCAAATAAACAATTGTTGTGGCATTCCCTGAATAAGAACCTGGTATCAATTCGACATTGATTATCTCATAGCCATCTGACGAAAATTTAAAAAGTTCCGGACTATTGTTCCTTCCTGCTGAATAATAATTGCCATGAATATCTTTAATAGTTGCATTCGCTTCCCCAATAAATCCCAATCCCATATGTTGGCTGTAAGCAAGCGTCCAGTCCACATTCCCCGATGTGTCGGTTTTGATAAAATATGGCTTGATCCAATTCGGATAATAACAAAATCCTGTGAGCAAAAATGTGGAATCATCAGCATACATTGTCCTGATTTCCTCCGAAACAACATTTGGATCTTCGTTGAAAATTCTGTACCAAACCAACTCCCCGGTATTGTCAAATTTAAACATCCTTATCAGATCGTCGGGGTTGTTGCCATAAAAAAGGGCTGTTAAAACATAACCCCCATCTGAGGTCGGTTTAACACTGATGGCGCCATCGCCCGAATTATCATAAACTATCCCTTTGCACCACTCCAATTCACCGCATTTATTCAGCTTCATAATATAGGGATCAGAATGTGGGGAGTTAAATATACGCGTGGAGCCGCATAGAATATATCCATAATCGCTTGTTCTTTCTATATTATTTGTATTAGTATATTGTATTCCATCTCCGATTTTAATATCCCATAATTTATTACCATTGATATCTGTTTTAATAACCCAGCCATATTTACCGTAATTCACTGAACCGGCTAAAATATATCCCTTATCGTAATTTTCAATACAATAACTTGAATAACTGCCAGTTGCAAAATATTTTATCCATTCCTGCGCCATCAATGAGGCTCCCAATTGCAATAGCAATATCATCATCCATATTTTCTTCATATTCAATAAGATAAAAGTTTCCCCGGTACCACCGGGGAAACCATTTATAAATAGGTCACCTGATTATGATAAATTTCCCAAGACCTACAGTTTTTCTGCCAAGGTTCACTTTACAAATATAACTTCCTGAATTAAGATTGCGGCAATCGATGAGCATCTGGTCTTTCAGTTTTGAGATTCCACGTTCAACAACCGTCTTTCCGTCACTGGTTATAATAGTCAGAACCAAAGTTTCCGTAGTGGAAACCTTGTCGGTAAAATTGTACTCAACAATGACATATTGCTTTGCCGGGTTCGGGAAAATCTTTAGAAAGCCATCAGTAATTACCCTGGAACCTTGATGTTGCTTTGATATCTGTATCGATTTTGTTTCATCCGGCAAATCCACCGGTTCATTATACGACACAAGGTTGTTGGCAATTAATATATTTCGTGCATACGTCTGAACCGGTTCCATGCCTGATTGGGAAAGTTCCATCAATTGATTTTGTTGATCGGCGTTAATATCAAAGATAGTCAGGTTTTGCGATTTCAAATTACTTAAAAGCTGAAAATATTCAAGATAATTATCATATTGGCTTGCTTCTTCCAGCGATAATTCAAACTGAGCCGGAATATTGTTCAACGTTTGTGTCACCGATGCCAGTTCGCCATCTGATAGGTGTTCAAATGCCAGCATATATCGGGCAGAAAGCATGTGACTATTTTCAAGTAATGCCATCAAGCTGTCTTTTGCACAGCCATTGGTATCCGCTTTGTAAAAACGCACCAACTCATAGAATGAATATGCCTCAAGCAACCTGCGTTCGCCAAGCTGTGCCTCAAGGCGCTCTTTCGCACCGATGGTTTCCAACCCCTCCAGAATTTCATCCATCATCGATTCGGGCATTTGCACAAACCGGCTGTCCAAAGCATCTAAAACACTATCTGATTTAGCCGCTTGAGGATTGGCAACAAGGATATCGCGGATCATCTCATTGGGCAAAACACTCTCCCTGAGGATAGCAGACTTCATAACGGTATCCGATAAATAGGGAGATACGCTTAATAAATCTTCATGCAATTGCATGGCATCAGTGGGCACACTGAAATTGATATCTGTTGCCGTCTCCTGCGTATTTCCGCCATCGATCAGTTCGGCTAATTGATTAACAATTGAATCACCCTGCGTGTGTTGATAAGCCATTTCAGCTTTTTTTTCTTCAATAAACGGGTTTCCACTGTTTAACTTAGAAGGACAAGCAGAATCAATCTTAAATGTGAGTAAAGTCGAAACATTTTGTGGGTAAACATTGGGTGTTCTATAAGTTGGAATGATTCTCAAGTTTGCAGGTTCCCACGATGGATGGTGAAAATAATCTATCTTCAGTCCTTCGTTATTGATGTCAGATGGCCATGTGGAATAGGGAGGGGAAACATGGTTGGGAGCAAATCTATTGCCAGCCGGGGAGGTATAGTTGAGGTCAGAACCTTGTTTACCACTGACTCCCCAGTTTTTAGTCAGAGGAATGGGGTATGTTACGGCCTGATCATACCTGGTCAGACTGAAATCATTGCATTTCAGGCATAAACCAGTAATACCATCAGCGCTTCGATTGATACGCTGCGCAAGTATTCCAACCCGAACGCTGTAGAATGAATTGTTATATATCTCATTGGGTTCAACTCCAGAGTTGTTAACAATAATTCCAATGAAATTCCCACCGTAAAATCCTGAAGCCGATCTTCGCCGAAATGAATTTTCCTGTATTTTGTACCCGGAACATGAATTCAAATAGGCTCCATAAATGGTATCAGACGAGGAGTAATGCGGAAAGAGGAAACGTGATGAGGTAATCTGAGCAAAATCAATTCCACTGAGATAAATATTGCGGTGGTTGATGACAAATTGACACTTGTTTATGCGTGGTGGAATTACAGGAATGGTGTTCTCTGCCTTTATACCATAATAAAGACCACAAAAATATGAAGGAATCCATTGGTTGCATGGAGTAACCTGTGCCGTACATAATTCATCAACAGTATAACCCGCGTCGATGCTCACGATACCATTGCCTTTTTGTAAATCGGGAACTATCCCAGGACCAATGGTATCTGTATTGTAATTAATGAACCTGCACCCTAAAAATCGTACATTCGTAACACCAAAAAGGCTGACAAATGTTTGCGGGCCGCTCGTCGGTTCAGGAAATGGACCTTCAGTTTCAAACGACACATTGTTAAACGTACTTTTATTTGTAAATGGGTATGACAAGAATTCAATGGCTTTGAAATTATTCCTAAAAGTTGAATTTGATGCATGGATCATACCTCCTGTGGTGTTCCAATCGATTTCACCATTATTATCCTTCCTGCATGTGGTAATCCCGATACGTGAATTCTCTATCATAGCGCCATTTTGAATGGAAATGGATCCCTGGTTGGCGGAAGTCTGTGATCTTGTCGGATCGCCCCATACTTCTATGCCCAGCCACATTCCATAACATGCATGTGTCAACACACAACCCGAGTCCAAAGCGAGGGCTGCACCGGGCTCAACCATGATCTTGGTCATCCCGGGAAGGCGCACAGTGGTTTTTATTGTAAGGGTAGCAGGCGCTTTCACAAGAATACTGCTATCCATTACAACCGGTATAGTCCAGGTTTCATTGGAGGTGATAATTTTCGTTTGTCCATTATTGGGAGAACACGGATAAAGAAATGTTTGCCAAATTCCTCGACCAAAGGTTGCTGCGCGTAAGATTTCATCATCTTCCAAGATTTCCAGATTTGAGATCATGGTAACGGGTAAACCGTCATTCCAGGGTTGCCATTCATGCTGACCTTCCTTGTAAAAGACACCCACATCGGTGCCAACAAATATGCGATCGTTGCCCCCTTTCCAGTATTTAATGCAATTTACAGGGAAATTTGGCAGCCCTGCAGAAATATCTGAAAAAGATTCACCTCCGTCAGAAGAATAATAGACCCGGTTTTGTCCATCCTGATATGCAAACCCGCCCAATGTGACCCACATCTTATTTGTATCAACAGGAGAAATTGCAATTGAAGTGATACTCAGTGAAGTTAGTGTTTCCAAAAGTGTAATATTCCCTGGTAAGGCAAGCAAATCAACAAAGGTTTCACCCCGATCGTGTGACACCAGGAGTTTATGCTTCTCGTCAAACTTATCCCAATGTGGGCCTGCATAAGCAATGAGAATGGTATTGGTATCTGTCTCTGCAATGGCAATGCAGTTTATTATCTGTGCACTGTCAATGGCACTGTAGTTAAAATTCAAATGTACTGGAATTTTGGTAAAAACGGGTTGTTTTGCACGGGCATTGTGCGTTCTAAAAAGATCGTAGGCCCCTGAATACATAACTTTGGAATTTTTCGGATTCAAAACAATCGGTTTATTAAACAGGCATGCCTCATTTGGCGTAGGAAAATAACCCGCCTCTTCGAAGTGTAAACCGTAGTCAAACGAATTAAAAGAGGGATACGGATCATTACCAGCAGTGCTCCATGCGTTCACATGTATAATGTTTGGGGATTCAAAGTCAACAACAGTTGACCCAATATCCGGGCCTGTGGTTCTTTCCCAATGCCCGGTCGCATTTGTAAAAAAACCATTATCTACAGAACCACCTCCAATCCAATATGGCTTGTCATTCGAACTTCCGATACCTCCAAATTCAGTTATCCAAAGGCCATTCCCGTTGATATTTTGCCAACTTCTAATTCCATTCGAAGTCTTGGAAATCCCTCCATCATTCCCACAAAAAAGCACATCATGTTTCCCGAGAGAATCTGGAAAGCTACCCCTGATAATCACTGAGGCCCGCGTATCTGCATGGTAACCTGACCCTGGGCCTGGAGAATAAGATGTTGTCTCTTGAATTTGCCAAGTCCCCGTTGTCTGAAGAACTCTTGACATAGTGTTCCCCCCGACATATAAAATATTAGTGTCTGTCGGGCTGATCTGGAGTTCCATTTTATGATAATCGACCCTGCCACCTCCCAGTGCGGTATGATAATTAGATTGATCTTCAAGAAATTTTCTTTTCCAGGTCACACCATTGTCTACCGATTTCCAAATGGCAGCAAATTTCAAGGAATCCTTATTTTGGAAATAATGTTGACCGATAACATATATTGATTTTGGTGTCAATGGATTCACGGCAATTTCATATCGTTCAGAAAACAATGTGTCATTACAAAAGGGGTGAAGAAGCTGAAATGCGAAGTTATTTGTTGTTGTTGCACCAGTAATCCTGACAACTTGTGCCCTTCGTTTGTTCAGTCTTCTGCTATCAGTGGCAATATATAGCGTATCCGGGCATCCAGGTTTCATTTCTATGTCTCTGATATACCTTGGGTGAACATCAGGATCCGGATCAGTATTGTCAAACACCGTTGTTGCTGTCCAGGTAGTTCCAGTTAGTTGCAATCGGATTACTTTCTCGTCAATACCTGCAAAAAGACGGGAAGGATTTGTTGGATCAACAAAAAGATAATTTGATAGAATCTGCTGACTTGGAGAAGCCGAATAGATTGTATGCCAGGTTGCACCTGCGTCTGTTGACCGTAAAACACCAATTCCCCAGGCCGATTCACTGAAATACCCACCACCAGCAGTTGTTGCGTAAATTATATTGCTGTTTGTGGGATCGCCTTTAATATCTGACACACCGACAAAAAAGAACCCGCTGGCATCTGTGATGTTTGTCCAGTTTTGTCCCCCATCAACTGTTTTCCAAATTCCAGAGGCATTTGTACCCACATATATTGTTTTTAACGTTGGACTGCTGATGGTATCTACATAAACTGCAGAAACAAGGCCGTTATTTTGACCGGTTACGTTTATCGGCCCGCAATGACTCCATGGGCTGGGATTGATGGACGATAGAAGGTATGATTGTGTCTGCCTGTACTGATCATAAGCCTTTCGAAGGTTTGAAAACTTGCCACTTAATGACGTGTCAGCACAATCGACCCTGTACCTCCAAAACTCCTGCCACCTGATAAATTGCTGATAACCTCCATCTTCCTCGACTTTTAGTCCGGGATTGGTACTATAATAATCATTCATTGTCTTTTGGAGCGTATAATAGTTATCTCCCTGTTGCGCAAAGGTCCTTATTCCGAAAGTATTCACAGCCAGTATTGCGATTGCTATAATCAAATAATAATTTTGTCTCATGATCTCATTATATATATGCATTTCATTTGTAGTGAATTAGCCTGCCTATTTTTATTATTTTTAGGCTCTGAAACGATAAATATATTTTCTACCTTTGCATACAGACCTCCTTTCTTTTTGTCAATTGATTGTATCGCGAGTATGGTTGATTTTCAATTTGATCGGGGGTTTTTTTCTGGAAAAAACCCAATTATGTTCTGGTTATAAATCCTCAGATTGCTTCTATTTGTCATCCCTGAAAACTACTTGTGTTATTGAAATTGGAAAGCAAATATATAGTATGAATTAATGTAAACCTAATTTTACCCCCCCCAATGTTTTTTAATTGCCTGATTATTAGTACATTTAAATTTACATATTCGTAATTGCTCACATAATTTTATACTTAGTTTTACCCTTACACATATTTATATTCTAAATTATTCCGATTAGCATTTGTTCCAGGCAGGGACATTTTGCTTCTGTGCGTATTACCCGGTGTTAAAACAGAACCAGGTTAATACCGATGGTAATCCAGAACAGGTTTGGAGAGATGATTTCGCTAAATGGCGAAAAGGATTATCAGTAAGATGATATAAACCGGGTGGCCGAAAATGCTGATGAAGGTAGTGTAAACCTCCTTAATTTATCACCACAAATCGCTGAGTGGCCGAAAATCTGCCGGATTTTAAGGTGCAGAAATAGGTTCCTGCAGACATTTTATTTACATCCCAGAAGATGTTATGCGTTCCTTGCGACAATTCCCGGTTCAGCACGGTATCCACCAGGTTGCCCTTCAGGTCATAGATCATCAGGGTAACAGGTTGTGGGTTACCGTGAAGATCCAAAGTAAAGCAAACTGTCTGGGAGACAGGGTTTGGGAAGATTTTTTGCAACTGAGCCTGGCCTAGGATTCCGGCTTCTTCAATGGCGTTGGGATACATCATCGGGCTGCCGGCCTGCACCCAGGCCGTATAAACCAGGTCGGCCAGCGAGGTTGACGCGTTACGCATCAGGAGTTTGGTGAAATCACCGGTTTTTTCCCACAAAGCCTGGTAATAGGCATCGGAGCTGGTATTTCCTGCAAGGGTGGTGGCATACGAGTCTGCCAGGAGCAAACTGTCAACATATTTGTAATCGAGATAGAGGTAGTTAAAAATATAATCACTTACATTCTCAACATATTGTGCCTGGTCGGCAGGATAAACAATCTGTGTTTCATACCGGCTTACCAGCGAAGTCTCATACCGTGAATGAATTCCGGTTTGCCCGGTCATCTGTCCATTGTAATTATTGGTGATATGCAATGGCATGTGGCCGTCGCCAACATAGTGGCCAAGATCAGCGGCAAAATACGCTGACCGGTTCCAGTCGCCACGCTGGAAACAACTTTTCAGCGAATCAAAGGCAATTTTTGTAGCCCACGGGAGGGTTCCCTGGTCAATCACAAATGCTTCGCCATGATGCGCAACCACGGTATCATATTCCTGTGAAATCCAGCCTGTCAGCACGAATTCAGGATAGTTGTCAATGTCGATGTAGTGACGGGGCGATTCGTTGGGATCTGAGCTTTTCCGGTAATCAGCATCAGAGGCATGACTTCCGATGAAAGCCGTCCAGGTTGGCGTCAAAAGTGACATCTCAGCCGGCAGACATGCTGCAAAATTCTGACTGATTTTTTTATGTCCTTTGGAGCCCCAGCCTGATAGTGCCAGGCATAACAGGACGAGCGAAACAGTATATATGGTGTTTTTCATTCGAACACGTTTAAGAGGGTTTCTAAATCTTCTGCCTTTTCATGGTTTCCCGATTTATTGTAAAGGAAAATCAGGTTGCTGATCAGCCTCCGGATGATGTCGGGGTTGCTGCAAGGCGCAAAGTAGGACTTTTCAGGTTTTAGTTTCATCTGGCTAATGAACAAATCGATGTCGCGCCGGGTAAAGACTGCACCATTGCTAAAAGGGTTGATATAAAAGAGCACATCACTTTCGCCAGGGTTTTCAATTCCTGAAGAGGTGAGCCAGGCGAGGATAAAATGCTGCGGGAGGTCAACCCCATAAACCGGCAGCCCAAGCTTTTGCGCCAGGATAATGAAGAGCATCCCCAGCGACAGCGCACTGCCTTTTTTACTTTCAAGCAGGGTATCAATAAAATTATTCTGAGGTGACGGCTTATCGGTGCTGTTCGTCGCAAAATGATGGATCTCAAAAAGGATGTGATTCATCACGTTAATACTTTCCAGGGCTGTCTGGTCTTCACGAAGTTCGATCCAGATGTCCATTTTCATCTGTTCGAGGCTGATGATGATCTCTTTCTCATCCAGGGAAGGATTCTGTGTTTTTGTAACCAGGAGAAAGCCTTTCAGCAAATCAGATGATCCTGTATTCAGCCAGTTTGACAACTCAGCAAAGGTGTCTTCCCGGTTCAATTGCCTTATGATTTCCTGAATACGTTCCAATACCAGGGTATTGAAAGTGTTTTCCATACAACGCTCAAGAGAGGCAATTGCCTCCGGGCCCTGCAATAAAATCTGTTCCCTGATGAGGGTGAACGCAGTTTCATCCGGTTCATCCAGCAGGTTGATCAGGGCCGCAAGGGTGGGATTGTTGGATGGGTTGGGCATCGTTACAGGGATATTTGTTTCAACACCAATGCTATCAATTCGTTGACAACCGTTTTATGATCAGGGTTATAATCGCCGGTGGCACGGTTTGCGATCAGGGTGCATATTGTCACCATTTCGTGACCCATCAGGGCACCAAGCCCGTATAATGCGGAAGTTTCCATTTCAAAGTTGACGATACGATGACCCTGGTAATGGAAACTCTGAAGTTTTTTAATCATGTCGGGGTCGGCAAGCGGCAAACGGAGAAACCTGCCCTGCGGACCGTAAAATCCGGGTGCGGTAACGGTTATCCCGGCAACAGAATATGGTCTGAAAAGGTCAATCAGTCTGTCGGAACCCTTGACAAAATAGGGTTTAGAAAGGTTTTCAGGCCAGGAAGCATGGGCGGCGAATGCATCGGTCAATCCATGATCGATGATTTCCGGAGTTCCCCGGTAGAAATGCAGAAGGTTGTCGAGCCCTATAGCATGTGTCGACAGCCCAAAACTGTTAACAGGCACATCCGCCTGGATCGAACCGGATGTTCCGATGCGAATGATGTCAAGCGACCGGAGAGTTGACTTTTGCACCCTTGTTTTTAGATCGAAATTGGCGAGTGCATCGAGTTCATGCATTACGATGTCACAGTTGTCGGTGCCTATCCCCGTGGAGAGAGCGGTAATTCTTTTCCCATTGTAAAAGCCGGTACACGAATTAAATTCACGATTTGAAGCCTGGTGGTCGATTCCGGTGAAATGGTCTGCAATTTCATGAACCCGCTGCGGATCGCCAACAACAATTACGGTATCGGCAAGATCCTCGGGTTTCATGCAAATATGATAAACACTGCCATCATCATTAATAATCAAGTCTGGTTTAGCAATTAACGCCATGATAAATGTTTTTTTGCAAAGGTAACAAATAAGCCAATGCATCAGGTTAGGAAGATGGTGCGGTAATGAACAGATGTAAGGGCATTTTCATTAAATTTGCTTCATGAATGTAGAGATCATAAACATCGGGGATGAACTGCTGATAGGGCAGGTAATCAACACAAATGCTGCCTGGATGGCTGAGCAGCTGAACCTTTCGGGGTTCCGGGTTTACCAGTTTACGGTAGTGAATGATTTACAGCAACATATACTGGAAGCTCTTGCTGAAGCAGAACAAAGGGCAGAGATCGTTCTCATTTCCGGAGGTATTGGCCCCACCAGGGATGATATTACCAAGCATACCCTATGTAAATATTTCAACACACGGCTTGTTTTTAATGAAGATGCCTTCCGTGATGTGGAGGAGATCTTTGCACGCAGGGGTTACCCTGTAACAGAGCTCAATCGTCAGCAGGCCATGTTGCCTGAAAATTGTACAGGGATTGCGAATAAGATGGGAACTGCCCGCGGTATGTGGTTTGAGAAGAATCGTGCCGGTGGCGGAAAAACCATTTTCGTTTCCATGCCAGGCGTCCCCTTTGAAATGAAGGCCATGATGACGGGTGAGGTAATTCCAAGGCTGAAGAAAATTTTCAACACCCCATTCCTGTACCATAAAACCATTTTAACCCAGGGTGTTGGAGAATCATTCCTGGCGGCTCAAATTGAAGAGTGGGAAAACGCACTCCCTTCGCACATCAAACTGGCCTATCTTCCACAGCCGGGCATGGTAAGATTAAGGTTAACAGGAGAGGGTTCAAATGAAGACATCCTGAATCAACAGGTAGAATCAGAGGTTTTGAAGTTAAATAAACTCATCCCCGAATATATTTTCGGATATGACGATGAAACACTGGAGTCGATCATCGGGAAGATGCTGACCGAAAAACAAGCAACCATCGCCACCGCAGAGAGTTGCACAGGCGGAACCATCGCCCAGATGCTCACTTCCGTCCCGGGAAGTTCAGCATACTTTAAAGGATCGGTGGTAGCCTATTCCAATGAAATTAAGGAACGCATCCTTGGTGTAAATCCTGAAAGTCTCGAAAAACATGGTGCAGTCAGCAAACAGGTTGTGACTGAAATGGCGGTATCACTTCAGGCTAAATTCAACACAGACTATGCTATTGCCACCTCAGGAATAGCAGGCCCGGATGGCGGAACCCCTGAAAAGCCTGTTGGAACCATGTGGATTGCAGTTGCATCGCCGGGTGAAGTTTACGCGATGCACTACCTGTTTGGCGACAGCAGGGAGCGCAACATCAGGCGGACTGCATTGCAGGCACTGAATTTGCTGAGAAAGAAATTGCTCGTGGCACAATAAAGACAATATCTGTTTTGCATTTCACCATTTTTTTTGTGCACCTATGGTAATTTAAAATAAAAACCCTATCTTTGCACTCCATTTTGAAATACCATTTTAATCATAACTGCTATGGCAAGGATTTGTGAAATAACCGGAAAGATTGCAATCAAAGGGCATAAAGTCTCTCACTCCAACAAAAAATCAAAACGTTGGTTCAGCCCTAATATCCAGAACAAGACCTTTTTCATAGAGGAGGAAAACCGCGACATCAAGCTTAAAATATCGGCTGAAGGATTGCGTCACATGAACAAAAAAGGCGTTTATGTATGCATCAAAGAAGCACGGGAAAAAGGATATCTTACCAAGTAAGTTTTTTTTCATGGATAAAAATGCTGTTACTTTGTGACAGCATTTTTTTTGCCTGTTCCTCAGGAAATAAACTGCTGAATTTAGCGTTATAACACGTTAAAATAGAATTGACCACGAATGAAACAATGCCTGTTTGTTTTTCTTCTTTTTTACTTCAACCCGTTGTTTTTCGTTGCATTACAGGCACAGGATGAAAACCGGAACGAAAACAGTAATCTCGTACAATTTTCGGGGATTACCATTACTGCCGACAGCCTCAACCCGGTACCTTATACAAAGATTCTCGATATTGTAAGCCATCGGGGAACCAACAGTGATATCAACGGATATTTCTCATTTGTGGCACATAAAAAGGATACGGTTATTTTTACAGCACTTGGCTATAAACCCGTCTCATTCATCATTCCCGACACCATCACCAAACAGAAATACTCGTTGATTCAACTGATGACAGCAGATACACTGACCCTGGCTGCGGCCATCATCTTCCCATGGCCTACGCTCGAAGATTTTAAACGGGCCTTCCTGGAAACAAAAATCCCGGATGATGATCTGGAAATTGCCCGGAAAAACCTTCTGGCAGCCGATATCCGGATGATGGCTGAAGACTACCCGATGGATGCCTCCATGAACTACCGGAATTATATTGATAACCAAACCAGTAGACTTTATTATGCTGGTCAGGTGCAACCCTATAACATCTTCAACCCCTTTGCATGGGCTCAATTCATCAAGGCCTGGAAGGATGGAAAATTCAAATCTCAGAAAGAACGACTGAAATAACAGCTGATTTTGAAAAAAATAGTTCTCTTCGCAATATTGCTCGTCAATACAACTGTTCCGGCTCTCTTTGCCCAGCAGGGAACGATTTCAGGTCGTATTTATGGCAACGACAACCTGCCCCTTCAGTTTGTTAACATCGCGGTTATGGGAACATCTGCAGGGGCAACCACAGGCAAGGATGGCCGGTATGAGTTGCCTGTTCCCGCAAACAAAGATGTGGTGATTCTGTTTTCATACATTGGTTATGAATCGGATTCACTGTTCGTTCGTCTAAAAGAAAATGAGAAAAAAACGCTGGATCACACCCTGTTGCCAAGTTCCACCGAACTGGGATCCATAGAAATTAAAGATCAGCAGTTACGGACAAACACATTCAACCGTCTCGACCCGAAAGTTCTTACCCTGATTCCAACCGTCAATGCCAGTGTGGAGGACCTCATTAAAATGATGCCGGGGGTATCGTCGCGCAATGAACTGAGTTCGCAATACTCGGTGCGTGGCGGCAATTATGATGAAAACCTGGTGTTTGTAAATGATATTGAAATTTACCGCCCTTTCCTCATCCGCTCGGGGCAACAGGAAGGTCAGAGTTTTCTGAATCCTGATCTTGTAGCAGGAATCTCATTTTCTTCAGGAGGGTTCGATGCCAAATACGGAGATAAGATGTCATCTGTCCTTGATATCAGATATAAGAAACCCACTGAATTTGCTGCCTCATTCGACATCAGCCTGCTGGGTGCTGATGCACATGCCGAGGGCCTTATAACAAAGCGTCTCTCTTACCTGCTCGGCGTTCGGTACAAGACCAACACCTATATTCTCCAGGGTCTTGATACAAAAGGAAACTACAAACCCAGGTTTTTCGACATCCAGGGAATGTTTAACTATGAGATCAGCAAGAAGTTCGAGGTGTCTGTTTTTGGAACCTTTACCGACAATGTGTACAAACTCATTCCGGAGACCCGCGAAACCAGCTTTGGCACCATCGACGAGGCTTATTCCATCAAAGTTTATTTTGATGGCCGTGAGTCGGACCGTTACCAGAACTGGCTTACAGCACTTACCCTGACCTACAAACCACGGCAGGATATCCGGTTAAAACTGATCTCTTCTGTTTTTCGCACTTATGAAGCCGAGACTTATGACATTTCCAGCGAATACTGGCTTGGCAAACTCGAAGTTTTTCAGGGCAGCGGGCAGGGGCAGATCACAGAAATCATGGGAGTCGGGGCATTTCTGCAACATGCACGAAATTACCTTGACGGAACTGTATTTAACATCGAACACCGTGGTTTCTGGGACAAAAACCAAAGCAACATGGTGTGGGGAATCAAATACCAGCATGAGTTTTTCGACTACACCATCAATGAATGGGAGTTGCAGGATTCTGCCGGCTATTCAATCCCCCATCCACCCGATTCCCTGGGTGCACAATATCCTCCGAAAGGAGACCTTGTACTGTATAATGTCATCCGGAACAACAGCACCGTTAACACAAACCGCTTTTCAGGTTTCGTGCAGGACACCTGGACCTTTAAAAACGAATTGAACGACATCTCACTGACGGCGGGAATTCGTGCCATTTACTATAATTTTAACGGGCAGGTGTTGCTGAATCCCCGTGCCAACATCTCCTTCAAGCCCCACTGGAAAAATGAAACAGTATTTAGGTTGTCTGCGGGATATTATTCCCAACCCCCTACCTTCCGGGAGATGACGGATCAGGAGGGGAACATCGTTCCCGGGCTGAAAGCGCAGACATCCATACAGGTCGTTGCAGGAACCGATTACTATTTCAAGGCATGGGGGCGGCCATTCAAGTTCGTCACCGAAGCATATTACAAGAACATCAAAGACCTCATCCCGTATGAGATCGACAACATGAAAATCAGATATTACGGAACCAACGACGCCCACGGATATGCAGCGGGGATCGATTTCCGGGTGCACGGTGAATTTGTGAAAGGAGCAGAATCATGGGCCAGTCTCTCATTCCTTAAAACAGAAGAGTACTTCGAGGGCTCATGGACACCACGTCCTACCGATCAGCGGATGAATCTCGCCGTTTTTTTCCAGGATTTTATTCCAGGATTTTCCACCTGGAAGATGAACCTGACCCTGGTGTATGGCACCGGGCTACCCTTCGGGCCACCAGACTCACCCAGAAGCGCTCAAACCATGCGTATTCCGCCATACCGAAGGGTTGATATCGGATTATCAAAACAGCTGATCGGATCGCAGACTAAATTCTCGAAAAAAAATCCCCTCAGGGCATTTGAATCTTTGTGGATTTCATTGGATGTATTCAACCTGCTGCAAATAAGCAACACCATTTCATACCTATGGATCACCGACATCAATGGAAAGGAATATGCGGTTCCCAACTATCTTACCCCGAGAACATTCAATCTGAAGCTGACTGCGAAATTTTAATTACAGAAAAATCCCCTTTCAGGTAACGGTCAACCAGTTTGTATCGTTGAATTTTACCACTGCTGGTTCGTGGAATATCACCGGATCTGATGGCGATGAAAACATCGACATTGAGGCCGATGACGGATGAAAAATGGTTCTTCATCTCACTGCATAGATCCCTTGTTGCCTGGTTGTCGGATCCTGTCAGAAATATCAGAAGCTTGTCACGTCCGTCAGATTCGTCAAAATACCCTGCAATGACCATCTTTCCATTGGCTATCTGCCCTGTCTTTAAGGCAATGGTCTCCAGATCATGGGCATAGTAGTTAATGCCGTTGATGAAGATCACATCTTTGGAACGACCCGTAATGTATAAGTCACCATGGTACAGGAAGCCCAAATCCCCTGTAAGAAGCCAGTTATTGGTAAAAGCTGAAGCAGAAAATTCAGGATTGTGAAAATAACCCGGTGTTATATTTTCTCCGGTTACAAGTACATGCCCCACAACACCTTCTTCCACAGCCCGATGATGTTCGTCCGCAACCATCACACTGCAGTGACCAAGGCTACGCCCGAGATTTACCAGTTCTATTACGTTGTTATCCCCGGTGATGTCTTCAATGGCTAACCCATTTCCGATCAGGTCTGATCGCCTGAAAGCCTTAATTTCAGCTTCCTGAAGCCTGTCGGGGAAGGTCACAGCGAGGGTCGCCTCTGCCAATCCGTATGCCGGGAACATGGCAACCGGGTTCAGATTAAAAGCTTTCAACCCCTCCAGGAAGGCTTTCATGGTTGCTACAGAGATGGGTTCGGCGCCATTGAACAGGATCCTCACCTTCGACAGATCCCAATCCTGCGCCGCTCTGCGGCCAAGATAGCGTGTAACCAGAAGCTGGCCAAAGTTGGGACACGCAGTGATCGTGCAACTTTTGGTGCTCATGATGTCAAGCCAGATTGAAGGGTTCTTGACGAAATCAACAGGGTCAATAAAATACTGGGTTACCCCGACAATTACCGGTGTGATGTGGAAACCGATCAGGCCCATGTCGTGGTATAACGGCATCCAGTTAACAGCCACATCACAGGGTTCAAGGGCAATACCTTTAATAATGTCTGATGTATTGGTCAGAATATTTCGATGTGTCAGCATAACCCCTTTCGGATCGCCGGTGCTGCCGGATGAGAACTGGATCAGCGCTAAATCGCCGGGGACCAGGTGTGCCCTGAGGGCCATTTCTGCTATCCCCGGTAATCCTGCAACATCGATCAGTAACTCAGCCGGAATATGGCTGGATCGCCAGTTTTCGGCATGATCATGGGAAAGTATGACATG
>CAYHGE010000038.1:24354-27302 GCA_964355945.1 uncultured Draconibacterium sp.
ATGAAACAGACCGGTCCGGATTGACGAATCCGATCCCTTTTTGGGGAAAGTTCCGGGCAGTAACCGACAATAAATCAGGCAGATTTCCCATGGCCGGCACTATTTTACTGTCCATTATTCCGTTTGCGTGTTTCACTGATTCTGCTTCGCAATCTGTTCTCCCATCCGGTAATAGTATTCGGCTTTTTCCTGGTCGCCTTTAATAAGATAAAGAGAGTTTAACTGCACACAGAGTTCAAAACTGGGGTTTATGGAAGCAGCTTTTTCCCAATAATTCACAGCAGTAGCCGTATCTTTTTTCAGCATGTAATAATTGCCTATATTCACATACGGCATTTCAAGTTTGGGGTAGGCTTTCATCAGATCCTCATTCATTTTAACGGCACGCTCGAATTCTCCCATGTCATTATATACATTCGCAAGGGCGAAAGTTGCCTTAATCTGGTTCGGGTTGACCTTCAGAATATGTTCATAACATGCGATGGCTTCCGTGTATTGTTTCAGTTCACGGTAGGCCATGCCAAGGTTCACCCAGGCCGGTTGAAGTGCAGAGTCGAGTGCGATCGCCTTTCTCAGGAAATAAACTGCCGAATCATAATTTTTACCCATGAAGAGATATACGGTACCCAGATCATTGGTGGTCAGGTAATTATCAGGGTATAAAGCCAGGGAACGGCGGAAATGCGAAACGATGACCTGGTATTTGAACTGGTTGACTGCACCTGTTCTCAGAAAATTCTGATCCTGGTAAACAGTACCCATTAAAAACCCGCCATAGTCGATGTTTGCCTTGGCTGAGTTATTCAACGATTTAACATCATTACGGTATAAATCGAACAGGTTGCGCCAGTCACGGTTCCTTGAAACCGACAAAACAGTGTACGGTAACAGAAGGAGCACCAGAACCGCAAGGATTTTCAACCTTGCGTCCAATTCAATTGTCAGACTTTTTGGATCAGTCTGGAATATTTTAAAAATCAGGAACACAAAAGCCAGGCAAAAACCAAGTGAAGCATTGAAAACGAAACGCTCACCAACGATTCCGACAACCGGAAAAACAACATTGGAATACATGGCGATTGCGATGAGATACCAGAGTACGGCAAAGGAGAGAAAATGTTTTTCCCTGAATTTCATCAAAGCAAACACCAAAAGTCCTGAATATATGATCAGGGATATAAGAGCCCATATATTTGCCAGGTTTGTTACCGGAATCATGTTATATCCATAGTAATAGAGCAATGGATAGGGATACACCAGCATTTTAAGATAGAAAAGCAGGGATACAAGTCCGGTTCCAAGCCTTATCCATAAACTTTTCTCAAAATAGAGGGGATTCTCTATAAAGAAATTTGTTCGTTGTAAGGGTGGAAGAAAAAGTCGTGGAAGCATCTGGGCTATCAAAACCACCACCAGGATGGCTAAAAACAGCGGGATAATTTTCCGTATTTTCACTTTGGTAAAGAAATGGAGTACCAGGGGGATGAGGAACAGAAACGGGAGAATGGAAGATTTGCTGAGATATCCGATGAAAAAGATCAGAATTGCCAGGAAGAAATGGCCTGCTTTGGATTTTTCCGCATATTCGAGCATGTACCACAGCGAACCCAGTCCGCAGATAAATGCCAGTATTTCATCTCTGTTCTTCAGGCTGGCAACCACTTCGGTATGAACAGGATGGGCCATGAAAAGGAGGGTAATCAGAAACGGAAACAGGATGTTATAGTTATAAAATAACCTTTTGAGCAGAAAGAACAGCAATACCGCCAATGCCCAGTACAGGAGGATGTTGATGGCATGGCTTCTACCGGGTTTGTCTCCCCACAGTTGAAATTCGATGGCAAAAGAAGCCTTTACGATGGGCCGGTAATCGGCCGAGGAGGAACCAATATTTCCCTGCTGGTTAAAATAGCGGGTGGAAAATATCTGTGGTATTGCTTTAAACCCTTGCTGAACCAGTGCATTGTTGGTCACCAGGTTGTCATCAACCGCATATTTGTTAAAGATGGTATTGCCATACAGAACAAACGCAAAGAGGAAAAAAGAGAGTACAAAATACCGGTTTGCCTTGTTTGATAATTTTGGAATTCCAATTTCCTTTTTGGATGTGTCCGGTTTTTTAATGGAAATATTTTTGCCTGGAGGAGTTTGATTTTTCGGAAACTGAACTTTTTTCATCCGGTTGATAAAATTTATGCAAAGGTAGCTATTTCTGCAGCAAGCCTGACGAAATCGTCAACGGAAAGTCGTTCGGCACGCAGGTCGAGGATACTTGTCATCCACCCTGACGGGGTGGATGACCCTGAAGGGGTCGGGAATGAGGAAGGCAACATTTGCCTTATCGCATTCCGCAAGGTCTTCCTCCGCTGGTTAAATGCGGTTTTCACCAGCCTGGTGAACAACTCTTCATCGCAATCCAGTTTTTCGGTAGCATTTCTGCGCAGTCTGATCACAGCCGATTGAACCTTTGGCGGAGGATAAAAAACACTGGCATCAACGGTAAACAGATAGTCTATATCGTAAAAAGCCTGTAACAGCACACTGATAATACCATACGATTTATTGCCTGGTGGAGAGGCAATCCGTTCGGCAACCTCCTTCTGAAACATTCCCACAACCTCCGGGATCCGGTTGCGGTGAGCCAGAGCGGTAAACAGGATCTGGGAAGATATGTTGTACGGAAAATTTCCGATAACCGTGAATTTCGGTAGATACGCCGCATGCGGCGTATGCAATGGATACGCCGCATGCGGCGTATCTACGGGCACGGGTGGAAAATTACCCAGATCATAATTCAGAAAATCACCCTGTATCAACCGGTCCGAAATACCCGGAAATGCGGTATTCAGGTAGGCAACTGCCTCACGGTCAACCTCCATGAACCAGGGTTCTATTGCAGGAATTTTCAGAATGTATTTCGTCAAAACGCCCATCCCTGGTCCGATTTC
>CAYHGE010000038.1:27402-30738 GCA_964355945.1 uncultured Draconibacterium sp.
TTGCAGGAATTTTCAGAATGTATTTCGTCAAAACGCCCATCCCTGGTCCGATTTCGAGAACCAGCGGGTATTGCGGATTCAGGTAGCTGACAATTTTTTGGGCGATGTTCTCATCACGTAAAAAATGCTGGCCGAGGTGTTTTTTGGGTCGGATCATCGTGTTTTTATCATTTGGAAGAGACGGGGCATGCCCCGTCTGTACCTAATATTTAGCATCCCCGCGCAATTGCCGGAATTTTTTCCGCGCATCCGGCACAAAGATGCTGCCCGGGTATTTATCCAGTAGTTCCTGATACAGCGCCATCGCATTTTCCTTATTATTCAACTGCTTTTCATTCAGCATGGCAGCGTGCATTAACGCCTCATCTGCAAGGATCTCATCCGGATACTCCCTGACAAGCTGCCGGAAGAGACTGTCCGACTCAGCATACCGCCCCTGCTTGCGCATTATTTCAGCCCTCTTGTACAGAACATGCTGCAAAATGGGATGGTCGCCAAATATCCGTGGAATGGAGTCAAGCGCCTGGAGAGCCAGGGCCTCCTCATTACGATAGTCAAGAAGATCGGCACGCGCATAAATCTCAAGGGCGATGGTCGAACTGTCGGGGTCATAATTTTCACTGATCAGTAGTGAAAGTGCGATGGCATCGTTGGAGATGAACTTGGATGTTGCTGCTTTCAGAACATCCACCTGAGCCTTTGCCCATCCAAACTCACCTATGTAGAACGAAAGTTTGGCATTTTTAAATTTAGCCTCCTGTCCCAGAACGTCCGATTTAAAGTCCTGATATGCTTGCTGGTACAACAGGGTCGCCTCCCAAACATCATCCGTAAACAAAAGAATATCTGCCAGCTCTATCTTGCATCTGGCCTTTTCGGCAGCAGGAACCCCGGCCATGTCGATGGCATGGTTTAGCAAATCTATCGCTTCTTTTGTTTTTCCAAGGTAAAATGCCCTGATGTGTGCCAGGTTTTTCATCACAGAGATGTTGTCGGGATCATCCCCATAATCAGTGAGCTCATCAGAGAACTCCTTTTCCAGGATTTCCAGCTCCTTTTTCGGGGGTGATGGTTCAGAGATGGTTTTCAGGTAACGGGTATTGGCAAGTTCACGCCGCCCCAGATTATAAAATGTGCAGGTGGCGCCCTTTGAAACAATGTATTGATAGCAATTGATTGCCACATCATACTTTTCATTTGATACGGCAAGGGAGGCAAGGGAGACGAGCTTATCTCCGTTCTCTTTAAACCTGCGGTCAAGAGCCTTTGCCTGAATGAGTGCCAGGTCAAAATCTTTCTGCTGAATTGAATACCACCAGAGCAGTTCTGCATAGTTGGTGTTTTCGGGATTCTTTTGCGCCCTTGATAGCAAAATTTTTCGCAGCATTTCATTCTTCTCATTATTCACATCATACGATAAAGTCATCTGAATCCGGTCCTGTACCGTATTCAAATAAGACTTGTTAAGGTCCAGCATGTTAAGGTACTCCTCCATGGCACTTTTGAAATCGCCCATCCGTTCATAAACACTTGCCAGCTCAAAGCCGAAAGGATAGGTGTTATTCATCAACTGCCGGCCTTTGATGTATGTACGGATGGCATATTCGTTCTCACCACGGGTGATGAAGGCATTGGCCAGTTCAAAAACCTGCTGCTGATTCGGTGTTAACTTTTTCAGGGCCTCCTCATAGATCTTTTTTGACTTCTCAGCATCTCCGGATCTGAATTTAACATACCCCATATCAACCACATACCGGGGTGCATCAGGTTCCGCTTTCTGGCATTTCCTGATCAGCTTCTCTGCTTTGCCATACTCTTTGATTTCAACATAAGAGTATATCAGGTACTGATAATAATAGAGCGAAGGTTTCTTTTCATACAGTTGTTCAAACAACTCCGCCGCCTTTCCGAAATCCTGGTCCTGGTAAAACTGCAGGGCAAGCTCCTCTTCATTCCCCGGCTTCGGGGCATCCTGCTGAAACGGTAGCAGTTTGGGTGTAACCGGCTTTACATCCTGTGCAATGCTGACTGCAGGAAAAAGAAGCATCAGTATTGACAACAGCCCACAATAAAAGAAAAATTCAGCACTAAACCCTCTCACCCGTTCCTTATTCATTATTCAATATTCGTTATTCAATATTCGATATTCATTCCTCCCTCAACAGTTCAACCGCAAAAAACGCCATCACTCCCATCCCGGTTTCAAGGCTTAATTCATCCACATCGAAGGTGGCTGTATGCAGGTTTGAGCTGATCCCTTTTTTCTCATTCGCGATACCCAGCCTGAACAGGCAGGAAGGCACTTCGCGGGCAAAATAGGCGAAATCCTCTGCCGTCATTCTTTGTTCCAGTTCTTTAACGTGTTCGTGACCCAAATATTCTGATGCCAGGTGATAAAGTTTATCCGTCAACAGAGGATCGTTGTAAAGATATGGATAACCGGAAGCAATCCTCACTTCACAGGTACCTCCCATACCTGCTGCCAGGCTGGTTGCAATCTGTTCCACGCGCCGGTGGACCTCTTTTCGCCATGTTTCGTTGTAGGTACGCACGGTGCCATCAATCTGCACCTCATCGGGAATGACATTGGTACGGCCATTTCCCGCAATCCTCCCGAATGAAAGCACTGTTGGCACCACCGGATCTGCGTTGCGGCTTACGATCTGCTGCAAGGCGACGATGATGTGTGATGCGATCAGGATCGGGTCGATCACCTGGCTGGGCGTGGCAGCGTGGCCACCTTTTCCTCTGACGGTGATGAAAATTTCATCTGTGGAAGCCATGTATGCGCCTGACCTCATGCCAACATCCCCTGTTTCCAGGGTGTTGATCACATGTTGGGCAATGACATAGCGGGGGGCCGGGTTTTTCATCACGCCTTCGCCGATCATCCTGATGGCTCCACCCGGATAAGACTCCTCCGATGGCTGGAACAACAACTTCACAGTACCTTCGAACTGGTCTTTCAGAGAGTTGAGGATTTTGGCAGCCCCCAGCAGGCAGGCCATGTGCACATCATGACCGCAGGCATGCATCTTGCCGGGTGTTGATGATTGATACGCCACTTTGTTGTCTTCCATGATCGGCAGGGCATCCATGTCTGCCCGGAGAGCGATGCATCCACTGGATGCATTTTTCCCTTCAATCAGGCCTACCACACCGGTTTCCGCCACACCACTTTTGTAAGGAATCCCATATTCATCAAGCTTCTTACATATAAATTCAGCGGTAAGAAATTCTTCGCAGGACAACTCCGGGTTCCGGTGAAAATGCCTGCGGATTGCCACAACCTCTTCATAAAAAGATTTGGACAATGTTTCAATCTGGTGTTTTAAT
>CAYHGE010000039.1:0-29906 GCA_964355945.1 uncultured Draconibacterium sp.
CTTCCATGGCATCCGGCAGCCAGATGTGCAGCGGGAACATGGCCGATTTACCGGCACCGCCCATGAAGATGAAGATCATCGACCAGGTCATGGTTGACAAACCGAGGAACATGATCCCGGTTCCTGAGGAGAATGCAGGGCTGTTGGCACCCGTGAGGGTAAGGAAGTCGAATGTTCCGGTTGAAAATGAGAGCATCAGGATCCCGATAAGGAATCCGAGGTCGGCAAAACGGGTGACAATAAATGCTTTTTTGGAGGCGGATACTGCAGAATCTTTGGTATAATAAAACCCGATCAGCAGGTAGGAAGATACCCCAACAAGTTCCCAGAAAATATACATCTGGAAGATGTTGGTTGCTACGACCAGGCCCAGCATGGAGAAGCTGAACAACGACAAGGTTGCAAAAAAGCGCATGAAGCCCTTTTCACCATCCATGTAACCAATGGAATAAACATGCACCATAAAAGATACGGTGGTGATCACGATCAGCATCATGACCGAGATGGGGTCAAGAAGCACGCCCATGTCGATGTGCAGGGTGTCTGTCAGGTTCAGCCAGCGCATGTTGAAGGCCAGAAATTTCTGGAAAGAGCCGTCGGCAGCCTTTTCAAGTACGAAGAAGTACTTATAGGCCGTAACCAGCGACAGTATCCAGATAACAAAGAGGCCGGCAGTTCCGGCGATTCCGGAAACCAGAGGTTTAAAACGGTTCCCGAACAGGCCAACCACCACAAACATAAGTAAGGGTATCAGCAGGATCCAAACGGTGTAACTGAAATCGAGCATAAGATAACGATTTACGATTTACGATTTTTTGATTTACGATTTCCCGTCACGCATCACGCGTCACGTGTCACCATTTTAATACTTCATTTCATCCATCTTCTCAACATCAATGTTGACGAGGCGGCGGTATATGTTGATGATGATGGCGATGGCCACCGATGCTTCCGCTGCTGCAACCGCAATGATGAAAAGGCTAAAGAACATCCCTTCCAGATGATCCGGATAGAGTATTTTATTAAAGGCCACAAAGTTGATGTTGACCGAATTCAGGATCAACTCGGTTGACATAAGGATGGTGATCAGGTTTTTCCGGACCAGAAATCCATAAATACCAACAAAAAACATGATGGTGCCAGTGATTAAAAACCAGGTTAATGGAACGCCTTCAAACATAGTGTCAGGGTCTTATAAAATTAATCTTTACGTTTTTTAGCCAGGATAATTGCGCCAACCATTGCTGCCAGCAATAAGATGCTGATCACTTCAAAGGGCAGTGCATATCCGTATTTCTCTGTGCTGATCAGGCTTTTTGCGATCGCGCGGATGTTGGTTCGCTCGCTCATGGAGACCACCTCCATGGGAAAGGTGTGCTGCAGGATGGTGGCAATGGTGATCACCGCACCGGCGGCGGCTGCCAGAAATGCAGGGATTACTTTTTTCATCTCCGGCTTTTCCAGTTTCTCAGCGATATGACTGGTGAGGAGGATCGAAAAAATAATCAGTACCACAATACCGCCGGCATATAGCGTAAGTTGTATGGCAGCCAGGTAGTTAAACCTGAGCAGGAAATACATTCCGCCGGTAGCCACCAGCACAAACAGCAGGAAGGTGGCTGACCTCAGGATACGCCGGCTGGTCACAGTCAGAATGGAAAATATGATAATGACTGCCGAGAAGATCGCAAACATCAATTGATTTGGTGTCATTCTACAATATCTTTTAGGATGGATGATCCGGGTTGATTTAAGGTCTTGTTCAGTTTCGACCGGTCGAATACCGCATGTTCGAACTCCTGGCCCCAGGCCAGTGCATCCGACGGGCATGATTTTATGCAGAGCCCGCAGAAGGTGCACATCCCAAGGTGGTAGATGTGTTTGTCGATGATGCGTTTTTTCTTGCCGTCGGGCAGGTCGATCTTTGCCTGGATGATTTCGATGGAACCATTCGGGCATGCCGTTTCGCATATACCGCACCCGGTACACCGGTGCTCGTTGTGCTCATTGTGCGGCATGATCACTTCACCCTTAAAGCGGTCGTACATTTTGAGTGTCTTCCGGTTCTCCGGGTACTGCTGGGTTACGATCTCCCCGGGACTGAAGAAGTATCTTCCGGTTACTTTCATCCCCGTAAGGAGTGATTTAACCGCGTGAAAGATATCTGCAAAGTATTCGAAAATGCTGTTCATAGTTTTCTAAAAATGCCAACCCATTAATACGATAAATGCCATGATAAGAATATTGACCAGGTTGATGGGTAACAGGTATTTCCATTCCAGGGTCAACAACTGGTCGATCCTCAACCGTGGGAAGGTCCATTTAAACCACATCATGATCCAGATGACAAAAAAGGTTTTCCCGATATACCAGACGAATGGCGGGATGTAATCCATAACCTGGTTAAATCCTGCCCAGGAGCCTACGTGGAAAGGCATCCATCCGCCAAGAAAAACAGTGGCGGCAATGGAAGCCACAATAAACATGTTCATGTATTCGGCCAGGAAGAAAAAGGCAAACTTGATCCCGGAATATTCCGTGTGGAAACCGGCAGTAAGTTCTGATTCGGCTTCGGCAAGGTCAAAAGGCCCGCGGTTTGTTTCGGCGGTACTGGCGATCAGGAACACGATGAAGGCGATGAAAGCCGGGATGTGCCCTGTGAAAATGAACCAGCCATTCCTTTGTCCTTCCACGATTTCAGAAAACTGCATCGTGCCTGCAAGGATGATGATGGTAACCAGCGACAATCCGACTGAGAGTTCGTAGCTCACGATCTGTGCTCCCGAACGCATGGCGCCGATGAGCGAATACTTGTTGTTGCTCGACCAGCCCGCAAGCAGGATGCCGACAACCCCAAGCGACGATACCGCGATGACATAGAGGATACCTATGTCGAAGTCGATGGCGTGCAGCCCTTTGGCAAAGGGAATCGCAGCAATGGCCATAAAAGAGGCGATGATCACGATGAACGGAGCCAGGTTGAAGAGCAGCTGATCGGCATTTTTGATATAGATCAGCTCCTTCAGCATCAGCTTGATGAAGTCGGCGATGGTCTGAAAAAACCCGAAAGGGCCAACCCGGTTCGGGCCGACACGATTCTGCATGAAAGCACATACCTTGCGTTCTGCATAGACCAGGAACAACCCGACCAGCGCATAAAAGAGCAGGATAGCCACCCCAATGATGACCATTTCCGCGGCAACAGCCCAGAAAGCCGGCAGGTTGTCGTTCAGGAACTTATCGATCCATTGGTTGAATGACGTAAAGTCGTATAAGCTAAAGTTCATAGATAAATTTTATTATCTGTCAATATCCGGAATAACATAATCAAGGGAACCTCCAATGGCAACCAGGTCGGCGATCTTCACCCCGCGGCTGATATGATCCAGGGCGCTGAGGTTGGAGAAGTTGGGTGAACGGAATTTCATGCGGTATGGAGTTTTATTGCCGTCACTGATGCAATAAACACCCAGTTCGCCACGCGAAGCCTCCACGCGCTGGTAATATTCGCCGGCAGGAAGCTTGAGCACCGCCTTCATCTTGGCTGTGTAATCTCCAGCGGGAATGTTGTCGATGAGTTGCTCGATGATCCTCATTGATTCGTGCATCTCATTCATTCTCATCATATAACGTTCAAACGTGTCGCCTTTGGTGCCAAGAATTTCGTTGAAATCAACCTTATCATACACGCCGTACGGATGATGTTTGCGAACATCGCAGGAAAAACCGGATGCACGGCCGGATGGGCCTGTAACACCATAGCTGATGGCATCTTCTTTGGACAGAAAACCCACCCCTTTGGTGCGTAACTGCATGATCACGTTGCCGGTGAGCAGTTCATCGTAATCTTTGATTTTTTTACGGAAATATTTGATGAAGGCTTTCACATTCTTCTGGAAATCAGGATGGATGTCCATCATCAGTCCGCCGGGTGTGTAATAACTGTGCAACAACCGTGAACCGAATGACTCTTCGAAAATATCGAGAATTTTTTCCCGGTCACGCAAGCCATAGAAGTAACAGGTTAGCCCGCCCATGTCCATTCCGAAGCTGCACCACCAGAGCTGATGGGAAGCGATGCGGTTGAGTTCGTCGATGATGGTGCGGATATATTTTACGCGTTCGGGAACCTCTACCTCAAGCGCATTTTCAACCAGCAGGCAAACCGCATGGTTGTTGATGTGTGCAGAAAGGTAGTCCATCCGGTCGGTGAGGTGGATGATCTGGGGATAGGTATCCTTTTCACACATCTTCTCAATGCCGCGGTGGATGTATCCGCAATGAGGCTTCAGGCTTTTAACGATCTCTCCCTGGAGTGAAACAACCAGCCGCAGCACACCATGGGTGGAGGGGTGCTGAGGGCCCATGTTAATATGGTATTCCTCCTCCTCAACATTTTTAACAGGCAGGTTAATGACTTCTTTCATACCTTACAGTTCTACGATGTTAACTTCATCAACATAATCTTTACGGAGCGGATGGCCGATCCAGCCCTCTTCGAGGAAGAACCTGCGCAGATCGGGATGGTTGTTAAAGCGGATGCCCATCAGGTCGTAAACTTCCCGTTCGTGCAGTTCGGCCGTTCTCCAGATGTCGCAAACAGTATCAATCGCACCGTTCACACGATCTTCGGTTCGCACCTTAAGCACCAACTGATGTTTATGGGTGGTTGATTCGAGGTGGTAAACCACTTCAAGAAATTTCACCATGTCAACGCCTGATAAACAAAAGAGGTAATCGAATTGTAAATCAGCCTCAGACTTCAGTCTGATGGCCAAATCATGAAATTTTGCCGGCGGTATGATGAAGGTAAGAAATTGTTTGTTTTCCTGGAATTCTGCGTCGGGAACAAGACCCAGAATGCGCTCCTTCAATGCTGCGTTATCCATCGTGGGAAATTTTCTATTTTAATTCTAAGGTTCGTTTTGGATTTGCCATTGATTCCAGTTTGATCTTGCGCTGGAGCTGCATCACGCCATAGAGGAGTGATTCGGGGCGGGGCGGGCAGCCGGGGATATAGACATCCACCGGAATTACGTGATCCACGCCACGCACAACATGATAGGAGTTATAAAAGAAGGGGCCGCCGGAAACGGCGCATGCGCCCATGGCAATCACATATTTCGGGTCGGACATCTGGTCGTATAAACGTTTGAGTACCGGCGCCATTTTGTTAACGACCGTTCCGGCAACCACGATAACATCGGCCTGCCGGGGGGAAGCACGGTACACTTCGATTCCGAACCGGCTGAAATCATGACGCGAAGCACCTGTTGCCATCATTTCGATGCCACAGCAGCTGGTTGCAAAGGTAAGCGGCCACAGCGAGTTGGAACGACCCCAGTCCATAATGGCATCGAGGGTTGTCATCAACACGTTTCCACCGGTCTGTTTAAACAGGTCGAGGGTTTCGTTGTCGCGGAAATCCGCATCTTTCATGTTTTTTATTCCCATTTCAAAGCTCCTTTCTTCCAGGCATATAACAGGCCGAGGCCCAATACGAAAAAGAAAATGACGATTTCGATAAATGCGGTCATTCCAAGTTCTTTCATCACCACGGCCCAGGGAAAGATGAAGACGCTTTCAACGTCGAACACCAGGAAGATGATGGCAAATAAATAATAGCCCACGTTAAACTGAAGCCAGGTAAGGCCCTCCGTGGGGATTCCGCACTCGTAAGGTTCGGCCTTCTGGGGGTTTTTGGAGTTGGGTGCGGCAAAATGGGCAAAAACGATGGCGAATCCCACCAGAAAAGCCCCAACGATAAAAAACAGGATAAGACTTTCAGCACTCATAGTGAATCATTTAACAATCAATAAGTCGGCAAAGTTAAAAATTAATCTGAGATAACCTAACCGGATATAGGGTACAACATATATCTCAGATCGTGATTTGTCTGATTACCATGATTTTAACAAACAAGGTCTGTAATATCTCAAAGGTGGAGTTGATATTTGTCAATGGAAACAATTGAAACAATGCAGGCTTTGGATAAAATTCAAACAATGAAAAGAAATAGGTGGCACGGGAATACAGCTCAGTAATTTTAGGATTTTGATCAAATTTCTATCCGGGAGAAAGAATGTTCGGTTTTAGTATAAATTATGGTATATTTGCTGACTATATTTAGCTTAATTTAGTCATTATGATAATCAGATCTATCACAAATTCTTTGTTGGAAAGTTTGCGGCCAGGCTTTGTAACCGGACTATTCGGGGCAAGAAGAACCGGGAAAACCTTTCTAATGCAGCATATCAAAGATCATATTGAACACGGAAAAATTCTCATGGTCCAGGGAGAAAACCTTGATGTCTCAGAAATTTTATCCAGCCAGCGATTGAGCCTTCTGAATCAATTTACTGCCGGATATGATTATCTTTTTATCGATGAAGCACAAAAAATTCCCTCCATTGGTCTGAATCTTAAATTAATCGCTGACGCCATTCCAGGCATAGCTGTATTTGTGACAGGGTCATCTGCTTTCGATCTGAAAAATGAAATAGGAGAACCGCTCACCGGAAGAAGTAAATATTTTTACCTCTATCCTTTGGCCCAACTTGAATTGAAAGAGGATTTTTTATCCTCGAAAGAGAACCTGGAAACAAGATTGATATTTGGAGCATATCCGCAGGTAATTACCTCAAATACGAATACAGAAAGAATTGACGTACTGGAATCGATAAAAAACGGATCCTTGATAAAAGACATGCTGACCTTGGATAATCTTAAGGATTCGACCTTTATCATGAACCTGTTGCGTTTAATCGCATTCCAGATCGGGAATGACGTTTCAGCTACCGAACTGGCATCCGGACTCGGCGTAAGTAAAAATACGGTGACCCGGTATCTTGATTTGCTCGAAAAATGTTACATCCTATTCTCCCTGCAGGGATTCAGTCGCAATCTGCGGAAAGAGATTACCAAATCACGTCGTTATTTTTTCTGGGATAACGGGATAAGAAACGCTGTTATTTCAAATTTCAACCGGCTTGCGCTCCGCGATGATACCGGAAGATTATGGGAGAATTACTGCATTTCGGAACGGTTAAAAAGAAATCACTACCTCGCAAAACCGTGTAACTACTATTTCTGGAGAACTTATGACCAGAAGGAGATCGATCTCATTGAAGAATCAGGCGGAAATTTAGAAGGAACAGAGTTCAAGTGGAGTGAAAAAACCATCAAACCGCCAAAGGAGTTTTTGGCAACGTATTCAAATTCATCTTATCGGGTCATTCATAGAGAGAATTATCTGGATTTTATTAGTTGATGGCTCTAGTGTGATGGTGCGTCAACCACAACTTGCTCGATTTTTTTACCATGTCCTGCAGGATATGTTGCAGAAGGAACTGTTTACTGTACAAATTGACACCTCCATTTATCCTGAACACATCACCAACAGTTTTACACACACGTAAATGTTATTGTATATTTGCATTTTCATTTACACACACGTAAAATGAATCAACACGAAAAATATTTGCCGGAAGTGGTTATTAACAGACCTTTTTGATCACCTCTACCCAAAAACCTCTTTCAGCTCCTCATTCGACAAATCACCAATCCATTTTTCGCCGGAGGCCATTGTGAAGTTATCAAGTTACCATTAACTTTCCAATTCTTTATTAAGAGAATTCGGATCTTGCCGATTATCAAAGATTGCGACAATGTCTATTGTTCTTTCCGAATATTTATAGAATACGGTTATCTGTTTAGTCACAACACACTTTCTCAGGCCTTTAATCTTATTTGATTCGGGGGAACTTTCGGGAAGCTTTTGAATTTGATGCAATGATTTGTTCAACCGTTGGATAAAGTCTTGCTTAACTTTGGCTGACCATTCATTTTCAAGAAAAATGAGGAGATTATCGAGTTTTTTCACTGCTCTCCGGGAGAGTTTGATTTTCCCGATTCATTACAGGTGTTTTTTAATAAACTTCTCATAGTCTATGGTTTCACCGGTTTCAATCTCTTCAATCCCTTCAAGAATTTCATCCTTCTGGTATTGGGGCAAACAATCCCAGAAATCCACGTTTTTTGAGTTGAAGAAAATCCTTTTTACCGAGGCCAGAATGCCAGGGTTGTCAGTATCCAGGATCAGTCTGACAAGCTCCAGTTTTTCCGCTTGAATGTTCATGATCTTGCTTTTCTGCAAATTTAACGAATTTATCCTTGTTCAGCTTACCTTAATAAAAAAACCTCCTTCAGCTCTTCATTCGACAAATCACCAATCCACTTTTCGCCTGAGGCAACAGTCAGATTTGCCAGGTTTTTCTTGCTTTTAAGCATGTCGTCGATCTTCTCTTCGAAAGTACCTTTGGTGAGCAGCCGGTTGACCATGACATTTTTGGTTTGGCCGATGCGGTAGGCGCGGTCGGTGGCCTGGGCCTCCACGGCCGGGTTCCACCACAAGTCGTGATGGATTACATGGCTGGCGGCGGTGAGGTTTAGCCCGGTGCCACCGGCTTTGAGTGAAAGAACGAAGATCCATTTGTTGCGGCGGTTCTGGAACTCCTCCACCAGCGCATCCCGCTGAGGGCGTGTGGTGCCTCCATGCAGAAACAATGGAGCACTCCCAAACTGTTTTTCGACCATCTTCACCAGGATATCACCCATCTCTTTGTACTGGGTGAAGATGAGGGTTTTTTCACCGGCATCATGGATTTGGGTAAGTAAATCAACCAGCATCAGCGATTTTCCTGATTGGGCGGGGTCGGCTGAGCCCTTTTTCAGGAAGTTATCGGGATGGTTGCAGATCTGTTTGAGCGAGGTGATCATTTTCAGGACCATTCCGCGGCGCTGGATACCATCGAGTTGTTCGATATCTTCGATGGCGCTGCTTACCACGTTCTGATACAGGGCAGCCTGTTCTGTGCCGAGTGAACAATAATGGTTGTTTTCAATCTTATCTGGCAGATCGGAGATGATGGTTTTATCGGATTTCAACCGGCGAAGGATAAATGGTGCAGTGATCTTACGGAACAGCGCTGCTTTCTCCTGGTCGTGGTTCACCTGGATGGGTGTTGCAAATTCTGTCTCAAAGGCTTTTTCAGATCCAAGGTAGCCGGGGTTTACAAAATCCATGATGCTCCTGTATTCAGAGAGGCGGTTCTCAACCGGTGTTCCACTCATAGCAATGCGGACTGTGGTTTTCAGGCTTTTTACGGCTTTTGTCTGGTCGGTGGTGGAGTTTTTAATATTCTGCGCTTCATCGATCACAATGGCATGCCACTCTTTTGCTTTGAATTTGGCCAGGTCGCTGCGGATCATGCCATAGGTGGTGATGATCAGGTCGATTCCATCAGTAAGCAGGCTCCGGGAGGCTCCATGATAAATCATGGGGGTGAGGGTCGGGGCGAACTTTTCGATCTCCTTTTGCCAGTTGGTGAGCAGGGTGGTCGGGACGATCACAAGAACCTTTTTTTTCTCAAGGTTTCCATCCTGTTTGAACTTTAGCACTGCCGCAATAACCTGAACGGTCTTGCCAAGTCCCATGTCATCGGCGATGAGGCTGCCAAACCCGATGGCGGCATTCTGCACCATCCAGCGGTATCCGGCAATCTGGTATGGACGAAGGGTGGCTGTAAGATTACCCGGTAACTTCAGCTTTTCAGACGGGGCCATTCCAGCAATCAATTTCCGAACTTCCGGCGACAATTCAATTTTTGCTCCATGAAACTCCTCAGCCAGCGTGGTTTTTAAAAGTTCATGTGCGGTGAGGCCAACTGGCTTGTCGAGTTGTGCGAACATCTTTTCAAGATGGTCATTCGAAATCAGCACATATTGATCTTTGATTTTTACGATGCCTGACAGACGTCCCACCAACTTTCTGAATTCAGAAATTGAAATCATTGTTTCTCCCAGAGCAACCTGGTATTCAAAGCCAAGCAACTGATCAAGATTCACAAAAGACAATGCTTTCCCTTTTGCCTTGATGGTAATGCGCAAAGTCGGCCTGGGTGATAAAAGTTTCTCCAGCTCTTTGGGCATCAGCATTTCGATGCCAAGAAGCCGCAACATTGGCATGATCCTTATAAAAACATCCACAAAGTCATTGCTGTTGAACTGAATGGATTGTTTCCCCTGTTTTTGAATGTATGATCCGAAATCGGGAAAAACATCAGCCAGTCCTGCCAGATCGCGGAGTACATCATATCTGACGGATGCAAATTCCGGTTCATTCAGAAACATCTCAAGCGGAACCGGAACTTCAAGGGGTGTTTCCCGGTTAGTTACCAGAATATCCAGGTAAAACCAACCTTTTCTTTCCTCAACATGGAGCAGTGAATTCCATTGCTTTTTACCCAGATTTAACCGTTTCAGCCAGAGTTGAATGGTGTTTGGGATATGTTTTTCTCCAGGTTCGGAGAACATGGCGGGTTTTTGTGTGAAAAACATCTCCGGGATTTTGTTTCCGCTTTTCTCCATCAGCCTTTCAGATCCACTGTAAACATTCATGAAGTAGTTCAGGAACAAAGAGGTGAGCATCATGGAGTTTTCTACAGGATTCAATGGAACATACGCCTCTTTTTTCTTTTTTCCTGCGCTCCAGATCCAAACCGTTCCCGGGTTTGCAAATGCTTTCACCTTGTCGGTCAGCGCACGCAATGCAGGATCATTCACTGCAGGAATCCACCGTATCATCATTTGGCCGGAAATATTGGTCAGCAACTGTGGAATGATTGCGCCATTCAGTGCAAGGGTTCTTGCAAACTGCCGGTGCATTGCGATTCCCCGCAGTGCATCATTGGTGCCTGCCAGTTGCAGCGGGTCGAGACAATCCAGCAAGGCCTCAAATTCACTGAAAGTAACCCGTACATCCTCTTTATCATCTCCTTCCACAACCAATACAACATTGTCAATGGACAAATCCGGATTCATCAGGATCATGGTATCATCGAACGTACTGAGCCTTTGAAGGATCGGCTCCAGCCGTTGGATGATATGCCCGGGCGTGTGTTTTCGCAATGCCTTTTCCAGGTTCCTGCAAGCTGTTTGGAGTATCTCCCTGAAATCCTTGTGATAAAAGATCGGCTTTGCCGGGATGAGGGACAGAATTGAATTCCCTCCGGCCGGAATTTTTGATAAATCGGGTAATCCTGCTTCAGTGAAATCGGTTTTTGATTGGGCACCCGGGATTTTTTTAATCATCATATCTTCCACGATCTGAATCGATTCTTCCAGATGGTCTTTGATCCCGGTTTGTTCATCTTTTAACTCCTCCACCAGATCAAGTCCATGCAGTTGGAGCACCAGAAAGGGGTTTGCGTCAATCTCCCTTGATAGTACATAGATAACTGCTGCGAGGTGCTTGCATGGCACGGCCCAGTCGGGGCAGGAACAATCCATGGAAAAATCCTTCCAGGATGACGGGAAGAGTTTGATCCCCTGGTCCAGTGCAATCCGGTGCAACTCCTGTGGCAATTCCCGGTTGAGCAGTTTAGAGAGGATAAAGGGATCCATTTTAATTCCGCTGACAAGTTTTTTCTTTTGTTCAAGGGTAAAAAGTGGCACTGAAATGGTGATGTTGTAAGGCCTCGGCATGCTTCCTTCCACTTTGGCTGTGATGCTGTTAACGACTATTTTTGTCTCAAGCACCGACCCGTTTCCGGCGTAAGCCCGGCCACGGGGCAGCCGATTGTCGAAATCGATGTTGGTGAGGGCATTGAGCCATTGCTCCCCCCACCAGGTCTGGCCGTATTTGACGCGCTGGGCGGGCAGCTGAACTTTTTTCTTTGCTTTTTTCCGGGGGCGATACCAGGAGTTATAATACATAAAAACGGGTTTTTGACGTTGTAAAGTAAAGAAATATTTGACATCTTCCAGCACCGTTTGGGATTGCCTTAACCTAAAAACATCCTTCATTGCATCTTTGCTTATACCTGGCTTATACAGAAGCTTATAGAAAGCTTATACAAGAGAGAGAGAGTCCGTAAGGGCCAGACAGCCTATAACCTGGCTGTACGGGATTACCTGGGGCGAGCCTGAACACCTTCTTCAATTCATCATCCGAAATCTCCCTAATCCATTTTTTGCCGGAGGCCACGGTGAGATTCGCCCGGGTTAAAAATCTTGAAGAAACTCTTCAAGATGTTCACTAATTAGCTAACTTTGTAAGTTGAAAGAAAAATTGGTCAGGAATATTTATTATTTCAAGAGTTATTATCTTGACTTCTACGCGACACTTAAACCAGAAGTTAAGAAAAAATTCAATTGGACATTACAGCTGATTTCGGAAATAGAACATGTTCCAGAAAAATATTTCACTCATTTGACAGGTACATTTGGTCTTTTTGAAATAAGGGTCGGGGTTGGTTCTGACATTTATCGGGTTTTCAGCTTCTTTGATGAAGGAAAAATGGTTGGGTTAGTCAACGGATTTATCAACAAAACCCGGAAAACTCCAAAGAGCGAAATTGAACCTGCAGAAAAACTCAAAAAACAATACTTCGATGAAAAAGACAAATAGAAACCTGACGTCATTTGCTGATCATCTCGACTCTGAATATGGAAAACGTGGAACTGAAGCACGAGAAAAGTTTGAAGAAGGATTTGAAGCATTCAAACTGGGTGCAATGCTGCAGGAACTCAGGAAAGAGCATGGGATGACACAAGAGCAGTTGGCTGCAAAGTGCGGCACCACAAAGACTTATATATCCCGCATTGAAAATGATGCCAGTGACATTCGGCTGTCAACTCTCATGAGAATAATTCGTGAAGGTTTTGGAAGACACCTGAGTTTAAATGTTGACCTTTGAAAATAATGCAAATGGCGGACATCGTAAAAAAAGAAGTGTCGCAAGTAATGGTGGTTATTTCCTTTGCCACGGTTTATCTTGTTTGGGGGTCAACCTATTTTTTTATTCAGGTGGCGGTTCGGCATATTCCCCCCATGATGCTTGGCGCCTTCCGATTTTTAGCGGCAGGCATCTTGTTGATGGGATGGTGCCTGGTTAAAGGAGAAGGAGTTGGCTCCCGGCGGCAAATAAAACATGCCATCATCAGCGGGCTGATGTTGTTACTGGTTGGAACAGGTTCCGTGATATGGGCTGAAAAATGGCTTCCAAGCTCATTGGTGGCCGTTCTGGTTTCGTCGTCTCCATTTTGGTTTGTTTTACTTGACGTGCCAAAATGGAGGGAAAATCTCACAAATCGATCCATTATTGCAGGTTTGATTTTCGGGTTCATCGGAGTCACTTTAATGTTTAGTGAAAAGGTAGCAGAAACAATTTCATCACCCGGTGAAAGTCATGCGATTATTGGTTTGTCCATCCTGTTAATCGGAACCATCAGCTGGGCCGGCGGATCGCTTTATTCGAAATATCATGCCTCAGAATCCTCAACGCTGAGTTCAGCCTGGCAGATGATGGCAGCAGGTGCTGCGTTTTTTCTTGGAAGTTTATTTTTAAATGAATGGCGTGGATTTGAGTGGCATGCCGTTACAACAGGGGCATGGTTATCTGTGTTATACCTGGTAGTTTTCGGATCGCTGGTGGCTTACAGTGCTTTTGTGTGGTTGCTAAAGGTCCGGTCGGCAATTCAGGTGAGCACCTACGCATATGTAAATCCCGTAATCGCTGTATTGCTGGGGGTGTTTTTTGCAGGTGAACACATGAGCCTGATGCAGATCAGCGGATTGGTCGTGGTTCTTGTCAGCGTAATGTTGATTAACCTCTCAAAATACAGGAATGAGCAAAAGCGGAAGAAATTCGAAGTGAATAGCGAAGGGCAATATGATCTTCCGGAAAAAAAATGGTGACCAAAAGGTCAAACACTTGAAACAATTTCTTACTTTTATCCCGTAATCGTTTGCCAGTCACATCTATTTGCATTCTATTTCACATGGAACAATCCCTTTTGATCTACTTTTTTTCCGGCACCGGCAATGCCCGGAACGTGGCCAATTGGTTTAACAATGTAGCCACAGATCGAAAAATCGATGCCAAAACGGTTGATATTGCAACCATTGACCGGAAAAATATTGAATCCCCCCCGCCCGGATCTCTGATCGGTTTCGTCTCCCCCACCCATGGCTTCAATTATCCCCCGGCCATGATGTATTTCATCTTCCGTTTTCCGCGGTCGAAGGGAAACAGGGTATTCCTGATGAACACCCGTGCAGGGATGAAGCTTTCAAAGTGGTTTCTTCCGGGACTTAGCGGCCTGGCCCTCTGGCTTTCGGCACTGGTCCTCTTGTTGAAAGGTTACCGGATCGTGGGGCTTCGCTCCGTCGACCTGCCTTCAAACTGGATATCGTTCCATCCGGGGCTGAAGGAACAAGTGGTTGAATCGATCTATCTTCACTGCAAAGCCGTTACGGAAAAGTTTGCAACAAAAATTCTCGACGGGAAAAAGGTCTATACGGCTTTTCGTGACATCATACAGGATTTGCTGATCTCACCCGTCAGCGTCGGGTATTTTTTCGTGGGCCGGTTCATCCTGGCGAAATCATTTTATGCCACCGATGCCTGCGACAAATGCGACCTCTGCATCAATAGCTGCCCGGTGAAAGCCATTTTGACAGTAGATAACCGCCCGTTCTGGTCGTACCGGTGCGAAAGCTGCATGCGCTGCATGAACAGCTGTCCCAAACGGGCCATTGAAACGGCCCATGGATACATCATCGGCATCATGATCCTGCTCAACATGGGAATCATGATCTGGTTCTGGCAGGGAGTGGGCAAATTCATTACCGTTCCCGCTGATAATGGCTGGGCGCAAACGGGTGTTACATTGACCGGATGGCTTCTTACCTTTGTGGTGATGGTCGTTTCTTACCGGATTTACCATTATCTGCTTCGCATCCCTGTAATCAGGCAACTTTTTTACTACACTTCTTTTACGAGATACAAGTTCTGGAGGCGTTACAGACCTTCGCGTAAAATGATCTCCCAATTGCCCTGACAGAACAATGCAAACAATGCAGGCAATGCAAACAATGCAGGCAATGCAGACAAAGAAAAAAATGCAGGGAATGTGAATGAGCTGTGCTTAATGGGATTGATTGGCAGTTTTCAATATTGTGAATAATAACCTGTTGACTTCGTCACATTTTTTTATTGCAGGGGTGGCTTTTTCAATTGTAAGATAGCCGGTTGAACAAAGGAGTTTCAACCAAAATTCCGTTTCCCGTGCTTCCTTATAAGAGATTGACAGCCTGTGGCAAAACTCTTTCTTGGATTGTGCAGCAACTCCTTCTGAAATATTCGCCCCAACTGATGTGCCTGATTGTAAGACCTGCTTTGACAGTACATACTCACGTTTTTCTCTTGTCAGATACTGATAGAGAAAAACAATTTCCACGGCCAGCTCAAAACTTCTATCTTTGATAATGTTTTCCTTCATTTTCGTTTTTCGCTTAATCAACCAATACCCTAAAAGTTGACCATTTGTTGATAACTTTCCATCCCTGCATTGCCTGCATTGCCTGCATTGTTTGCATTGTTTGCATTACTCTAATCCATCAATAACCATGATTTACCTTGAGAACACATTAATCTCCGACGACATTAAAGAGGTCTACTTCTGCTGCGACATGGCAAAATGCAAAGGTGCCTGCTGCGTGGAAGGTGATGCCGGTGCGCCACTGGAAGAGGAGGAGATCTCCCTTCTCGAAGATTATATTGATGAAATTAAGCCTTTCATGGTTCAGGAAGGAATTGAGGAAGTTGAAAACCTTGGCGTGTTTGACTATGATGCCGAGGGAAAATTCGTCACCCCGCTGGTCCATGGAAAAGAGTGTGCTTTTGTCTATTTTGAAGATGGAATTGCCCGGTGTGCCATTGAAAAGGCTTTCCAGGAGAAGAAAATCCCGTTCGCCAAACCGATCTCCTGTCACCTCTACCCCATCCGTATCAAAACCACGCCGGTCAATGATCTGCTGAACTATCACAAATGGCCCATCTGCCAGAAGGCGCTGATCAAGGGACACAACGAAAAAATACCGCTTTACCAGTTCCTGGAAGGGGCATTGATCCGTAAGTACGGGCGGACCTGGTATAACAAACTTGTTAAGTTACTGCGTTAGCCCCGCCGCTGACCGCCATTGCCGCCCTTTTGGCCGACGCCATGGAGGCAAACTCCTTGTCCATCATGAACTGCCCGCCCTTTTCACCGCCAGCCAGCCTGATCTGATCCAGGATGCTGCGAACTGTGCTCTCCTCTTCGATCTGTTCGGTGATGTACCATTGAAGATAGTTTGCAGAAGTGAAGTCCTTCTCCTTGGTACAGGTCGCATAGAGGTCGTTGATCGAGGCAGAGATGTACTCTTCATGTTTCAGTACATCCTGAAACACATCGGTAAGCGATTTAAACTTCGCCTCAGGTGCATCCAGCGCTGGAATGACTGCGGTTCCGCCACGGTCGTTGATGTAATGAACGAGTTTGAGCATGTGAATCCGCTCCTCCTCTGTCTGGACATAGAGCCAGTTGGCTGCACCGGGATAACCGTTACGTTCGGCCCATGAGGCCATCGACAGGTAGATGCGCGAAGAGTGCTCCTCGCGTTTGATTTGCTCGTTGATTGCTTTTTCTACGTTTTTGGAGATCATCTTGAACAATGTTGGTTGTATGCAAATTTACTTTATTTTTTCCACAGGCGCGGAAATTCAAATGTAAATTAAGTGATATGCTGCCTTGTTCATTGTTTTGGTATTGTAAAATAAAATATGCTCCCCATCTCGGGCGCAGATTCTACCCAGATCCTGCCACCATGCAATTCCACGATTTTTTTACAGTGTGCAAGGCCAATCCCCGTACCCTCATATTTGTTCCGGTTGTGCATTTGTTTAAAGATGATGAAGACCTTCTCATTATTTTGTTCCATAATGCCAATACCGTTGTCCTCCACCGCAAATTTCCATTCATTTTCAATATTTTCAACTGAAATGGTTATTTCAGTCCGGATATCCATTCTCCGGAATTTGATTGCGTTTTCGATCAGGTTCTGAAACAAGAGGCTCAATTCCTTTTGATAGCCATTTAACACAGGTAATTCCTGCAGATTGACCCGGGCATCAATCTCCTTAATCTTGTCATCAATTTTAAGCAGGACTTCGTTGACAATTACATTGCAGTCGATGTCGGTTTTAACACTCTCCTTGCCTAAAATAACATAGTAAAGCAGCCCTGTTACCAGCTCTCTCATCCGGTCAGTTGCACCGGAAATGAATTCAATGTATTTATTCCCGTTCTCATCCAGTTTTCCTCCATATTCTTCGAGGAACAATTGTGTGAAATTGGTGAGATTACGCAACGGTTCCTGAAGGTCATGAGAGGCGATGTAGGCAAACTGCCCGAGTTCACTGAGGCGGAATTTGAGCTCTTTATTCGATGTGTTTAGCTGATGGGTGCGTTCGACCACGTTTTTTTCCAGTGAATTCTTAAGCCTGGTGAGTTCGTTTTCCGCTTCCTTCCGTTCTGTAATATCAACACATGAACCGATGTAGCCAACAAACGTACCGCCAGATGCGAAACGGGGAATCCCATGATCCAGCACCCAGCGATATTCACCATCCGCCCTGCGGAGACGGTATTCCATCTTGAAGGATTCATGCGCGTCGAAAGCCTTCAGGTAAATATCGAGGCAATTTTGGAGGTCGTCAGCATGTACTCCTTCTGCCCATCCGTTGCCCAGTTCCTGCCCGATTGTCCGGCCGGTAAAGTCAAGCCAGGGCTGGTTAAAATAGTCACACAGGGTGTCCGGGCCTGATTTCCAGATCAGCACAGGTGCCGAGTCTGCCACAAGCCGGAAGCGTAATTCGCTTTCGCGTAAAATTCCTTCCAGCACCTTGCTCCGGGTAATGTCCGAATGTGTGCCCGACATTAAACTGGGCCTGCCTTCCTGATCCCATTCGTGCACTTTTCCCCTGTCAAGTACCCATATCCAGTCGCCGTTCTTATGCTTCATTCTTACTTCGCACTCATAATAGTCTGACTCGCCCGTGAAGTGCTTTTCCAACAATTTTTCAGCCTCTTGCAAGTCATCTGGATGCGTGATCCTTCCCCATGTATCAATATTTACCGGCGAAAGTTCATCCAATGAGTATCCCACTATTTCTGCCCATCTCTCATTGAAAATCGTTTCCCCTGTAAGGATATTCCATTCCCAGGTTCCTGCATTTGTACCTTTCAAAATATAAGAGAGCCTGTTTTTTTCATCCTTCAGTTCATTTTCCAACCGCTTGCGGTGAGAGATGTCACCTACGCTTCCAATCATAGCAGCCGGATTACCCTGTTCATCCCGTGTGACAATGAACTGATCATGCAGCCAGCGAAACTCCCCGTCTTTGTGTTTTAACCGATAATCAACCTGATAGGGAGTGCCGGACATGCCTGTCACGGATTTTGTGATCACACGTTCGAGTTCATGTATGTCTTCGGGTGATATTAACTCGAAAAATGTTTTGCCCGGCAGGTTCTTTATCTCTTCTGGTGTATAACCGGAGAGCCGGCCGAACACCGGGCTCAGGTAATCATACGTACTGGTTTTCAATTCACGTTTATAGGATGCATCCAGCGAATTTTCCAAAACCTCCCGGAAACGTGATTCGCTCTCCTGCAATAAAAATTCAGCCTGTTTGCGGTCAGTGATGTCCCTGTTACTGGAACGCCGGCCATCATAGTTGCCCTCATCATCATAAACAGGGACACATAAATGGCTGATATAAGTGATTGTTCCATCCTTTTTCAATATTCTGAAGTCCAGGTTTCCGGAAAGATGCCGGTACTCCAATGACGATGTTGTTTTTGTATGGTCAATAAAAATGTTCAAATCGCCGGGATGCACGACATTTATCAGAAGCATACTGCCCGTTAAAAACTCATCGGGAGCATAGCCGGTTATCCGTGTACTTGAGGGTGACATGTAAATTATCCGGGAATCCTTTCCGGTCCAGTATTCCCAGTCAGAAGCAAAATCAGCTACCGTTTTTAACTGCTGCTGGCTTTCTCTTAACTGATATGTTAACTTCTCAGCGATATGCTGCGCCCGGATTGCAGTATTCACTGATGACAACAGCAATCCGAATAAAAGGAAACTTATAACGATGCCACTAATCAATACGATAACTGCTTTGTGCTGAAAATAAAGTGATTCTCCTGCACTTTGAGTAAAACGACAGGACCACTGTTTACCATTAAATACTACTGGAATGGTAAGCGAGATTGTGGATCCCTGGTCGGTAATGATTGTGTCGTGAGGTTGACTGTCAAACAACAACGATTTCAGCGAGACCCTGTCGTCATCATAAACCTGCAGGCGGATATTGTTTTGACTGCCCGACTCCCACCGGCCTAAAATCCCCTGTAACAGATTGTGCATGCGGTAGGGGCTATACACCCAGCCAATAATGGCAGTGCGCCGCTCAGTGACTGTGGCCACCGGCATCCCGTTGCGATAAACCGGAACATACATTAAAGTTCCCGCCTGTAAATCCTTATCCGTTTCCTGGACAAGAATTACTTTGCCTGAAAGTGCGGCGATATTTTCGTCGCAGGCCTGGTCCATCGCCTTTTTTCTGATTGGCTCGGAGTACATGTCATACCCGAAAGCCCGCAGGTTCCTGCCGGTGAACGGCTCCAGGTAAATGATGGAAGTGTATCGGTCTCTATCCCCGGCCGGACGCACGGAATACTGTGGATATCCCTCAGTGTTAATCTGTTGAATATGCTTTTCCAATTGATTTCTGGAAATTATCAATGAAAATCCGACCCCCTGGATACCGGGCAAATTTTCGTTCATTCCGGAAGATTCAACAAATGACTTCCATTCATTTCGAGAAACCTCCACGGAGGCTGCAAAAAGCGCTGAACCACTTCGTAAAAGCTGAGCCTGGACGTTAAGCCTGATGATTATTTTTGTTTTCAGTTCATTGCAAACCTCCGAAAACTCTTTCTTCCTCTGTTCTTCAATATCACGTTTGGCATAATATGCAGACACAAACGTGAGACAAAGTCCCAATATAAGAACTGCAAATGCCTTCCATACACTTTTTGCCTTTGTTTCAGGCAGAAAATTTTGTTGTTTCATAATGATTTTTCCGGTTTTGACTCACCTTTATTCTGAATCTTTACCGGTTTTCAACTGAGAAATCGCTTAGTTTCTTTGATATTTAACGACCGGACTTGCGTAAAACGCAAACCCATCGCCCGATATATATCAAGCCTAAGTGGTTGAATTTGGCTGGAAATCGACTATTCTAATACCGGCGCAAGGCACCGTTACTATAATTAACAAAGATACACCGCTTTATCTACAAACAATCTTTTGCGAAATAATATTTTTTGTTAGGGTGCAATCGCAACACATGTCTGGTTGACAGCCAAAAGGTTGACAATTTTGTTGAATTAGAAAACAGGTCCATGATTGTTTAGGATACAAACACTTCCCGTTTGTCAAAAAATCCGTGTTACCCGAAAAGGTGGATCGAAAAAATGTACTAATTTATCCCGAAAAATCCTGAAGTATCTCTTCATCCCTATCAGTCCACATACAAATATAGCAAAAAATGACAGGATAGGAAAACTGATTCTGATTTCGATTACTTTTGTTCAGAAAAACAGTTAAACAACAAATAAGTCAACAATATGAGAAAAATATATTGCATCATGGCAATAGTTATTTCTGCAACCATGACCATGGCCCAGATTCCCAACAACGGGTTTGAATCATGGACAACAGTCGGATCTTACACGATGCCTGACCAGTGGGACAACCTTAATCCAACTACCTCCTCTGCTGGTATTTACACGTGTACCAAAGGCACGCCGGGATCACCGGGAAATTCCTATCTTAAGCTCGTATCGAAACCGGTCACCGGGATGGGAGTTGTTCCGGGAATTGCAACATGCGGGGTATTGAACCAGGTAACCCACCTGCCGGTATCGGGCTTCTCCTTCACCCAACGACCACAAAATTTTACAGGCAAGTGGCAGTACATGGTTTATGGAGGTGGAGCAGGTTACATAGATATTACCCTCACCAGGTGGGATATTCCTTCAAATTCAAGAAAAACTGTTGCTTCCACTCACAAGGTTTTACCCGGAATGGTCATGAGCTGGGCCAACTTTTCCATTCCGCTGACATACGTTGATGGTCAGTTTCCCGACACTTGCATGATCTTTCTTTCTGCCAGCGGTTCTGCTCCAAACAACCAGGATTTCCTTTATCTGGATAATCTGCAATTTACGGGGACTATTACAGGGGTTGAAACCGCATTGTCCCCGGCCAGCGCTCTAACCGTTTACCCAAATCCGGCACGGGGTTCCTTTACTGCCATGTTTGTTTCGAGCCGTACCGAACAACTTACCTTTCAACTATTTGACCTGCATGGCATGCTTGTCAGTGAACAAAAAGTTTCTGTAACATGCGGAGAAAATACCATTCCTTTTGAAATAAAATCCCTCCCGGCAGGAATCTATTTCCTTAGACAGGGTTATGGTTCTTCCATAAAAGGGGTAAGGGTTGTGGTTAAATAATACTTATGCCTCTTTATGCAGTTCCTGTTCGTCAGTAACAAGTGTTGTCAACAAAACTAAAAAGTTGTAAATGATTCATATTTGGTGTAATTTTACATCAACTATAAAAAGCTATGCCACGACAATATCAATTGTTGGAATGCAAGATTTGAAAAATCTACTTTAATTCTTATAGAGTCGGCACCATAGACGCCCATGATATCTGCAACAGATTATCGTCGTAATACCCAAGGCTGCCGAACAAACCGGGCATCCTGTCGATTTAATGCATAAATCAGATTCAACTACCTGATTTATCACTATTTTCGTGATCTGATTTTCGTATTATGAAGCTACGGTACAAAATCCTGATCCATCTGGCCTTCTGGATATACATGTTCAACCAGATCCTGCTTTCCGTTGCAATGATGTCGGGAAAAGGCTACGATCCGTTTGAAGAGATCACCATCTACCCGTTTACCAGCCTGATTACATTTTACAGTTTCTATTTTACCTACGGACTTTTTTTTACCCGGAAAAACAAACTCCTTCCGGTGCTTTTGCTGGTTGCGGTCATCGGCCTTCTCATCCCGTTACGGGTAGGCCTTGAGTACGTTTTCTGGAAATATATCGGATACAGTCACCTGAAGCCTTCTGAACCGCTAATCATCAACAGCAGCTGGTGGTTCAACTCTCTCCGGCTGGTGACCATCTACAGTATTTATGCGCTGCTCATCCAACTGGCCATCGGATGGTTTGATACCCAGAAGCTTAAGACTGAACTGCTGCTTGAAAAACAATCCGGTGAGCTGGCATTGCTTCGGTCGCAGATTAATCCGCATTTTTTATTCAACACCCTGAACAACATCTATTCGCTGGTTTACAAGAAGTCGGACGATGCCCCTGAAGCGGTGATGAAAATGTCGTCGATCATGCGATACATGCTTTACGATGCAACCACCGACAATGTGCTCCTTGAAAAGGAGATCGAATATCTCAAAAGTTTTATTGAGCTCGAAAAACTCCGGATAAAACACAAAGACTTCGTGGAGTTGCACATTCATGGCCCTGTTGAAGGGAGAACCATCGCCCCAATGCTGCTGATTCCCTTTGTTGAAAATGCATTCAAACACGGAAGCAAGAGTGTGCCCAGTCCGGGAATCAACATTGTGTTATCCATCGAACCCGGGCAAATCATGTTTGATGTTAGCAACCATGTCCGGAAAAATGCTACCGTCACCAAAGACCAGGTTGGTGGTATCGGGCTGACGAATATCAGGAGAAGGTTAAACCTTCTTTACCCAGGCAGACATCTGCTTGAAATCAGTGCAGGTGAAGAACTGTATCATATTCAATTAATCCTATCGACATGACAATCAATTGCATCGCGATTGATGATGAGCCACTGGCGCTCGATATCATCAAAGATTACTGTTCGAAAGTCGCTTTTCTGAATCTCCTGAAAATCTTCGACAACGCCATCGAGTCCATTGAGTATATCCGGTCGAACAAAGTTGATTTGATCTTTCTGGACATTCAAATGGAAGAACTCAGCGGGATTCAGTTGCTGAACGCCCTGAAACACCGTCCATTCGTAATTTTTACCACAGCTTATGAACGATACGCTATCCAGGGCTTTGAACTCGACGTAGTGGATTATATGCTGAAACCGATCTCCTTTGAGCGGTTTATCAAAGGGGTGAACAAGGTGTGCGAACGAATGCAGCTTGATACAGGATCAGGAAAACCGGAAAATGGCAAATCCAAGACTCATGAAACCTCATTTTTCTTTGTAAAAACCGAAACCCGCATGGAGCGCATCGAAAGCGCTGACGTGCTGTATGTTGAAGGAATGGGCGATTACTGGCGGATCGTTACTAAAACACGAAGGATCATGACCCTCATGAATGCCCGGAAACTTGAAGAGGTGCTCCATGAACCACAGTTCTGCAGGGTGCACAAATCCTTTTTTATTGCCCTGGATAAGATCGAATCGATCGAACGGAACCGGATAAAGATCGGAGATCAGTATATTCCCGTCAGTGAAACCTATCACAAAGCCTTTTTTGACCTCATCGAACGCAAGAAACTGGCCTGAGACCTTTATTGAACGGATTTCAATAATTCATTCAAGGTATTCGGTAGCGCAATGATTTCCATGGTCTTTGAATCGAGCAGAACCATGACCGGAGTGGCCAGCACGAAGTAATCGTATGCTACCTTGCTGCGAACACCCTCTGCGGCCCGGAGATGTTTCCATCCATTAAGCCCCTTAACTTTCTGATTCCATAAGGTTACCTCGGATTCTGTTTCATCCAGACTGATGGCCACAACAGAGATCTTCTCTTTCATCTCAGGTTGCTGCTGCCATGGGAATAACGCATCTACGGTTTCAACACAGTGGCTGCATCCCGCCGACCAGAAAATCAGCAGCGTATACTTAGCCTGTGTGGTGAACTTACTTAACCCGAACTTGTTACCCTCCAAATCTGACAGTGAAATATCCGGTGCTTTGGTCCCGGGCACCAGCGTTTCCATCCCCTTCAGCCTGCGTTCGATCTCCTGTCTTTTTGATGTCAGACAGGTTGGATCGTTGGTATAGGGTTCGAGTATTTTCATCCCGGCCGTAATGCCGTTCGACTCATATCCCCGGAAGAAATAATCCACCATCCAGCCATAAACCATTGGATGGCCTTGTTTGGCCTTCTCAATCGCCGTTTTTCCGGCAAGCGGAAACAATGAATCCCGTAAAGCGGTGGTGGTCGAAAGCTGGCCATAAAGGTTCACATAATTGTCCATCCACTTGTTCAGCTCGGCTGTTTTGATCAGCAGGGGATCTTTGAAATTCATGCCGTCAAAGTAGTGATCGATCAGGCTGTGAATCCGGTCTGTCTCATTGCCCTTCAGGGATATCTGGGGAATATACTGAAACTGATACAAGTTACTCACAAAGAGCGCCCTGTCCTTTTCTGCCTGGCTTGTAAGCCACCGGTTGTAGATTAGCCGGCGCTGTTCATACTCTTTGATCCCCTGCTGGTAAAACTTTGATTCAGTGTCATCATAGTTCATCAAAAAATTCTGTAGCAATCCTATTTTTTCTTTCTGCTTTCCATTCTCTTTCGAGAATTGCACAAACGTTGTGTTTTCAAGTTCACCCGGCTGAAACCGGGTGCTGTCGCCATTGTTGCAATATTTAGGACTTACCCACAACTCCAGATTCTGCTGGTAGGCAAAAATGTTTTTTTCTGACGGATATGGCGTGCTTGATTCGTTTTCCTTGTAATCGAACCGGATAACGAACTCTCCCGGCAGTTTATCCTTTGGAATGGTAATTTTTGTTGTTTCTCCATCTTTGATCCCCGGCACCTCCACAATGGGTTTAAAGGTTTTTGAGATTGTAAGTGCAAGAATGCTGATTTTACTTTCGTAAACACCACGGAGGTGAAGTGTGAGAGTGACATCGTGCGTTTGGGCCTCCAGGTCAAATGAAAAAAACAGCCAAAGAAAAATAGCTGCAACCATTGATCTGCCCATGTTTCTGATAACTTTGTTCATAATATTTGATTTTTGTTAACTAACCCAGTCATAATCCATCTGCTTCCGTGCCAGATCGATTTTCTTAACCCGGATCTTGATTTTATCCCCAAGTTTAAACCTGTTGCCATGCCGCTGCCCGATGATCTGGTAATTCTCTTCATCAAGGTAGTAGTAATCGTCCTCCAGGTCACGCAGGCGGATCATTCCTTCACATTTTGTCCCGACAATCTCCGCAAAGATACCCCATTTGCTCACACCGGAAATCATCGCATCAAACTGCTGGCCAACTTTATCCAGCATATATTCAGCTTGTTTGTATTTCACCGACATCCGTTCGGCATCCACCGCACGGCGCTCCATCTCCGAGGCATGTTCACACATTGGCTCATAAACTTCCTTTGAAACCGACTGGGCATTATTCATATAATCAAACAGCAACCTGTGAACCATCAGATCGGGATAGCGTCGGATTGGCGAAGTGAAATGGGAATAAAACGGAAATGCCAGCCCGTAATGGCCAATGTTATTTGTTGAATAATAGGCCTTTGACATAGTTCTGATGGCGATGGTTTCGATCATCGTCTCTGTGCCGGTTCCCTTGATGTCGCTGAATAACTTGTTAAATGAATCAGCCAGCGATTTTTTTGAACTGAGCTTGAGCTTATACCCAAGACGTTCAACGAATTGCGTGAAATTTTCAAGCTTTTCCTGATTCGGTGTATCATGAACACGGTAAACAAAGGTTTTCACCGTTTGATTTTCACGCTTTTTCCCGATGAATTCTGCCACTTTGCGGTTGGCCAGCAGCATGAAGTCCTCGATCAGCTTGTTGGCATCTTTCATCTCCCTGATGTAAATACTCAGGGGCCTTCCCAGTTCATCCAGTTTGAAACGTACTTCCTGGGTTTCAAAATTAAAGGAGCCTTTCTGGAAACGTTCCGCTCTCAGTTTTAATGCGACTTTGTTGAAGATGGCCACCTCTGAAGCATACTCCCCGGTTCCCGACTCAATAATCGCCTGAACCTCCTCGTAGGCAAACCGCCGGTTCGAATTGATCACCGTTTTACCAAACCACTCCGCATAGATTTTTGCATTTTCATCCATCTCAAATACGGCCGAAAAACACAACCGGTCCACCCCCTGTTTCAGGGAGCACAGCCCGTTGGATAACCGCTCCGGGAGCATCGGAATGGTTCGCCCGACCATGTAAACCGACGTGCCGCGTTCAACAGCCTCCTCCTCTATCGCCGTGCCAGGCCTGACATAATAAGAAACATCGGCAATATGAACCCCGATCTCCCAATGTCCGTTTTCCAGTGATCTCAATGATATCGCATCGTCAAAATCCTTGGCATCCTCCGGATCGATGGTGATGGTAAAAACCTGCCGGAAATCCCTGCGTTTCGAAATTTCCGCCTCCGGAATTGAATCCGGAAAAGATGCCGCCTCCTTCTCCGCCTTAGGTGAAAAGGACAAGGGGAAGTCAATTTCGGCTAAGATCGATTGCATCTCCACCCTGTTATCTCCTGGTTTTCCCAATACCTCCTTCACCTCCCCAAACGGGTTTGCCGACTGTGCCGGCCATTCAGTAATGACCACCACCACCTTCTGCCCGTTCTTTGCACCGTTCAGTTTTGTATTGGGAATGAAAATATCTACCGGCATAGTTGCATTATCGGGCCGGAGAAAGGCAAAATTCTTTGAGGTCTCGATCGTACCTACGAATTGCTTTTTATTCCGCTTTATGATTTCTGATATTTCCCCCTCCAGCTTGTGCCCTTTCCGCCTGGGGAAAATGAACACCTTGACCTTGTCACCATGCAGGGCATGATTGGTATTTGTGGCGGCGATGAAAACATCCTCCGATTTGTCTTCCGGGATCACATAGGCCTTGCCCGTCTGTTTCATGTCAACAGTGCCAGTCAGGGAGGTGATTACCTCCTTTGCATACCGGGGACTCTCCAGGTTGATCTGGTATTTTCCCCGCTTGCTCATGGCCAGCTCCTGGCTCTTGAACAGTTGTCCGATGATCAGGCTGATCAGGTCTTTGCTTGCCCGGTCCTTGATGCCAAGTCTTCCTGCCACCTGCTTGTAGTTGAAACTGCTGTATGGGTTGTTCTGAAACACATCCAGCACCGACTTCACAAAGGTGTTCTTCTCACTGCCGCTCAGGCTTTTTTTCTTTGCCATAATTTCATTTTTTTAATTGCATCCCGGGAATCGCCGCCAGCAATGCCTTCGTATATTCCGACTGCGGATTGGCATAAACCGAATCGGCTTCCCCCATCTCTTCAATTTTTCCATTCCTCATCACGATCAGCCTGTCCGACATGTATTTAACCACCGACAAATCGTGTGAAATGAATATATACGTAAGGCCAAAGTCTTTTTTCAGGTCGTTTAACAGGTTCAGCACCTGTGCCTGAATCGACACATCAAGTGCCGAAACCGACTCGTCGCAAATGATCAGTCGCGGTTCAACCGCCAGGGCGCGGGCAATGCATATCCGTTGCCGCTGTCCACCAGAAAATTCATGGGGATACCGGTAAAAATGCTCCGGCTTCAGCCCGACTTTTTGAAGGAGTTCCAGCACCCGGGCTTTTCTCGCTGCTGTATTGCCATGCAGTCCATGCACTTTCATCGGTTCAAGAATGGCCGGACCAATGGCAATCCTCGGGTTGAGGGAAGAGTATGGATCCTGAAATACGATCTGGAGCTCTTTGCGCAATTTCTTTAGGTTGGTCGAAGTAAGCGTCGTGATATCCTTGTCCTGGTATAAAATTCTTCCCGCTGTGGCCGGGATGAGTTCCAGTACAACCCGGGCAAGTGTGGTTTTCCCGCTTCCCGACTCCCCCACAACACCCAGTGTCTCACCTTGATAAACCAGGAAACTGGCGTTTTCTAACGCAGTAAATGACCCGAATTGCCTGCCTAGCTTTTCTACTTTAAGAATGGGTTCACGGGCATATATCCGATCGTGATCATTCTTTCGTTGCTGTGGTGAGATAATTCCCTCCAATTCAACACGCTCCTCCATCATGTATTTTTCGATCGTTGGAAGGCGGTTCAGCCGCACATCAAGAGGTGGCCGGCATGCAAGCAATCCGCGGGTATAGGGATGCTGAGGCTTTTGAAAGATGTCGGCAACAATGCCTTCCTCCACGATTTTGCCTTTGTGCATCACCAGCACCCTGTCGGCAAAACCCGCAACAATACCCAGGTCGTGGGTTATAAAAAGGATGCTCATCTTTCTCGCCACCTGAAGGCTCTTCATCAGGTCGAGAATGGTTTTCTGAACAGTTACATCGAGTGCGGTAGTGGGTTCGTCGGCAATCAGCACGGCAGGATTGCAGGAGATCGCCATGGCGATCATCACCCGCTGTTTTTGCCCACCCGAAAGCTGATGAGGATAAGAGGTGAAAACCTCTTCCGGCCTTGGAAGCTTTACTTCGTTGAAAAGATCAAGCACCTTTTCCCGTGCCTGCTTTTTACTGTACCCAAGGTGAACCCTGAGGCTCTCCATGACCTGGTTGCCACAGGTGAAAACAGGGTTCAGGGAAGTCATCGGCTCCTGGAAAACCATCGAAATCGAACGGCCCCTGATCGTTTGCATCTCCCGCTCATCAATGGAGGTAAGATCCACAGGTGCGCTTTCTCCTTTCCTGAAAAAGATCTTTCCTTCTGAAATCCTCCCGGGTGGTGAAGGAATTAACCTCAAAACAGCCAGGGCACTCACTGTTTTGCCTGATCCTGACTCTCCAACAACGGCAAGTGTTTCCGACTCGTTCAGGGTGAATGAAATGTGGTCAACAACAATCAGCTCTGCGGGTCCGGAGGTAAAACCAACCGTTAAGTCCTGAATATCAAGCAATGGGACAGGTTTCATTCCATGGTCAAATTTTAATCAAACCTACAAGTTTTTTTTCAATTTATTACCACTTTTCCGCTCTTTCCTGATTAAGCAAGAACTTTTGCCATGATCTATCTCAGCGACTTTATTTCCCTTATCTATCCCAGAATCTGTGCAGGTTGCGGCAACAGCCTCTGGAAACATGAAGAGGCAATCTGCCACTTCTGTGAATACCATCTGCCAAAAACAAATTTCCATGCTGATCCTGAAAATCCGGTTGCACGGCTTTTCTACGGCAGGGTAAGGCTTGAATCAGCGGCTGCCTTTCTCAGTTTCAACAAAGGAGGCAAAGTGCAGCAGCTGGTGCATCAGCTGAAGTATAAGGGAAGAAAAGATATCGGAATTTACCTTGGAGAACAATATGGTCATTTGCTGAAAAATTCGCCCCCATTCAGTTCGGTTGATGCGATCGTCCCGGTTCCACTTCACAAAAGAAAATACATGCAACGCGGATATAACCAAAGTGAACAATTTGCCATCGGATTGGCCAGGGCGATGAACATACCGGTAAATCGTCATTTGCTCACCCGGACACATGCGACAGAAACACAAACCCGGAAGTCACGTTTCAGCCGGTATCAGAATGTAAAAGAGATCTTTACCGTGAACGCTCCCCAGGACTGGAAATCGGGTCACCTGCTGCTTGTCGACGATGTGATCACCACCGGAGCAACCCTTGAGTCGTGCTGCCAGGCTTTGAACATGATCCCGGAGGTAAAAATAAGCGTTGCATGTATAGCGGCTGCTGTGATCTGAAAAATGTCAAAATGCAAAGTGCAAATGCAAAATGCAAAGTTGGGTGCTGATTAGGCCTTTGGAGTTGAGTTTCACGATTTTGATTTTGTTGTTATAACTGATTTTGCAATGATGCGCCAGCCCTGAAAGGGCGCAATCCGTCAACACAGGGTGAAGCCCTGTGTCAGGGTGAAGCCCTGTGTCAGGGTAAAGCCCTGTCTTGTCCTGAAATAGGTTTACACAAAAAAGTGTAAAATGGACAATAAAA
>CAYHGE010000040.1:0-24684 GCA_964355945.1 uncultured Draconibacterium sp.
CACCCGAAAACCCATCATGCCCTGAAAGGGCTGTATCTACTAACACAGGGTGAAGCCCTGTGTGTTTCCAATACCCGAATGTCTCGTCCTAAAAAAAGTTTACAGGTTACTTCTCCTGATTAATTCTCTGAGGTGTGGGAGGTTATATTGTCAACAATTAGTTCTTCCTGGTTTACCTTTGTTTACTAGCTTTGTATCAATTACTGTTCAACCCCTGATTCACATTATTCAATCATGTCACTCCTCCCACTTAGTTTCTACACCCGCCCCGATGTTGTTCAAATCGCCCGTGACTTGCTTGGCAAACACTTGTACACCAATATTGGCGGAACCATAACCTCCGGTATGATCTGCGAAACGGAGGCCTATGCCGGAATAACTGATAAAGCTTCCCATGCCTATGGAGGAAGGCGCACCAACCGCACAGAAACCATGTATGCCCGGGGAGGCATCGCCTATGTTTACCTGTGCTACGGAATCCATTCACTGTTTAATGTTGTCACCAACCTGCCGGGCATCCCTCATGCCGTGCTGATCCGTGCGATCATCCCGGCAGATGGCATTGATTATATGTTAAAACGGACAGAAAAAGAGAAGGTAACAAAGAATTTCGGGACCGGTCCCGGCAAGGTTTCGAAATTACTCGGAATTCATTTTCGCCATTCGGGCCTAGACCTCACAGGAAAGAATCTCAGCATCCCCCCAGCTATTTGGATTGAAGACAGCGGATTTAATGTCAGTGCGGAAATGATTTTTTCAGGGCCGAGGATTGGGGTTGGTTATGCGGAAGAGGATGCCATGCTTCCATACAGGTTTAACCTTGTATCAGTTTCTGAAACAACCTCCGATTTGTAAATAAAACACCAATCAATGCAGTTTGCAGGGGACCCGTCTCCACATTGAAGGTAAAACATTACCTTTGTGACTTCAATTCAGCATTTTTATGTTGCCGACCATCAATAAAAAGCGAACTTTTCTTTTGACACTTGCCAGTATTACACTTTTGCTGGTTACCTCATCGTTTTCACCACCTTCCTTTCAGATCGCATTGCTGAAATACTCAGGAGGTGGCGACTGGTATGCAAACCCGACTTCGCTGCCCAACCTGGTGAAGTTTGCCAACCGGAATCTGACAACCAACATCAATGAAGATATTGCAACAGTGGATGTCGGAAGCCCTGAGCTGATGAATTATCCTTTTATTCACATGACCGGGCATGGCAACGTGGTGTTTTCAGATCAGGAGATTCAAAATCTTCGGAATTATCTCATGGCCGGCGGGTTTCTTCACATTGACGACAATTATGGCATGGACAAATACATCAGGCCGCAGTTGAAAAGGGTTTTCCCCGAACTCGAGTTACTCGAACTGCCTTTTGACCACCCGATATACCATCAGAAATACAATTTTCAAAGCGGGTTGCCTAAGATCCATGAGCATGACGGGAAGCCTCCCCAGGGGGTTGGACTAATTTATGAAGGCCGGCTTGTGTTATTTTACACCTATGAATGCGACCTTGGAGATGGCTGGGAAGATCCTTCCGTTCATGGAGATTCAGATCCTACCCGTCAGAAAGCGCTTCAGATGGGCGCCAATATCCTGCAATATGTGTTTACTACAAAGCAATGAATTTTTGTAGATTATTCGTGTAATCGCCTTCGCTGACTACCTAACATCTGTGATTATTAATTACCTTTGCAAGGATAATTCTCCCACCCTCAAAATAATTTCCATGAAAAAAAACATTTACTTTCTGGTGACCGGACTCATCCTGATGATGACCTCGGTCACACTTTTGGCACAGGATGCCAAACCAGCATTTCCCCATGATTACCAGGTTGATACCCGTATCGACAACATGGGCTACTGGCAAAGATGCGCTGCTGCCGGTCTTGTACCTGTTGAACCTTACTCCACACTCCCCCCGGCCAGATATAACGGCAGCAAGGTGCTTCTACGCGGAGTTAATGTCATCGACTCCCCCGATGTTCTTGTCACTACTGAACCATCGAATTCCACCCAAAGTGAGAATTCCATTGTAATAAATCCCAATGACAAGAATATGTTGCTGAATTCCAACAACTCAACTCCCCAGCCAAGCAACGGCACCGTAAAGGGAGCGGATGCCCTGAAAACGCTCGATGGTTCTGCAACCTGGTCGGGTACAGTAGAAGGTGCAGGTGGGTCCAACTCCGGCGACCCTGCCGCAGTGATCGACCTCAACGGACGATGGTATATCGGATACATTGACAATGCCAGCGGACAAAGTGTTTCATATTCTGACAACCTCGGAGCAACCTGGACTATCAGCAAAGTGGCTACCGGCACTGCCTTCAACATGCTTGACAAAAACCATCTCTGGGTTGACATCAGCCCCTCAAGTCCATATAAAGGGCACCTTTATAATGGTTGGATGGTGAATAACAATATTTCTGTTTCCCATTCAGTAACCAGTGGAGCTACCTGGTCCACCCCGGTAAACATCAGTGCTGCAACGGCTGCCGGAAGCCATAACCAGGGCATCAACTTCAAATGCGGCCCGGATGGTGAAGTATATGCAGCCTGGTCAGTCTATGACAGCTGGCCAAGCGATGAAAAAGCCATCGGGTTTAACACTTCGTTGGATGGTGGATCTACCTGGGGTACAGCCTTCCGCGCAATCAACAACATTAAAGGCATCCGAAACACAGGAAGTGTTCCTCAAAACATGCGCACCAACGCTTTTCCGTCAATGGCCGTTGATTTAAGTAACAGCCCATACCGTGGTACCATTTATATTGTATGGACCAACAAAGGATACCCGGGCATCAATACCGGTACAGGGACCTCCTGCTACATGATGAAATCAACCGATAAAGGCACCACGTGGTCGGCTCCGAAGATTATCAACTCCGATTCAACAGCCGGAAAACACCATTATTTTCCCTGGATCACATGCGACCAGGCTACGGGTTATGTCAGCGTTGTTTTTTATGACAACAGGAACTGTGCATCAACCGAAGCCCAGGCATGGATGGCCTATTCAACTGATGGAGGCAGCACCTTCACTGACTTGCAGGTCAGCGATGTCACGTTCACTCCGTCAGCAATTCCGATGATGGCCTCCAAGTACATGGGCGATTACCTTGCAATTGCGGCTTATGATGGAAAAACTTTCCCTTGCTGGACAGATACCCGATCGGGACATTGTCTTACCTATGTCTCTCCGATTGACATCCTGGTTCCCCAGGCAGCCATCGAAAACACCGGATCTGTATTGAACGATACAACATTTGGAAATCACAACGGCCTGATGGATTATGGTGAGACTGAACTCCTCGGACTCAAGATGAAGAATACCGGAACAGGTCCTGCCGACGGAGTGTCTGTTCATCTCTCCTGCGACAATCCGTATATTACCATGCTTGATTCGATTAAAGAATACGGCCACTTTGATATTGACCAGGAAAAATTCATCCCGAACGGATTCAAATTCAAGGTAAACGATTCCATCATGAACAACGAGCCTGTCATGTTTACCGTCAAAGCCATCGACCAGCAGGACAGTGTCACATGGAGTACTTTCCAGATCACCGCCCATGCACCGGATGTGAGCATCGTTTCCATGGCCATTGATGATGTCCCTCCCGGGGGCAATGGAAACGGCCGCCTCGATCCGGGTGAAGAAGCCACCCTGATGATCACTACCAAAAACAATGGCATCTGGGATGCAGAAAATGTTGTCAGCAACATGTCATCCCTGAATTCTTATGTTACAATTGGAAATCCGATATTCAACATTGGCACACTCCACGCCGGAGAAACCGTTGTTGCGTTGTTTGGGATTACGGTAAACAGCGGTGCAGCCATCGGATCAGCAGCACAGTTGCACAATATGGCTACCTCCAAATACCGGGTTACCAACAAAGTCTTCAATGCAAAAATCGGTTTGATCGTCGAAGACTGGGAATCCGGCAACTTCACCAAATTCCCATGGCAGTTCACCAACACGGCAAAACCATGGACCATCGACCCGGTTATCAAGTACGAAGGCAACTATTCTGCACGGTCAGGCGTTATCACAGATAATGAATCCACCGGAATCTTCGTGGAATACGATGCCTCGATGGACGACAGCATCTCGTTTTTCAGACGGATCTCCAGTCAGCCCATCCGGGATGTCCTCAAATTTTACATTGACAATGCAATTGTAGGATTGTGGTCGAACTTTGCCGATACAACTTTTAAGCGCTATGCATACCCGGTAATGGCCGGCCATCACACGTTTAAGTGGGTGTATGAAAAGAATAACACGACCTCCATGGGGCTGGATGCATCATGGGTTGACTTTATTGTTTTTCCGCCGAGGTATTATACCACTGCCAGTGCCGGATCAGATGCGGAGGTCTGTGCAGGCAACGCTTACCAGTTGCATGGCATGGCCGACAGTTATGATTCTGTCCGTTGGTCAACGACCGGAACCGGACAGTTCAGCAATACAGCCATTCTTAACCCGGTTTACACCCCAAGCGCCGGAGATATTACAGAAGGAATGGTTCCGTTGAAACTGACGGCTTATGGCCAGAACAGGGTTGACACCAACAGCATGATGCTGATGATTTATACAGCGCCTACAGCTGTGGCAGGCGGAAACGCTTCGATTTGCAAGGGAGAGACCTACACTGCAACAGGATCTTCTGCAACCGCCTATTCAATGCTCAGCTGGATCTCCTCCGGAGACGGTACCTTCGACCATGGAACGTTGCTTCATCCAATCTATACTCCGGGAACTCAGGATATCATTCATGGTTCGGTAAAGTTGAAGTTGTATGCACTCGGTTCTGTTACCTGCCCGATGGCTGCCGATAGTCTGACACTCACCATTCACGCCCTGCCACAGGTGAACCTGGGTAAGGATACAGTTGCCTGTGCCAATGCTGCCGTGGTACTGAATGCTACTTATCCGGATGCCTCAGGCTACCTCTGGCTGCCATCCAACAAAACCACTCCGACCATCACTGTCGACTCAATCAATATCGGACTGCATTCTTCTGAGATCAAGGTATTTGTCACCGACAAAAATGGGTGCATTGGAAAAGATTCAGTGCTGGTTTCGTTCAAAGTTTGTGGCGGGCTCGGCGAACTCTCCGGCGTAAAAGTGCATGTTTACCCGAATCCCAACAGCGGAATTTTCACCATTGAAATGAACTCTGATAAGCAGGCAGACCTTGACATCTCAATTGTATCACCAAACGGTGAAACAGTTTACACCAGGAATCACCTGAATATCGATGGATCCACTCGTGAGAAAATTAACTTAAGTCATTTATCCCAGGGGACTTACCTGTTGAATATCTCTGATGGTTCTGGCAAAATGTCAACCAAAATAGTGATTCAGAAATAAGTTTTCAGACACCTTTGAAGCCCGGCTAAATACCGGGCTTTTTTTTTGAATTTGGAAATTATTTTTACCTTGCAACAAATATCCGGGGTTTTCCTGGCAACTTAGAAAACTGATCCCATGAAAAAGTTTCTTCTTCTCACTGGAATTATTGCCCTCTTCCTCTTTATTTCATGCAATCAATCGAAGGAACCAAACATCGTATTGCTCGACAGCGAGTGGAAATTTAAAACCGGAAATGACCTTAGCTGGGCCGCTCAGGGTTTCGATGATTCTTCCTGGGGCACCATCGATCCTGAGAACACCTGGGAAAACCAGGGATACAACGGTTATAACGGATATGCATGGTACCGGTGTAAAACACTGCTCCGTTCCTCTTTGAAAGATCAATGTAAAATTACAGACAGCCTGCAGATTTTCCTTGGCAAAATCGATGACTGCGACCAGGTTTTCCTGAACGGGGAACTGATCGGTGAAAATGGAAGGACCATTTACAAAAAGTTACAACCCACAGATGACTATATCAAACAACGTGGCCTTTGGAATTCTGTCAGGAGATACATTCTTGCTCCGAATGATCCAAGAATTCACTGGGACCAGGAAAACCTGATCTCAGTGAGATGTTTTGACCAGGATGGTCCTGGAGGAATGTTCGGAAAAACCTTTGAAATTTCCATGACCGGGCTCCGGGATCGCCTGAAGCTGGACTTTGCCTCCTCAGCATTTATTTTTAATGCCGATACCACCATAACCAAAAGTTTTTCGGTGACCAATGTTACCGGCACCGAACGCCTTAAAGGTGAACTAAAGATTGAAGCCACCCTCAGCGACAACGGGATCAGCATCTATTCTAATCGCTCCATCATCGAGTTATCCCCGCACCAGAAGATAGAAACATCGGCGACCTTCAGAAAAAACATGGCGGTTCCTGCAACTCTCCGGGTAACCTTTACCGATGCTGCAACACGAAATAAAGTTACGGAAGATGTCGAGATTCCCTACGTTCTCACTCCTGAATCACCATCTGAACCAAGGATCAACGGGGCAAAGATTTTCGGGGTCAGGCCATGGTCCCCGTTTCTTTTCAAGGTTGCTGCAACCGGAAAACCACCATTAAAGTATACCGCTGCTGATCTTCCTGATGGCCTGGTACTCAACCCGGAGACCGGACTGATCACCGGTTCTTTGAAAAAGAAAGGCGAGTTCATTGTAAAGTTAACGGTTGAAAACCAGCTTGGCTATGCCGAACGCGACCTCAAAATCATCGTAGGCGATGTGATCTCACTTACGCCACCCATGGGATGGAACAGCTGGAATTGCTGGGGGCTGAGTGTGAGTGATAAAAAAGTCAGACAATCGGCTGAAGCCATGGTTTCAAGCGGGTTGATCAATCATGGATGGAGTTACATCAATATTGATGATGGCTGGGAAGACACCCACGATAAAAACGGGAACATCCTTCCGAATTACAAGTTTCCCAATATGCCGGGGTTATCTAACTACGTTCATTCTCTCGGGTTAAAGATCGGGATCTATTCCTCACCAGGCCCAAAAACCTGTGGAGGATATGAAGGAAGTTATGGGTTCGAAGCAAAGGACGCACAGAATTATGCAAACTGGGGAATCGATTACCTTAAATACGACTGGTGCTCTTATGGAAATATAGCCCCGGAGCCTTCCCTGGAACAAATGAAAAAGCCGTATAAAGAGATGAAACATGCCCTTCGGAAAGCAAACAGGGACATCCATTACAGTCTTTGTCAGTATGGCATGGGCGACGTTTGGCGCTGGGGAGCTGAAGTTGATGGAAACTCCTGGCGCACAACCGGTGATATTGAAGACACCTGGGAAAGTCTTTCATCCATTTGTTTCAGCCAGGGGCAGTGCTCACCATGGTCGGCTCCGGGACGCTGGAACGATCCCGACATGCTGGTTGTGGGGTTGGTGGGCTGGGGCCCTGCACTTCACAATACCCGCCTTACTCCCGGTGAACAGTACACACACCTTTCGATGTGGAGCCTCCTGGCAGCTCCCCTTTTGATTGGCTGTGATCTTGAAAAACTTGATACATTCACACTCAATCTGCTCACCAATGATGAAGTGATCGCAGTAAATCAGGATCCGCTTGGCAAACAGGCCGTGCTGATTCGCAAATCCGATGATTTTGAAGTCTGGGCACGCGACCTGGAAGATGGCAGTAAGGCTGTCGGGCTTTTTAATAAAACTGAAAAAACATTGTATGTTCCTGTCGAAATGATCGATATGAAACTTGACGGCAAACATGCAATGCGGGATTTATGGAAGCAATCGGACCTCGGGATGGTAAGAGATCATTTTGAAATGAAAGTTTTGCCTCATGGGGGAAGACTGGTCCTGCTTAAACCCAAATTCAATCAAAATTAATCTGATTTAGAATATATTAGCTTTACAACCCGAATTTACTATCCGTCACAAAACAGCTGTATTGATTAAATTATTTTGACGCGGAAACATCAGGCATCTGTTTTTATTTATTAGATTTGTGCAATAATTAACAGCACTCAAAATAACTGATAAATTCAGTGTTTTTTCGGACAAACCCGAAATTGTTTTTTTATATTTTGAAACTCTTGTTATACACTATATCATCACTAAAATTACCAGGAAACCCCTGACAAACCAGTTCTACTGAACAAACAAAAACCAAAAACTATGGCAAAAATAACCAAGGAAGATGCATTGCGTTATCATGCAGAAGGCCGACCCGGAAAAGTCGAAGTTATTCCGACAAAACCTCACAGAACCCAAAGAGATTTATCACTTGCCTATTCTCCCGGGGTTGCATTCCCGTGTCTGGAGATTGAAAAAAACAAGGATGACATCTACAAATACACCTCCAAAGGCAATCTTGTCGCCGTAATTTCAAACGGCACTGCCGTTCTCGGCCTGGGTGATATCGGCGCTGATGCCGGGAAACCAGTCATGGAAGGGAAAGGACTATTATTCAAAATTTTCGCAGATGTAGATGTTTTCGACATCGAGGTTGACACACACGATGTTGAAAAATTCATTGATACAGTTAAAAACATTGCCATTACCTTCGGAGGTATCAATCTCGAAGACATCAAGGCCCCGGAGTGTTTTGAAATCGAAGAGCGCCTCAAGAAAGAGCTTCAGATTCCCATCATGCACGATGATCAGCATGGAACAGCAATCATCAGCGCTGCCGGCTGGATCAACGCCCTCGAAATTGCAGGCAAAAAGAGAGAAGAGGCCCGGATTGTTGTGAACGGAGCCGGTGCATCAGCCATTGCATGTACAAAAATGCTGGTTTCCTGCGGAGCAAAAAAAGAGAACATTGTCATGCTCGATACCAAAGGTGTGTTGCGCAAAGACCGTACGGATCTGAATAAATATAAACAACTCTTCGCGACCGACCGGGATATCCATACGTTGGCAGAAGCAATAGCCGGAGCGGATGTTTTTCTCGGACTATCGTCCAAAAATGTTGTTTCCAAAGACATGGTTCGTTCCATGGCCGACAACCCTGTCGTTTTCGCCATGGCAAATCCTGATCCTGAAATCGCTTATGATGATGCAATGGATGCGCGTCCCGACGTATTGATGGCTACCGGAAGATCCGACTACCCCAACCAGGTGAATAATGTGCTTGGATTTCCGTTTATCTTTCGGGGAGCGCTCGACGTGCGGGCAACATGCATCAATGAGGAGATGAAAATAGCAGCTGTTTATGCCCTTGCAAGTCTTGCAAAGGAAGATGTTCCTGAAAATGTCAGCGCTGCCTACAATGTAAAAAACCTTGTTTTCGGCAGAGAGTATTTCATACCCAAACCACTGGATCCCAGACTGATAACAACAGTTGCACCTGCAGTTGCAAAAGCTGCCATGGATTCGGGGGTTGCACGCAATCCGATTACCGACTGGGAAGGTTACAAAACCGAGCTGAGCAACCGCCTTGGCCTTGAAAATCAGCTTGTCAGAAGAATTGCACTCAAAGCCAAAACAGATCCCAAGAGAATTGTATTTCCGGAAGGTGCCAACCTTAAAATCCTGAAGGCAGCCAAAGAAGTTTACCATGAAGGGATTGCGAAACCGATCCTTCTCGGCAATGCCGAACAAATCAGGCAGATTATTGCCGAGAACCATCTCGATATCGGTGACCTGCCCATCATCGACCCCAGAGATCCGGGACAGGAGGCAAACCGCAAAATGTTTGCCGACATGATCTGGAAAAAGAGACAAAGAAAAGGAACCGGACGGACTGAAGCTTACGACCAGACTGAAAATCGTAATTATTTCGGGATCATGATGGTTGAAACCGGCCAGGCTGATGCAATGGTTTCAGGTGTGACCAGTGAATACGGCGATGTGATGGGACCAGCCTTAAAACTGATCGGGCCAAGACCGGACCTTCACCGTATTTCAAGCATGTATATGGTGATCACCAAAAAAGGGCCCTACTTCTTCGCTGATACCACTGTGAATCTTGATCCTGACTGGAAAACGCTGGCAGAAACTGCTTTGCTGACTGCAGAGATGGTCAAAAGGTTTAACATTAAACCTGTGATTGCCATGCTGTCATACTCTAATTTCGGTTCTATAAAGCCATCGGAACATACTACCGGTCCGGAAAAAGTGAGGCAGGCAACCATGTATTTACACAAGAATTATCCTGATTTGCTGGTTGATGGGGAGATTCAGGCCAATTTTGCGCTGAACAAGGAGATGAGGAATGCACAATTCCCATTCTCGAAAATTGCGAACCAGGATGTAAATACGTTGATATTCCCGAATTTAAGTTCAGGCAACATCGCCTATAAGGTCATGCAGGAAATTGGTGGCGCGGAAGTGATCGGCCCCATTCTGATGGGGATCAATAAACCCATCCACGTCGTTCCGATGGAATGCAGTGTAAGGGAAATCGTACACATGACCACCATCGCTGTGATGGATGCCCAGCATGCCACCAAAGCAGGAAAAAAGTGATCTTAAGCATTTATTAACAATTAATATAACTGAGAATTATGAGTCTAAGTATAATTGGAAGATCTATTGGAGAGTCTGTAACGTTAAAACTCAACGAAACAGCTGCCATACTCAGAGCAAAAGGTGAACCTGTGATTCACCTGGGAATTGGTGAACCAAAAAGCAAGGCACCTCTGGATGCCATTCTCGGGGCCGCCGGCCTGCTGAACAGTGGAGAGATTCGCTACACCCCGGCCGACGGCATACCTGCGCTGAAACAGGCCATCGTGCGCTATACCGGCGACATGTATCATCGCATTGTTTCACCGATGAATGTCATTGCATCCAGCGGTGCAAAACAGGCAATTATGGTTGCCCTGCAGGCGATTTTAAATCCCCAAGATGAAGTCGTTTTCCCGGCTCCGTACTGGGTTAGCTATCCTGAAATGGTGAAGCTTTGCGGTGCAGTTCCGGTACCTGTCCTTCCCGAAGACGGTAGTTTCTACCCGACTATCCAGGATATTGAACGGGTTTGCAGCTCCTATACCAAAGCCATTATCATCAACAGCCCGAACAACCCTACAGGAGCCATGTATTCGGCTCAGTTCATTGCTGAAATTGTTGAGTTCTGCGAAAAAAAGAGCATCTACCTGATCATGGATGACATTTATCACCGCCTGATCTTTGACAACCGCAAACCCATCAGCTGCTATGACTTTTTAAAAACCAGCGTGGATGAATCGAAACTGATCGTTATCAACGGAGTTTCCAAACAATATGCCATGACCGGATTCCGGATCGGCTGGGCCGTAGCACACAGAAAACTGATTGAGGTCATGACCAACATTCAGAGCCATCAAACATCCGGTCCTTCTGTCGTTCTGCAGGCAGCCGCTGTCGGTGCCATCAATGGTGTTCAATCCTGTGTTGACAGCCTCTGCTACACCCTTGAAAACAACACCAAGGTCATGATGGAGCAACTCAACTCCTTTGAAGGAGTGAGAGCCACAAAACCTGACGGAACATTTTACTGCTTTGTTGATTTCAGTCACTACAGTAAGGATTCCAGCAAACTTGCCTTCTTCCTGCTCGATAAAGTGCGGGTAATCACAGTCCCTGGAAAAGAGTTCGGGCTGGATGGTCATCTCAGGTTATCTACCTGTGGCTCTCTGAAAGATATAACGCAGGGAATTGAGCGGATAAAATGGGCATTGGATCCAAATTCTCCGAATGAAATCTACGTCGGCGACCGCAAAATGGTAAGGGATTGGCTATAAACTATTTTTTTTGGAACAATTAACTTCATAAATTATGTCAAAATATCTGAAATTTGAAACCCCTGCTCAAAAGCAGGCTGCAAATTTGAAAGCTGAATTCGGACTGATGAACCACGGCCTGGTACATCTTGAGCGGGTTTACTGGAACCTCCCGGAAGCTGCATTATACGAAGAGGCCGTATTTCGCAATGAAGGCAAGATCGTAAACGGAGGTCCGTTGCTGGTGCATACCGGTAAGTGGACTGCCCGGGCAGCGAACGAAAAATATTTCGTGAAAGAATCCTCCACCGAAGATAAAATCGACTGGGGAAAAAGCAATCGCCCGATGACACCTGAAAAATTCGATGGTTTATTTAGCCGTCTGCAGGCTTTTCTGCAAGGTGAAGAGTTGTTTGTCCAGGATGTCTTTGTAGGCGCTGACCCCGATTACCAGATGCCGATCCGCATCATCACCGACACTGCCTGGCAGAGCCTCTTTGCCCGCAACATGTTCATGACCACCAACACACTGGAAAAATGCAAAACCCATGTTCCCCAGTTCACCCTGATCGCATCACCCTCCTTTAAACTTGATCCGAGGGTGGACGGAACCAACAGTGAAACTGCGATCGTGATCGATTTTTCCAGGAAAATCGCCATTGTTGCCAACACGGAATACGCCGGTGAAATCAAGAAATCGATATTTACCATCATGAACTTCCTGATGCCACTTCAGGATGTAATGTCGATGCACTGTTCAGCCAATGTTGGTAAAGCGGGCGACGTTGCCCTGTTTTTCGGATTGAGCGGCACCGGGAAAACCACCCTTTCTGCTGATCCTAACAGGGCCCTGATTGGTGATGACGAGCATGCCTGGAGCGACGAAGGTGTTTACAACTATGAAGGTGGCTGCTATGCCAAGGTCATCCGGCTGTCTGCAGAAAATGAACCGGAAATTTATGCCTGTACCCGAAGGTTCGGTACCATTCTTGAAAATGTGGTCTATGATCCTAATTCCAGGAAAATTGACCTCGATGATGATCAGATCACTGAAAACACCAGGGCTTCCTATCCGCTTGAATTCATCCCCAATGCCATCCCTGAAAAGATGGTGAAAACGCACCCTAAAAATGTGATCTTCCTTACATGTGATGCGCAAGGCGTACTCCCTCCCATTGCGAGGCTCAGCATGAACCAGGCAATTTACCATTTCATAAGCGGATATACCTCCAAAATTGCCGGTACCGAACTTGGTCTTGGCATTGAGCCCGAGATCGCCTTCAGCGCGTGTTTCGGAGCGCCATTTATGGTACATCATCCCTATTTTTATGCTGATCTCCTGAGAAGAAAAATCGAGAAACACGATGCAAAAGTCTGGCTTGTAAATACCGGATGGGTTGGTGGAAAATTCGGGGTTGGTAAACGGATCAGCATCCGCCATACCCGTAACATGCTCAATGCCGTTCTTGATGGTGAACTCGACAACGTGGAATTCCGTAAAGATAAGATTTTCAACTTTGACATCCCGCTTACCTGTCCGAATGTACCGGCCGATGTGCTGGATCCTTCCAATGCCTGGGGAAACAAAGAAGAATACTGGATGAAATACGATGCCCTGGCTTCAAGATACATTGAAAACTTCAAAGCATTTACCGACGGGTGCCCTGATGAAATTCTAACCTCAGGTCCGAAAAGGAATCGATAGATTTTCCTGCATCTGCCGCTTTCACTGCTGCACCGGGTATCATTGCCTGATGCAGCAGTTTTATTTTGCATTTTACCCGGGAGAACACCCTTCTCCTGATTGCTTTTTTCTTAAAAATTAACATCTGCCAATTTGCATATTCAATTTATATTGTTAATTTTATAGCATTAAAAAAAAAATCCATCCATTTATAAACCAGTAAATAACAAGGCCATGAGTTCATTAAAGTCTAAATTTGTTGAAAAGGCTGTGCCTGTAGCAGCTGAAGTAAAATCATTGTTCAAGGATCACGGCAATACCGTTATCGGACAAGTCACCATCGAGTCTGTGATTGACGGCATGAAAGGGTTGCCGGCACTGCTTACCCTGACATCCAAACTGGATGCCCAGGAAGGCATCCGTTTCAGAGGTTATTCAATCCCTGAACTCCAGGAAAAGCTTCCCAAACTTAACCCACAGGACGAGCCACTCCCCGAAGGGCTTTTTTACCTGATGTTGTTGGGCGACATCCCTACCCTGGATGAGGTGATGGAAATCGGCAAGGAGTGGAAACAACGTGCTGTTGTTCCCGACAGTGTTTTCAAGGTACTTGATGCTCTGCCAATGGATTCTGCACCCATGGCCGACTTTAGCGTTGGAATCCTGACACTGGCTACAGAGTCGAAATTCCTTCAGGCTTACAATGCCGGCGTTGGCAAAAAAGATTATTGGGATTCCTATTATGAGGATGTGATGAATTTCATTGGCCAGTTGCCTGTGATCGCTGCCTATATTTATCGTAAACATTATTTCAACGGGAATGTCATTCCTGCAGATCCTTCACTTGACTGGTCGGCCAACCTTGCACACATGATGGGCTATGATGATCCTGAAATTTACAAATTATTCAGACTGTACCTCACCATTCATGCTGACCATGAAGGTGGAAACGTTTCTGCCCATGCTGCCCACCTCGTGGCATCAGCGTTGAGTAATCCTTACTATTCCTATGCTGCAGGCATGCTCGGACTTGCAGGCCCGCTGCATGGTTATGCCAACCAGGAAGTAATTGCCTGGATCCTTGATATGATCAAAGAGATCGGAACTGAAACCCCGACCAAACAACAGATCCATGATTTTTGCGAAAAAACCATTGGTGCAGGCCGCGTAATTCCAGGTTACGGCCATGCCGTTCTGAGGAAAACTGACCCGCGTTTTGAGGCCCAGAGAGAGTTTGCCGGAAAATATTGTACCGGCGACAGTTTCATCCAGATCGTAAATGACCTGTATGAGGTAGTTCCACCGATTTTAGGTTCACTCGGCAAAGTTAAAAACCCCTGGCCGAACGTCGATGCCTACTCCGGTTCACTGCTGATGCATTACGGAATCAAGGAAGCGCCCTTCTATACTGTATTATTCGGAGTTTCAAGGGCACTGGGCGTTCTCGCATCACTTCTTTGGGACAGGGCACTTGGCTTACAGATTGAAAGACCATCTTCCTATACACTGGAGTGGTTCAAGGAAAAAGCCGGAATATAAAAAACTAACTTTAAAAACATAGAAAACATGAAAGTAACAGTTGTAGGTGCCGGACTGGTTGGCGCAACATGTGCCGATTCCATCGCACATAAAGACATCGTAAAAGAGGTGGTCCTCCTGGATGTCAAACAAAACGTAGCAGAGGGTAAAGCACTGGATATGTGGCAGATGTCGCCTGTTGACCAGTTTGACACACGAATCCACGGCTCAACAAATGACTATAGCAAGACAGCCGGGTCAGACATTGTTGTCATTACTGCCGGTGTACCACGCAAGCCCGGAATGAGCCGTGACGACCTGATTTCCATCAATGCCGATATCGTAAAATCCAGCACAGAGAATATCATCAAATACTCTCCCAATGCGATCATTATCATTGTTTCAAATCCGTTGGATGTAATGACTTACTGTGCTTATCTCACAGCAAAAATTGACTCAAGCCGTGTATTTGGCATGGCCGGAATCCTTGATACTGCCAGGTATGGTGCATTCCTGGCGGAAGCCCTGGATTGCTCCCCGAAAGACATCCAGTCAATCCTGATGGGTGGACATGGTGACACCATGGTTCCGTTGCCACGTTATACAACCGTGAGCGGAATTCCTGTTGAGGAGTTGATTGCAAAGGATAAGCTGGATGCAATTGTTGAACGGACCAAAAAAGGCGGTACGGAAATCGTAAACCTGCTTGGCACCTCTGCATGGTATGCTCCCGGAGTGGCAGCAGCTCAAATGGTTGAAGCCATCGTCAAAGACCAGAACAGGATATTCCCATGCTGCGCCTGGTTACAGGGTCAATATGGCCTGAAGGATATCTATCTCGGAGTTCCTGTAAAACTGGGACGGAAAGGCATCGTAGAGATCATCGAGTTGAAGCTCAACGCTGAGGAAAAACAGCTGGTTGATGCTTCAGCAAAAGCTGTTCGCGAAGTGATGGATGTTCTGGATAAAATGAATGCTGCAAAATAGATTTTAACGAATTATTATTAATCTTAATTTCAAAGTGTTATGTCAACAGGTAAGGTAAAATTTTTCAATGAGAGAAAAGGTTTTGGTTTCATCCTGGATGATGAAAGCCAGCAGGATGTTTTCGTTCATGTGAGTGGATTGATTGATAAAATTCGCGAAGATGACCAGGTTTCTTTTGATCTGACAGAAGACAATCGCGGCAAAAAAGCCATTAACGTTCGGAGGGATTAACTGATTCCCGTCCGGTAAAAAAAAAGAGCGAAGTCCTAACCTCGCTCTTTTTCTGTTTACTGTCCGGTAAAGCTTCGGGTGATTATTTATTCAGCATCACCGGCATCACCAACATCAGGATATCCTCGTCCTTGTTGTCATTGTTAAGCGGGGTGAGGATGCCGGCTTTATTGGGAGCAGACATTTCGAGACTGATCTCTTCTGTGTCGATGTTGTTCAGCATCTCCAGCAGGAATTTCGAATTGAACCCGATTTCAAGATCGTCCCCGTTGTAAGAGCAATTCAGCCTTTCTTTTGCCTCATTGGAAAAATCAATATCTTCTGCACTGAGAATCAACTCCTGGCCTGAAACTTTAAATCTGATCTGATGTGTTGACTGGTTTGCAAAAATTGACACGCGGCGTATGGTGGTCAGCAGTGCGTGGCGGTCGATGGTAAGCTTATTTGGATTTTCCTTCGGAATAACTGCATCATAATTCGGGTATTTCCCGTCGATCAGGCGGCAGATCAGGTGAATATTCGAGAAGGAGAAGAAAGCGTTGGTTTTATTATATTCAATAGTGACCTGAACCTCCTGGCTTGACAGGATATTTTTCAACAGGTTCAGCGGCTTTTTTGGAAGAATGAACGAAGCAGAATCCGGTGATTTAAGATCGGTTCGTTTATATTTCACCAATTTATGGGCATCTGTTGCAACAAAGGTGATATCATCGGGTGACAATTCACAGAACACACCGGAGAGTACCATCCGCAGTTCATCATTTCCGGTCGCAAAAAGGGTCTTGTTGATTGCCTGAGACAACAGGTGTGAATCAATCGTGATGGCTGTAGTCTCTTCCAGGGATGGTGTATGCGGATACTCTTCACTGCGGTGGCCCGAAAGTTTATATTTTCCCTCTCCGGCAGAAATTTCGATCATCAGGGTCTCCATGTCAATGGAGAAAGCAACCGGGATATCAGGAAAGGTTTTAAGCGTTTCCACCAGGATCTTTGCCGGAATTGCAACACTTCCTGTATCTTCAGCCATATCAGGACTAATTGACACACGCATGGTCGTTTCCAGGTCGGAAGAGGTGATGGTTATCGAATTCTCTTTAAGTTCAAAAAGAAAGTCATCCAGAATGGGAAGTGTATTATTGGTGTTGATCACACCCAGGATCGACTGAAGGCTTTTAAGTAATGTTGTGCTGGAGATGATAAATTTCATGGTAGATTATTTATTAAAATTGTTCCAAATATACGATAAAAATTTTGGTTGACAGCAATTTATACTCCGTCTCTGTGCTGTGCATCCTGTCAGTCTGAGTTCTCTGCTGCAGCTTTCTTTCTCCGGAAGTCAAACTTAAGCTCTTCACCATTGAAAAGCCTCCTGATATTCTTTCGGTGCGTTGCAGGGATAAAAACCGCAACAAGGAGCGACAGTCCTAGAAGTCCGGGATGCCTCACTCCGATAATAAAGTAAACCACCAGAGGAAAAGCCAGTGAAGCAATGATGGACGAAAGTGAGACGTAATGAGTAGAAGCAAAAACGATAATAAAAACAAGGAGGACAATCAAAATAGCCAGAGGAAAGAGTGAAATGCCAACTCCTGCAATGGTGCCAACACCTTTCCCACCTTTAAACCCTGCATAAACCGGAAAGACATGACCCAGCACTGCTGCAAGCGCCATGATGATCCTGACATAGATCATAATCTCTGAATCAAGGCCCGGAACCGGAAGCCAAATCGCAATCTGCACGGCCAGCCATCCTTTGAATACATCTATCAGCATGACCGGGATGCCGGCCTTGTAACCCAGAACCCTGATAACATTGGTAGCACCTGCATTGCCACTGCCATGCTGACGTACATCAATGCCATACAGCAATTTGCCAATCCACACAGCGGATGGGATTGAACCTAACAGGTAGGCCAGAAGAATTTCAAGCAGGATATAGATAACCGTCATCCGATGGGAAAATTAGTAGACACTCGTTTCAATCTGCAAAGTAATAAAAAATCTGGTTAACTATTCGGATTCCGGAGATTGAAATTTCCGAAGAAAGTCACGTTTTTTGCGCTCGGTGGCCACAGTGTAGGTAAACCCCTTTGCAAGGCCTCCAATCCTTTTTTGTTCAGAGCGGGACTGAGCCTCCTCCCTGATCATATCATTAAAGGTAAGGTCTGACGACAGCGCCATCAGTGCATTGTTGCGGTAGTTGAAGAAAAACCAGTCATTTGGAGATAATTCCAGGTAGATCGTAAAATCATCTCCATTTCGTTTTTTGCTGAATTCAATAATCCCTTTGGCAAATCGGTTTACCTGATTTTTTCCCACACTTGCAATCCCGACATTGCCATAAGATACATAGGAGCGGGAATTTGTATCCCATTTCATCGACACATCTGCCAGAAAGATTGACCGCTCCATGGCATCAGGAAATTTTTTATACCTGCCAAGTAAGGCAAATTCATTTTTCAACCGGTCGATATCCTGTTTTTCCAGCATATTGGCCATGGCCATGGAATAAGGTGTCTCCATGAGTTTGACTCCTGGCATATTTACCGAAAGCAGCTGGTCGCTGAAACGTTGAAGGCCTCGTTCGGAGAATGGAAAATTCAAGGTCATTGCACAACGCAACCGGATTGAATCAGGCAGAATAAAGTAGTCGAGTGTCCCGTAATTTTCAAGTTTCAGGTTGCCTGGTTTCATGCTCAGATTTAATTTCCCCTCACCCCGTACCATGCAATTTCCTGTATTCAAGGCAAGATAATTTCCATTGACCGACAGATCCTTAAGCTTTTCCGGTAATGCGATCCGGAATTCGGCAGCGGGGATATTGTATTCGAGCAATCCCTGCGCGGTAATCATTGTGGTATCACTGAAACTTATCTTACGTCTGAAAAAGGAAGGTTTTATTTTATCTTCCGTATTGAAAAACATCAGCCCGAGGTTGATCGGCTCACCTGCCGTATTTTTCAACGGGAAAACGACCGGAATCTGAACATGTTCAGGATCGATGGAACTGGTAAACTTCACCCACTCCGGTTTTTCCTGGAAGCAATCAGTAACAGGATGAAAACCACCATTGAAGGTGAGTTGTTTTTCTGGTGACCGCAGCGTAAACGCACCTTTAAACGCGAATTCAGGGCTTAAGAAAAATTCGGATGAATCGCCGATGTTGCCCTCTGCCAATGTGTGCATAGAGGAATCGACACGAATGCGGCTGAAGTGAATCTGCTCGCGTTGTCCGTTTCGCTCACGGTAATCATAATCCCCGAAGCCGGTATAGTTATTTCTCGAGGAGATTGAGACAGCCGCATTGTAAAACTGATGAAACCGTGTTTTTGTATCTGTTATAATGATGGCATGTGTCAGGTTTTCCATCACCGCATCCTTCAGAATAGAAACCTTCCCTGAATCAGGATAAACCGCAGCGTCAGCCACTTTGATTATCTTCACATCCTGGGCGTTTATTAAATTGGTGCGCAGGTTGTACCTGGCTCTGGCTGCAAAAAACTTAAGGGAATCCTGCAGAGGATGTACAGAAATAAATTCAGAACCTGTATATGCAAGATCGATATACTGAGCGAGACTTAAAGAATCAGGCACCTGTTTTTTACTCTGCTCATTTGACAGCAGGATCTCTTCACTGTCGATCAGCCAGTCAAACCGGTCCATAGAGCAAATATATTTATTGATCGGAAACTCAACCTTTGATATCCCTACATTCGATTTGAACTCACCTTTGCGATGATCGAAATCGAAATGAGTCTGATAATTCTTGGTCGAAATAGTCAGGTCGGCCAGATCATACGATTTTATACGAAAGTTGGCAATGAGTGCGTCATATGCCCTGCGTTTAAATTTGAAACCCCTGGAGTCCATCTCCGCATCTTTGATCCTGACTGTGCCATCACCGCTGAGCAGCAGGGGGGTGAGCGCCAGGCGGCCACTGAATGTTGACTGGTTGTTATACATGGCCAGCTCCTTTGTTGTACTTGAAATGACAAGGGAATCTTTATATGGAAGCCAGAATTCCCGGACAGAATCACCATGAACGGCAGGAAATTCAACTTCTCCGGCAACCTCAGCCATTGTAAAACTCTTCGCCAGCACCTTCATCGAATCGGGCAGGAATACATAGTCTGGTGAATAGGTTACCGAATTCAGATACCTGAGTGTTCCATTGCCATGCAATCCACGATCGCTCATGTCGATTTTGGCAACAAAGGTCCCCTTGCCTCCGTAAACGGCAAATCCACTGCTATCGGTGGTTGTTTCCAATCCAAGGGAGTTGTCGGGCCGGACTTTAAGTGGTTGGGTAATCTCCGGGAAAATACCGGCTGAAGTGAGGGAGCCCGTAAATTTAAGGCTGTCAGTTGCCAGAACATCCATGCTACGAATAGTAAAGGGATTGACCTCGTAGAAAAACTTATCAGGGGCGTAGACCCCATTTTGAATTGATCGCTTGCCCCAGTTCACGAATGCGTTGTTTCTATTGGTGAAAACGGGGTACTGGGGCAGCATCTTCAGTCCCGACTTATTCAATGGATCATCGATCAGAAGATCACCACTCAGGCTGGTAATGGCTGTTTTAACTTTAACCAGGGGATAAGTCCCGGTTTTGGGGTCAAATGTCTTGCTTTTCACATAAAACAACATGGAGTCAACAAAAGGCAGGTTAATCCTGAACTTATCATATTCAAAGGAACAATCACGGGCATAAAAATCGAAGAGGCCAGCCTCGATTTTCCCGGTGAACACAAAATCAAGGTCCTTTTTCAGGATCACTTCGGCATTTTTAGGATATACTTTAACCTGTTGTGAATCACTAAGTACGATCATCGGAACTCCCTGTAGCCTTAGATCAAATGAGTCAAGATTCAGTACCCCATTCGCGGCATTGGTGACAAACGAATTAAAGAATATCACATCATAGTCAGACTTCCCTGCCTGCGCGTTCACATAATCGGTGAGCTTTTTATTTACATGAGCAACCTTTTCTTCAAAATCATACACCAGGAAACCACGGTTCGCAAGTGTCAGCAACTGCGCTTCGACCTGTTCAACAGGCTTTCTCATATACGTTGTAAGTTCGTCGAGGGTAAAATCCTTCGATTTGCGCTTTGCGATAAAGTTTTTAATCAGGTTCAACGGATTCATCTCGTCAATTCCTGTCAGCTTCTCATAACGATGCAGCGAATAATAGCTGCTCGATTCAAAAACAGCTTTGCTCTCCTTCGATGGTCCTTTCATCATCTCAAAACTGATCTTGGTATCACCGACCTTCCAGTAAAGAGCTTCACAATAAATTTCAATGTTGTGGTAGGAGTCGAACCATGGGCTGATGGTGGTAACACGCTCATCCTTGGTAAACGAAAGCTCCTTTTTCTCATCCATGTATTTTAACTGCAACCCCGGATGAAAGATGGAGTCGTTTTCATAATAGATCGTGATTGAGGCCATCCCGGAGTTGATTCGGTCTGGACGGATTATGAAGGATTTCGACCTGGCAACAACAAAATCCTTCCTCTCTTTTTTGAAATAAAGAGCGGCATCAGTGGTTTGTCCGCCCGAACCAATGATGCGGCTGCCTTCCATGGCAAATCCGCCCAGATAATCGATGTTGTTAAACAATCCTGCAATCCCGATCGATTTATCATAAGAGTAGAATCTTGGGTAAGATGCCTTTTCTTCTGTAACATCAGCAAGGACCTTATCTATATACCTGCCGGGGATGGCCGAAGGAAAATATTTTTTGTGAGTGAAATTCACTGAATCGGCGGTGAATTTTGAAAACCGCATCTGGATTTCATACCGGTGAAGTGTTGCAAATATCTTATCCGGCTCCTCCCCTGCCCGTTTCCAGTTGACCAGCCCTTCCCGGCCCTTCCAGATGTTTGTGAGCGGATAATACGTTCCACTTGTGCTATAAATATTCAAGCTGTCGTTGTTGGCATAACATACCAGGTCAGACTTTTGAAAATCAATGCGTGGTACCGTGTCGAATGAAAAACTGAAAGCCACCCGGTTGATTTTCCATTGGGTGGTCAATGACCTATAAACAAGGCTTCCCTCGAAAAGATAGGTGGATGCCTCAAGAAAGACTCCGAATTTCCTGCTGTTTTTATCGGCAATCAATTTTTTTAAGATATCCGACCATGGTACGAAATACTCATCGGGTTGATGACTGCTGATGAAAATGTTAAGTGCATTGATGTAATTGAAAAAGTCAGGGTATGGTCTGACTTTTTTTTTCACCATCTCGTTAAATATCATGTATATAACCTTCTTTTTCTCAGCAGCAAACTCCTCCTGGTTCCATTTCTGGACAAACTCCTCCATGTATGGTGAAATGAGCTTTTTCTCATTGTCGGGAAGGTTAAAGAAAATACTGTTTAACTCCCCAACAAATTTGGCTGAATCCCCTGAAAACCATACCTGTTTTTGCCCATGAGACACCATGGCAAGAGATACAAAAAAACCAACTAAAAGCAATCTGGTGAATTTCTTCAGAAAAAGTCCGGTCATTTTACAAATTTAACCCCAACCCAATTGTTATCAGTCTTATGGCTGATATAATTCAGGCCATTATTTTCAGCTTCGACCCTGATCTGATCCAGATCCTGTTCATAGAAACCACTCATCAGGAGTACCCCGTTTTCTTCCAGAAAACCAGCATAAACAGGAATATCGTTGAGAAGGACATTGCGGTTGATGTTGGCAATGATGATATCATAAGCGGGTAATGGAATATCTCCCGCATCACCCTGTAGTACCACGACCGTACCTGCATCATTTTTCTGCATGTTATCAATGGAATTGGAATAAGCCCATTCATCATTATCAATGGCTACGACTTGCTTTGCATGCATTTTATCAGCCAGGATGGCAAGAACACCAGTACCACAACCCATATCGAGAACCCGCTTTTCATGAAGGTCCTCCAGCATCAGGAGTTCCAGCATCAGCGAGGTAGTTGAGTGATGGGCAGTTCCGAACGACATCCGGGGTTCTATCATGATCTCATATTGCATTTCTGGCATGGCCGCATGGAAAGGGGCGCGCACCCTGCATTTCCCGGCAATGACAACTGGTTCATACTCACTTTCCCAGATGGCATTCCAGTTCTGCGACTCGATCTTCTTAAATGAATACCGGATGTCGTGTTCTGCAGATAACTGCTGCAGGTAATCATTCACAGGACCTTCCTCGTACATGTCCTCGCGGATAAAACCCTGTACGCCATCTTCCGATTCGGTAAAACTTTCAAACCCAAGTTCGGCCAGCTGTGCTACAACAATTTCTGGATCAAAACCGGAAAGATCCGAAATACTGACTTCGATATAGTCCATGGTTAAAAGGATGTTGCAATTTGCAGAAATTCTTCAGCTTTGAGAGATGCGCCCCCGATCAGGCCGCCATCCACATCAGGTTGCGAAAAAAGTTCCGCAGCATTCTTGCCATTGCAACTTCCCCCGTAGAGAATAGTTGTATCACCGGCAGTTGAAGCGTTGTATTTTAAAGAAATCAGCCCCCTGATGAAAGAATGCATCTCCTGTGCCTGCTCCTTGGAGGCAGTTACTCCGGTGCCGATGGCCCAAACAGGTTCATACGCAATAACAACCTTCATGAATTCCTCCTCAGGCAGGTGAAACAATGATTCCTCCAGCTGATTTTTCACCACATCAAAATGCCTGTCAGACTCCCTTTCGGGTAAAATTTCTCCGCAACAGAAAATCGGGCTGATATTATTTTTCAGCAGGGAATCCACCTTGCGTTTCAGAAATTCATGGGATTCGTTAAAATATTTTCGGCGCTCAGAGTGACCAACGATACAGTAACTTACATTTAACTCCTTAAGCATCAGCGGACTTATTTCGCCGGTAAAAGCGCCTGAATCTTCAGGATAGATATTCTGGGCGCCCACCTTGAAATTCGATTCGAATGCCACATCTGTGGTCATCTCAAGGTACAGAGCCGGCGGGCAAAGAATGACCTCAGCATTTTTCAGATCTGCTTCATCCAGGGCATCAGCGATTTCCGTGATTAATATCTCAGCTTCGGAGAAAGTTTTGTTCATTTTCCAGTTTCCGGCAACAATTTGTTTTCTCATTGGTTCTATTTTTGATGAAAAGTTAGTTAGTTTCTTTGTTTTTTGGTGAACGGCTGTTTACCCGTTTACCTGTTCACTGCATTCTCACCCTCGGATCCAGCATTCCGTAAATGATATCCACAAAGAAATTAATCATGATCAAAATGATGGAAATAAATAAAACGGAACCCATCACCACAGGGAAATCATATTTATCCAGGGCGTTAACAATCACCACCCCGATCCCTTTCCAGTCGAAGACAAATTCAACAAAAACGGCACCTGCAAGAAGGGAGGCCAGCCAGCCAGAAATTGCAGTTACAACAGGGTTCATGGCATTCTTCAGGGCATGTTTCAGTATGACCCTCGCCTTACTCAGCCCCTTGGCCTTTGCTGTTCTGATGTAATCCTGTGTCATGACTTCCAGCAGGGAGTTTCTGGTAAGCTCCACAATAATTGCCAACGGACGGATTCCCAATGTGATAGCCGGCAGGATCAGGTTTTTTAGTTCGAGATATGTGCCACGCCCGAAATCATCAACACCATAAAGACTGCCCGACATATTCAATCCGGTAAATTTCA
>CAYHGE010000040.1:24784-29600 GCA_964355945.1 uncultured Draconibacterium sp.
CCGAAATCATCAACACCATAAAGACTGCCCGACATATTCAATCCGGTAAATTTCACCAGTACAAAAGCAAATATCCATGCATTCAGTATTGCGACAAAAAAGGATGGTAATGACATACCAAGAACGGAAAAAACCAGGGCAAGCCGGTCAACAATGCTGTTTTTATAAATGGCGCAGATTACTCCTATGGATATTCCTATTAAGATGGCAAATGTCATGGCAACCAGTGCCAGGATAATGGTATTGACAAAGCCTTCTGCGAGAATATCAGAGACATTTCTTTTCGATTGGTACGACCGGCGTAAATAGGGTTCCTTCAGAACCAGAGAAAAACCTGCTGCAGAGATGACAGTGATCGTCTTCCCATATTTTATTTGATCCAGAAACCAGAAATTTCGTGGATTCTCCGTATTATGAATGGAAATCGGAGACAGATCATTCAGATAGTTCAGAAATTGGATCGTCAGCGGTTTGTCACGCCCAAGATCCCTGTTAATTGCAACCACAGAAGCGCTGTCGGCCCGCTGCCCCAGCATCATCCGTGCCGGATCTCCCGGTAATACATTAAACAGAAAAAACACCACCACAATCACCCCAAAAAGGACAAGAATACCATACCAGAATCTCTTTAGGATGAACTTCCACACCACATAAACGAATTAAAAATACTTCTCCTTCACCTGATCGTAGGTTGGAAAATCCCTGAATCCCCACTTTGCAAGTACAACACCATCCTTAATCAAAATCAGGCCAGGACTAGAGCGGACCATTGTTTTCAATACCACATCATCTGAATTATAATAGTCAAAGGCTGTTCCGTTTTCTATCCTGAACTTTCTGATCTCTGCCGGCAATGAATTGGTCAGGCAGATAAAGGAATATCCTTCATGAGTTGCTTTTTTGTATAATGGCAGAATCTTTAGAAATCCCTTTCGGTCAGTTTTCGTCAGATCATAGGCTACGAGGATAAATTGGTAGTCCTCATTATTAAGCACACTCGACGTATAATCAATACCATGCTGATCCTCAATACGCAACACCGTTCCCTGGTCTTTATTCGGGTCAACAACCCGTTGACTGGTGAAGATCCAGTCGGCCAGCCAGACAGAGTCGTTCCAGGGATAGTTCGGCGACACATATTCCTTTTCCTCACCAGTTTTTTTGTTCTTATAGGTGACGTAAAACGTAACAGGTAAGGATTCTGTTTTGTTAACTTTGTTACCAACCTTCCATGCCATGAAATCTATCAAAGGCAAATGCCTGTAACACTGAATTGATAATGCAGTAAAAGCAATACAGGTAATCAGTAACAGGGCAAAATCGCCACCTGAAGGTAGTAGACTCCGATATTTCCTACGCCAGGCAAAAATGGGAAGGACAAAACCCATCAAAACAATATTTTTCAAAAATGTTTGTAAGTTAGTGATCTTCAATGCATCACCAAAGCAACCGCAATCCGGTACGATGTTATAAACTGCATCAAAAAAAGTCAGTATCGTGAAAAATATCATCATCGGAACCAGCACCCAAACGGTTTTGCGAATCCAAAGATTGAACAGCAGGCTAACCCCCAGTAAGAATTCAAGCGTACACAGGAAGATGGTCAGGTAAAGGCTTAATGGAATAAAACTTTGAATATTAAAGGCAACGAAATAGTCCTCCATCCGGTAAACAGTGCCCAGTGGGTCAATGCCTTTCACGAATCCAGAATAAACGAAGACTAGCCCGACAAGTATACGAAAAACAGTTCTAAGAATTTTCATAATCCGTTTATAATTAAATGGCTTCTATATACTTAAGCATCGCGAAAATGCTGACTTGAGTTCCTCGTTTAACACATTACGCAATGCTGGTTAAGGATGAATGCAGGCACATGATTCATACTATAAGACCGACAAAACTATCAGAGGCTAAAATTAAGAAAATTTCGTGGTCCGGTGGGTCTTTTATTCGCTGGTTTTAACAAAGAATTAACAGAGGACGGGCGGACGGGCAGACGGGCAGACGCGCGGACTGGTAGACTGGGAGCATGGATAACTGAATTAAAGTTAGATAAAAACACCATCCGGGAGCATTGGATTTCAATTAGCCCCCGGATGGTGTCGAATAAAACCCGAATGATGTATTCATCCGGTAATACGAATGGTTACTCTGTTTTTATCAGCTTAAACGTTTCAGGATAATTATCAGAAACAACTTTCACAAAGTAGAGCCCGTGGGGCAGATCCCTTACTATAAACTCATGCTTGCGTTCGCCTGACATCGTGGCTGACATCAATTTTTGTCCATTCATCCCATAAATCTCAACCTGAACATTCCCGCTCACATTTTCACTTTTTTCTTCAAGTGTGAAATTTCCACTGGTTGGGTTTGGATAGAGTGTAAAACGAGAGCTCCTTGAAACAACAGGCTGTTCTTCATCTCCTGCAATAACAGATGGTAATGCCGGGGCCACTTGTCCGCAATATTGATTATCGGTTGTGATATAACCATGCATGTATCCTCCTGAAACAACCTTGGTGCCAGGCAGATATCGTATGTTATGACCTGCGATCATCGTCACAGAACTCCCGCTCTGAACAGTAAATGTTGAGGCGCCTCCTGCAACAGTAAGTGTTTGTGTGGCACTATAGCATTTACTGTTTCCATTGGATACGATCCCTGAAACCGTTGTATTAACAGGAACACCCTGCACATCCATAACTACAGTGTTCGCAGTAGCAGGATTATTTGAGACACAATACGCATTGGAATTAACTTTACAGGTGACCTCATCATCGTTAAGCGGGGTGTAGGTGAAAGATGGATTATTGGTTCCAGCGTTAACCCCATTTACCTGCCACTGATAGGATGGCATGTCACCTCCGTTGCCTACTGAGGCAGTGAAAGTTACTTCAGTGCCAACTGGTACTGAATTCGCAGATGCAACAACTGAAATACTGACAGGAACTGGCTGATCGATAGAGATATAAGCACAATTCCACATCCAGTTGATACAATGCGTCGTAAGGTTTTCAGCCATAATCGAATAATATCCGGGCATTGTCTGATAACCAAATGAAATTGGCGCACCCCATCCAACAACACTCATTAAAGGAACCATAAAGTCCTGGTAGTAGAAATTGTACAATACACCCGGCTGTGAACTAACCATGACAATCTCAATCCCCTGGCCCCCGGCGCAGTATGCACCATTCCCGTTAACCTGGTATACAATGGGCAATTGATTAATTTTAACCGTAACCGGTTTAATCGTAAAACACCCTACGGAAGTAGTTGCCATGATATAGTAAGTCCCGTTGCCGGCGCTTGTCGGATTCGGCATTGGAATTGTAGCCGCAGCATTCATCCAGTAACTGAGTGTCACCGTTCCGTAGAAAGAGCTGCCGGCCGTAACTGCCGGTGACGTCAGATCGATCCTGTTTGGGGAACATGTCTCCTGTGGATTTGTAACCAAATCACTGAAATTCAGTGTTACCGTTCCGTTTGAACCAGTCATTCCTGCAGCATCAATAAATGCGTAATCAAACGAAATAATGATGCCTCCGTTATTAGGATCAACTACAAGCAGTGCAGGGTTATAGTTATGAATGACCTGGTTCAGTGTTACCGCTGAGCCATTGTAATAGATGGTTCCATTATTTGCCAGTGTTTTGATTACAATGGTGCTGCCAGCACCCAGGGGGCCATCCTCAATATCCGATCCTGTGAGCAAAGGTACAACGACAGTGGCGCTGCCACCAGGGTTGGTAAAACAACCTGTTGAGGCAGATGCAACAGGTAGTTGATCCAAACCAAAGTTGGCATTGAATAAACTTCCGGCATTTGTGCTTACAAACAGTCTGCCATCAATGAAACCGTCGTTTCCTGCACCTACCCCAAGAATCTCACCAGTGGAAACCCAATTGATCGGATAACTGGCTGTTGTCAATAATGAACCTTCTAATTGCTGGGAGCTGGTCAGGATAAGGATATAATCTGTATTGAACTCAACACCATCCATCTGGGTGAAGAAAAAGGTTCCATCAGGGTTCACCAATATAGATGACACAACACCTTTGGTAGGACTTACAAGGTTAATATAGATGCTGCCCGATCCATTTGTCGGACTTCCCGATACAATGCTGTTGTTCATTCCATTTCCATCATCATAGATATTTCCCATGATGAAAAGGAAATCCTGTACGTCATCGTCTGTGTCACTAACTATCCCGCCGATTGGATCAAAACCGGTTACTGTGGCAATGTTTGTAAATGTACCGGCATTAATATCGGACTGAGTCAGGGTATAAGTAGCAGTGAAAGTTGTGAAATCAGTTGCACCAGGTGTCAAGGTGATGGCGCTTCCGTTAACCAGTACCTGAGGGTCAGTAACAATTACATTTGTGAGGAGTGAATTACCTGTATTTGTAACCGTGAAAGAATACGTGATCTGATCACCAACATTTGCAATATTATCAGGGTAAACAATACCCATATTCAGAATTCCGCTCTTAACCAGGTCAATCGATGGTGAATAAATGGTCACTATAAAGGTGCATGATGCCGTATTACCACATGCATCCGTGGCAGTCCATGTCACAGATGTCGTTCCGGTTGAAAAAGAATAACCTGCAAGTGTGGATGAATTGTTCAGATTATTGGTCGCAGTCACACTTCCACAATTATCTTCCAGGTTTGTGTAATCAAACTCGTTTCCAATAGTTGTGTAAAAAGTCATACCTCCCGGAATAGTTCTGATCTGAGGGGAAGATGGACATGAAATGGCCGGAGCCTGTGTATCCTGAACCGTGATCACCTGGCTTGTGCTCAACGC
>CAYHGE010000041.1:0-29469 GCA_964355945.1 uncultured Draconibacterium sp.
ATTTTTGCAAATACCGGTGGTGTAATCGAAGCCGCCTGCAGAACAGCTTATGAACTCTATACAGGCAAAAAGCTTGAAAAGGTCGAATTCAATGAATTGCGTGGGTTGGAAAATGTTCGGCATGCCACCCTTGACTTCGATGGATTACCTATAAATATTGGCATTGCCCACGGACTGGGAAATGCCCGGAAGCTGCTTGAAGATGTCCAGACAGGCAAAAGCCAGTTCCATGCCATTGAAATCATGGCGTGTCCGGGAGGTTGTATCGGCGGCGGCGGACAGCCATTTCATCATGGTGATTCAGAGATCATTAAACAACGTGCTGCAGCCATTTACCGCGAAGATGCCGGTAAACCCATCAGGAAATCGCATGAAAATCCGTTTATCATTAAATTATATGAAGAATTTTTAGGCAAGCCCCTGGGTGAAAAGTCCCACCACCTGCTTCACACCCATTATTTTGACAAAAGCAAAGGCACATTTATCGAGTAGAGACGCAGCATGCCGCGCCTCCACAGTTATGTTATAAACCAAATTTTTATGGCCAAGATCAAATTATCAGAGAAAAAAATAGAAGAACTGAAGGAAGTGTGCAAATCCTTCAACAACGAAAAAGGCGAACTGATCAATGTTCTTCACAAAGCCCAGAGCATTTTCGGTTACCTGCCTGCCGAGTTGCAGGAGGTAATTGCAAAAGAATTAAATGTATCTGTGGCCCATGTTTATGGTGTGGTTACCTTCTATTCCTTTTTCACCATGACCCCCAAAGGAGAGCATCCGATTTCCATCTGTCTCGGAACTGCCTGTTATGTGCGTGGCGCCGAGAAAGTACTGGAAGAGTTTAAGCGGGTGCTTAAAATCCAGGTCGGAGAGACCTCCGCCGACGGGAAGTTCTCCCTCAGCTGCCTGCGATGCGTCGGAGCATGCGGCCTTGCTCCGGTTGTATTGGTGGGAGAAAAAGTTTACGGACGTGTTTCGCCGGAAGGCGTGAAAGATATAGTTGCTGAATACAGCAACTAGTTTCCCTTATTTTGGTTAATAAGTGATGGTGAAAGCCTGCCGGACGAGAATCTGGCAGGCTTGTCATTTAAAAGAACTTCATAGTCACCTCTTTTAAAAATTTCTCTTCGAGGGTACGTGTAATACGGAATACTACGGTCCTTCTCAGTTCAAGTTCAACCGGCATCGTTGGATCCTGATGTGCAACATTAATATTGGTTCCAACCAGGAAATGTATTTCATCACTGTCGAGCAGGTACCTGACGATCAAATCTGCCGGTCCTTTTCCAAGCTGGTAGTTGTTATGATATTTTTTCAGCAGTTCACTGACTTTACTGAGGGTCAGAATCCCTTCAGTAATCAGATCCACACCGTTCATGTGCGAAACCGGAGGGAGCTCTGGATCGGGCATTTCGCAGCTGTCAATAATCTTTTCATTCCATTCGCGTGCAACCATATCGCCTGTTGTCGCCCCGCAAATGATTTTTTTTCCTTCGAACTGTTTCAGAAGTCCGGTAAACATTTCATCGTTGGCCGGATCCTGAGGGGGGCCTGAGAAGATCATCAGCTTACGGGGTTCACGAAAATAGATGACACCGCAGCTGATGTCATCCAGCGGATGAAAATTATCATTCTGATTTGCTTTATTGATGACTTTAGTACTTAATTTCACCGCGGAAATGTCGGATTCTTCCCGGATCGTCTCTTCTACAAAATGCTGCAGATTTTCAGAGCCCCAGCCCATTTGATATTTATCGGTGCCTAACCCCGACTGGGTCACTCCATCGGAGCAGAAAACGATCCTGTCCTCCTTCTGTGGTTTAAATGTTGTTGAGAGAACTTCCCTGCCTGCATTCTTTTCTCCTTCCAATACCACACAGTTCCAATCTGGTTCGTGCAACCGCGGTCCGCGCATGACCAGGGTTTTCGGATTTTCATATTCCAGTATGGTTACTTCACCTTCGACATCAATTTCCACAATGGTAAATGTGGCGTAATTCATATTTCTGACACTGTCAACCGGCAGTGTTTTCATCATAAATTCAGTGCTTTTCTGAACACTCTTATGTTCTTGCGTGAAATTTACGGCCAGTGTTGCCGTAAGAGTGGCCAGCATGTTTGCCTTGATGCCATGGCCCATGCCATCAGAAAGTACAATGATGATCCTTCCCTCTTCCTTAATGCGCCTTGAGATGAATACATCACCGCAAACACGTGCTTCCCCGTGATTTTTTTGCTGGCAATTGACCTCGATGAAGAATTTTTCGTCCATGGTTGCGTGACACGTGACACGTGTCACGTCTTTGGGTTATTTTTATAGGTGTCTATGATCGAATTAAGCATCAACTCTGTTTTCGAGGCACCTTCACCAAGCAGATATGCTATTTTCTGGACCATGTCGAAGTTTTCATCGATCACCTCTGTAAGCCGTGTGATGATTTGCTCCTTTCTGACTTCCGGCACATACATATCCCGTAGAATTCCGCCAACATATTTATGTTTTCGGATAGGGAATATGGATACACCAAGTTTAATATCTCCGAATTGAACATCTTTATTTTCGATGGATTCGTCGGAGGTGAGAACATACGAAAACATTTTATAGAAGTGGACCGGCAGAATTGACTTCAGATCAGCACCAACCAGTCCGGGAATGACCTCATCAATCATTGCAGCCTCATCTCCGACAATGCGGATAAAGGCCTTGTTACTCTGATAAATTTTCAGATGCTCATCAACAATTACCACACCCGACAGAAGATTCTGGAGCATTATAGAGATGATTTCAGAAGACTCCTTCTGTGCCTCATGTTCATGTTTCGCCTGTTCTTCCGACTCTTTTAACGCAGCTTTGGTGGAGGCCAGATTTTCGTTTGCAGTACGCAGGGTTTGAATGTATTCCTGGCGGTTATGTCCACTGAATACATGGCACATTTCAGTCGTAGCCAGTCCCTGGGAGATGGCTATGGCAAGGTCGCGGCAATTGGTATAGCCACATGATTCGCAACCAATCTCGTTATCAACATGACCTTCACGATTGATCATTTTCAACACCTCTTCGATCTTCTCGTTATCAGGAACCGGAAGGCGCTGATCGTCGGAAGAGAACTGCCTGGAAAGATCAAGGTGCGAAAATGCTTCAATTTCGTCATTCCAGGTTTGCTTGTCGAATGTCGTTAGCCTTTTATTGGCATAATCCGTCACGAGTGTCATTCTCAAAAATTTCTCACCTCCCGGGGAGGTTCCAGGCCCCATCAGGCAGCCTTCATCATAAAAGATATTAAAATTTCTCCGGATGTGTTCAATCCGTGAATCGAACTCTCGCACGGCATGAACCATATTATTTCTGCCTTCGGTAGTAATGACACAGCCTGTCAGTAAATTTTCATTGATATCAACAGCCTGCAGAAAACCGTTGCTGATAGGATAAAGCGAACCTTTATGTCCGAGAGGTGCATCAAATTCAGAGAACTCAAGCTGACTTTCGCGGATATTAAACTCATGAAACAACTGGCGTAGTTCAACAAAGGTGAGCACTGAATCTATTTTCGCATCGCCTTCAAATTTAAGTGCCTCATCCTTAGTAGATATGCATGGCCCGATAAATACGACTTTGACATCCTGGCCATACTTCTGCCTGATCACCATGGCGGTTGCTACCATGGGCGATACGATCGGAGCCAGGTTGGTAATCAGTTCAGGATAATATTTTTCAATGTAAGCAACAACTGAAGGGCAATTCGCGGTAAAGTGATATCTCCCTTTAAAATTCTCAAACAGCTCCTTGTATTTCAAGGCAACCAGGTCAACGCCAAAGGAGGCCTCACCAACATATGTGAAACCAAGTTGCCGGATCATCTCCACAAATTTCCGGTAATCCGTGATATCATGGAATTCGCCCGAGATCGTCGGGTCACAGATGGCAGCAATTTTTTCTCCGGATGAAAGCAGTGCTTTAGTTTGGTTGATGGAACTCCTGAACGAGATTGCATGGGGAGCACAAGCCCGGAAGCAACTGCCACACCCGATGCATCGCTCTGTGACAATTGACGGCAACCCGGTGATCACATCGACCCTGATTGCTTTTACCGGGCAGATCCGCACGCATGAGTAGCACTTGATACAGGTTTCATGTGCGACATGAAACAGAGGTTCTGGGAGCATAGTTTAGTTATTACCGCCAAATTTAAGAATATCCGGGGTTGAAATTACTACAGGATTAAAAAAATGAGACAGATTGATCCAATATTTATTTGTTTATTTATTCACAATGCTAAATATTTCACAAGTAATGTCTTGATTATTCTGTTTTATTTAATATTTTTGTAGGGCAGATTACGAATTCTACTGATTATGACGAAAGAACAACTGGAAATTATCCTTTCCAAATATCCGGAGAACAAGAAAGACGGATTACTACCGATATTGCAGGAGATTCAGCACTTTCAAGGGTACCTCACAGATGAATTGCTGGCAATGGCCGGTAAATACCTGAACATCCCGCTAAATAAGGTTTATGGGGTTGCGACGTTTTATGACCAGTTCAGGTTTCATCCCCAGGGCACCTTCCACATTAGAATATGCCGGGGAACAGCCTGTCACCTGGCGGGTTCTTCCACTTTTCTTGAAGAGCTTGAAAAACAACTTAAGGTTAAGGCAGGCGGTACCAGCAAAGATCGAAAATTCAGTCTTGAAATTGTCAACTGTATGGGTGCCTGCGACTCATCTCCAATCGTGCAGTTAAACGAAACCTTTCACTCCAATGTTACCTCTGCCGGTTTAGACAAGATAATCCGCACCCTTAAAGAAAAAACAGAATAAGATGGCCGCCCTGACCTCCAGCGAAACCAGAGAATTTCTGGTTGAAAAAATACTGAAAAATTATTCCAATATTTTTGATAAGGCCACCCTTGAGCAGCTTTCCATTCTCAGGCGAACCAAGGTCGTCAAACCAGTCATCTTTGTCGGAATGGGTACCTGCGGGTTGATTGCCGGAGCAGATAAAACGCTGAAGGCAGTTGAAAAATATCTCACTGATCATCATCTGGAAGGAGAAGTCGTTCGGGTAGGATGCCTGGGATTATGCTCGGCTGAACCCCTTCTCGATATCCAGCTGCCAGGTAAAGCCAGGGTGTCATTTCATCATGCCACCGAAGAAAAAGTCGAAGACCTTCTGAATTCTGTCTTCCATCATACTTTGTTGCTAGAGAAATTGCTTGGCCAATTCACCTCCGACACCCTTGAAAAATGGCCTGGCATCGCGGTGATTGAGCAGCTTCCCTATTTTGCAAGACAACACCGGATCATTCTGCGTAATGCAGGCATCATCTCTCCCTTTCTGATCGATGATTATCTTGCCCACGGGGGATATAAATCGTTGTATAAAACCGTACTGAACTATACCTCCGACAAAGTTTGCGAGATTGTTGATCAAAGTGAGTTACGCGGCAGGGGCGGCGGTGGATTCCTCACCGGAAAAAAATGGCTTATCACGCTGGGCGCAGGCAGCGACAAAAAATATCTTGTCTGCAACGCCGACGAAAGCGATCCCGGAGCTTTCATGAACCGGGCCATCATTGAAGCTGATCCGCACCGCATCATTGAAGGAATTGCCATCGCATCTTATGCCATCGGAGCAAGCAATGCCTATATATATGTCAGGGCAGATTATGAGCAATCACTGATTATTCTTGAAAATGCCATCAAACAGGCAAAGGAATATGGGATGATCGGTGAAAACATCTTTGGAAGCGGTTTTAACCTCTCCATCCATATCCGGCATGGGGCGGGTGCATTTGTGTGTGGCGAAGAAACAGCGCTGATTGCAAGCATCGAAGGACGAAGGGGCATGCCTCAGGCTAAACCACCCTATCCTGCTGAAAAGGGATTGTTCGGGTATCCTACCATTGTTAATAATGTAGAAACACTTGCGAATATTCCCGCAATAATGGAGAATGGCCCTTCCTGGTTTAAATCGGTCGGAACAAAAGAAAGCAAGGGAACAAAAGTTTTCAGTATCGCAGGCATGTCACTCCACACCGGCTTTATAGAAATACCAATGGGGATGACTCTTACTGAGATTGTAAACTCGGTTGCCGGGGGAGTGAAAAACGGTAAACTCCTTAAGGCAGTTCAACTTGGAGGCCCCTCCGGTGTTTGTATTCCGAAACAAAATCTTGAAACATCCATCGGGTTTGAAACTATGCAGGAGATAGAATCGTCGATAGGCCTCGGAGGACTGATAATTCTTGATGAAGACACCTGTATGGTTAGCCTGGCAAAATATTTCATGGAATTCCTGCAGAAAGAGAGCTGTGGAAAATGCATTCCATGTCGTGAGGGAACCCGGCGAATGTTGCAGATTCTTGAAGAAGTAACACGACGACCAAAGGATGAAACCACGCATGAAACGCTTGAACGGTTCAAAGGAGTTGTTGAACTTGAAAACCTTGCCCAGGTTATTCGTGATACTTCATTGTGCGGCCTGGGTCAGAATGCTCCCAATCCTGTATTATCATCGCTAAAATGGTTCAGAGATGAATTTGAAGAACATATTTTCGACAGGAAATGCCGGGCCGGTAATTGCCATAACCTTCGAACATTTTTCATTGAAACCGAAGTATGCAACGGATGTAACATCTGCCAGAAAAAATGCCCGGAGAATGCAATCATCGGTTCAATTAAACTTCCGCATTTTATCATTGAATCGAAATGTACCGGATGCGGAATTTGTTTCAGCAGCTGTAAATTCAATGCCATTTACTTCAAATAACCTGTAAAATGCAATTTGATGTTGATATTAATAACCAGCTCGTAACGGCCAAAAGAGGCGAGACAATCAAGAATGTACTTGACAGGATTGGTCTCCGTGTCCCTACTTTATGCTATTTACCAGGGTTTTCGCCTACGGGAGGATGCAGAATGTGCGTGGTTGAAGTGGATGGAATTTCCGAACTTGTTCCATCTTGTTCACATCCTGTTAGCGAATGGATGAAAATCAAGACACATTCGCCAAGAGTATTGAAAGCCAGGAAGGTGCTGGTGGAGCTTCTGCTTGCCAGTCACCCGGAAGATTGCCTTTACTGCGAGCGCAGCGGACTATGCGGATTACAGGACCTTGCTGCTGAAATGAATATCCGTGAACGCAAATACCATGGCAAACGGCAGAATCTTCAGATTGACAAGGTCTGCCAGTCCATTGTACGCGATCCAGCAAAATGCATTTTGTGCGGAAGGTGCATTCGTGTTTGCGATGAGGTGATTGGTGTTTCGGCAATTGACATGATCGGACGTGGGAGTGAAACCAGGATCGGTACAACGCATAATAAAGGATTAAATACGCAAACCTGTGTCAGGTGTGGACAGTGCATCATGGTTTGCCCGACGGGAGCCCTCACCGAAAAATCAAACATTCAGGCTGTGTTGAATGCCTTGAACAACCCTGACTTGTTCCCTGTGATCCAGTTCTCGCCTACCGTGCCTGCTTCCATTGGTGAAGATTTTAACATCAAGGCGAGCAAGGATATACTGAATCTGCTACGGGCAGCACTGAAAAAGATTGGATTCCGGCAGGTGTTTGATACTTCAATGGCTGCTGATTTCACGATCATGGAAGAAGCAGCAGAATTCATTGAAAGGCTTGGCAAACGGGAAAAACTACCGATGATTACTTCCTGTTGCCCTTCTTGGGTCAGATATGTGGAAGGATTCAATCCCAAATTGCTTCCCAATTTATCAACACCAGCTTCGCCGCAGCAGATTATGGGCCGGCTTATCAAGAACTATATATCGACATCGGCCGGTCAAAAAGCCGAAAACGTGTTCGTGGTTTCTGTAATGCCTTGTACGGCCAAGAAACAGGAGGCGTACCTGGATCGCATGAAGGATGAAACATACATGAATGTTGATGCAGTGCTCACAACCCGAGAACTTGTGAGAATAATCCGGTTACTGGGAATAGACTTCAGCAGCCTTGAACCTGAACCAATCGACCCACATTACAGCATGCGGAGTTCTTCGGGAAATTTATTTGGCATTTCCGGAGGTCACCTGGAAGGGTTACTCAGGACTATTCACCACATGTTGACCGGCCAGGAGATGAACACGTTGAAGATAAATGATTTACGCGGATTGAAAAACAGAAAAGAGGCCAGGGTGAGAATTGGAAAGGAGACTTTTAAAGTTGTGGCAATCAGCGGTATACCCAATGTAAAAGCACTCATTGAAGATATTGAGGCACAACGCAAAGAGTTCAGCATCATTGAAGTCATGGCTTGTCCAAATGGCTGTATCAACGGCGGAGGGCAAAAATTGAATTCGGATGAGAAAAACCTGAAGACCAGGATGAAAGCATTGTATGATGTTGATGATGAGGAGATGATCAAGGTAGCCCACAAAAATCCTGTTGTTGTTGATCTGTATGACAAGTTCCTGGCAAAACCAGGTAGTGAAAGAAACCGGGAATTGCTTCATGTTCAAAGGAAAACACCAGAAATATCATGAGTCATTCATTTCACCGACAACTGGTTTTCACAATTAAAGACAGGTGCAGGGTTTGCTTCACCTGCGTAAGAGAATGTCCCGTTAAAGCAATAAAAATTATTAACGGGCAGGCTGAAGTAATTAACGACCGCTGCATTGGCTGCGGAAACTGCGTCAGGGTGTGCAGTCAGGGTGCGAAAATTCCGCTGAGGTCCGTCGATGCAGTGAATGAACTTCTTTCATCAAAAAATAGGATTGCAGCATGTATCGCACCAAGTTTCCCAGCTGAATTTGCTGAAATACGAGATTACAGGGTATTGGTTGGCATGATCAGAAAACTTGGGTTCGACTTTGTAACAGAAGTTTCCTTTGGGGCCGACCTGGTCGCCCTGGAATATGAGCAAATGATCAAACGCAATGAATACGAAGGTGATATATCCTCCGACTGCCCGGCGATAGTCTATTTCATCAGGCACTACCACCCCGACATGGTTCCCTATCTTGCCCCCATTGCTTCTCCCATGGTTGCCATGTCGAGGGTCATGAAGAAAAAACATGGAGAAGATTTAAAAGTCGTCTTTATCGGCCCATGCTTTGCAAAGAAGGCCGAGACCGCTGAGGTTGATGAAGTCCTCACATTTCGGGAATTACGTGAGATGTTCGACAACCTGAACATTCGTCCGGAAAACACGGATCCATCCGGTTTTGATCCCCCGCATAGCGGCAAAGGCGCTATTTTTCCGATAAGCCATGGATTGTACTGTACCGCCAATAACCAGGAAGCTATCCCTGAAGAACGGGTCATTATTGCAGAAGGGCAGGTAAACTATAAAGAAGCCATCCGGGAATTTGAGGAAGGCTATATCAGAAAGAAACACCTGATGCTACTATGTTGTGAAGGGTGCATCATGGGCCCTGGCACCTCCGCCGGGGGAAAACGTTTTGCCCGCAGCAGTGCTGTCGGAGAATATGTTACCCGGAAACTCAACGTTCTGGACAGGGGTGCCTGGATCAGAGATATTGAAGAATACAAAACGCTGGACCTGTCACAAACCTTTACACCAGAAGACCGCAGGATAGCCCCTCCTGACAATGTGGATGTGGTAAACGCTTTGCAGTCAATGGGGAAATTCGCCCCCCAGGATCACCTGAATTGCGGTGCCTGTGGTTACGACACCTGCGTGGATCATGCAAGTGCCATTGTTAATGGCCTCGCTGAAACCGAAATGTGCCTGCCATTTTCAATTGAAAAATTACACGATTCAATAAACAACCTGAATGTATCCAACGAAAAGCTGGCCCGGGCAAAAGCCGCTCTGAAACAATCGGAGAAGCTCGCACACATGGGGCAGCTTTCTGCAGGAATTGCTCATGAATTAAACAATCCACTGGGCGTCATAACCATGTACAGCAACATTCTCATGGATGAAGCTCCAGAGGGTGATACAGTGCGCGAAGATCTGAAACTGATCGTTGAACAGGCCGAACGTTGTAAGAAAATTGTAAGTGGCTTGCTTAATTTTGCCCGTAAAAACCAGGTAGCCCTGACTGAAACGGATGTAGTCAAGTTCATGCAACACAGTCTGAATTCAATCGTAAAACCTGACAATATTCATTGCACCTTTAATCCGTTGATTGCCGACCCCATTGCAAAACTGGATATCGATCAGATGATGCAGGTGCTGACAAACCTCGAGAAGAATGCCGTCGAAGCAATGCCTTCCGGGGGAACACTGGAGGTTGGTGTTGAAGGCGACGCTGAAGAAATCACATTTATTGTTACCGATACAGGTCTGGGTATTCAAAAAGAGAATATGGATAAACTTTTTACACCCTTTTTCACCACAAAAGAGATGGGAAAGGGCACTGGACTGGGACTTGCCCTGATTTACGGGATTGTTAAAATGCACAAGGGAAAAATTCATGTTGATTCCAACGCCGATCAAATGTCAGGTCCTCTGGGAACAACCTTTCGGATCACCATCCCCCGTGGAATGTAAATAAAATTAAGGATGTTCACAACCCACTTAACACTTAACACTTAACACTTAACACTTTTTTCATGAAACCAGGGAATTACACAATTTTAATTGTTGATGATGATCAGGATTACCTGTTTCAATTACAGACAAAAATTCAAAATTTCGGCTTTAAAACAATCACTGCCGAAGGGCAGCAAGAGGCTGAGCTGCTTCTGGAGAAAACAAAACCTGACCTGGCCATTCTCGACCTGATGATGGAAAATGAAGACAGTGGGTTTATCCTCTGTTACAAAATGAAAAAAAAATATCCTGATGTTCCCATTATCATTGCTACAGGTGTCGCAGCGGAAACCGGAATAAGTTTCGACATCAACGATGAAAATAATCGCAAGTGGATTAAGGCAGATCGTTTTGTTGATAAAGGGATTCGGACAGAGCGTCTGAAAGAGGAAATTGACAATTTACTGTTAAAAAATAACAGATAGTTTTATTATACCGGCTTTTCTCCTTATTTTTGAAGTGAAATACAGCTATGTCAACACTAAAAATACTCGTAGTCGACGATGAACCCGGCATCCGAAGTGGCGTATCAAGAATCCTGAGAAACTTCAGGGTCGACTATCCATTCATGGATGAGGCCTTTGTTTTTGATGTTATTGAAGCATCTACCGGGGAGGCTGGCATTGAAATTATTGAGTCAAACCAGCCGGATATTATATTGCTGGACAACAAACTTCCCGGCATCCAGGGGATTGAAGTGCTGGAGTATATTAAAAAGAAACAAAAGAATATTGTGGTGGTCATGATTACATCTTATGCTTCCCTTGAATTGGCTGTAAAAGCTACCAGCGACGGGGCTTATGATTTTATTCCAAAGCCATTCACCCCACAGGAGCTGAAGTCATCCATCGAGAACATCACAAAGCGGGTGTTTCTCAAAAAGATGACCAATCAGTTGCAGGATACCGGGAAACAAATCAGGTTTACCTTCCTTTCTGTTTTGTCACATGAGCTAAAAGCCCCGCTCAACGCCATCGAGGGCTATCTGAAGATGATACGGGAAAGGCAAAGTGGTTTGAAAATTGAAGATTATGATGTCATGATCGACCGTTCGCTCGACCGGATTAAAGGAATGCGCAGTCTGATTCTTGATCTATTAGACCTTACCCGTGTTGAATCGGGAAAAGCCAAACGAAACATAACAGAAGTGGATCTCTCTGCAATTGCTGTAACTGCAATGGATACCATGCGGCCGTATGCCATTCAGCGTGATGTGAAAATCAACTTTCACAAAAATGGTTCTGTCCTGATGAAGGCTGATGCCGAAGAGATGGAAATAATATTCAACAACCTTATTTCCAATGCGATAAAATACAACAAAGATGGAGGAACCGTCGATTTCACAATTGAACAACATGAAGGCAGTATGAAAATCATGGTTGTTGACACAGGAATAGGGATGACGCCGGTTGAGATCGAGAAAATATTTGATGATTTTGTTCGGATAAAAAATGATAAAACCAAAAATATAACCGGAAGCGGGCTTGGGCTTTCCATTGTAAAAAAACTTATTGACAATTACAATGGGAGGATCGAAGTCAGCAGCACTCCGGATAAGGGAACTATTTTTAATGTAAACCTTCCAATCGACATCCCATGTTTATAAAAAACTTACCACACAAAACCGTTGAACGGTTAAGCCAATACCGCCGGGCCCTTCTGATGATCCTTTCAAAAGAGAAAACACATGTTTTCTCTCATGAGATCGCTCAAATGCTTCATATTACACCTGTCCAGGTGCGACGTGACCTGATGTTGATCGGTTATTCAGGGAACCTGCGTAAAGGCTATGACATCAAGGAACTGATCGAGCTGATCGGGAAAATTATTGACTCTGACCGTGGGCAACGCGTGGCTGTAGTAGGTCTTGGCAATCTCGGCAAAGCAATTATCAGCTATTTTAAAGGAAAACGATCAAAACTTGCTATCATTGCAGCTTTTGATATTAATCCTGAAAAAATCAACCGCGTTTATGATGGTGTTGCCTGTTATCATATCAGTCAGATGACGGATATCATCAAGCAAAATAACATCTCCATTGGCATCATTGCCGTTCCTTCAGAACAGGCTCCGGAAATAGCAGAAAACATGGTACTTGCAGGGATAAAAGGCTTATTGAATTTCACGCCAAAACCCTTAAACGTTCCGCCATTTGTTTACCTGGAGGAATACGACATGATCACCTCCCTTGAAAAAGTTGCCTTTTTCGCAAAAAAGAATGATGAACGCTTTAAGTAGAATCAAATAAGTGAAAATATTTTACGGTTTTGATCAGGTTGGTGAAATCCGCAATGCGGTTGTCACTACAGGATCTTTTGACGGTGTTCACATTGGGCACAAAGTCATTTTACAACGTCTCAGAAAGCTTGCCAATGATATTGGAGGGGAGACTGTTCTGATTACCTTTCACCCTCACCCCAGAAAAGTACTGTATCCGGAGGCAGGAAAGGAATTGTTTCTTATAAATTCTCAGCGTGAGAAGATCAACCTTCTTCAGAAAGCCGGCCTCGACAACCTGATAATCGTTGAATTTACAGTTGAATTTTCGCGAATCACTTCCATTGATTTCGTAAAGAATATTCTTTTGAACAAGCTGCATGCACGGATGATCGTAATCGGGTTTAACCATCATTTCGGCCACAACAGGGAAGGAGATTACGGGGAACTCAGAAAACTGGGCAGCAGTCATGGATTTGAGGTTGAAGAGATCCCTGAACAGGACATACAAAACGAATCAGTCAGCTCAACGAAAATCAGGAATGCAATTCGTGCAGGCAGTATTCAAAAGGCCAATGCATATCTCGACCATCAGTATATCATGATGGGTTTACTGAGGAAAAGCAGCCCCAACCTGGAAGAAATTGGCTTTCCAAGTTTCAGTATGGCAATTGAAGAGGACTGTAAACTTGTACCGCCAAATGGCGTTTATGCAGTGACAGTAATCGGAGACGACAGCTTTTCACGCGCCATGTGTTTTATCAGGATAAATGAAACGAGCTCGCTCGACACAATTGTTGAGGTACACCTTCTGGAGAACTACGGAAGTGTTGAGGGACAGATTGGAACACTGCTTTTTCACAAACGGATTCGAGAGGAACTTATCCTGGCAAATCCGGATGACTTAAAAAAACAACTTACCATCGACCGAAACCAGGTGGATGAACTAATTTTTTAATATTGAACAAAACTGACGGGAAGCTTAAAGTTACATTCCTGGGCACCGGAACGTCTATCGGCGTGCCGGTGATTACCTGCGATTGCCCTGTATGCACATCCTCAAATCCTTGTGACAAGCGGATGCGCACTTCAGCTATGCTGGAAATCAACGGATTGACCTTTGTCATTGACTGCGGTCCCGATTTCAGGCATCAAATGTTGCGGCAACAGGTAATGAACCTGGATGCAGTTATATTTACCCACGAACATCGTGACCATATTGCCGGACTTGACGATGTGCGTGCATTCAACTATGTTCTCAACAAGAAAATTGACATTTATGGCACACCGCGTGTGATGGAGGCCATCAGAGTCGAATTTCCCTATATTTTTTCCGACTCACGCTACTTTGGTGCACCACAGTTAACAATCCACCCGATCGATGACCAGCCTTTTACCATCATGGGCGTTGAATTTATCCCAATCCAGGTATTGCATGAAACTCTTCCTGTAACCGGGTTCCGGGTGGGTGACTTCACTTACATTACTGATGCAAGTTTCATTAGTGACGAGGAGCTGATGAAGATTAAGGGATCGAAAGTGATCGTTTTAAATGCCCTCCGCAACTCAAAGCATGTTTCCCATTTTTCGGTGAATGAAGCTGTGGAAATCCTGACAAAACTGGAACCGGAAGCTGCCTACCTCACACATTTAAGTCATTTTGTAGGACTCCACGATGAGGTGAATAAAAAATTGCCGGGATTTGTAAAACTGGCTTATGATGGATTGGAGGTCACCCTTGATGACGATTGATATTTTAACCTTATTTCCTGAAATGTTTGACGGCCCTTTCAGCCATTCTATCCTGAAACGCGCCCAATCGAAAGGACATGTTATTATCAACCTGCACAATATCCGGGACTGGGCTACATCGAAGCATAAAAATGTGGATGATTACCCTTATGGAGGCGGAGCCGGAATGGTGATGATGATTGAGCCTGTTGTGAATTGTATTGAAACCCTGAAAGCTAAAACCAGGTTTGATGAAATCATCTACCTCAGCCCCGATGGAGAATTACTGACCCAGCCCATTGCCAACCAGCTATCTGTCAAACAAAATTTACTGATCCTCTGTGGCCATTATAAAGGTATTGACGAACGCATCAGGACCCACTTCATCACCCGGGAAATATCTATCGGGGACTATGTATTGTCGGGTGGCGAACTGGCAGCCATGGTCCTTACAGATGCCATTGTGAGGATAATACCGGGGGTCCTCAATGATGAAACATCCGCACTCTCTGATTCCTATCAGAACGACCTGCTTTCGCCCCCTGTTTACACCCGGCCTTATGATTTTCGTGGTTTACAGGTTCCCGACATCCTGCTTTCAGGGAATGACCGGGAGATCACAAAATGGAAGTACGAACAGGCGATGGAACGAACCAAAGAACGAAGACCGAACCTGTTGACGCGTGACACGTGACGCGTGACGCGTGATGCGTGACCATCTTTGTGAGTTTTTTCAAGAATCTACTTTTTATTTCAAAAAAAATCATATATTTGCAAACTTTTTAGTGCGTAACTGATCTAATTACACGAGAGCCATGAACAAAGCGGAAATAATGAAATTTGTCGAAGAGACAATTATTCAGAAGAATGAATTACCCTCTTTCAAAGCTGGGGATACCATCACGGTACATTACAAAATCAAGGAAGGGAACAAAGAGCGTATTCAGACATTCCAGGGCGTGGTTTTACAGCGAGCAGGCAAAGGCATGAACACAACCTTTACCGTAAGAAAAATATCAGGGAATATTGGTGTTGAACGTATTTTCCCATGCACCTCCCCTTTCATTGACAAAATTGATGTTAACAAACGTGGCGTTGTGCGCAGGGCACGTATTTATTACCTCCGCGGATTACAGGGCAAGAAAGCCCGTATCAAGGAAGAACGGATATAAGGCTGAATTCAGTCCAATAAAAAACCCCGTCAAAAGCGGGGTTTTTTATTTAGTTCATCACCATGTTGATGTATCCGGTTTCAGTTGTTTTGAGTACCGCAAGCGCTTTCGAGTAATTGAGCAGGTTCCGGATCACCGATTCGCTGGGAGAGACTACCCCTGTTCTCCTTCGTTTATAAGCTGAAGGATCGTTTTCCTTCAATGGAAAAGAGGTTAACGAATAAAATGTAGCAGTTCGCTTCATAGGCCGAATTTAGATTTGAAATGGAATTCATATCTAAAAAACGGGAATTATTTCTCAATATTTTATTGGTTGAAAAATATTTCTTTATTTTTAAACAATCACGCCGCGGCACGCCGCGGCGCTACCTATGCTGTCAGGATTACATCCTTTTCCTTGACCAGTTTCCGAAGGTTGATCAGGGCATATCTCATTCTTCCGAGGGCGGTGTTGATGCTGACATTGGTTACTTCGGCAATATCCTTGAAACTCATGTCGCCATAGTGACGCATCACAAGCACCTCTTTCTGCTCTTTCGGCAGATATTCGATCAGTTTTTTTACATCCTTGTGTATCTGCTCTGTAATAAGCTGGTCTTCGACTGAGTCAACAGGAATTCTTACCTTGTCAAAAATATCATAATCATCGTTATTTTCAACGATGGGAATCCGCTTGGCTTTGCGAAAATAATCAATGATCAGGTTGTGCGCGATGCGCATGACCCACTGAATGAACTTCCCCTCCTCTTTATATTGTCCGGAGCGAAAGGTATTGATCACCTTAATAAACGTATCCTGAAACAGATCCTCAGCCAACTCTTTATCCTTAACAACCATAAGGATGTATGAGAACACACGGTTTTTATGACGGCGAATGAGTTGTTCAAGGGCGGATTCATGGCCGGTAAGATACTTACCGATTAAATCCTGATCACTAATGACATGGGCTTGCATGGGGCCTCCTTTTTAGTTAAAAAGAGTAGAAGTCAAGTCGATAGTGTCCCTCCTATTGTTAGGCACAACGCGTTGGTTGGTTGTGCAGATTAATACCTGTTACGGGATTTTCCCTGTTTTGGTTTCAGCAAAAGTAAATAAAAAAAAGCAAAAAGCAAGTTTTCTTTATAATTTTGCCAAAATATTTGAATGAACGCGTGAATTAATGAATATAGACACACTGAATCCAAAGGATTTCATCATCATAAAAGGTGCACGGGTAAACAATCTCAAAAACATCAGCCTTGCCATCCCCCGCAACAAATTCGTCGTAATTACAGGATTATCAGGCTCAGGAAAATCCTCTCTTGCCTTTGACACCTTATATGCTGACGGGCAAAGGCGGTATGTGGAGAGCCTCAGTTCGTATGCCAGGCAGTTCCTCGGGCGAATGAGTAAACCTGATGTCGATTACATCAGGGGGATCTCCCCGGCGGTGGCAATCGAGCAAAAGGTAAATACATCCAATCCAAGGTCAACGGTCGGCACATCGACTGAAATTTACGAATACCTGAAATTATTGTATGCACGGATCGGCAAGACCTGGTCACCTGTTTCCGGAAAGCTTGTAAAACGGGATACCGTAACAGAGGTTGTTGATAAAATCCTGGCCATGCCCCAGGACACCATGGTAAACATTTTTGCCCCCCTCGACCTCACTGCAAAAAACGGCGACCTGGCTGCAAAATGTACGGTATTAATGCAGCAAGGCTTCACCCGGGTCATGCTGGATGCGGAAATATTGCGGATTGAAGAAGTCGCCGGACTCAAAAAGAAAAAATTCAGGGAGCTGTTTGTCCTGGTTGATCGGTTTTCGATTGATCATGCTGACGATGAGTTGCCCGGGCGTGTTGCCGACTCGGTTCAAACAGCCTATTTTGAAAGCCATGGATACTGCATGGTTGAAATTACCGGCATGGAAAAATCGAGGGTGACCTATTCAAACAAATACGAAGCTGACGGGATGATTTTTGAAGAGCCTTCAGAAAACCTCTTTAGTTTCAACAATCCTTTCGGTGCCTGCAAAACCTGTGAAGGATTTGGCAGTGTGATTGGCATTGACGAAGATCTGGTAATCCCCAATAAACGACTTTCGGTTTATGAAAATGCCATTGTCTGCTGGCGGAGTGAAAAGATGAATGAATGGCAGACCGAACTGCTCATGAACTCCTACCGGTTTGATTTTCCTGTTCATAAACCCATCCAGGATCTCACCGCATCGCAATATGAATTACTCTGGACCGGCAATTCCTTTTTCAAAGGGTTGAATGAGTTTTTCGAATTTGTTGAAAGCCAGAATTACAAAGTACAGTACCGCGTGATGATGTCACGCTACCGCGGAAAGACTGTTTGTCCTGACTGCAAGGGAACCCGGTTGAGAAAGGATGCCTCTTATGTTAAAATCAGCGGAAAATCAATCAGCGACCTGGTTTTGACACCTATCAGCGAATTAACCGGTTTTTGTCAAACCCTGACATTGAACGATTACGAGGTAACCGTTTCACGGAGGCTGCTTACAGAGATAAACAACAGGCTTGACGTACTCAATGATGTCGGACTGGGATATCTTACCCTGAACCGTCTGTCTGCATCGCTTTCAGGTGGCGAGTCTCAGCGCATCAACCTGTCAACCGCGCTGGGGAGTAACCTGGTAGGTTCGATGTATATCCTCGATGAACCCAGCATTGGGCTCCATCCCCGCGACACACAGCGTCTCATCAAAGTTTTGTTAAAATTGCGTGACCTTGGCAATACAGTGATTGTTGTTGAGCACGACGAAGATATCATCCGGTCGGCCGACCAGATTATCGACATTGGCCCGATGGCAGGCCATCATGGAGGAGAAATTGTATTCCAGGGTGATTTCAGAACCCTGAAAGGCGACAATCAAAGCCTTACAGGACAGTATCTCAACAACATCCGAAAAATTGCTGTACCAACGACACGCCGCAGCTGGATTGAGTTTATTGAGATATTAGGAGCCCGCGAAAACAATTTGAAAAATGTCGATATAAAAATTCCGTTACACATTTTTACTGTAATTACCGGTGTGAGCGGATCGGGAAAGACATCCCTGATTAAGCGCATCCTGTTTCCTGCCCTGAAAAAGATACATGGCGGCTATGGTGAAAAAACAGGTAAATTTGACCGGCTCGAAGGTGATTATTCCAGAATAGGCTCTGTTGAAATGGTTGACCAGAATCCGATCGGCCGTTCATCCCGTTCAAACCCGGCAACTTACATTAAAGCGTTTGATGAAATACGCGATCTGTATGCCGACCAACCGCTTGCAAAGGTCCGTAATTATAAACCAGGATATTTCTCATTCAACATTGCAGGTGGACGATGTGATGAATGTGAAGGCGATGGCGTTGTTAAAATTGAGATGCAGTTCATGGCTGATTTGTTTTTGCCATGTGAGAGTTGCCATGGAAAGCGATTTAAAGATGAGGTTCTCGACGTAAAGTACCGGGAAAAATCGATCGTTGACATCCTGAATATGACGGTTGATGAAGCCATGGAATTCTTCCAGTTAACCAACAAGTCCACTGTCCATGAAAAGCACATCCTTGCCAGGCTAAAACCCTTGCAGGATGTCGGTCTTGGATATCTCCGAATGGGCCAGTCCTCCAGTACGTTGTCAGGCGGGGAAGCACAGCGCATCAAACTTGCCTTTTTCCTTTCAAAGGGAATCAGTGAAAAGCCCACCTTGTTTATTTTCGATGAACCGACCACCGGTTTGCATGTTCATGACATCCATAAATTATTGATTGCATTTGAGTCGCTGATTGGCAATGGGCACAGTATCCTGGTCATTGAACACAATCCGGAGGTGATCAAATCTGCCGACTGGGTCATTGACCTTGGGAAAGAGGGTGGTGATGAAGGCGGATATGTTGTATTTGAAGGGACGCCGGAGGGACTTGTGAAAGTTGATGGTTCCTACACGGGTTATTATCTTAGAGAAAAGTTGAAATAAAAATGAATATCGAATATTGAATATCGAATATCGAATTTTGAAGTGAAATGAAAAGCATCAATCCATTTACCGGAGAAATAATCAGGGAATATCGTGAACACAGCACATCCGAAGTGGTGCAGATCATCCGGGATGTAAATTCCTCATGGTTAACCTGGAAAGAGACCTCTTTTGCGTCCCGTTCCATCCTGATGAACAACGCAGCATCCATTCTTCGCACCAGAAAAGAAGAGTTTGCACGCCTGATGTCCACGGAGATGGGCAAACTTCTCAGGGAATCGATGGCCGAAATTGAAAAATGTGCCTGGGTTTGTGAATATTATGCTGAAAATGCTGCCGAGATGTTAAAAGACGAGGTCATTCCAACTGATGCAAGCCGCAGTTTCGTAGCATTCCAGCCGATGGGAACAATCCTGGCAGTGATGCCCTGGAACTTTCCCTTCTGGCAGGTCATCCGCTTTGCCGCACCTGCCCTGATGGCCGGGAATGCTGCTGTGTTAAAACATGCCTCGAATGTTCCCGGATGCGCCATGGCCATTGAGGAACTCTTTCGTGAAGCCGGCTTCCCTGAAAATCTCTTCAGAACCCTGATGATCCCATCTTCTGCAGTTGAAAACGTTATTGCAAATCCGGTTATTACTGCTGTAACACTCACAGGCAGTGAAGCAGCAGGAAGCCATGTCGCTGCATTGGCAGGAAAACATCTGAAGAAGAGTGTCCTCGAATTGGGCGGAGCCGATCCGTTTATTGTGCTTGATGATGCAGACCTTGGTGCAGCGGTAAAAGCAGCAGTAACGGCCCGCATGATCAACCAGGGACAAAGTTGTATTGCGGCAAAACGGTTCATTGTGGTCAGTTCGGTGATCAGGCAGTTCGAAAATGAACTGAAGTCTTCATTTGAGGCACTTCGGGTGGGTGACCCGATGGATCCGGGAACGGACGTCGGCCCCCTGGCCAGACCCGATATTGCTGACGAAATTGAAAAGCAGGTCAATGCCTCCATCGCTTGCGGAGCCAGGCTTGTTACCGGAGGACAAAGACTTAGCGGTACCTGCTGCTATAAACCCACCATTCTGGCTGAAGTAACGGAGGGTATGCCGGTATATTCGCTGGAAACCTTCGGGCCTGTTGTCTCGCTGATTGAGGCAAGGGATGAGGATGATGCCATCCGGATTGCCAACGATTCGGAATTCGGCCTGGGTGGCTGTGTATGGACCCGGGACCTTACCCGGGGTGAAAAAATCGCCCGTAAAATCCATACAGGCGCCATGTTTGTGAATGGCATGACCAAATCTGATCCAAGGCTTCCGTTTGGCGGAATCAAAAAATCAGGTTACGGACGTGAACTGGGTATCAATGGCATCAGGGAGTTTGTGAACATCAAAACCATCTGGATTGCCTGAGGTGAACCTGTCGAACGTATTATAATTCAACAGCCACCACCCTGCCCTCTTTTCTGCTTACCTCTGCCGCAAACCCCATAAGGTGGCTTTCTATTGACTGGTCAATGCTTGAAGTCAGCATACCGGGATCACGATTTACCACAGCCTTCACAAAATCATGCATCAGGAACCAGTCACCGCCTCCGTGGCCGCTGTTCTTATAATTCGCCACATCCTCTGCGTTGGGCACCATGGTAACACTTTTGCCGGTGATGAAGCTGGACACCGTCATTTCATTCATATCTCCCACGATGTCGCCCATGGAGCCCATCACACGTGTGCGTCTGCCGCTGTAAGAGGTGAAGGCCTCCATGGAAAAATTTGCAGTGACCTGGCCATCAAACTGGATGGACGTGACATAATGGTCAGGCTGATCATTTTCCATCCGGTAAACACAGCGGCCGTAATTGGTGGTTCGCAGGTACTCAAGGATGGCATCACCCTGTTTTTCTTTATCTTCAGGAAGGTCAAAAACATAGAGCCAACCGCGCTCCCGGTAGTAAATCTTCAAAGCCGAATAGGGACATGTGGCTTCCACTGCACAACCGTTCATACACCGGTCGGTGCTTCCCTGTGGTGCATTCTCTTTGCGAAACCACTTGAGGTCACCCATGGCAACGATGCTCTTACTCTCCTTGCCAACCATCCATCTAAGTATATCAAGGTCGTGACAGCTTTTGGCCAGTATGATCGGCGTGGTTTGCTTTGAATCGTGCCAGTTGCCGCGTACGTAGGAATGCGACATGTGAATATGTTCTATCGGCTCTATATGCTGAATGCTGACAAGTTCGCCGACTGCCCCCTCCCTGATCAGTTGCCTCATCTTAATGAAATAAGGTGCATAACGCAACACGTGGCATACGGCAACAATCCTGCCTGTTTTCCGGGTCATGGCAAGAATATCGCGACACTGCCGGGCTGTTTGTGCCATCGGCTTCTCAAGCAGGACGTCGTATCCTAATTCCATGGCCTTCATGCAAGGTTCGTAGTGCAGATTGTCGGGCATGGTAATAATGATAACATCTGCGAATTTGGGCCGCCTGAAGACATCTTCCCAGGTGACAAACCTGTTTTCGTCAGGGATGGCGTGCTTTTTAGCATACCGTTCATTCCTGACGGGAATGGGTTCAGCGACCCCTACAATCTTAATCTGTTCAGGAAATGCGACAGCGTAACCGCCATAGGTATTGCCCCTGGATCCGGCACCACATGTAATAGCAGTAATTGTGCGCCCTTCCTGGTTATCAACAGGTTTAAAAAGATCATCCAGATCAAACCTGTATTCAACAACGTCTTTACGGGTATTTGAAAAACCTTCAAAGCCGAGTGCGGTGGCACCGATGGTAAGGCCCATGGCCCTGAGTGCCTGCCGGCGGGAAATATTTCTTTTCATGTGACGGGTATATGATCACAAATATATTAAGATTTCTCCATGAAAAACATTGAAAATATGCGCATCTCAAAAGGATTTTCCTGCTTCCTGCCTGTAAATATATATGCCCCTGAAACATGTTAAATAATCAAAGCAAAACACGGATGAGGGTTCCACCCCTTTTATTTGGATGTTTGATAAAAAATTGTAATTTTGCACCCTCAAATTATGGCGGGGTAGCTCAGTTGGTTAGAGCGTCGGATTCATAACCCGGAGGTCTCGAGTTCAAATCTCGATCCCGCTACACTCAAGACCTTCCAGGTTTTGAAAACCTGGAAGGTCTGAAAGGTGAAATGGCGAAATGGTGAAAACTGTTTCGCCATTTTGCATTTTAACATTTGAATATGCTGGTTGGTAGTTTCTGTTTAATCCTGAAATTTTTCCGAAAATAAATTAAACCGGGATAACCAACTCCACCCTCGTCCCCAACGCAATCCCCTGCTCATCTTTCAGATCAATAATATGCACCTGTGCCCCGGTGGAATTGAGTTTATTCATCATGTCAATCCGCTCGGAGGTTACTTTCAGCCCATGCGATCGGTGGGTGGCCGATTTGCTCTTTATTATCCGCTGCTTTCACCCGCACTATACCTCAGAGTAAGCAAATCAAAAAAAGTGTAACTTTGTAATAAATAATGTAAAGGAAAACCGATGAACGAAATAATCTTTCTTGTTGAAGAAGCGCCTGAGGGTGGTTTTACAGCAAGAGCCCTCGGGAATGATATTTTTACTCAGGCCAAGACTGAGAAGCAATTAAAAGAGGCGATAAGAGATGCTGTTACATGTCATTTTGACAAGGAAAATCTACCAGGTGTTGTACGGCTTCATTTTGTCAAGGAGGAAATTTTTTCATTGGCCGTATAAAAATTCCGCGAAGTATCTCGGGTGTAACACTTGCTAAAAAACTTGAAAAACTTGGTTACACGATAACCCGGCAGTAGGGAAGTCACATCCGGCTTACCACACAACTTTCAGGCGAGCATCATATCACAATTCCAAAGCATGATCCATTAAAGATTGGGACACTATCATCAATTATAAATGCTGTTGCAGAACACTTTCTCACAACCAAGGAGGGTATTGCAAAAGATCTTTTCTGATTTTTTCCTGGTATTAATTTTGCTAAAACGGAATAACCAATTCCACCTTGGTTCCTAAAGCATTACCCTGCTCATCTTTCAGATCAACAATATGCACCTGTGCCCCTGTGGAATTGAGTTTGTTCATCATGTCGATCCGCTCGGAGGTCACTTTCAGCCCATGCGATCTGTGGGTGGCCGATTTGCTCTTCATTTCCGCTGCTTTTTCCCGTCCTATACCATCATCGGTTATTGAAATATGAAGGAATTTCTCATTCTCCTTGCTTATGTCAACAGTAATTGTGCCTTTGGTCCGTTTCTGCATCAGGCCGTGCCAGATGGCATTCTCAATAAAAGGTTGCAGCAGCATCGGAGGGATCATGATGGAACCGGTACTGGTATTTTCGTCAATGTTGACTGCATAGTCAAAGTGATTGTCGAATCGGATGCTTTCGAGTTGAACATATAACTGTAATGTTTCCAGTTCCTTGTCAAGGGGGATGGTTTCGCTTCGTGAATTGTCGAGGATCAACCGTATCAGTTTTGAGAACCTGAGCAGGTATTCAGAAGCAAGCTCATGTTTTTGATCCGTCACGAAATTGTTGATCGAGTTCAGGGAGTTGAAGATGAAATGGGGGTTCATCTGGGAACGCAAGGCTTTGGTTTCTGCATGGGCCAATTGTTTTTTAAAATCAGTTGTGAGCTGTTCTTTGTCCCTTTTGCGTTTATAACGAAGCCGGCTGAGAACAGCAAGAACAATCAACAACAGCAAAACCCCACCGATCAGATAATAGTTGCGTTGTGTCGCTTTTTGTGTCTGCAGTTGAAGAATTTTATTCTCCTTCTGTTGCTGCTGTTGTTCGATTTCAAAACTTGCGATCCGGGCTCGTGTATTCATTGTATTCACTGAATCATGCAGGAAATGATATCGCACCATATAACGAGAAGCCAGAAGGGAGTCTCCCTTCTTAAAAAAGAATAAAGAAATCTCATAATTGTATTTCAAAACCAGATGAATTGTCCTGTTGGATTCTGCTTCCTGTAATGCTGCCAAAAGATGCCGAAGCGCTGACTTTTCGTCCCCAATGGCAATATAATACTTGTAAAAAGTATAGTCAACCTCAATATTCCCCTTCGGGAACGCTATAGGTAATGTTTCTTTTTGCCGGATAAGTTCAGCGCTATCGAGATACGAACGAACTCTGTCAATGGAGTCAAGTTGCAGGTAAATTGTAGCACAGTTTATCAGGTACATTGTTTTATATTCCGGACCACTAGCGTATTTTCTCCCATTCAAATGATATTGCAAAGCCAGTTTGTAATCATGTTTTTTATAATATAGAATGCCCAATAGATTGTAACTGTAAAAACAATCTTCATGCAAACTGATCATATATTTCAGTGATGATTGCAGGTAGACTTCTGCCTTTTCAAAATTTCCCCATTCCATGTAAGCTGCTCCAACCACCACCTCCTCATTTGCATAGCCATTAGAATCAAAAGATCTGAATACATCCCGGGCTCTCAGGTAGTACTCAATTGACTTATCTATGTTGCCCATGTAATTATAATATCCTGCTATTGCGTGAAAGCAGTTCGCTGTATTTTCAACAGGGCCATGTTTTTTATAGAAGGCAACTTTCTCTGTATAGTACCGGAATTTCTCTGCTTGTTTGTTAAAACCAAACTTGAACCGAATTGTCATGAGGGGATCACGAATGGTTTGTATAATTCCCAATGAATCTAAAATATCAATACAGTTTTTAAACCTTTCCAGTGCTTCATCATCCCGGCCGATACGTGAAAGCTGAAGTCCTTCATAATACTTGCCATAAGCCAAACCGTAACGAAAGTTATATTTCATTGAAAGATCGTAAGCTATCCTCAAAATACTGTCTTGTTCTGTCTCACCCTCAGAATAAACCGAGCCCAGAGCGATCAGTAATTTAACCTTGCTTGTATCATTGGTCTCTTTTGAAATTTGAAGTTTGAGTTTTTTAATCTTAAGCTTATCATTATCCGTACGCTGGGCAAAGACACTCCCGGTAAACCAAAAGAAAAGCAGACATATTAACCAACTATCCCGGGTTGAAGATTTCATAATGGGCAAAGGTGCGAAGATTTATTTAGAACACGGAATGCTTGTTCAGGAATCCTATTCTTTAATAAATTTCCCAAACGCAGTACTTTTGCTGTCAATCAGTCTGATGAAATAAAGACCTTTGGGAAGTGAACTGACATTTACATCTAACTTCGTCCCCTGTACCTTGTGATGAATCAACTCATGGCCGGTCATCCCATACACAGTTAACAACCCTGTTATATTGCTGCCCTGTTCCTGCATTTCAATGGTTATTTTTTCATCAGCCGGATTTGGATATGTTTTAAGATTGTTTTTTGAGCTCTCGCCGAACTGTCTGGGCTCAACTCCAAGGCCGTTCCCGCCGTTTATGGTTTTAAGAATGGTCCCTTTTTCACCAACTGTATAACCTTCATTGTCAAATGTAAAGAAAACAGCATTTAAAGCGTAATTTGTTCCACTTTCCTGTTCAATCCAGGTTGCACCACCATTCAGGGTTTTCAAAATAGTTTTATAATTACCTACGACATACCCTGTATTGGAACTGGGGAAGTAAACGGAACTTAACCAATAAGGGCTTCCACTTGTAATATTAATCCAGGTTGCGCCACTGTCGATAGTCTTGAAAATCTTCCCTCCATCCCGGCCACCACCAGCAATATATCCTGTGTCAGCATCAGTAAAGAATACAGAAGAAAAATTGCAGAAGTGTATTCCGTTCGAAACAGAAGTCCATGTTTGGCCTCCGTCACTTGTTTTTAAAATGGTTTCGGCCGCCCCAACCGCATAACCTGTATTTACATCAGTGAAGAAAACTGAATTTAAATTATTATCTATCCCGCTGAATAAAACACTCAGGCCCCCATTGCTGATTTTCAAGATAACACCTCCACTGCCAACTATATAACCGATATTGGCCTCGGGAAAGCAGATTGAACGTAAATCATTGGTTATTCCGCTTGAAACGGAACTCCAGGTCAGGCCTCCGTCATTGCTATGTAAGATTGTACCTGAATCACCCACCATATAACCATTATCAGCATTGAAAAAATAAACTGAATTTAATGTATTTGTTGAACCACTAAATAGTGCCATCCAGTCTGTACCTCCGTTTATAGTTTTTATGATGGTTCCACCGCTGCCTGCCACATAACCAGTGTCAATATTGGGGAAGTAAACAGATGTTAAGTTCTTTGAGGTGACACTACCTGATAAAGCCGTCCATGTTGTTCCTCCATTTACTGTTTTTATGATGGTTCCACCGCTACCAACTACATAACCGTTGTTGACATCGGGAAAGTAAACAGATAATAAGGCATTTGTTGTAACACCACTTGATAATACCGTCCAGGTGGTCCCTCCATCGATGGTCTTTAAGATTACTCCACCATCACCTGCTGCATAACCATTATTGGTATCAATGAAGTAAACTGAATTTAAATTTGAATTAGTACCGCTTGATATGATCGTCCAGGTTATACTGCCATCGATGGTTTTGCAAATAACCCCGGAATCACACACTAAAAAGCCAGTATTCACACTAGGGAAATTAACAGAATGTAAAATATGAGGTGTGGGGCTCGGATGAAGGATCCACGATTCTCCTCCATTGCTGGTTTTGTAGATTCCATCACCACCTATGGCATAACCCGTATTGACATCTGTAAAGCAAACGGATGTTAATTCATTGGCCACCGAGATCGATTTATCAATCCAGTTTATTCCTCCATCAGTCGTTTTTAAAACAGTTCCATGTTCCTTACCCACTGCATAGCCGATATTGATATCGGCAAAACAGACAGAACTCAACCCAAACGAATTTCCGTTTAATGAGTTAATCCAGGTTGACCCTCCATTGTTGGTCCTTAAAATGATTCCATATGTCCAGTTCTGGCCAGCCCCCCATCCAACCACGTACCCGTGACTGTCATCGGTAAAGTAAACTGAAGTTAAACTAACAGATGTTCCGCTTGATTGACTCGTCCAGGTTGTGCCTCCATCAATTGTTTTAATGATTGTCCCGGCATCACCAACCGCATATCCTGTCACTGCATCGGTAAAGAAAACTGAATTTAAGGAATTCCCTTGTGGTAAAGGATTTTGCCACACCCACTGGGCAAATAAATTAAAAGTAGTCAGGCTAAAAAGGACTGTGACGAAAAGTATTTTTTTCATGGCGATGGATTTTTTTTACGATTGGACGATTTACGAATTACGATTGTATTGAAGGATTTTGGATTTACGAATAAACAAATGTATGTTCCGGTACAAACGAAATCAAGCGGAAATTATCCGCTGGCAGTAATTGCACTGTAACTGGTAGGAATTTGTTATTGGCAGGCTGCGGATAAGATCCATGTGAATTCATTCAGGAAATAGGTCTTTCGGGTGAGGGCTACCTGGAGTTTCTGCCCGTTGCTCATGATCACCTCTCCGCCATCTGCCGGGTAATGACAGGCCATCCGTGGTTGGCAATGCAATCGTGTCAGACATTGAAAGATAAAATAATCAGGCTATACCCTTAAATAAATTTGTATATTTCAGGCCATAGCCTTATATTTGCAAAACATTTTCAGGCTTTAACCTTATGAAAAAACAAAAATTGATATTGGAACAGGTAGACAGGAGGATTAAGGAAGTTATAATCCTTGATTCAGTTGCAATACCATCTGAAGGTTGGATCTATTCCATCCGGAACGCACTGGGTATGACGTTGCACCAGTTGGGAAAAAGATTGAAAATCACACCCCAGAGCGTCAAGGAAATTGAGCTACGTGAGAAAAACGGGACAGTATCATTGGCTGTTCTTCGCCAGGTTGGTGCATGTCTTGATATGAAACTGGTGTATTGTTTTGTCCCGAAATCCGGTTCATTGGAACAGATGATCGAAAACCGGGCAGTGGAAATTGCAACTGCGATTGTCCGGCGAACATCAGCGAGCATGATCCTGGAAGAGCAGGAAAATACCGAAATAAGGTTGCGTAAATCAATTCTGGAGAAAACCACAGAGATAAAACAGGAAATGCCGAAGTATTTATGGGACTAGAACTGGAATATATCGAGGGTCAGACACCCATTGATGAAGATGAGAAAGAAGGACTCAGAATCAAAACCATTTCTACAAGGGGAGAGTTGGATGAGTTTGAGCAAAAAAACATAGAAAAGGCTTTAGTGTGGACTATTTGAGATAGCGATCCGGTTCAAACACAGGAAAAGATATTTAAATGCGATTTACCATGCTGACAAAGGGATTTATGAACCATTGGTCGAATTTGCAAGGTTATAGCTAACCCTGCCTGACAGCAATAAAATCAACAATTTAAAAAGATAAAGTAACAGGCAGGAATTTTTTATTGGCAGGCTGCAAATCAGATCCGCATAAACTCATTCAGGAAATCCGTCTTTCGTGTGCGGGCTACCTGGAGGTTCTGGCCATTGCTCATGATCACCTCTCCCCCATCTCCCCTGATATACTTTTTGACTTGCTTCAGGTTAATGAGAGAGGAATTATGAATCCTGAAAAAATGGTAGTCGCGAAACAGTTCATCCACATCACCGAGGGTTTTTGAAAGGAGGATATCGCTTTTATCTGTCAAATGAATTCTCGTGTAATTGCTTTCCGCTGAGAAATAGATGATATCATTCACCCGGGTAAATGTCAGGCCATCCGTGGTAGGCAATGCAATGGTGTCGGGCAGGTGCCTGTTATTCACCGTTGTTGCAAGCCGGAGTTGCTCCCGGCTGATGAAGCTTTGTTTGCCTTTAACCTTTTCAATGGCTGCTTCTAGGTCTTCGGGGTTTATCGGCTTTAACAAGTAAT
>CAYHGE010000042.1:0-14611 GCA_964355945.1 uncultured Draconibacterium sp.
TTTCAACCCCAAAGGTAATACAAAATAGAGCAGAAGTTTTGAACAATTTAATAAATAGCCCCCCCGGCTGAAGGTTTTGATGCGCCGGTTACACTTGGAAGACAATTAGTTTCATTGCGCCATCGCAACACTCCCAGAAAAGCAAAGATCAATGCTTCCTTGAAATTAATGGTAAGGGTATCGGGGATGATGAGCTGATGTGTGGAATGATGACGGATTCGGCTTACCAGAAAGTCATTAAATGCCCCGCCACCGGTAATGAGGATTTTTGCCGGTGTTTGTAAATTTGTGGCGGCTGCAACCTGCATGGCAATGTGTTCGCAAACAGTAGTAAGCTTGTCTGCCACAGGCTGGGATGATTGTTTCAGCAACGGAAATATGTTCTCCAAAACCCACTCTTTGCCAAGTGATTTGGGAGGGGTTTTTGCATAATAGGGCAGGAGATTCAGATCGTCAAGCAGTTTTTGGTTGATCGTGCCTCCTGCTGCCAACTTGCCTCCGGGATCATAGTCATAACCCATCTCCATTGCAAGTCGGTTCATCACAATATTGGCAGGACAAATGTCGTATGCAATGCGTTTATCCCCAACCTGATGGGAAATATTTGCAAAACCGCCGATATTCAGGCAGAAATCAAATCCATTGAACAACAGCAGGTCCCCAATGGGAACAAGCGGCGCTCCCTGTCCGCCCAGGGCAACATCCAGTGAGCGGAAATCGCAAACGACGTGGAGACCTGTCTCCGCAGCAATTGCCGACCCGCGGCCGATCTGACTGGTGATCCTGCGATCGGGCTGGTGAAAGATGGTGTGACCATGCGATGCAATAAAATCCGGAACCAGGTTGTTTCGTGTGATAAAATCGTCCGTCAATCTTCCAAGATGGTGTCCGTATTCTATATCGGCTGTCACAAAATCAAATGCACTCCCGGATTCAAGGTTTGTTAATACCGTCCTCCAGTGTGGGCTGTAAGGGATAGTTTCAGCACAACGAATCTGGTATCTCCAACGCTCGTTATCATTATTGAATTCGCAGAAAGCAAGATCAAGTCCGTCAAGACTGGTACCTGACATTAATCCAATAACCTTGTATATCACGTAAATCTGGTGTTAAATTGAACACAAAATAACTCTTTTATAGCACATCAACCAGTTTCTCGAGCCGAATGCCACGTGAGCCTTTTATCAGCACAGTCGCATCATTGATTTTATGGTGTTCAAGCCACATCCTGGCCAGATTACTGTCCTGAAAACAGAGGTTGCCACGTTTGGTATTTAACCGGGTAAATATTGGCCCGACAAGATAAACATTGTCAAATAAAAGCTGATCAGCAAGCGCAAGAATTTCCTGATGTTCCTTGTCAGAATCGACACCCAGTTCAAGCATGTCGCCAAGTATTAATACTTTTTGCTGGTAATCAGAGGCTGAAAATGTTTCTATCGCTGCCTTCATGCTGGTCGGATTGGCGTTATAAGCATCCATTATCAGCAGATTGTTTTCTGTTTTCTGCATCTGTGAGCGGTTATTACCTGCCCTGTAATCCTCCACTGCCGATTTTATTTCCTCCGGAAGGACATTGAAATGTTGTCCGATACAGGCTGCGGCAAGGATATTTTGCGCATTGTAGAGCCCATAAAGCTGCGATTCAACCCTGAGATCAGTTCCATTGCGAAAATTAAGGTCCATCGATACTGCAGGCGATGCAGTGATGTTGCCTGATACCAGGTCGTCACCGGAAGAACTGCCATAGCTGATGAGTTTCATACCCGTTGCATGGCTATTCAGCAGTTCGTCATCACGGTTGAGGAAAATTTTCCCTCCACACGCCTGTATGAAACGGTACATTTCAGTCTTGGTTCGGATAACACCTTCCAGGCTGCCAAATCCTTCCAGATGAGCCTTTCCGATATTGGTGATCAACCCAAAGTCAGGCTGAGCAATATTGCAGAGAAATTCAATCTCGCCCGGATGATTTGCACCCATTTCAATAATGGCGATCTCTGTCTCACTGGTCATGTTGAGCAAAGTAAGAGGCACCCCGATATGGTTGTTCAGGTTGCCGGCAGTGGCAAGGGTGTTGTATTTTTTTGATAGTATCTTGTAAATGAGTTCCTTGGTTGTGGTTTTGCCATTTGTTCCGGTAATCCCGATGAGCGGGATATTAAATTGCATGCGATGGTGTTTTGCCAGGGCTTGCAGCGTTGAAAGCACATTGTCAACAAGGATGCAGGAGCTGTTCTGCGCATATTCAGGATCATCCACGATGGCATAAACCGCACCTGACGCAAGGGCCTTTACGGCGTATTCATTGCCATTGAAGGATTCCCCTTGCAGGGCAAAGAAGATAGAGCCAGGTTTAACCTGACGGCTGTCTGTTGAAACAATCGGATGAGCAAGGAAAACAGGATAAATCGTGCTGATCATTTGATCCATATAAAAAACCCCGCTCCTTTACGAAACGGGGTTTTAGTTTTTTTCATATTGTTTATCTTCCGGCTATAGATCCGCCTACACGCGTCATGGCACAGCGGAATCCTATTGCATCTGATGCTCCGTTTTCGTCAAGATAACGGCGCGTACCAGGGCTGAGATAAAAGGCTTCATCACGCCAGCTCCCACCTTTGTAAACGCGTGCATGATCTGTGATCAGGGAACTGATGCCATATTGGTACATCAGGTTTGTTGAGCCTGTCGAATCTTTCGCACCGGCCAGCCATGATTCATTGTTGATGCTTGATGCATAGTCGCCGTCAAGATAATTGATGTTGTCGGCCTGACGGTAATTTTTCCGGTTGGCAGCTTCTGCCGTGGTAATATCGCGGTATTTCATGTGTCCAAGGCTGTCTTTTTCAGCCAGGAATCCTTCTGCATCGCGCACAGGCGTTTTAAATACATTGCCACGGAATGGCCGTAGATCTGAAACTTCATAAGAATTTAAAGGACGGTAAACATCGAGTACCCATTCGCTTACATTTCCTGCCATGTTATAAAGGCCATAATCGTTGGGGAAATAGGAACCGCATGCGGAGGGTACATCAGCACCGTCATTCAGGTTGCCTGCAACACCCATGTAATCACCTTTGCCACGTTTGAAGTTATCCATGAAACTGCCATAGTACCTTGATTCGTTGGTGCGTACATAGTTTCCGTTCCAGGGATAGTTTTTGCGTTCAACAACCCTTTCATAAAGCGTATTGCCGATCAGCCCAAGTGAGGCATATTCCCATTCAGCTTCAGTAGGAAGCCTGTATTTTGGAAGCAGAATTCCATCTTCCATTTTTACTTTCCGCGTACCCGTTCCATTGGGGTTGAGGTCGGGAAGCTGCCTGTCGGGAAGTCCTTCGTATTGGCCGGCAAGATATGCTTCAGTATTAAAGTTGTTTTCATTCTTCTGGGCAGGATCCATAGCGAGAATTCCGCGCCTGATCAGCATCATCTCATTTACCCGATCAGTTCTCCACTGGCAGTAATCATTGGCCTGCACCCATGAAACACCCACCACTGGATAGTTCCGGTAAGCCGGATGACGGAAATAGTACTCCAGAAGGGGCTCGTTGTAGGCAAGTTTCTGACGCCAGACCAGTGAGTCGGGAAGGGCTTTCCGGTAAACTCCGGGGTAGTCAGTAGCATATACGCGGTTGAGCCAGTAGAGGTATTCAAGATAATCGAGGTTACTAACCTCTGTCTCATCCATATAGAAACTGGCAACAGTGACCCTGCGCGGACTGTTATTCCATTCAAACATCACGTCATCCTGAGTCGCTCCCATGGTGAAAGTACCACCTTCAACGAAAACCAGGCCGGGACCTGTTTCCTGATCAGCAAACTGAGATTTTTCAAATCCCCCGTTTTTTATATTGTTATATTCCCATCCGGTGGAACGTGATGCTTCTTTCTTACAACCTGTAACCATGAGTATGGCGGCTGCGAGGACACTTACCTGAAAAAATCTGTTAATTCTCATCCGTTGAAAATTTTTGCAAACCTACGTGAATTACTCAAATTAAGCAAATAATAATAGATAACTAAAACCTTGGACATTTTATTGCCCTGATATGTCTTCTTTTTTCCAGACAAGGGAATTGCCAGGAGGCTGACACTTCGTGAGCCCCGCCAGATGCGCTTTTTAGCTTGCTGATGGTGAAATCATAACTGTAACCGATACGCAGATTCTGATAGTGAAGCCCTATCATCGGAATGATCGCATCTGCATTTTCGAAATTATGCCTGAGCCAGACTCCACCAATAAATGGATCAACCGTAAGATATACTCCGATATTTAATTGGTGGAATTTGAACTGTTGCTGATAAAGGATGTTCGGTGATATTGAAAATTCACGCTCTTCGGAACTGCCATTTTTATGAAGACTGATCACTGAACCAACGTGAATAGTGTATTTCATGTAAAGTTTTGTATCGTTGTCAGCGTAAAAGCCGACTTTTGGCTGGGTAATATGATCCACCGCAATACCGCCATAGACCAGGTCGTCGTAAGCCAGGAATATCCCGGATGAGAAATCCGGGACACCGATGCTTAGATTATCAGGTTGTTTTTCTGAAGTTGGCAGAATAAAACCCCCAACGGGATCAATCATGTCTTCAAATTTGAGATTATCCCACACCAGCCTTCGTTGGTAATAGCCGACTTTAAGCGCACCGCTGGCCTGAAGATGGGAACTAAGATTAAATTTATACGCGTACATCAGGCTGATTGCAGTCGTATTCAGGTTGCCACTTCCGGCACGGTCAGCTGTAATAACCAGGCCAAGTCCCCCATGCAGGAAACTGACATACTGGTCGTAAGATGCATTGTAGGTGATGAACGCCTTGCCAATTGATGGCCACTGGTTGCGATAATTGGCATTAACCTTCGGACAAACAGTAACCCCGGCAAGGGCTGGATTCAGATAGAGGGGATTGGCATAGAATTGCGAAAATTCGGGATCCTGGGCAAACAGGTTCCCTAACAACAACGGAATTGTGAGTAATACGATAACCGCAAATCGTCTGATCATGAATGATGCTGTATCCTGATTAATTAAGGTTTACAATATTACAAAAATAATGGACATGCTCTACCGGCCATCGACAATATTAACTAACAGAAAGCGTTAAAAATTGTAGCACCTGTATTTTATTTTATTATATTCGTATCAGGCAGCAACCATATTTCAGAAAATAGTGTCTGTTTAAAAATATTGATACCAGCACATGTACACAAGAAAACATTGTTCAGCTTCCGCCCTGCTTATTGTTATGGCATTTTTGTCAGTGATCTCAGTAATGGCCGGTGGACCGGGAATGATAAAAAAATATTCCATTTCATGGAATGTACCGAGGACAGCCGGAAGCAATGATTCACCGGCTGAAAATATGTTGTCGTTTCAGGGGTCAGTAATACAGGAAGAACATGGTTTGTTGCCGGTTTTCATGAAAAATATTTCGTTCAATCCTGAGCATGATTCGCTTGTTGAAATAATTATCGGCAATCAGGTTTATGAACCGTTAACAGATGCGGATATGGCCATGGTGAAAGGGTTGGAAAAGTTAACTCCGGAAATCACTGCCTCACACCAGATAGTAATAACCAGAAAGAAACCGTCATTGAATGTCAGCCTGGTTCCTTTGAGATTAAACAAGGCTGCCGGGAATCCTGAGCGGTTGCTTTCCTTTACCGTTGAATTAAATGTTGTACCTCTGAAAGCCGGATCATCAGTTAAATCGGCTGTTGGATATGCACCAAATTCAGTGCTGGCATCAGGTACATACTATAAATTTGCAGTAAGTACAAATGGGATTTGCAGGCTGACGTATGACGATCTCAAAGCAGCAGGCATCAGCGTAACCGGCATCGATCCCCGTAATCTGCGTATTTACGGAAATGGGGGTGGCATGCTCCCTGAGGCCAATTCTGCCCCCCGGACTGATGATCTGATGGAAAATTCAATTTATGTTTCCGGCGAGCAGGATGGCCGTTTTGATCCCGGTGATTACCTGCTATTTTATGGCCAGGGCCCGGATCATTGGGATTACAATTCCACAGACCACCTATTTCATTGCAAGAAAAATATCTATTCCGACCGGGTGTATTTCTGCCTTAATTTCGATAAGGGACCTGGAAAGCGAATTACTTTACAATCCTCAACATTAAAGCCGGCTAATTTTTTTGCAGCGAAGTTTGAAGATTATGCTGCTTATGAGAAAGATGACATCAACCTGATCAAATCAGGCAGGGAATGGTGGGATAAACAAACTTTCGACATCAACTCAGTTAGAACCTATTCATTTAATTTTCCGAATATTGACAACATAAGCCCTGTATCTGTCAAAGCGTATGTCGCTGCCAGGTCCATTACAGGGCCTACCTCCTTCAAGGTGACTTCACAGGGGAATAATCTGATGTCAATCAACATCGAGCAGGTTGTTGAGGGATTCGAGAACGATTTTGCCAAGCAAAAAGCAGCAACAGCAACATTTATTCCTTCCAATCCGTTGGTGGAAGTGACATTGACCTATAAGCAAAGTTCTTCGAGTTCAATAGGATACCTGAATTACCTCGAAGTAAATGCAAGTCGTCTGCTCACCATGTCAGGGTCGCAAATGTCATTTCGCTCCGCTGCAGGAACGGGTGCCGGCAAGGTCACCGAATTCAACCTGAATGGAAATAGTCAGAATATCCAGATTTGGGATGTGTCTGACGGTGGCAGCATCCATCTGGTTGATGCTAACCTGGAAGGCGGTTATTATAAGTTCAGACTGGAGACCGATTCGCTCCGTGAATTCATTGCCTTTGATGGAACTGCGTTTTATACGGCAGAATATGTTGGCCGCGTCGGGAACCAGGACCTTCATGGAGCAGAAGTTCCTGAATACCTGATTGTATGCCATCCTTCATTTCTGGGGGAAGCTGAACGGCTGGCGGCTTTTCATCAGTCGAACAGTGGAATGTCGGTTTTAATCACAACCCCGGAAAAAATCTATAACGAATTTTCCTCAGGTGCCCAGGATATCACGGCCATCCGTGATTTCGTGAGAATGATGTACGATAAGGCGCAAAAAGGCAAAGAACCCAAATATCTGCTGCTGTTTGGTGACGGTTCTTATGACTTTAAAGGACGATTGCAAAACAACACAAACTTCATTCCCTCCTACGAATCGCTGGAGTCGCTTTCGCCTGTATCTTCCTTTGTTTCAGACGATTATTTCGGATTACTTGATGCCAACGAGGGACAGGCTGCAAAAGGAACACTGGATATCGGGATCGGACGATTTCCTGTTGATAGCCCGGAACAGGCCAAATCAGCTGTTGATAAAGTATTAAACTATTGTTCCCTTGATAATAGTGTGAAAAACGATTGGCGTAATGTGGTAACTTTTGTTGGTGATGACCAGAATGAGGGTGGAAATCTCTTTATCGACGATTCCGAAGACCTTGCCCGCATCATAGAAACTTCCTACAAGAAATACAATGTTGACAAGATCTATTCCGATGCATATACCATGGTTTCCACTCCGGGTGGAGCGCGGTACCCTGATGTAAATGAGGTGATCAACAAGAGAGTCGGAAAAGGTTCGCTGATCATGAACTATGTGGGTCATGGAGGCGAAGTGGGCTGGGCGCATGAGCGGATACTGGAAGTTCCTGACATCCAGAACTGGAAGAATTTTAATAACATGCCGGTGTTTGTAACCGCCACCTGCGAATTCAGTCGTTTTGATGACCCTGGACGTGTTTCGGCTGGCGAATGGGTGTTCCTGAATAGCCAGGGCGGGGGAGTCGCACTTTTTACAACTACCCGGCTCACCTTTGCCGGAACGAATAAATCTCTTTTGGTTAATTTTTACAACAACGTTTTTAAAAAATCTGCCGGGCGGTATATGAAACTGGGTGAACTGCTCATGGCTGCAAAAACAGAAATGGGAAGTTCTGCAAATATTCATGCGTTTGTCCTGCTGGGTGATCCGGCCATGCAGATGGCCTACCCTGATCTGAATGTGGTTACAACCTCCATCAATGCACATGACCCTTCATCAGTGCCTGACACCCTTAAAGCACTCGCAGAAGTGACCATAACTGGAGAAGTTCGTGATTTATTGGGCGAAAAAGCCATTGGTTTTTCTGGTACAATATTCCCGACAGTGTTCGACAAAGCGACCGAAAACTGGACCAAAGCCAATACCGGTGACTATCCTCCGGTTCAGTTCTTTTTGCAGAAAAATCCGGTTTATAAAGGACAGGTTGAGGTGACAAACGGATCTTTCTCTTTCACTTTTATTGTTCCTAAGGATATAGCCTATCAATTTGGTGTTGGTAAGATAAGCTATTATGCCCGGAGTGCTGAAACGGATGCCAATGGATATGATGAGAAGATTCAGGTTGGAGGATATAACAACGAGGCCCTGCCTGATGATGAGGGACCTCAGGTTACACTTTTCATGAATGACAGGAATTTCCGCTCTGGTGGGATCACAAGCCAGAACCCTGTCCTGCTTGTCGATGTGCGCGACACATCCGGAATAAACGCCGTGGGCAATGGCATTGGACACGATATCACCGCGGTACTTGATGGCAGAACCACAGAACCGATGATTCTAAATGATTATTATGTTTCAGGTCTCAATACCTATAAGAGCGGTGAAATCAATTACCCGGTCAGTTCACTGAACGACGGTCCTCATCAGATTACTGTAAAAGTATGGGACGTACATAACAACTCCTCTGAGGCCAGCATTGATTTTATCGTTGTTTCATCGGGTGAATTTGCCTTCGAAAACCTCATCAGCTTTCCAAACCCCATGACCGACCATACAACTTTTGCCTGGGAAACCAACCAGGTTGGACAGCCTCTGGAAGTTGAAATTATGATTTTTACCAACAATGGGAGGCCGGTAAAAACGCTGAAACAAACACTTTATTCACAGGGATACCGTGCAGCATCCATCCAGTGGGACGGTACCCAGGATGATGGTAGTAAAATCAGCTCCGGGTTGTATGTTTACTCTGTCAAGCTTAATGTTCCTGGCGGAACCACCCATCGCCAAACCTCGAAGTTGGTGGTTGTTCGTTAAATACGTACCTTTGTCAACAAGTTCTGTCATGGTGAAAAATTTATTCATTCTCTTGTTCTCTTTTTTGCCGGTTATTGCATCAGCCTCGGTACCTCATGCCGATTCATCTGTGCTGGCTGGTGGAGAATGGTATAAACTGGCAATCACCCGTCAGGGAATTCACAAGATAACGTTTCAGGATTTTGTTGCCATGGGAGTTGACCCTTCAAAAATCAACACAGATAAAATCCGGTTGTTCGGGAATGGTCCTGGAATGTTGTCGGAAGTGAATTCAGCGCCCAGGATTGACGACCTAAGGGAAATTTCCATCCAGGTAATTGACAATGGCGACGGACGTTTCGATCCGGCGGATTATATACTATTTTATGGCGAAGCAGCGGATAAATGGACTTACGAAAGGTTATCCCGCATTTATACTCACCAGCGAAACCTCTATTCCGACTCCACCTTCTATTTTCTGAATTTTGACCAGGGACCAGGCAAACGTGTTCAGCCAATGCCGGTCATGCCTGACCTTCCAAATAACTTCTCGTCGGTGTTCGACGATTTTTTATTGCACGAACTGGATAGACAGAACCTGATCAGATCCGGGAGGGAGTGGTTTGGTGAAGTTTTTGATAACGTTCAAAGTCAGCGGACATTTCCGTTCAATTTCCCCAATATCGACTCCCTGGCTCCTGTAAAAATCAGGTGGAATGTTGCTGCAAATGCACCGGTACCCAGTTATTATCACTTGTGGCATTCAGGTTCAATCGTCGACTCGCTTAAAATCGATTCTACGAACCCCAAAGAATATACCCTGGCCGGATTGCAAAAAGCCAGGATCACAACCATTGCAGATCCTTCACCGGATCAAACGATCACGCTCTCCTACAACATGCCAACTTCTAATTCAAAGGGGTGGCTCAACTTCATCGAAGTCATTGGCAGGCGTCATCTGGTTTGGACTGATTCTCAGATGATTTTCAGGGATGTCACAGCAGTCGGGCCTGGTAATATTACCGAATTTTCAATGAAAAATGCCAGCACTTCGATCACCATCTGGGATGTTTCAAATCCTTCCTCCATATTCTCAGTTGTGACAACTTTGACTGATGGGGTGCTGAAGTTCAAACGAACCACCGACACTCTTCGTGAATTCATCGCATTTGATGGTTCGGTTTTTTACCCGATCAACTATGCCGGACGTGTCGCAAACCAGAACCTTCATGCCATGGAAGCAGCCACGGTTGTTATTGTTACAAACCCGTTGTTTCTCGATCAGGCTCAGCAGTTGGGACAATTCCATCAGGAGCACAATGACCTTTCTTTCAACGTTGTAACAACGACCCAGGTTTTTAATGAATTCGCCTGCGGACAGGGTGACCCCACTGCCATACGCGATTTTGTGAAAATGCTGTACGACCGGGGTACAGAAGGAACCCGCCCAAAGTACCTGCTCCTTTTCGGTGATGGTTCTTATGATCCCAAAAACCGCATTCCCGGGAATAACAACCTGGTTCCGACATTCCAATCAACCGAATCTCTTAATTCGACCAAAACTTATGTAACCGACGACTATTTCGGAATCATGGCCGACAATTCAGGCCAGGAATCCAATGGATCAATTGATATTGGCATCGGAAGGCTGCCCGTTTCGTCCGTTGAAGAGGCTCAGACCATGGTGGATAAAATTGTCAGGTATTCATCCAATGCCTATCCGGTGAAATCTGACTGGCGGAATGTTTTCACCTTTGTTGCAGATGATGAAAATCAGAATCTTCATTTTCAGCAGGCTGAAGAGTTGTGTGCACTTGTAAAGTTGAAGTATCCGGTGTTCAATGTGAATAAACTTTATCTTGATGCGTATCAGCTTGTTAAAATTCCTGGTGGAGAGCGCTTCCCGGAAGCAAACCGGGCATTAAACGATGCAGTGAACAAAGGGTCACTTATTGTAAACTATACCGGACACGGCGGTGAGACCGGCTGGAGTTTTGAACAGGTGCTTACCACTACGGATATCCTTGCCTGGAAAAATAAAGACAAACTCCCCGTGTTTGTTACGGCTACCTGTGAATTCAGCAGGTTTGACAATCCCGAAAGATATACTGCCGGTGAAATGCTGATCCTTCATCCGAACGGAGGTGCCATCGGACTTTACTCAACAACAAGGCTTGCGTTCGCCGGAAATAATATCCAGCTTAACACGAGTTTTTACTATCATCTGATGGACAAGGGGGCAGATGGTAAATATGTCAGGATGGGGGATTTGATACGGTTGTCAAAGAATGATATCAGCAACAATGCCCAGCTGCGCAATTTTGTATTACTGGGAGATCCCGCTCAAAGTATTGCTTTCTCCGGCTATAATGTAAAAACAACCGAGATCAATGGAAAGCCGCTCTATTCGTATGATACGGTTAAAGGATTGTCAACCGTTACCATTAAGGGCAGGGTTGAAGACGGAGGCGGGCAAAAGGTGACATCCTTCACAGGCATGGTGAACTGCAAAGTGTATGACAAACTGGTTACGAATACAACCCTTGGGAACCGTCCGGAAAACAATGAATCATACCCGGCCCCATTTAAGGTGCAAAACAGTTTGCTGTTTAAAGGAGATGTGCCTGTTGAGTCAGGAGAGTTTCAATACTCATTTGTGGTTCCGAAAAATATCGCACTTCAGTTTGGGAAAGGAAAATTGAGTTATTTTGCCTGGAATGATGAGAAAGAGGCCTCCGGGTATTCCGACCTTGTTGTGATCGGTGGCAGGGATGAATCAATCAATCCGGTAAATCAGGGTCCCGATATCGCCCTGTACCTTGATGACAGGACATTTGTCAGTGGTGGCGAAACAGGGAATGCAGCCATTTTGCTGGTTGATCTCTACGACACCAATGGAATAAACAGCCTGGGATTGGGGATTGGTCATGAAATTGAAGCTGTTCTGGACAACGATCGCTCCAACGCCATGGTGCTGAATGATTATTATCTGGCTGAGTTCAATTCGTTTACGAGGGGAACCGTCGCCTATCCGCTTGATGGCCTTACGCCCGGCACCCATACATTGAGCCTGAAAGCCTGGGACATGTTTGATAACTCATCGGTGAAGGTGATCACTTTTGTGGTTCCTGATAATTCAGCCTTGATGGTGAAAAATGTGATGAATGCACCAAATCCATTGGTGGATCACACCAATTTCATTTTTCAGCCTCAGCAATTTGACGGAGGCGCACTAAATGTTCAGATACAAATCTATAACCTGCAGGGAATCATGGTTAGGAAACTTGAACAAAATTACCCGGATCCGATGGCAGCAGGATTGAAAATACCGTGGGATGGCACTGACGCAAACGGGAGAAATCTTAGCAACGGGATCTATCCGTATAAAGTTATATTTAATGCAACGAATGGGGCGAATTCGATGACAGCGCAGAAGCTGATGATAATTAGGTAAAGGAAGGCCGGTTGTTCCACCAGCCATTTTTTATCGCCAAGATGCAAAGACGCGTAAAAAAAGCACATTGATTATTTTTCATTTGCGCCTTAGCGTCTTTGCGGTAAAGAAAAAAATTCTGGCTTTGAGATAACTTTTTATAGGCTGAGCCTTGATCGATTATAAACTAATTTACGTGTAAAGCAATATCTGAAAACTAAAAGCGTTAATTTTGCAACCTTTTTGTCATCATATCATTATTTATTTAGAATTTAACAGATGAAGATCAGATTATCTATTGTATTATTTTGTGTATTGACCGTATCCGGAATCTTCGGACAGAATAGCATTAATCAGGAGGAGCAATATACAGAAAAAAAAGACGGAAGCAGGGTCATTTCTACAGCCGTCCCGTTTTTAACGATCTCCCCTGATGCCCGTGCGGGTGGTATGGGCAATGTTGGTGCGTCAACGATGCCGGATGCCTATTCGATGTACTGGAATCCAGCCAAATATGCTTTTATTGATAAAACCTTTGGGTTTGGAATCGGTTATGTACCCTGGTTGCGCCAGTTGGTTAATGATATTGGACTTTACTCTGTAGTTGGTTATGGCAAACTTGGTGACAAACAGGCAATTGCCGGGTCGTTACGGTTTTTTTCCATGGGATCTGTCCAGTTTACAGATGACTACGGTACCAACACAGTGTTGGTGAAACCCAATGAATGGGCGATCGATGCTACGTATGCACGGAAGTTCTCACGGGAGTTTTCAGGTGCCATCGCCGGTCGGTTTGTCTATTCGAACCTCGTTCCGGTAGATGTGAATAATATGAATGTCCAGCCAGGTACTTCTGTGGCAGCTGATGTAGCCCTCTACTACCATCATGAAATGGAGATCAAGGGATTATCAAAGGCTTATATCGATTTTGGTCTCAATATTTCCAATATCGGGTCGAAAATGTCATACAGCAGCTCCTCGATTGTCAGGGATTTTATCCCGACAACTTTACGTCTTGGTCCTTCATTTACCATGGATATCGATGATTACAACCGGATCGCAATTTCATTTGATCTGATCAAACTGCTTGTACCGACACCTCCTGTGTATGAATATGACAGCGTGCAGAAAAAGCGGGTCATCGTTAAAGGTATGGATCCCGACGTTTCCCCGGTGAAGGGGATGATTCAGTCGTTTTACGATGCGCCTTACGGCTTTACCGAAGAGATGCAGGAGATCAATGTTGCAATTGCAGCAGAGTACTGGTACAATAAGTTATTTTCCATCCGGGCCGGTTATTTTTACGAGTCAGTTTACAAAGGTGACAGACAGTTTTTTACCGTTGGTGGCGGGTTGCGGTACAATGTTTTTGGCCTCGATTTTTCCTACCTGATTCCGGTAAAAACCAACAATCCGTTGCAGCATACGTTGCAATTTACGCTGTTGTTTAATTTCGACAACGCCAAAGCCCCGGCAAAAGCCGCTACAAACTAGTTCACCCGTTCACCTGTTCACCCGTTTACCCGTTTACCCATTTACCTGTTCACCTGTTCACCTGTTCACCTGTTCACCTGTTCACCAGTTCACCTGTTCACCAGTTCACCTCCTATGTTCCGGATCGGTTTTGGTTTCGACACGCATAAACTCGAAGTGGAGCGCAAATTCTGGCTTGGCGGGGTGTTGATTCCCCATGAGAAAGGTGCTGCCGGCCATTCTGATGCCGATGTGCTGATCCATGCCATCATTGATGCACTCTTAGGTGCGGCAGGCTTGCGTGATATCGGCACCCAATTTCCTGATACTTCTCCTGCTTATAAGGATATAGACAGTAAACAGCTTCTTGCCCGTACAATGGAAATGATTGGAGACAAAGGATTTGTCATTGGCAATATTGATTGCACCATTGTTCTTCAAAACCCGAAAATCAGCAATCACATTCCGGAAATGACCGATACCCTGTCGAAACTGATGAAAACAGAATCCGGACAGCTCTCCATCAAAGCAAAAACCAGTGAAAACCTCGGCTTCATCGGCCGTGAAGAGGGAATCTCCGCCTACGCTGTGGTTCTATTATTCAAAGGTGAAAACTAGCACAAACAGTTCACCCGCTCACCCGCTCACCCGCTCACC
>CAYHGE010000042.1:14711-29394 GCA_964355945.1 uncultured Draconibacterium sp.
CAAAGGTGAAAACTAGCACAAACAGTTCACCCGCTCACCCGCTCACCCGCTCACCCGTTTACCTGTTCACTTCCCATAAAACCTCACCACAAAATCGTCCACCAGCATCGGTTTCTTCCCGGTGTTCCATATATACACCTTAAGAATGCCATTCGGGTTCGAAAACTCAGGTAACATTAATGAGAAGGTGCATTTTCTCCACGTTTTTAAACGCTCCTGCGGCACGTCATTGAGCTTAAAACCCTGCCACCAGTTTTCTCCCGGGTGAATGGAATCTGAACTCAGCACAACGAGTGCTCCGTTACTGGCTCCCCTGGTACTGTCCCAAACCATGATCTCACCGGTAACATAGCAAGCCGCTGGCAAATTTGACAGATGACCCACCCTGATGGCAATACCGGGACTGAATTGATGCAATGAATCAAGGTAACCGGCATGGCTACCGGAGTATGCCCGGCGTGTTTCAACAATCGAATTGGTATTCCAGCCCTCAGCCGGTTTCTCAAAACCATTGGCAAATACGCAGGCAGGCTGATACAGGTTTATATTGAAGTTGGCAATCTCTTCATTGCCTCCCAGGCAATTTATCACCGCTGAATCAGTACGCATAAATACATGGCAGAATTTAGCTTTATTCATGCTGTTGGGCTGGATTACCTGATGGGTATATTGCCAGGTTTGCACCAGGTTCAGCAGGATGAGAGGGGAGAGGATGACCATAAACCCGTAAACGACGGCCCTGGAGCGGCTGGCATTCATGAGCAGGGCGAGCAGGATGGCGTAAATTCCATAGTAATCGATGAAAGGCCGCAACCCGAACCCATCGCCATAGTACCAGTTCCACCAGCTGGCAATAAGGTAGGTACTTAAGATCAGGAATACGGCCATGCTGATAAATCGCATTCGGTTCTTGATTACCAATGGAATAAGGCCAGATAATGCGACCAGGATCAGTGGAGTGTAGATGAAAAGACCTTTTCTCCAGCTGAACAATACGTTAAAGATCTCAGGTCTGCTGAAATTAAACCCCTCATTCTGATAGGACCAAATCGCTATGCGACCTGTTTGCAGGTACCACAGAATCAACTGTATGGATACAATCACCAGAAAAGAGAGTATCAATACCAGCCTGGAGCGTTTTTTTGACCAGGCAATCCGGACAAACTGTTTTAGCTTTAAGCTGTTTTCAAACAGAAACGGGATCAACAGGATCACGAACATATTGGTCGGACGTATCAGGCATACCAGACCGAGACACAACCCCATTTGTAACGCAGATCCAACCTTCCAGTTCTGAATTGCAACAATGGTGACCCAAAGAAACCCGTTGATGGCGAAAAAAGAGAAGACATGCGACATGGTTGGTTGCCACAAACTGTAATAAAACAAATTGGTGCCAAACAGGATTAAAAACAGGGTCAACATGACTACAGCAGGCCGGATCTGTAAGTATTCCAGGATCTTTTTTAGAAAATTTAACCCTGCAAAGAGGTAGAAGAGGGTGCCAAGACCAATGAAAAACTGGAAGAAAAAGGAGAATCCATTTATGTCACCCCCGGAAATCCATGCAAAGAAGGTCCCGGCTAAGAAGAAAGGCAACAGAAGCAATGCCTCACCGGCAAAGTACTTGTTCATTGAATGATTGCCGGATTTCACAAGGTATCCCGGCTTGTAGTGGCGGTATCCAAGGAGTTTTGCCTCCCGCTCTGCAACCTTTGAAAATGTGGCATCTTGGTCGATGATCAACGCTGGCAAATAGGCATAGTAACCACGCCCGTCGCTTGTAATGATGCTTTTCCACCCGGGAACACCGTCGTTGAACACCCGCATGCTCAGAAAGAAGGCCAGCATGAAGGCAATCATGCAGAACTGAACAATATTTAGGTGTTTGGTGTGAAGCATGATTGGCATTTATTTACGATTGGACGATTTTAGATTGCAGATTGAATTGGTTGATTTACGATTTACGATTGAGCAGCCCTAATCGTAAATCAGTAAATCGTAAATTTTATTCGTTAATCGTAAATCGTCCAATCGTAAATTTTTTTAATTGTCAAATATAGAGAAGTTTGTCTTTTGGTAGATTAATATAATTTTCGTAATTTTGCAGTCCTTTTTAAAAATCTATACACTAATTAAAATCAACGAGAAATGTTAAAACAGTACGAAACCGTTTTCATTATGACTCCCGTTTTGTCTGATGAACAGATGAAGGAAACGGTAGAAAAGTATCAGAAATTCCTCGTCAGCAAAGGTGCTGAGATAGTTCACGAGGATCATTGGGGGCTGCGCAAGCTTGCCTATCCAATTCAGAAAAAGGCCACAGGATTCTATCATCTGATCGAATTCAAGGCTGAACCTACACTGATCAAGGAGTGGGAAGTGACCTTTAAACGTGATGAGCGGATTCTCCGCTTTTTAACGGTGGTTTTTGACAAGCACATGCTCGCCTACAGCGAGAAGAAACGTGCCCGGTCCAAGGCCGCAAAGGAAGTAAAAGAGTAATAACCATCCAAAAACTTTTTGATCATGGCAACGCAACAACAAGGTGAAATAAAGTATCTGACCCCGATCGCGGTCGATACCAAGAGGAAAAAATATTGTCGTTTCAAGAAAAGCGGCATCAAATACATCGATTTCAAGGACGCTGACTTCCTGTTAAAATTTGTCAATGAACAAGGTAAGCTGCTTCCCCGCCGTATTACAGGTACATCCACCAAATACCAGCGGAAAGTTGCACAGGCAGTTAAAAGGGCCAGGCACATCGCACTGATGCCGTACGTAGGTGATTTATTAAAATAAGGAGGCACGAACCATGGAAGTAATTTTAAAACAAGACGTCCTCAACCTGGGCTATACGAACGAAAAGGTAAATGTTAAGCCCGGATATGCCAGGAATTATCTGATTCCGCAAGGCATTGCAATTCTTGCCACTGAATCCAACAAAAAGGTTCTGGCAGAAACGCTGAAACAAAAAGCACATAAAGAGGCTAAAATCAGGAAATCTGCTGAAGATTTATCGGATAGCCTTAAAAATCTGACCGTAAAAATCGGTGCCAAAGCAGCAGAAAGCGGTAAGATTTTCGGATCTGTGAATGCCATTCAGGTTGCTCAGGCATTGAAGGAACAATTCGACTTTGATGTTGACCGGAAGAAAATTCATGTTGATCATGAGCATATTAAGGAATTGGGCTCCTACAAAGCAAAAATCCATCTGCACAAGGATGTACAGGTAGAAATCAGCCTTGAAGTCTTTGCTGAATAGTCTGACTGAAAATTTGTAATTTTATCCCGGAATCCACAAGGTTTCGGGATTTTTTTTATGTTGACACAAAGCCAGGTAAAACACATATCTTCTCTTAAATTAAAAAAGTTTCGCGAGGAACAAGGACAGTTTATTGCGGAGGGACATAAGCTCGTGTTGGATCTGGTGAGCAGTGATTTTTTAATCGCAGGGATCTATGCTTCCGGAGATTGGATTGCTGATAACGATGCGCTGGTCAGGGCGAAAAAAATACCTGCTTTTGAAACCTCACCCCGGGAGATGGAGAGAATATCTGCACTTTCCACACCAAGCCAGGTGATGGCAGTGGTGAATATACCTGGTCATGATTCCACAGATTCACCCGTTTACGATTTCTCAAATTCCCTGTCGCTGGCACTCGACGACATCCGCGACCCCGGGAATCTCGGAACGATCATCCGCATTGCAGATTGGTTTGGGATTGAAACTGTCCTTTGTTCGGAAAATTGCGTTGATGTCTATAATCCGAAGGTCGTTCAGGCGACAATGGGTTCCATCGCCAGGGTTCGGGTTGTGAGTTGCAACCTCGTTGAGGTGCTTGGTGCCACCCCGTCAGGGTCACCCACCCCGTCAGGGTCACCCACCCCGTCAGGGTCACCCACCCCGTCAGGGTGTAATGGCAGGGTGCCGGTCTATGGTACATTCCTCGAAGGCGATTCCCTCTACAATCAGTCCCTCTCTGATTTTGGCGTGATTGTGATTGGCAATGAAGCACGCGGAATTTCATCGGAATTGGCACCATACATCACCAATAAAATTTTTATTCCTTCGTTTGGCCCGTCAGTTAATGGTAAAGCCGAGTCGCTGAATGCCTCCATTGCCACAGCAATTATTTGTGCCGAATTCCGAAGAGTAAATTCCGAATATAATGCCTGAAAATCACCAGGAATCCAAATTCTGCTGTATGCATTCAAATCCTGTAATATTATATCGGTCCGTTGTTGGTTTGTTTATTGCTCTCTTCAGTTCTGCCTGCTTTGCACAGGCGGTTCCGAATGAAACAATTTGCTATGACCCGTCAGTGAAGACAATCCAGGTGTTTAAAGAGGGCTTTGAATTGTCACCACCCATTATTCAGTTGAATTCAACCGAGAGGCTCGCTGTTCAGTTTGATGACCTGGACGCTGATATAAAAAGGTATAAATTCACCATAATACACTGTGAGTCAGACTGGCGTACATCATCCGACCTCACTGTTTCAGATTTTATCGATGGTTATCGTGAGGAAAATATCGATCAGTATGAATATTCGTACAATACAACCGTACGATATACGCATTTCCGAACCATTTTCCCCACTGATAATATGAGGCCGAAGCTCTCGGGTAATTATCTGATGGTTGTCTATTATGATGATCCGCCCCAACTGGCATTTACTGTGCGGTTCATGGTCACAGAACCTTCGCCGGTTGTGGTGGCATGTAAGGTTGAGCAAAGTGCGCAGATGGCAGGCAGGTACTCCCGCCAGCAGGTTGACTTTGTCGTTCGTCTTAACGGATTTCAGGTGTTTAATGGCGATAGAGAAATTAAGGTCGTCCTGATGCAGAATGGCAGGTGGGACAATGCGCTTTTTTTGTCAAAACCCCGTTTTGCAAAAACTGACGAACTTGATTATCGCTATGATGAAGCCATTTCTTTTAACGGAGGCAACCAATTCCGGAATTTTGATATAAAAAGCCTTCAGTACCAGACCGAACGGATTGCCAAAATTGCGTATGATACCACCAATCAGGTTTTTCTGTTGGCCGATGAACCTCGTACCTTCAAACAGTATGTACTTGAAACAGACCTCAACGGACGTTTTTTTATCAAAAATGAAGATCATGCTGAAAATAGCAATACAGAGGCAGATTATGCCTGGGTTCATTTCTTTCTGCCTTATCCTTCATTACTGACCACCGGAACATTCCATGTTCTTGGAGAACTAACCTCCTGGCTGGCGAATGAAAACAGCAGGATGTATTACAACCCTGCCCACAAAGGATATGAACTGAATCTTTTCCTGAAACAGGGTTATTACAATTATATATATGTTTTTAAGGAGAAAGGGAAAATGCCGTATGATGAGTCCCTCATCGAAGGCAGTCACTGGGAAACAGAAAACGATTATTCAGCCTATGTCTATTACCATGAAACAGGTTCACTGTACGACCGGCTGATTGCTGTGAACTTCTTTAATTCAATCAAACGTTAACAGCTCCGTCCTTCATCTAGAATGGATACCCGATCCCGAAATTCCATACGATATCAGAGAGTTGCATCTTGTTGAAATACCAACGGTCTCCTTCGGGATAGGTTGGAACGCGAAGACTGATGGCAGGGTCAAACCTGAAGATGAAGAAATCAAAGTCGAACCGGATCCCTAAGCCGGCATCGAGGGCGATCTGGCTGAAGAAACCGGGAAAAGTGAACTTCCCACCGGGCAGATCCTGAGATTCCTGAAGTAGCCAGATATTTCCGGCATCCAAAAAAACAGCGCCACGAATCCAGTTGTACACCGGGAACCGGTATTCAATGTTGGCCTCCAGCTGAATGTCGCCAATCTGGTTAAACGTTGCACTGCCATCCACATTCTTATAGCTGCCGGGTCCAAGTGTGTACATCTTCCACCCACGCATTCCGTTGGCACCCCCCGCGAAAAATGCTTTTTCAAATGGCAGTAAGGAAGAGTTTCCATAAGGGAATCCGATACCACCATAAAAACGGTAAACGAGAGAGAAATTATTCGGATACATGTTGTAATGCCGGAAGTCAATGTCAGGACGCACATATTGCGAATATGGTAACCCAAAAAGCCGGTAGGTGCCATCGTCCTGGGCAGGTCGGTTAAGAACCTTGTCAAAAGCATAAATCAGGTTTCCTCCTGTTTCAAAGTTTGCCCTGATGTAGAAAAAATTCTTAACCTTACTGAGCTGCTGATTACTGAATGTGAACGTGTATTTTAAACCGGCTACCATGTGATCAGTATATTGATTCTTTAAACGGTTATCCTTCTCGGCGTTCATAACAGAATCGAAATAAGCGTCGGTAAATACCTTGACAAGCGACACTTCAACAGGATTAAGGATGTGCTTGATGAAGTCATTCTGTACCCAGGTATATCCAAATGTAATATTTGAAATGTGCTGATCATAGTGCTGTTGGTGCTGATAGTTATATCCGATACTGATGGTGGTCTTTGGCTTGAATTTCTTAGGCAGCTTTTCGGGCTTGATTGGTATCAGAAACTGTGGAAAAGTGAGGCCTGTATTGACACCCAATTGGATCGTGTTGAAAAATGCATTGCCAGCCGAACCATCCGTTGCCTGCATCTGCAATGAACCATTCAGGTTAATCCTGAACAACTGAGCTCCTCTGAAAACATTGCGGTTCTGGTAGCCAAGATTCCCCTGAACGCCGAAGGCTCCCCCCGAATTTGTACCATCGGTGGTCACGGAAAATGATTGTGCCGGAGCCCGCGATAGTTCAACATGGCAATCAACAAGGTCTTTGGATCGAAGTAAAAAATCCTTTCCCTCCTCGACTTCCCTGAATTGAATATTGATGTATTTAAAGACCTGCAGACTTGAAAGTTGAGAGTATGTCTGGTTGACATCCAGAAGGTTATAGTTGGAACTTGGTGTTATGAAAATTGATTGGGTGATGGTCCTTGGTTTGACCCTGAACCGGTCCTGGTATAGAAAATAGTAGGTATTGGTGGTCTGTCCCTTTACCGGGCTTTGAAATGACTTTACCAGTGTGTCATAAGTCCCTGAGAAAGTTACAAGATGGTCAAATTCAGGATAAATATAAATTTTATTAATAAAATATCGCTTGTGCGGAACCTGCCTGATGGTTGTGAAATTGTCGAATGATGGCATCACTTTATTGATGATTTCAAGCGTAATGTCACATTGCCGCTGCCTGAAATTCGTATCGATTCTGTATTTAATGTAAATACTTGAAAAGCGGAAAAAACCGTAATTCTGCAGATTGCCGGTAATTCGTGTACGTTCTTCATCCAGCAGATAGGCATCGAAATTTTTACCTTTTTTGATCAGGCTTTTTGAAGTGTCCTGAAATACGAAAACCGCGAGTTGGGTGTCGGCAACCGCATAAAACAGGTTTCGTATGATATAAGGTTTTGAGACTTCAACCCTGTACTTCACTAAAGCCTTCTTCTTTTTATAAATAATCGTATCGCTGATGGCTGAATGGAAATAGCCTTTGTTTCCAAGATACATGGTCATCTGCTTGATCGACACGGTGATAAGGCTGGTGTCAAGGATCACTGGTTCGGCTCCGACTTTGGTGCGGAGCCACTTCTTGAACTTGGTCTCCTTCCCTTTGCTTCCCATATTGTAAAAAGCAATGTTGGTGCGGAACAGCCCAAAAAGTTTTGTATTTGGTTTCTGTTGAATATAGGGCTCCAACTCTTCGGAAAGAACTTTCCGGTCGGAGATATTGAGCTTGTTTTTAATCAGCAAATGCTCGCTGGATTCCAGGTTTTTAGTGACTTTACAACCTGCCAGGATGAACATGACAACCATGAAATAGCAAATACCGGTTAAATATTTTGTGTTCAATTTCTATAAGCGGTTCGTTAACATACACGCATCTGGTTTAGCCGGCAAGACATAACAATCCGGTGCGTTCCTGATTTTTTTCCGATAACAAAAGTAGGGATTATAATTCAATACAGGTGTCAACTTGTTAATGACTTGTTAACGTAGTATTTATGCCATGGAAAAGAAGTACTTTTGCGATCTGAAATGAACCCGAACCGGACATATCTGTTTATCGCAATCTCCACCATTGCATTATTTATAGTGCTGAGCATCCAGGTGAACTGGATTTTTCAGACCGCAAAAATAAAAGAAGAGCTATTCAATGAGAAGGCGAATATGGTACTTTCCAGAACAACAGATGCACTGCGTTCTGATAAGGAAACCTGCAGGAAAATCGGAGCATGTGCAGAAATGGATCGAACCGCAGAGACAGTCGTGAAATTAGGAACGAATGAAGTTCATAAAATAGATTCGCTGTTTATTCATTACATGAAGTTCTATAACTTCCACATCGACTACTCTTTTGTAATCGTAAAACCCGGCTACCTGACAACAATGAATGAAGGGAGCCCGGCAGGTGATGCCTATAATAGGCCTCTGGAGGGTGATGAAAGCAATAACGGCGTAGAATTAAAACTCATATTTCCAGAGAAAAAGCAGTATATTATTGCTGAATTGGGCACCATGTTCATCACCTCTGTCATACTGATACTTGTGGTACTCATTATGTTCTGGCGAACCATCCGGCTGCTCATGAGGGAAAAACAAATTGCCGAGCATACCACCGACTTTTTAAATAACATGACCCATGAATTTAAAACTCCGTTAACCAATATTGCTTTGGCAGGCAGAATGATATTAAAGGATTCCACAATAACCCGGGAAGAAAAAATAAAACATTACGCAGGAATAATCCTTGAAGAGAATGAGAAATTAAGACTGCAGGTTGAACAGGTGCTGAGCATGTCGGCTTTTGATCGAGGTGAAATTCCTTTGAGAAAAGTGGAATTGGATTTTCATAACCTTATTAATGAAGCCGTTACATGTATCAACATTCAGGTTGATAACAAACATGGGGATGTTGAATTAAATCTGGAAGCCGGCAGTGTTGTGATATTAGGAGACCGGACACATCTTGTAAATGCAATGTGCAACCTTATCGACAATGCCCTCAAATACTCCGGCGATAATCCTGAACTAACCATTCAAACAACCAATATCGGGCAAAAATTGGTTGTTGCGGTTTCCGATCAGGGTATTGGCATCGCAAAGGAATACCAGAAGCGTGTGTTTGATAAATTTTTCAGGGTTCCTACCGGAGATGTGCATGATGTAAAGGGATTTGGACTGGGTCTGGCTTATGTCAAAAAGATTGTGGAGCTGCATGGTGGAACGATTGAGCTTCGGAGTGTAACAGGAGAAGGAACAACATTCATAATTGCATTACCCAATGTCTGAAGTAAAGTTCAGAATATTACTTGCCGAGGATGACCTTAATTTAGGGATTCTTATGGTAGATTATCTTGAGACAGAGGGCTTTGCGGTAAAACTTTGCAAAGACGGGGAGTTGGCGTTAAAAGCATTTCAGGGCAGCCGGTTTGACCTGTGCCTGCTGGATGTCATGATGCCGAAACTGGATGGCTTTTCGGTGGCAAAAGCGGTGCGGTTGCAGGACAGGAAAATGCCAATCATCTTTATCACTGCAAAGGCACTGAAAGAGGATAAATTGATGGGTTATGGTCTGGATGCGGATGATTATGTGACAAAACCCTTTGATGAAGAGGAGTTGCTTTGGAAAATCAAGGCAGTGATTCGGCGGCTCCCGGATAATCGAAGCGACAGTAAGCCTGAGTCTGTTTCACTCGGGAAATTTGCCTTTGATCACAACAATCAATCCTTAACCATAAGTGGTAAAACCAAACGGATTACAGAAAGGGAGAGTGAAATTCTTAACTATTTATATACCCATCGGAATAATATCATCAAACGGGAAGATCTGTTAACAGACCTTTGGGGGGAGAATGACTATTTTTTCGGCCGGAGCCTGGATGTCTTCATTACGAAAATCCGGAAATACCTGAAGGAAGATCCGGATTTACGTATTGAAAATGTTTTTGGGGTCGGGTTTGTTTTTAACGTCCCGTAAGATATGGTCCCTATTCGGGAATGTTGTACAGCTTGCATATCTCCTTGTACGACATGCTCTTCAGCTCCTCTTTGCTCTTGTATCCGGGTAATCCTGATTTTAAGGCAGGGATGGTGCCGGGGATGGCAATAAACCGGAATTTATGGGAGGTGGCGGGAGGTGCAAACATATCGGTTTCGAATTCAATGCTTCCGTACTGATGTATCAGAAAGCCCCAGTTTGCGCCCACGGCATAAGCCGGCAGGGGCCGCACCGTCGTTGCATTATAAATATCACCGGCCAGCCAGACATAAGCCAGCACCACACCGCTCTCAACAATATCCTGCGTGAGATCGGGGGCACTTGCCGCAAAAAACCATTCGCCCGAACCACCCGACCAGGCAGCTGGTGAGAACCATTCGGAATAATAGACCGGGGCATTTTGTCCTGAAGGGCCCTGAGGACCCGCTGGACCCACCTTTTGACATGCTGTAAACACAATGGCCGAAACGGCAGCAAATAAAAATAATGTCCTGAATGTTGTTTTCATGTTATCAGTTTTTTTAGGGTTAAATGTTGAAAGTGGGAAGAGTATATTCCTGTGTTTACAACAAAAATAAGGCCATTGTTGCTTTAATTAGTTACACAATTATAGATGAGTTTTGCAGATTTGTGATTTCTGGCAATACACCGCATGTTTGTTGGAAGGCATAGTTGTATTTTAAATTACCGCTGCGCAGATTCAATGCGCACTGATAAGGTACCTCAAGTTACACCAGCGACATACTCTGCCATGTCAAGGATGGCCGCGTTTACCTGAAAAACTCAAGCTATACCAGCGATATAGCCTGCCATGTTGCCGGTGACCGGGTATACAGAGGAACCTCATCCTACACCGCTGACATTCTTTTTACATTGAGAGAGGGGAAGGTGTACAGGGGAACCTCCTCCTATACCTCCGACATCATAATGACCATCCGGGATAGCAGGATTTATAAGGGTACATCAAACTATACCAGTGATATCCTGGCCCATTTCAGTGAAGGGAAAGTATATGACAAAACATCAGGCTACACCAGCGATGTCCTTTTTACCATAAAGGGAGATTTGACCGAAGTGGAGTTGGTGGCGGTGTGGTGGGTGGTGAACTACAAACTTCATCTGTAGTAATCCAGTTATCTCCGCAAAGATCTACACCGATGATCTTATTAATTGGGTAACCCAATTCCATCAGGTGATCCAAATCGCATAACGATGGCGCGTCGTTCTTTTGAAGAGGTTCCGAAGATGCTATTTTCGACAGCAGTAACACCGGCATTACATATTTGAGGGTAAGCATTTTCAGGTTGGCGACAATCTCTTCATCTTCAACAGATCTCCGATGCGTTCTGATCTCCTTCGAGAGGAAGATGTTGTTAAGATCATCGATCAGCACGATGGCATCGGCAGGGTATTCTGCACGGAAACGGGCGATGGACTGATCAATCTCCTCCATGAAACGGGCATTGACCTCAATGAATATGTTGGCTGCCAGCCGGTTCAGTTCGTACATGGCATCAGCATCGTTTTCGTTGGTTTCATTTGAGGGGAGCAGAACCGATTTAAGCTCCCGGGCAACAGCAGATGCCCCTTGTACTGTGTTGATCAGCAAAACATGATACCGGTGGCTCAATCCAACTGCAAGGTTCAGCATGAAGTTGCTGCTCCGGTTGCCTGTTTTTGCTGCAATAAGCACAAGTTCAGAGTCTGAAATGCCGCCCAGGCCGGCGTCAAGCGTTGGATAGCCTGTTTTATATCCGGGGATTAGATAGGATACCCGGGCAGGTTCATGAAGGATTGTCATAAGTGACTTAAACATAATGAAACGGGTTACGGCATTGATGATCGCTGACCATTCGCTTTTTAAGTTCCCTTTCCAACTCCCTTAGGTCTGCAGCAAATTCAAAATTCTCCTGCCCAATGGCCTCAAGTTTTTTCTTGCGAATATAGATCAGTCGTTCGCAAATCATCTTCCCGTTTTCTGAAAGGGCAGCATATTCAGGTGATTCAGGGTCAAACCGGGGCGTGACAATGTTATAACCCTGCCTGACCAATTCGGTAAAGATTTGCCTGGTCCTGGTTTTTACAAAGGCTTCATCGAAAAAGGAATCAACTTTTCTGAATAACTCATTTAATTCTTCTAACAGCGGGTCAATTGGGCTCATATCCTTGGTGTTGATAAGACAAAAATAGACCCGGACTACGCCAAACTATGACGTAGTATGATCCTGACAGGAAATAATATTCGTTTCCTGGGGATCACTTCTATGAATTACCAGGAATATTTCCTGAATTAACCGAACAAGTTGGAAACTGGTGTGGCAAGAAATTCTTCAACCGGGATTCCTTCCCTGCCTACAAGCAGGATTTTCGCAGGATTGAAATGCTGGTCAAACGCTGGAATGCCCGTGGATTGTTTATTCCGTCCGCTTTTCACTTCAATGCCAATCGTGTTGTTACCCTGTTGCAAAACGAAGTCCACTTCGTGGTTGCCCTCCCTCCAGTAGTAAAGGTTTATGTTTTCTGTAATGGATTGGTTGAGCAGGTGAGTTCCTATGGCAGACTCAACCCATCTGCCATATATTTCCGGTTGACCGGATAGTTCCTGATGTTGCATCGTACTCAATGCCGACATCAATGCCATATTGAATACCTGGAATTTTGGACTGGAGGCACGCTGACGGATTGTTGAAGGAGAATATTTTTCCAATCCCTTGATCATGCCGGCACCTTCAAGAAGCCTCAGGTAATGGGCCAATGTAGTTGTATTCCCGGCATCCTTCAATTGTCCGAGAATTTTGTTGTACGACAGGATCTGACCCGACCAGGCGCAGGCCAGGTCGAAAAGGTTACGAAGTAAAACCGGTTTGTCAATTCTCACCATTAGCAATATATCACGCATCAGCGTTGTCTCAATGAGCGAATGACGGATATACTCCTTCCAGCGGGTTTCGTCAGTGATCAGATCGGCGGGGCCCGGATATCCTCCGAACCAGATAAAATCATCTGCTGTAAAACCAAAGGCATCATGCATTTCATTGTATGACCAGTGGGGAATATAGATCACTTCAAAACGCCCGGCCAGCGATTCACTTAAACCCTTTTGCAGCATGAGTTGTGATGAGCCGAGCAGGACAAGTTTTATCGGAACATGATCAAAGCTGTCTTTGTCCCAATGGATTTTAACCTGGCTGCTCCAATCAGGAATTTTCTGTATCTCATCGATCACCAGCAAAGCTTCTGATGATTCTGCCGACCGGGCCTTGAGGCGGATTGTCTCCCATTGCTGTTGTAACCAGAGAGGTTGAGTCGCTTCATCCGCAGATGCATAATGCCATGGAAATGAATATTTTTCCAGAAGCTGCCTGACAATCGTCGTTTTACCAACCTGGCGGGGACCCATCAGGACCTGGATGAACTTGCGTTTTAATAGAAGCCTTTTCTGGATTTTCGTATAGTATGGGCGCTGAAACATGATGATGTTTTTGCAAATATAATAATTTACTCAATATATTGAGATAATTTACTCAATATGTTGAGTAAATATCAATACCTGAAGCAACGCAAGAAGAACTCCCGCCAATAGCAATGTGAGCTGGAACATCTTAGCAAGAAGGGCTCAACCAACCGGTTTATTCTTGCACTCATCATGAAAGATGATGAATTCGCAGGGAGGAATATCAGGTCAGGAAAAGTAAAGTCTTAGTTTTTTTGAAATCAGGGCATACGTATTGTCCAGATGAAAAAACTGATACAGAAGGATGGCCAGCAGCGTGGACGATGTTAATGAGTTGCTGAAAATAATTTGCAGTGATTTGGGCAGATAGGCAAAAAGCTCGGGCACAAACTGTGTGCACAAACTAAAGATAATCGACAATCCTACAACCGCTATCTTTTTTTGATCCAGTTTCACTGAGAATATCTCCTGGAATCCGGTTATTACCATAAAAACAATGGCAAATGTAAGAGCCGCTCCAACAACAGGAGGTGGAATGATGGAAATAAGCAGTGATATCCTTGTGAAAAATCCAGCGATAAGTACCATAATGCCCGCTACGATTCCTATCCATCGGCTCACTGCCTTGGTTGCTGCGGCCAGCCCGACATTACCTGATGAGGTGTCGACTGCCATCGCCCCCAGCACTCCCGAAAGGGACGTTGTGAAACCATCAGCCCAAAGGCCTCCGGCGATCGGTTTCATGTCCATCTCTGTATTTTCGGGAGTTGTTATTTTCTGAGCAGCAGCCAGATTGCCGAAAGTTTTTAAACTGCCGCAAAGTGAAATGATTAAAAACGGGAACATCAGACTCCAGTTAAACTGGAGCTCGAAAAAATTGAAAGGCATCCTGGGTATGGCGAACATAGGTATTCCGGGCAGGCTTACAAAGTTTAAATTTTCAGAGGGAATAATTAATATATAGAGCAGCCATCCGATCGATATCCCGATAAGGAGGCAAAATAATTTGAAATTTCCTTTGCCCCAGATATTCAGAGAAGTAATCAGGAGTAAAGTAACAATGGCCGTGGCTACATCCTGCCAGAGAATAATATCGCTTGAGTATGGTGAACCGCAGAAATTCGCAAAAATAAGGGGGATAATACTGATGCCCACGTTGGCAACAACAATTCCAACCACCACGGGAGGAAATAAATTACGCAGGTACTTTA
>CAYHGE010000043.1:0-29334 GCA_964355945.1 uncultured Draconibacterium sp.
CAGGATACATGAAGACCTCTACCGCTTCATCTCCTGCATCAGCAATCCGATTGCCATCAGATCGTCAAGTCTGTTGGAGGATTCACATTATCAGCCATTTGCCGGAATATACTCTACCTACATGATCCCGAACATCAAGTTCAACGAACGGGTGATGATCGATAAGTTAAGTGAAGCCATCAAAAGCGTTTATGCCTCAGCCTATTTTAAAGACAGCAAGTCCTATATGGCGGCCACCCTTAACATGATCGACGAGGAGAAAATGGGGGTTGTACTGCAGGAGGTAACGGGCCGACAGTATGGAAACCGGTTTTATCCGGTGATCTCAGGTGTTGCCCGGTCGATAAATTTTTACCCTATTGCTCCGGAAAAACCTTCCGACGGCATCGCTAACATTGCCTTTGGTCTTGGAAAATACATAGTAGATGGTGGCAATGGGATCAGGTTTTCACCCAAATATCCGAAGAAAATCCTGCAACTTTCCACCCCGGAACTGGCACTCAGTGAAACTCAGAAGTATTTTTTCGCCCTTGACCTGCGACCGGAGAGTTTCTCGCCGGACACCGACGAAACTGTGAACCTGCTGAAACTTCGTATTAAAGATGCAGAAGAAGACCCGGCACTGAGGCTGGTGGCCTCCACCTTCGATTATGAAAGCCACCAATTGAAGGATGGTACACTGTCTGATGGTAAGAAAGTAGTTACCTTCTCTCAATTGCTCAACCACAACACTTTTCCGCTGGCAGCAATTTTAAAGCAGGTGCTTGAGATCGGCCAGCGTGAAATGGGGAAACCCGTCGAAATTGAATTTGCCGTGAACCTCGACATGCCAAAGGGGCAACCGAAGGTTTTCAGCCTGTTGCAAATTCGCCCCATTGCCGGCCGTGATGAGAGTATCAACCTCAAGCCGGAGGAGATCCGGCAGGAGGATACACTCCTTATCTCAAATACTGCCCTTGGCAACGGGATCATCGCCGGGATATGCGATTTTGTGTATGTAAAACCTGCAGTTTTTGATGCGTCAAAGAGCATGGAGATTGCCTTGCGGCTCGATAAACTCAATGAAAAATTCCTCAACGAAAAGAAAAATTATGTGCTGGTGGGCCCTGGCCGGTGGGGCTCCAGCGATCCATGGCTCGGAATTCCCGTAAAATGGCCGCAGATCAGTGCTGCCCGTGTGATCGTGGAATCCGGCCTTGAACACTACCGTATCGATCCCAGCCAGGGAACCCACTTTTTTCAGAATCTTACTTCATTCCGGGTGGGTTACTTCACCATCAACCCATTCATCCATGATGGTTTTTACAACATTGAATTTCTAGACAACCAGCCGGCTTATTTCGAGGATGAGTTCATCCGGCATGTGCGCTTCAACAAATCTATCCGCATTGAACTTGATGGGAAAAAGAATTTTGGGGTGGTGTATAAACCGCAAATGTGAATTCTAAATGACCCTTCCCCTGCCCTCCCCTTGAAGGGGAGGGAGTACTTTTGTCGAGGATTTAAAACAATTACGGCACCTAGGATTGACGGCAAAGCATTTCCTACTTCATCGTCTGGTAAAGGGTCACCCTCCCCTTCAAGGGGAGGGCCGGGGTGGGGTCATTGCCATATCGACAGAGGTTTCTATAGGTTTACTGGTATGATTGTGATTAATCATTTTACAAAATACATTAAATCAAAATTGGATGTAAATCGGCATGGCTGAACCCAGTGTTTTAAAGTAAACAATCACTGTAACCAGTGCGATGGCGATGACCGCCTTCCAGCCCCATCCCAACGGAATGAGCATTTCACGAACCTTAGTGTAAATTCCTTCAGGAATGAAGTGAAACACATATCCCGTCACAATCATCAGCAAAACAGGATAGTATGCTTTAATAAACGGAAGGAGTCCCTGTGGATAGAAATTGCCGGCAATCTGTGAAAATACGGTAAAACTCTCATCCATGGTTCGCATCCTGAAAAAGACCCAGGCAACAGAGACAAATGCAAATGTGAGGATGATTCCGGCCGCCTTGTTGATCTTTTTAAATCCCTGACTTCTTCCTTTTTTCAAATTGCGGGTGGCATAGCTCCATGATTTCTGTACCGACAATGCCACCCCGTGCATCAAGCCCCAGACCAGGAAATTTAACCCGAACCCATGCCACAATCCGCAGATCGTAAAGGTAATCAGTGATGCGATGCTGAAAATTATCAGGTCGGTGCGAATATAGTTTTGTGCGAACATATATTCACGCTTCATCATCCCCGAGAGCCGGAATGCCAGTGGAAGGAAGAGGTAATCCCTCAGCCAGTTGGATAAGGAGATGTGCCAGCGCCTCCAGAATTCGCCAATACTTTCCGACCGGTAAGGAAAGTTGAAGTTGACCTGGATGTTAAATCCCATCCACCGGGCAACTCCACGGGCCATGTCGGTATATCCGCTGAAATCGCAATAGATCACCAGGGAATATCCAAGGAGAGCTGCAAGATTCTCCATCCCGGTATATCGCTCAGGGGTGCTGAAGACTTGTGAGACAAGATGGAGGTTTACATAGTCGCCGATGACCATTTTTTTCATAGCACCCGACAGGATCAGGAATAAACCTGCTGAAACATCCTCCTGCGACAGCCTGAAAGGTTGAGAAAGTTGTGGAAGGAAATTCTTTGCCCGCTCAATCGGACCCATCTGAACGATCGGAAAGAAGGTTATGTAAGTAAGATACTTTAGCAGCGAATGTTCAGGTGGGAGAACCCGCTTATAAACATCAATAATGTAACTGAGATTCGCAAAGGTGTAAAATGATAATCCCGCAGGAAATACCAGGTATGCAAAGTTCCATGACCCTGATGATACAAGTTCTGCAAGCCTGGTGAACCAGGGGGTGTACTTGAAAAGTACCAAAACAGAGAGATTAATTACGATTGCCCCAAAGAAAAGGAATGTGCGCTTTTTTGTTTTTCCGGAGGCTTTTAATATCGTTGCAATCAGGTAGTTGAAGGTGCCTGCCGCTATGATGATCAGAACGAAGGGGCCCGAACATTTATAATAGAACCATAATGAGAAAAACAGGATGACCAGCGCCCGGCTCTTTGGTGATCTGCTGAGCGGGAGATAAACCAGGAAAAATATTACGAAAAATAAGACGAAAAATCCACTGGTAAAAAACATCGGATGGCCCGGATCATAGAGCACTGAAGCCAGGATCCATTCATAAAATCCGGTGATATTGTCTGCAATGTTTATCATAAATTTTTCCCGGATTCCGGATTAATATTTTAATTGATTGATCACAATCATACTAGTGAGGTTAATATATCATATCAATGCATTTCGTGATATCATTATGGTGATTCCCGATGAATGTATTGTTGATAAATATAATGAATGTCAATCAAGGGTTAAAACTGCTTTTAATGCTATCATTTATTGCAGTTGGCTTTAGCCAACTGTTCATGGTTGCTGCAATTCATTGGGCTTTAGCCCCATAAATTGCTTTTCTTATAGATGGGGCTAAAGCCCAAAAAAAATCATATTCACTCTGTTCAGTCAGCTAAAGCTGACTGCAATAAATAGTTCTTCATGTGATTATAGGTATTTAGCCTCTTATTACCAGTTACTTTCCAACCACTTGATTCACATAATGAATAACAGTCCAAACGCGCTCTGTAGGAGCGAAATATTGGTAGCACGTTAAGGGTGGGTAACAATTCGCACCGTAGGTGCGAAATTATTTGATCATTTTCTTTCTTTCTGTGAAACTTTCATGATTGAGTCGATTGATATTCTGGCTGTCCTTATCGTGCTGTCTCTTCTGATGCTATTTACTCCTGAGTGTTCATACCATATCTTTTTTCTTGTTAGTATTGCGGTTTTGCTGTTGACCACGGAGCATGATGAATACATATAGTTTTCTGAAATTGTACTATCCGGGTTTTCCTCATGAGGTATGGTACCCCAATAATCCTCGAAAACTACCCTTAATTCCCGCGGATAACTCCAAATGGCAATCCAAGCGGAACCCCAGACCTCTCCCTCGTCGCCGCCCATAGAATTGCCAGAAATTAAAGTTTTATTTTTGCTTATTCTTACGATGGTGTCAATTGTTATTCCACCATAGGAGGTGATGAATAACCTGTCAAGGATTGAAACCAACCTGTAATTGTCGTTATTTTTTTTCCAGACGGTAATGATGCTATGAGCTTCACTTTCACCATGAAGTATGGCAAAATAAAAGTCGTTAAATTGAAATGGTCCGGAATGTCCATTACTGAAATAGTATTTCATGATAAGAGGACTATACCTGTTGAAGCGGACAATCCCTGTCGGGCGGGCTTTTTCAAAACGGGCACTCAGGACTTTTTTTGAACAGGTCTGGAAAACGGAACCTTGAAACTGATTGAATTGCGAAACCGGTATTTCCTGTATCTGACCGGACGGAACCATTTCTCTTTGCTTTATTCCGGATGCTTTCAGGCGGCCGGCAACGGAATCGAGTTCATAGACTATGGCTTTGTCGAGTAATACCGTATCTGCAGTAATATCGTATAGCGTTTTATCTCTGCCAATTTCATCAAGCAGGAGGTCAAAGTCTCTCCAGGCTTCCTTGTACCGAACTGTTTCCTCGTCTGTATTACTATTGTTGTTTATATACTCCTGCAGCCTGTATGTGCTTTCCTGTATCCGCATGATGACGGCATGCAGGTATTCAAAATAAGGGTTTTCAGTCCCCTCTCTCACCAAGAGAGGGACATCCCGAATTGCTGGATGCACATCGACGATTCCCGGCTTACGCATAAAATTATCATAGCCGAAAGTGGCGTATTCACCCGTCTGGTAAGCAAAAGTGATCGAATACATGCCTTCACTCGTTTTTTTCTGAAAGACCAGTCCGCTTGTTGCATATCCGAATTCCATCATAATCCGTATTCCCTTATATGGCATAAAGTAAGCTGTGTCATGTGCCTCTTTGATCGTCTTTCCGGACTTTTCCAAGGTAAAGGTAAAGGCAATGTCAGATATGTTCAATCGGGTCAGGACCAGGTGGTAGTCTTCATCGCCATGACGGGCGTTATAGGCATATTCTATGCCTGGTTTCAGAATGTGCGGGAATTTTACCTCACCACGGGAATCACTGATTATTTTATTGTCTGTGATCCTGATATCCTTGTTTTCATCTTCTAGCTGACGGAGGAATTGCTTTGAGTAAGTAGCTGTATCAATCTCGATTGTTGAATGAATTGTTGTTTCAGCGCAACTTTGAGTAGATAGTAAATGGTTATAAGGATCCTTTTTGACACATATCCTTTCAGCACTGCTATGGTCTACAGAGCTCACCAGAAGGATGGCAGTTAAGAATACTCCCTGTGCAACAACTCTAAGCATTACTTTTGAATTCAGTTCAATATTAAGAATTATTCACGAGACCAGGGTAACAGGGCCTAATACTTGTCGAAACTTTCCCTGATCGCCTCACGAAGCAACACCCCTTCAATCCCATAACCTTTCCCCGAAAAATGAATATAACGCTTGTCAGTCAGCTTTTTCGCCTTCCATTTGGCCATTCCTTCCTTTCCTCCCATGATGGTGTACCAGTCCCAGGCCGCCATGCCGTGTGAAGATGCGTACTCACACAGCACATTGCTTACAGTTTCAGCCAGGGGATTTGGTTTGTAATGCGTCCGGCGTTTTTTCCGGTAGGATTTGTAAATGCCGGGAGGGGTTGTCAGAATTACTTCGGCGTTGTTCCCGGTTTGGCGGATCCGGAGGAAAAGCGAGTCCAGATCATTGCGGAAAGTTTCAGAGGAGTATGTTTTGACACTGAAGGCCTCATTGGTTCCCAGCGAGAAGATCAGCAGGTCGGGGTGGAGCATGGCCAGCTGTCCCACAAAATGTTCCGATTCGAGATAGCTTGAAAACATGGCCCCGTTCACCCCGATGGTGTGCACAATTACTCCCGGACGGGGAGATTCGAGGCTCATCCCATAAAACGTTGCCGATTTCCGGGAAGGATTGGTTTGAATTGCCCGGATCCTGATTTTTCGGGGTTGGTCGTCGATTAGATAAGTCGTTTGGTACGTCCACGATGAATCTTTTACCGGGTAAACCTGGCCATTCAGCTCATTGGTAACAGTAAAGAAATAGCAGCTATCCCGTGAGGCGTGAAAGATGATCAGCCTGGCCGTATCTCCATAAGGGTATGGAGGGGTGGTAAATTCAACGGTGAAAGATGCGGATGGATTTGCCGACCACAGCGTGAATCCGGCAATACCGGTGGGAAGGGGCCGTTTTACTGTTGCATTTCTTCCCGAAACCCACGGGGTATCGCAGTGCGTGACATACCCTGTGGGGCCATTCGATTTTGCCAGTCGGTAGGGGAACATCATCCCTCTTCCGGCGTTGCCAAAGGTTAGTTGTAGCCACTCCCTCAACGGCTGGGTGATGATGCCCGGCTGAACGTGTGAATCGCCAATATGAACAACCACCGCTTGTTCATTGCTCCCGTTTCTGATTCTTGTCAGTTTTCCGAAAAACTGCTGCAGCGGTAAGGTATCCCCGGTTATATGGTTTTTGTCGAGGTTCAGAAATGGATATAACAACTTCAGCGAATCATATCGCGGCAGGTTCTCCTGGATGATTGCCGTGTCCTGTCCGTTCGAGAAGAAAGGAAGGAGGAGCAATCCGGTGATATAAATATATTTTGAGATCGTCATAAAGCAGGTTCCGGTAATTTAGCTGAGGCAAGTGAATCCGACCTGAGCAGGTAACGGTCGTAACCCTTCATCAGGAATTCAAAAACAAGGGATGCGATTTTTGAAGCACCGGCGCCATTGGGATGGGTGTAGTCGTCGCCTGCCAGTTTTGGCTGTCCCTCCACCCACCGCTTCATGCTGTTGGCGCCCCCCATGGCTTCATAGAGATTGAAGAAAGCGACTTGCTCTTTTGCTGCAACTCTTTGCTGCAGCTGGATGAATTCCGGAAGTCCTGCCGGGGTGTGGTATTCTCCGGAAATGAGGGCGCATCGGTCGGGCATGCTGACCAGCAGTATGGAAACGCCCGGAGAGGAATTCTTCACATGGGCGATTACCTGGCTCATCGCTGCTTCATACCAGTGATAATCCTCCACCCCGGGCACAAACACATTGAGGCCATAGTGAAGGATGAGCAGTTTGTTCTTTAATGCCGTGTTAAAACCTGCGAATATTTCCGCTGGTACAGCGCTCAGCGGGAGCCCGGAATTGCCCCGGAAAGCGTAATTGTCAACATAAACCCCCGGGCCATTTTCAAAGTTTACGCCATAAAATATGCCGGGTTCCTTGCTCAAGACCCTGATTTCAAATGATGAGAAGGCAGAGTCGGAGGTTATCAGTGAAGAGGAGACAGGCTCGCCAGGTTCAAGTGATATCATCCTGGATGTGGTGTCGGTAAGGACCTTCACTGCGATGGTCTTTTTTCCGCCAAAGAGAATTTTGACTTTATGGAACGGCACATTCCCCCTTCCTGACTCAAATTTCGCCTCTGAACCCTCCTCTGAGATATAGACGTATCCTGAAATTCCCGGATATACCCCTTCACTGTTCTTTGGATGGGTGAAGGAAGAGATGGCCCAGTTGTCATTAAAGCTCTGTCTTACAGTTGTCCGGAAACCGGGGAGGGGAGAGGTGACCGGTACGAATCCGATGCCACTTCCGCCGAAACTTTTCTGCATGAGCCGCCGCAAAGGTTGTGTCACGAGGTCTCCTTCGATCATAGAATCACCAAAATAGGCGATGTGGATTATCGTGTGGTCTGTCTGGACCTGCCGGATTGATTGATAGAATGAGTCCAGACCGGTGAACAGGCTTGAAATCGTATCCCGGTCGTTCATTAACCCCTCCAGGGAGTCGGGTTTCACGACAGGCATCTCCGCTTTGGCGATTTTAGCCGGAATTATTACAGTTTGGGCCCTTTCTGGTTTCTTTCCCGGGAATACATGCATGAAGCCTCCTGCAAGTAAAAGCAGGAATATCCCTGTTGCCAGGAGGATCATGAGGGGCTCGGAGTTGCGTTGTTGCATAGCAGCATGATCAGAAAGAAGTCAGACCAGACTGCAAAGGTACCGTTTTTAGGCAAAAAATGCGTTAAATGGCCGGATGGCCATACGCAAGGGATACAGCCGTGTTGCCCTATATCTTGATTATTTTAAGGATATCAGAACTCCACGGCGTGACGACATGAATAAAATACAAGCCGGGAGGAGCATTTGCCAGTGTAAACGTATACGTCCTCTCACCTGACAACTCCCGGGTTAAAATCAGATCACCGTGCATCCCCCGGATTGTGAGATGAACTGGTTCAGATTGATACCCGTGGGGAAGTTCCAGCGTGAATATCCCGGTTGTGGGATTCGGATAAACACTGAAAACAGGCATTGGTGTTGGTCCTGAATTAGGTTCGAAAGCAGGAGTGCCATCTTCAGAACCGGCAACAAGTTCATCCTTTGTACTTGAACAATATGTTCCGTCAAGGGTGATATAACCATGGAGGTAGCCTCCCGGATAAATCGTGGATCCGGGCAGGAAGTTTATTTGTTGTCCGGCTATTAGTACAACAGAACCACCGTTCTGAACATTGAAGAGTGTCCCTTCCCCTGCAATTGTAATGGATTCAACAGCATCCATGCACTGGAACGACTCTGGTAAGATATTAACATCCTGCAGCATTCGCTGGCACATCACTTCAGTCTGAGAAATTGTATAAGCTGCGGTTTTCGTACATGAATGTGCATCGGTAATTGTGATAGTGTAGTCTCCTGCCACCAGATGCTGAATGCCTGGCGTGCTCGCCCCTGTGCTCCACAGGTACGAATAGGGGGTGATGCCACCGGCAACGGAAATGTCGATGCTTCCGTCATCCTTTCCCATGCAACTGGCAGGGACGACCGTCTCTGATAATAGTGACAGGATTTGTGGCTGGGTGATGCGCCTTAATGTTCTGAAATCACAGCCTTTGGTGTCTGTTACGGTAAGAAAATAGATGCCGGCTCCCAATCCGTCCAGGCTTTGAGTCGTTTTTCCATTGCTCCATAAATAACTGTAAGGTGGCGTTCCTCCTGATGTTGCCCCTGCAATCATTCCGTTGCTGTCACCGAAACAACTGTTATTGGTTACGGATCCTTCCCAAAGCAAGTTGGGAGGCTGTGAAACCAGCCAGCTGTCAACTCTCATGCAATTGTTGGCATCGGTGATGGTTACGGAATATGTTCCTGCAGGTACACCGGCAAGATCTTTGGTTGTTGCGCCGTTGCTCCAGATGTAATTATTGGGCGGAGTTCCACCCACGACGGTCAGATTTATGGCACCGTTCCATTCTCCGTTGCATGCGACATCGGTTATGTCGGCACTGCCTGCAATTCCTGATCCGGTCGCAGGACCTGAAATGACAAAGCTCTCTGTCCTCTGACATTGTGTGTTGTCAGAAACGGTTACAGTATAGGACCCGGCGCTTAAGCCGGCCTGGTTTCCCGTAGTGCCCCCATTGCACCACAGGTAGCTGTATGGAGGTAATCCTCCTGTTGCTGAAAGACTGATCATTCCTGTGGAGGAGCCAAAACACATGACATTGGATACCGAACCAGTGATATTGAGTTCGGGCAGTAAATTCACAAAGACTGAACCGGAACTGTACCCTGTTGGGGGTGGTTCGAATTCAACTGATACGTAGAACCTGTCTGTCGCATAACCGTTGGTGCCCGGATCAATCTGTGGAGTTTGAAGGTTTGATGTCCACGATCCGCTGGTATTTGTCCAGGTATACGTTGCTCCTGGCACTTCACATCCTGATAAGTTACAGAACAGGTATATCGGCTGTCCGTAACATGCCGGGTTCGGACTTGCAATCTGCGGCCTGGCAGTGTGTGACAATACAACTGCCAGGAACAGAATCATTGGTAATACTCTTAAAAGTTTCATAGTGTGGTTTGTTTGGTTGAAATTCTTATCCCTGTTGAGATGGATGACTTTCCCATGCTCAGTATAAGTTGAGATTGTCAAAATAATCCATAGTGCTGTTTAATCAGTTGTTACCATATCATAAATTATACATAATTCAGTTCTGTTCGATCAATAATGTCATTTTATTAATTCATATACACCATATAAGCAAGGTATTATATTAAATATAATGGTTTATTAATCAACTGATGAATAATCAACCGTAAATAAAGAAATTTGATAGAAGACTTCTGATCAGGTAACCGAAATTTGCAAAAACAGATGATATTGTGGTTGTAATAGATTACAAATATACAATTAATAATACACAAAGTCAATATCATACATCTGTTATTGTTGTAACAATATGATTTATAGCATGATAATTTTATTACTTGTCAATGTTATGTAAAATAATAATTTATATATCATTGAAATATAAACAGATCGTTCTGAAGGGGTCATTGTGGCAGGTATGTTTTTAACAATGTTTTGAACTATCTGGAACGGATTATTGAAAGGTGTTGATGATTTTTTTATACCTTCGGCGCCTGTTGGTGTCAGTGTGTTAAATAATCACGAATACCCGATACTAATATAAATCAGATGAAGAGACACCCGATCCTGCTTTTGACTTTTTTGCTGATCAGTTTCAGCAGCATTGCCCAGCAAACAACTCCTTACGAGAGCTGCAAACCCTTCACCCGCTGGTGGTGGTTTGCCGGCATCATCAGGAACGAAGATATAAAAGCCCAGCTCAACTGGCTGAAGCAGCAAAATTTCGGCGGGGTGGAGATTGCTTTTATCTATCCTGTGAAACGCAATCCAAAAGCCGTGCGTTATCCATGGCTTGGGAAAGAGTGGCAGGATGCGGTGAGCTATGCCAAAATGTATGCAGACAGCATCGGGCTGGGGTGTGATTTTACCTTCGGAACGTTGTGGCCATTCGGCGGAACATTCGTGGGTGATGCCGACCGCACCCAAATATGGAACAAGCCCGATTTCAAACAACCCCTCCGGCTCTCATGGACCCATCCGGATACGGGGAATGTGCTCAACCACCTCGACAGGGGTGCGTTCGAAAGGTACGCCAAAGTGATGGGCAATGCCATGGCACCTGCCCTCAGGGGGACGAAATCCGCGATTTTCTGCGACTCCTGGGAGGTGGAAACCAAACACCTCTGGACCCGCGGGTTTGATTCACTTTTTTCGAAAAAATTCGGTTATGACATCCGGCCGTTTATGGACAGCATTTATGCCCCTTACAATCCCGGGCCAAGGTATGACTACATGAAACTCATCTCACAACTGGTTTTGAACCAGTTTTATCTTCCTTTTACGGAAAAGGCGCACGAATTGGGAGCCATCAGCCGGGTACAGTGTTCCGGTGCGCCGGCCGACCTGATCTCCGCCTATGCAGCAGTGGATGTGCCCGAAACCGAAGCGATGTTGTATGAACCCAACTTTACGAAAATTGTCGCATCCGCCGCAGCTCTTTCCGGAAGAAACATCATCTCCTCCGAAACCTTCACCTGCCTCTACGGCTGGCCTGCCAAATATTTCCGTAAGGAGCAAACGGCCGACCTCAAATTGGTATGCGACGCTCTTTTTTCAAATGGCGTCAACCAGATCTTCTGGCACGGCATGCCATACAACCCGGTTGGCAGCGATACCAACTATTTTTACGCCACCGTGCATGTAGGCAAAAATGGGACACTGACGGATGAATTGTCATCATTTAATCAATACATGACGAAGGTTTCTGAGAAGATGAGATTCGGAAAGCCATACTCCGGCATTGCCGTTTATTTACCCCTGGAAGATTCATGGATTGCCGGCGAATATCCCAAAGAATTGCAACTTCCATGGTCGTGGGGAGCATACGAACTGCGGTATGAACATTTTAACGCTGAACTGAAGGGATATCATCCATTGTGGATTAACAATGACTTTCTGGGCAAGGCGGTGCTTAAGGACAAATCCCTTCAAATAAGCGGATTATCTTTTAACATGCTCTATGTTGATGCAAAATCAATGGACATTGCAACCCTCAAAACAATGCTATCCCTTGCTGAAAAGGGCTTTTCCGTATGCCTTAAACAAGTGCCTTCACAAAGCGGCTATATGAAAAGCAAGGATTTTGACACCATGCTGAAAAAACTCTTGACATTGCCCAATGTAAGCAGTGATTTTGCAAAAATGGTTACACATCCGCCTTTGGTCGCCGGAGAATATGTTCCGGGGTTCTGGTGCCGTACCGATGGAAAATCAGCCACCATCTTCTTCGCCAATCCCAAAACCGACACGTTGAGTTACCCGTTAGCTTATGGACAATCTCTCCAGGATTCGACAACCACTGCAGATGTAAGGGTGAATTTTAACGGAAGGAGCATTCCTGTAAAGCTGGTGTATAGGCCTTACCAGTCTTTATTATTGACTATTCGTGCGAACGGGCAGGTTGAGTTTGAAGACATTTTCTTTTTGCCCAAAACCCCGGAAATGCAAAGACGCGAAAACCAACATGATTGATTTTCGCGTCTTCGGGTCTTTGCGGTGAAAAAGAAACCGCCGGCTTTTGAAAATGGCTGTCCTGGATTTCTATTTGGAATATACGCTGATCCCTTTGTTTGTTCCAAACCACATATTTCCTTTGTCGTCTTCTGTCATGGAATAGATGCGTGAATCGACCAAACCATCCTTCTTTGTATAATTGGTCCAGCTTATTCCGTCATATTTGAAGACACCCTTGGGCATGGCAGACAGCCAGAGATTGTTCTTCGAATCTGAATATACTGCGGTCATGTCACCTGAAGATGGCATCGCAGCGACAATAGCATTGGTTACGAAAAATATTCCACCATATACCGGACCCAACAGCAAGGTAAATACAAGTCCTTCAGCCAATCCGGCTCCAAGCAGTGCGAAGTTATAATAGCCGGAACCCTTTTTCATCGATTCCCAGGTCATGCCGTCAAATTTTGAAAACTTTCCGGAGTAGGTTCCGAACCACATGTTCCCGGCCGCATCTTCGTTGATTGACCATACAAGCGGACGGGCCAATCCATCCTTCGTGGTGTATTTAAGCCAGCTCATACCGTTGTACATGGTTACACCATTCGCAGTTCCAAACCACATGTTTCCTTTTTTGTCTTCGTAGATCGACGTCACCATATTATGCGTCAATCCATCTTTTTTGGTGTAGGTTACCCAGTTCTTTCCGTCAAATTTATTAAGGCCCTTCTTGGTTCCAACCCAAACATTGCCTTTTGAATCAGCAAAAACACAATACGCTTTTGAATTGCTCATTCCGTTATTGGCATCATAGAGTGTCCAGGTTAATCCGTCATACTTTACTGCACCTTTTTTCATCAGGCTGATCCAGATGTTCTTTTGAGAATCTTCAGAAATTCCTGTAACTCTCTTTAGTGCCAGTCCGTTGGCATCCATGATATTTGTGCACTGGTCGTTTTCAAATTTATTGACCCCTTTTACTGTGCCTGCCCAGATTGAACCCTTGCTGTCCTTGAAAAGAGAGGTGACTACTGGGTTAGACAGGTTTGCAGTCTTTTTGTTTTTCGTGGTCCATGTTCCCTGCGCAGAGAGCGAATTGGTTACAATGATAAGGGATAAGAGAATCCAAAAAATCGGCGAATGTGTGTTTCTGTTTTTCATGGTGTTTTTGTTTTATAATTGTTTGTTTATGAATGGATGTTTCTTTGAGTTGACCCGGATATTTACCGGGCTTGTAATGATCATGTCTGCGCTTTTTTCAAAAAGTAAACGGGAATTTGAATTTATTTCAGGATTTTCCTGGAAGAAAAAATGTTATGGATGTAACTATTTGATATATAATGAGCCATGCTTATGAGTCTTTCCCATGTGCTTTTATTGTTTCACCTGCTTTTGACCCCATCCCCCTGCCCCCTTCCCCAAAGAAGGCTACTCTTTATACACATCTTTTTTATTTTTCTAACTTATTTAGTGGTAATAAAGTTGTTCAATTTTCTTTCACGAAGGTCCACCAAGGTTAAACGAAGATTCACGAAGGTTTTTATCGGCACTTGTCGTTTACCGTCTGGCTCTTTATCATGTAGATCATATCTCAGGTGTTCTTCATAAGCACGGATTAATGCAATCCAAAACCAGGTTGTCAGTGTACTTCAATGACACACCCAATGATTTCTTTAGACACAGTAACAAACTTTATAACATTTTTTTCGTGGAACTTTATAAACCTTCCTTTTTCTTCGTGAAATAACAAATACCTCCTTTCCTTAGATAACAATTACAATCCGGAAACCTTAATCGGATTGTTAACGACCCTTCCCCGACTCCAGGCAGGTCGGACATTTTGGCCTGACCAGCATAAACAGGATCTCCTTATTAAATGTCTCTCCGGTATGATTAAATAATTGCTGCTATCATGTTTAACAGCAGCATTAACAATCTAAATTGTTATCCTGTTGCATAGTAAATCAATTTCATAAATGATAATTGAAAAATCACTCATTACCATTATATTCTTAATTGGTTTAAATTGATTGATCACCATCAAACCCGCGGAGCCACCTGTTTATTTGTCATGAAGCAAAGCCCGTTCCGGTTATATTAGCCCTGATCTTAAGAGCCGCGGAAGAGGCGCATGGCTGATGCCGGAATTTATTTTAACCAAAGAGCTGAATTATTTGGATAAATTTGTTTTTTAATGTCAGGAATAATCAGCCTGGTTGTCTTAATTTCCGGTCCTCTGATGCCATTTGTTGCAATAACAGGCTGTTGTTCATCAACGGATTCCGGGATGATCCCTGTCAATTAAAATAATAATTTACTTTTTTGATTTTAACACGACATGCAATGAAGAACAGGAATATTGAAGGTATAAGAACCGGATTAATATCGCAGGATCAACATGTTCTCAGCATGCTCGTCCCGGTGTTAACGGAGGCAACCCGAAAACAGATGAAACAGATAATCGATAATGCCGGATGCAAATGTGAAAGGGATGAGGTGATCCATTCATTTGTCATGGAACAACTGGTTATTTTGAGAACACAACTGATTGAAGAACCTGCCTCTATACAGTATTTAGATGAGCTTACAGTATCTGCCATGTTGAATTCCAACCTGAAATTGTATACAACTTTAACAACCAATGAAGATCAAAATCTGGCCGTGACCATGATGCAGGATACCGCAACTGCCCTTACGGCCGATTTCGGAATGTTGCTCGAAGACAGAAAAGATATGCAGACAATTCTGAATGATTTCATCTCCGGGCAGTTTGTGAAATTCCGTGTTGGTCTAAAGATGAAGCCACTGGATTATCTCGACATTTCAGAAACCCGGTTCAGCCGTTTTGCAAAGATGAACATGATCGAATGCAAGGAGATAGACAAAACCATCAGGAAGAAGGTGAAGGAGTTCCTCCTGAAGTATTTTCATCAGAAAGACTGGTACCGTGATCAGCCGGATAAATTGAATAAAATCATGGAAGATCTGACACAGGACCTGGTGATCGAATTTTATGGGAAAATCATCCGTGAAAAAAGCACCAATCCTTATGGCTTGCTGAACATTATCTGCCAGCGGAGGATCATTGATGATTTTAACCGGAATAAGGCAGTTTCTGACCCTGTTAATGAATTGAATGCCGACGGAGAGAAGAGGGCGTCGATGCCTGCGGAGGCGAAACTTGCAAATGACGGGAGCATGGATATGCAGTCAAACCGGAGTATCGTTTCTGAAATTGACCTGAAGATGCTTCGTGATAAGCTTGAAAAGGATTGTCCGAAAATTGATCATGTAACCCTGTTAAGGTTGCATCTGGAAGGATATTCTTATGAAGAGATTTCTGAGACAACCGGTTATCTGCCAACTTCTGCCAAAACAATAGTGCACAATATAAAAGTGAAGATACGAAAGGGAGTAAACATGGCCGATTTGATGGCTGACTGATGCGCACTCTGTTACCATAAATTCTTAAGACAATGGAAAATAATAATTTACTGCTTGAACAGGAGATCCTGGACCGCGTAAGGGAAAGTGACGACAAGTTGTTTCGCGATAAAATCGAAATGGAAATCCGCCAGGATGTTAAAAATAAAGTGCGAAAACACAAATTGGTGGTCATGATCACCACCATTACCTCCCTGGCGGCAATTCTGCTGATCGGGATCCTGGTACTCCGGCCAATACAAAAATTGCGCATCAACAATTATATGAGTGAAGTAACTGAAACCGTTGACATGCCTGTTTTGCAGATCGGACTGGCAGTGAGAGGTGATGATTCCGTTACCACAGCCATGTTGACAAAAACGGTCAGTATTGTAAATAATACAAAACTTGAGCACCAGTTTTTCGTTAAAAACGGAATCGTATGCATCTCCATTAAGGATAAATCGAGCAGGTTTTTCATGCATGTCAATGAGGAAGGAATCCCTGATCTTTATTGTTTAACGCCTACCGGTGATGTGTATCTGCTTGATCTGACCCTTGAAAATTCAATCCGTGAATTTGAAAAGGTCACAGACATGGAGATCATCAATGCCATAAGAATCAATGCACCGGCACCGGGTCAATTTTTTAAATAATGATTGGCGTAAGGTTTTGATGACTTTCCCTTCGGGATATTTCTCGCAGATTTTCGCAGATTAAAGCGCAGATTTTCGCAGATTACAGGTTGTTGATTATTCTTACAATTGATGATTTGTCTAATGACAAGGTGTTGAAATTGATCAGTAAACCAAGTTTTTTATCAAGTAACTTTAAATATGTCAGCAGCTGTTTGTGATGTATATCAAGGAGGAGATCAATGGATTTAACCTCAACAATCACCAGATTATTAATCAGTAAATCCAACCTGAAGCCAAAATCAAATTTAATTTGTTCATATTTCATTGGTATACCTATTTGATTCTGAACAATTAATCCGGAATTCAACAATTCATAGGATAAGGCAGCTTCATATACTGACTCCAATAATCCTGGACCCAGAATCCGATGGACTTTATAAGCACAACCCCTTATGATAAAGGAGATATCATTTTCATTCATTGGAATGTGGATTTTTGAGAACATGCATAATTATCTGCGAAAATCTGCGCTTTAATCTGCGAAAATCCGCGAGAACTTTTACATGTTTAATCGGGAAAAACCCAAAAGGTGGTAAAAAAAAGGGAAAATTGATCTCCCTATTGATGACAGAACTTTTAATTCTGAATTCACAGGTGGGGACTTATGTATCAGATGGTTTTTATTCTGTTCCTTCGCCTTACAGCAATAATGATGGAGACCATAATAAGGCTAGAGGCTAGCACGATAAATATGAGCAGTGTCGGGGAAGCTGAACCTCCATCAGCAGGTTCATTGCCGACACAAATAAAAGCCCCCCAGTAATAAGGATGGTTGTAGATGGTTTTGGTTCGGAGGTAGTTCTGCGTTTCAGCGAGTGACTGCCGGATGGAATGGCCGCTTACATGAAATTCCATGAACTTGCGGATAAAGAGTTGTGTTGCATTGTCGTCGATATCCCACAAACTCACCAATATGTTATCGGCGCCTGAGATTCTCCACGCCCGCTGCAGCCCGTAGGTCCCTTCACCGGTGATTTTTCCGGCCCCGCTCTCGCAGGAGCTCAGCACGACCAGGTTCAGATCCTTGAACGACAGGTTTGAAATCTCATACGATGTGAGAATCCCGTCGTCGGTGCCAAGAACACTCCTGTCATTGTTATTCAGCGTGTTCTGGGCACCCGCAAGGTAAACACCCGATCTGAGCATGGCACCGGTGAGCGGACTGGCAGCCATCGGGGCAGGCCCAGACCTTAGTCCGGCTTTATCAGGTCTCAGGCCCGGAATACTGTTATCGCCATAAAACCCATGGGTTGCAAGGATGATGATTCCCGGGTCTCTGAGTTGTTTCAGGTTGCTCTCTGTTGCTTTGCTGCCCATGTAAACATTGGTTTGCCATCCGTTATTTCTCAGGATGCTGTCGACCGTAAGGATTTCGGTGCGTGTGCCGGCAAGTTTATGAAGTTCAACCTCCTTTTTTCCGGAATCAGTCAATGCCGGCATGAATGACCGTGCAGGATTAGAGGCAAACTCCGGATCTCCGAACAGCGCTGCCCTGCCCGATTTTAGCCGGGGCACCTTATCTGTTAACTTAAAATCGGCGATGGAGTTGATCATGATGAGCGAATGACGGTCGCACAGGTATTCATCATCTGTAACTTTCAGGGCACCGGGGTTGATCCGATGATAAATCCCGTCGGGCATGATATAAATGGTGCGTTTCCCCGACAGAAGATCCTCAACAGGTTTCCAGAAGCGGAGGTACGCCTTGTTGTCAGCATAAACTGCCCCTGTACGCTGGCCCTTTTTAATGTCATCAAGGTAGCCCGATAAAAATGCATCATCAAATTTATCGCCCTGAGGCATGACGAGGAGCGCCGGTCCGTTTTTTGCCTCCTTTGTCAGAATGAGGGCAATATATTTTACTGAAACATCCCTTTTCAAATCATCTGAAGAAAACCTGATGAACATTACGAAAGCCTCATCAGATTTAAGCTTTTCACGAACCTGCTGCCAACTGACAATATCCCTGTCGTGCATAAAATCGAGAAAAGCCCTGGAAGATTCCCCCAGTTTCTTCTCCAGTCCGTCGGAGACCTCTATAATTGAGTCCATTTTCCTGGAATTATCGGGGTTCCCGGAATAGAGCATCCTTGCAAGGCGTTCCTTATTGCCGACCCACTCGTTGAAGATCTTTTCCTGGTTCGGGCTGTTGTTAATCTGCTGTTTAAGTTTCACCAGTGATCCAAGGATCAACCCCTTTGAATTTAACTGCATGTCGAATGCCTGTCCGGCAGCATCCGGGAATTCACCATGGTATCTGCAGGCAAATGCCAGGAAGCGGCTGTTGTTCCGGGTCATATCATTGTAAAAATCTGATTTCTGGCTTTCAGACATGAACCCAAAATAGTTATTACTGGTCTCCTCCTGAAGTTTTTGTGCCTGATTAAAGTAGGTCATCGCAGCAATCGATTTTCCCCGGGAACTTAAAAGTGCCCCTTTAGAGCTTAAACTTTTAATCAGGTTGGGATGGTATGGCGCCAGGTTCATCTTTGCATTGATAATGGCCTTGTCGAGCCACCAGGCGGCGCTGTCGGGCCTTCCCTCAAGCGCATACAGTTTGTACATCTGAAAGAACAGGGAATAAAAGAGGTTGTGGGATGAATTTAATCCTGATTGCAGTTTGATAGCCTCCGTTAACAGGTTCTTTGCTTCCTGCAGCTGTCCTTCACTGACTGCAATTTCAGCCAGCATCTGATGTGTTGAAATGTGGATGGAATGATCCACGGATATTTGCTTCCCAATGACCTTGAGCGCTTCGTTAAGGAGTATTCCTGCCTTTTCATTTTCTCCCTGGTCAATGTATATGTCGGCAAGTCTTATTGTCGGATAAATCCTGTCGACAATAAAATTCCCGGGATAGAGATCAAAAATGGCAATTGCCTTTTTAACGCAATTTTCAGCCTTTCCCAAACTGCCCATCTGCATGTAGAGTCCGGCAAGATTGCTGAGGTCCAGTGCAATTTCCGGATGTCGTTCGCCATAATACTTTTTATCGATCGCAATCATCTTCAGATAGCATGATTCGGCACCGGCGAAGTCACCCTTTGCTTTCAAAACATATCCAAGGTTTCTGTAAGAATGGACAACTGTTGTGTCATTTGTACGAATCCGGTAGTCCAGAGTTTGCCGATGACATTTTTCAGCCTCTGAAATAATCCCCATATCAGAATATAAACATCCGAGGCTGTTCAGGAAATTATAGTAACCTGTTGTGTCTCTGATTACCTTGCTGTATACTGCAGTGATTTTAGTGTATATTGTCAGGGTTTTGTCAAGCCTGCCAGTCAGCCTGTACATCTCACCCAGGTTGCCCAGATCGATAAGGGTTTGTTCCCCTGTGGGTCCATGAAGCTGCTCGTCGATTTGAATTGCTTTAAGGAAAAGGGGCTCTGCCTTGTCGAACTCATTGATCGTCGTGTACATCATGGCCATTTCATTGACATAGAAGGCATATACGGAGTCAACAGTTTGATTGCGATCTTCATATACCTTCATGTTGGAGGCAAGAAATTTCAGACCCTCTTCGTAATTTCCGGTTGCATAGTATTTGTCTATCTTCCTGTATATCGCAGGAACATCGATCTGCGCTTTTACAATAACAGTGGAAAGGATCAATATAAGCAGGAAAAGCAGATGTCTCATTTTATCGTATGAAGGAATATTTTAATTGTGTAAAAATATTGTTTTTTTAGATAAGAAAAAGACCATCAAAAGTATTTATCCACAAAGTGTCCTTCCAATAGAATTGTTGGCAACGTCATGATAAGATAACCAGGATGTCAATTTCCTGTGTGCAATACCCCGACCCGGCCTCCCCCGAGAAGGGCTACTCTAAATACATATCTTTTAAAAGATTAACCAGAGAGCAAAGGAGAAAAAAGCAAAATAGTGCTTATTGTGGAAATGGACAATGTACTGACTATGGGAAAAATAATGGTTATCTAGCGATAGGAAGTATTTGTTATTTCACGAAGAAAAAAGAAGGATTATAAACTTCCTGAAATCTTGGCGTAACCGCCATTTATCAAGGAAAAGGTTATGGTTGCTGAATAAGTTTAACGGTTTTTGAAGCAGTGCCAGTGCCGGTAATGGTAAGGATGGCCGTTCTTTCACCGGATGTTGCATTGGCGTCATAATTTACAGAAATGGTGTCATTCAATGTACCTGAGGGATTCGCGATGGTACACCAGGCTTGCGAAGATGTCACCGTCCAGGATACATTGGATGATACAATAAAATCAATATTTCCGGCCATGTTAGTTACAACCTGGCTGGATGGGTATATTGTAATGTACGGCAAAGTACCCGCCTGGATAATTGTAACGATCTTATTGTCAACATCTTTTCCGCTCAAGGTAATATGTGCGGTACGGGAGTTCACAGCAGAATTAGGCTGATATTGAACCTCGATGGTGCCGTTTCTGTTTCCGCTGGCCGGGGTTAGCGTTAGCCAGTCACGGTCGCTCACGGCTGTCCATAAAACCGTTGCGGTAACCTCCAGGTAAAAATTGCCTGAACCATTGTCAACTTCTTTGGTGGAAGGTGTTACCGTTAATGAAGGCACAATATTGGTCTTGCTGCACGTAATTAAAAAAAAGGCCGGGAAGAGTATAAGTATGATTGAAATTAATTTTTTCATTGTTGAAGATCTCAGATTGTGAAACAGATGTAATCACAAACTTAGCTATAAATGTTAACTGTTTGTGCATGATGACAGCATGCAAAAGTAGGACAAAAAGCTATAATATTCGTTACTACGTCTCTAAATCTACCCGGTACCATCATTTTTCAGGCTGCTCTTTCTAAATGTCATTTTTTTTATTACACAGAGTTGCACGGAGGTGGCACAGAGAGCCACGGAGGTTGTTGTCAATAATGGTTGTATTGTAAAGGAATAATGTTGCATACCGATCTCAAAACAGAATATTTATTGGTATCACGGTTTAGAGATTTTTTTTCTCCGTGGTGCATTTACTTTTTGCAAATATCGCAGACAGATCATTTATACACCGGAATTAAAAAGAAAGCACAAACCAAAAATCAAATACGCAAACCCTCAAAAACCAAAGCACCATGAAAACGAAACAATTCATCATTTTAGCAATGACCATCACTGTTTTATCGTTCCTGTGCAGCCATTCATTTTCGCAGGTTTCGTCGACCCAGCAAGGCCAGACAGCAAATAAGAAGGCTTATGACGAATATGACTCCTATAGTGAAACCTATTTGTTTGGTGGTTTTTCATCCCAGAAAAAGAATATCTACTCGGGAACGCTGACGGTAAACGGACTGAATTATCCATTCAGTATGGATTATAAAAACACCGGCCTCGGCGGCATCGGCGCATCATGGCTCTATATCGGGAAGAACAGGCGTCCCGATCTCATGCTCGACCTGGAAGCATCTTTATACGGTGCTAAAATGACAACCTATCTTGACAACCCGCCGGTGAATGTAACCATGTCGGGCCTTGCACTTTGTGCCGACATGCATTTCAGCATTTTCCCGATCAAAGCCAGGAACAACTATCCCAGCCCGTTTGTATTTGCCGGAGTCGGGTTCAGGGTGCTGAAGTTGTCATCCGGAACAACATCCGCATCGGAGGTTCACGGCGAGTTGCCGTTTGGATTGGGTGTTCGTCAGAAAATATCGAGGGTTGTCTCATTTGCCGTGCGTGAACGGTTTGTCTATTCCACCCTGAAGGATGTAGGAGGTTTTATTCTTCCGGAGACGAGGTTTGAATTGGTGTTGTCGTTTGGGAAGTAAGCAGACACCACATGAAAACCCCTGGCTTGTATTAGCCGGTTTCGGGTTTCCAAAATCGTACAGGTAATTGGCCTGGCAAGTGACCAAGGTGAAAAAATGACTAACAAAAGAGTGTAAAATAATTCAAACCTGCATAAGATGAAAAAATTGAAAACGTCAACCCCCGTAGGTGCATATGAAAAACGGGCCCCGGCTATACAAACGAGTGATAGAGCTGAAAATACGGATGCTGTCAGTGCTTTTACCGGACAGATACAGGAAAACTATGTCAATCCTTTATTACTGGTAGCTATGACTGTAAATAGTATCTCAAATATGAGCTTTCAGGGTGCATGGGTGTAATTTACACCTTTCTGTTAAGTGGAAAAACAAAATTTTCAGGAACCTTTCGGGCACCATGGTTGCGGCAGGAGGATCTCTATCGGGGGCCATCGGCACAACCTCTTCCTTGTGCAGTTGCACATTGCCTCCACTGATGCCGGAGTTGGCAGAATCAGCAACCTATCCCACAGCGACACTTAAAACGAACGGGCCACAGTTCAAAGTTTAGCCAACCTGACAGTCGGGAAATTTCACATTGAGTAGGTTGGCGGGAAATTACTGTATGGGACGAAGGTGGCTGTTGTGGGGGTGAGAGGGGTGATGGGGGATCTTTTGTATTGGGGGGCCATGTCGGTTGAAGGGTTGGTTGAAATTAATACGAGCGGGTATAAGAAGGGGCTGTGTTTTGTAAACGTGATAGATAATGTTAGGGTATGGCAATGGACATTTATACTAAAATAGTTCAAAATGGTTATTGAAAAAAAGACTCCCAACCACTTAGATTTGTTCTAAATCACTAGCAGATAACCACCCGTTATAAAACAATTGTTACATTTGAATTAGTTTTTTTGTTATACAAATTCAGGCACTATGAATAAAATATTCTCCAAAACAGGCGGATGGAAAAGGACAATCGCATTTATTGCGGTGTTGTTGATGACTAACTTTATATCGCAGTTGGTTTATGGGCAACCTTGCTCTGTTTCTTTGGGCCCCGATATTTGTATCTGTTTAACAACTCCCCCCACTGCAACAACATTGACAGCAATTCCGTCAGCCCCTGCCGGAACCTACTCATATCTTTGGAGTACTGGCGAGGTGACTCAAAATATTGATGTATCACCTTTATTGACAACAACTTATACTGTCACAATGACAAGCAGTAGCTGTCCGTCATTACCGGTTATTCAGGATAACATAACAGTTTCGGTTTATAATCCACCAAGTGCTGCATTCACAATTTTACCGGTTCCTGACGGCACACAATGTGCTAGTACAGAATTTACATTTACTGCGCCATTATTAGTTCCAGCTGTGACTTATTCCTGGACTTTTGAAGACCTGACGCCGCCTCCAAACAACATAATTATTCCACCATCAACGAGCCAGATTACGAAAAGAACATTTTATAAAGTCGGGTATGGAACGTTTCGGGTTCGAGCAACTTTGACTACAACACGCTGCGGTTGCAGTTCAACTACTTATCAAGAGTTTGATGTGAACGAAGTCCCGGATGCAAATATCACTGCAGTAAATAATAATGGAACACCCGGATGGATCCAATGCGATCAACAAGTTAATTTTGAATTATTTGTGACTTATACACCAACCATGCCGACCTCTAATGTATCCTACTCGATAGATTGGGGGAATGGTATTTATTGGCCGGGACCGTCCATTAGTAATACTAGTCCTACACCTCCGATTGGGGTGGCAAATACTTATAATGGACAAGGCTCCTACCCATTTGTATTTACTGTGCTTAGTGCAAACGGATGTGAAAACACTTTTAAAACACTTGTTTTTAATGGGTTTTTTCCACCTGCAATTGGTTTTGGTCTTGATGGTGGCACAACTGGTTGTACGGATGAGCAAACTTATGGATTTAATGTTTCCTTTATTACGACAGGAAATGTCAACCCACCAGGCACTACATACAGGCTTGAACCTGGTGATAATAACGTCATTGAAATTACCACAAATCCACCTCCCAATCCAATCCCTTATACTTATATGACATCTTCTTGTGGAAATGGAAATAATTCATTTAAAGCCAAATGGTTTGTCATAAACCCATGCTATCCAGCCCCAGGAAGAGAAGCTTCAATTGATGGAATAATTGTGAACAAAGGACCTGTTGCTGACTTTTCATGTATAGGGTGCTCCCCAGGCAATATTTTGTGTAGTTACAATGTTTGCTTTACCAACGAAAGCAGCCCGGGATGTTATGTAAATGGTGTGACACCTAATTTAGGGACAAATTTCACCTGGGACTGGGGCGATGGCACTACAACAGATATCCCGAATCCTCATAATACCGTTGGCATTCCACCCTCAAATATTTCAACCGTGGGATCTGCCTGCCACACATATGCCACCCCCGGCCCCAAAACAATTATTTTGAAAGCAGAGAATTCCGCGGCAGTGCCATGCCCGGAATCTCAGAAGCCGTTCGATATATGTATTAATCCAAGCACTGTATTTTCAACTTTTGATGTTATCGGATCTACTTCAAATTGCGGCCCGGTGACAGTTGATGTGCAGAGTACTTCAACTAATGCAGATTTCTGTAATTCGTTAACCTATCATTGGAAAATCACCTATTCAGGTAATCCAAACTGTATTCCTTACGGAAATCCTCCAAGTCCATTGGTTACCTATCTCTCCGGTTCTGAGATTTTACCCCAGGCACAGATCCGGTTTGATTATGTAGGGACCTATACCTTAACCCTGACAACCGACAATGGATGCGCATCAGCAGATGCAACACCCGTAACCATTACTGTAAAAAGAATGCCTTTTGTTGATATAAGTTCTTCGGCTACACAATATTGTGTTGGGAAAACGTACGTTTTTACCATGAATGTCAATGACTGTTATGGGATCACTGCAAACCGAACTTGGAAGCTGGACAACGTACCTGTTGGTTCCGGACCATCAATAACGTTAGGGCCATTTGCCGCTGGACCTCACACGATTGAGGCTGTTGCTGATAATGAATGTGGCCCGGGAACTGCCATTAAGACGATTGATGTAGGTGAAGGGCCTGTATTGACGATAAATCCGAATTCCATTGAGATTTGCTCAGGTGAAGATATCTGCACTTTATTCCCGAATCTCTTCACCAGTTCAATTCCGAATACTACATATAGCTGGAGCGGAATTATTACCATCCCACCTGTCGCAGGAACAATTTCAGGAATAGTGACTGTTAATAACAGTAGTTCAGCATGCATTACGGATGACCTTACCAATAACGGATCAACAACAGGGACTGTCCGCTATACCGTTACACCAAAGGAGGCAGGTTGTGAAGGTGTTCCTGTAACTTTTGACGTTCAGGTAAAGCCAGCCCCGGTTGTCAGCGTCTTTAACGGACCACCTCCACCTACCGCTTCGGTATGTTCGGGAGGTACAACAAGTATTCAACTGGCTTCAAATACCACTGGCACAACATATCATTGGACTGTGCCTGTCAATCCAAACGGTGCATCTTCTTCTTCAAATACCACTGGCCTGATCAGCCAGACGCTGACGACTGGCCCAAGCCTTGCAACCGTTCTATATACCATTTGGGGAGAAGCACAATGCACCGGTCCACAAATTACTTATTCCGTTACAGTTAAACCTGTGCCGGTTTTATCTGTGAATCCTGCGGTTCATCCGGTTTTGTGTTCCGGCCAGACAACAAGTATCACTTTAGGTTCAAACATTGTTGTAGCGGGAACAACCTTTTCATGGACTGTAAATCCAACTCCACCACCTACGATTTCTGGTTTCGTGTCGCCCAATAGCGGTACGGCCATTACAGATCCATTGACAAATACCGGAGCCATTGGTTCGGTAAATTACCAGATAATCCCGACATTCCAGGGATGTGATGGAACTGCCGTTAATTATCCTGTGCAGGTCAAACCAATACCGGTCAAATATAATGTTGGAGGCGGAGGCTCCTATCAACAGGGAGGTTCCGGGGTTTCAATCACTTTGTCCGGTTCGCAGGCCAATCAAGTTGAATACGAACTGGCAAACCCAACTCCAAATGGAAATAAGCAGACAGGAAATGGATTGCCACTTTCTTTTAATGGAATTACAATCCAGGGAAACTATTGCATGGTTGGGAGGTATGTTGCCGCTCCACAGTGCCCTGTTAACATGACAGGCTGTGTAAATGTTGTGGTCCTGCCCGGGCCATCAATTTTTAATGTCACCGGAACTGCCACCCTGTGTGACGGAGATTGCGGAGATGTCGGGCTCGACGGTTCAGACCAAGATATTTCATACGAAGTTTACAAGGGTGGTTTTCCGATTTCTCCTACGCCGGTGATATGGATTGGTGATGGGAACGCACATGTTCTTGGTTGCTTTCATGATGCCGGGACCTATACAATAAAGGCCACCAATCTCAATAACATGACATCCGAATGGATGACTGGTAGTGCAGTTCTTACGTTTCTGCCTAATCCGGGAATATACTCAATAACTCCATCAAATGTCCATCGCTGTGCAGGTTCTCAAGTTGTTGGTATCAGCGGATCCGATATTGGAGTAGATTATTGGCTTATTAAAAATCATATCCTGCCGGATCCCTTACCAGTTGGAATTCATGGCACGGGTTTCAACGATCTCGACTTTGGTAATCCGACAGAACCCGGTTATTATGAGATTTATGCAAAAAATGCATCCACAGGTTGTGAAAGCTGGATGGCAAATAAAATATGGATTGAACCCAACCCGCCATTACATTATTTTTTACCCCAAGGTGATTTTTGCCAAGGTGAAGTGGTGAATTTTTACCTCGATGGTTCTAATACTGGAATCCGGTATGAGTTATTTAATACTACGACAAATACCTCCTATGGGTTTTTCCCCGGAACCGGCTTGCCCATCCCACTTGTTGCACAATTAACTGATCTTGGGACTTATGAAATTAGGGCTACAGACATAATAAACCCTGCATTGACGTTTTGTCCGAGTACCATGATCGGAACTGTGACAATTCACGATTACCCGCAAAATATTTATTTAATTTCCCCTACTGGACCACAATGCGAAGGAGATTTTGTTGTCAAACTTCTTTCCTCTGAACCGGATGTAATATATCATTTATTTCGTATGATTGCTCCTAATGTTCCTATTGGACCACCTGTTGACACTCAGATGGGAGACCCGCTTGGAGGTGAACTGATTTTTCTTTCACCAAATACAGAGGGGAATTACCAAATATTGGCAGCGAATCCTATTCCAAACGAATTATGCACCGTTTGGATGGATGGCAGTTTTGATGTTTGTAAAAAACCAATAATTCAAAATCTGATTCCCAATAGTCCTGCCTGCGAATTGGATCATATTTGCCTGGATCTGTTTGAAACAGGGGTAACCTATGAACTGTGGAAAGACGGACAGGGTAACGCGATTCAGCAACAAATTGGCGGAGGAGGTCAAATTTGTTTTTATCCTTCACCTGACCTTTATTTTACACCCGGGACCTATTTCATTACTGCCACGAGGAATTGCCCGGGCATGGGTGGTTTTAGTTGTTCAGAAACCATGCACGGTGAGGTGCAGGTCGATTCTCCTCCAACCGTTGATGTGGGTGCAAATATAGCTGTCTGCGCCAACCCGGCAGCCTCGATACTCCTTACGGCAGTAGCAACATTTAACAGTAATGTTCCTGCCCTGATCCAATGGGTTGCCTTTGGAGGTGGTAGCTTTGTAGATCCAAATAGTTTGACCACACTATACTTTCCTGGTCCATTGCCTGGCACCAGAAGAGTAGGGATTACCGTTCATGGAATCGTAGGTTCTGGTTGTGAAGGAAAGACTGCCTATGATGAAAAATTGATCGAAGTAAATCAATCGGGCGATGTGGTTCAACCCGTAAACCAGGTAAAATGCAATTTGGATCCCGCCACAGTTAACTTTACTACCACCGCCCTGATCGGAACCACGACCTATACGTGGACAAACGACAATGCAAGTATAGGATTGACTATAGCAGGATCTGGGGATATTTCCTTTTTCGCATCAAATACCGGCACTACACCAATTGTTGGAAACATTGTTGTAACACCCACGTTTTCCAATGGTGGAACTTCTTGTGACGGACCATCTAAGAGTTTTACCATTACGGTTAACCCGACCGGGCAGGTAACGATACAACCCTCAGTTCCCCAGATATTGTGCAACGGGGATATGACCACCACGGTGAACTTCACCACCAACAACACCGGCGGCACGACCAGCTACACCTGGACAAATGATACTCCCTCGATCGGTCTTGCAGTTACCGGGACAGGCACTTCAATAGGTTCCTTTGCAGCGGTGAACACGGGTACTTCACCTGTTACAGCGACCATATCCGTCACCCCAACCTTTACCAACGGCGTTAGCTGTATCGGCGCACCACCTCAGAGTTTCACCATAACTGTAAATCCGACCGGACAGGTAACGATACTGCCCTCAGCTCCCCAGGTATTGTGTAACGGAGATATGACCACCACCGTAAACTTCAGCACCAACAACACAGGAGGTACGACCAGCTACACCTGGACAAACAATACTCCCTCGATTGGTCTTGCAGCCACCGGGACAGGCACTTCAATAGGTTCCTTTGCAGCGGTGAACACAGGTACTTCACCTGTTACAGCGACCATATCCGTCACCCCATCGTTTTTCAACGGTGTTAGCTGTATCGGCGCACCACCTCAGAGTTTCACCATAACTGTAAATCCGACCGGACAGGTAACGATACTGCCCTCAGCTCCCCAGGTATTGTGTAACGGAGATATGACCACCACCGTAAACTTCAGCACCAACAACACAGGAGGTACGACCAGCTACACCTGGACAAACAATACTCCCTCGATTGGTCTTGCAGCCACCGGGACAGGCACTTCAATAGGTTCCTTTGCAGCGGTGAACACGGGTACTTCAC
>CAYHGE010000044.1:0-29323 GCA_964355945.1 uncultured Draconibacterium sp.
CGAAGTGAACATAGAGGGCAGCGCCCAGGACTCCTCCTACTCCGCTTCCGATCACCCCGTACATGAAGGACCATCCCTGATATAGTGCTTTCTTATCATGGGGCGCAATTAAACCCACATAAGCAATGAATTTTGGGTGAGCAATCATTTCACCTAACGTAAACACGAACATGGAAGCAAGAAACACCCATCCATTTGGAGAAATGGCCAGCATTCCCATCCCGATTGAACCGAGTGATATCCCGAAAATCATGGTTGGCAGTGCTTTGGCATTGCGCACCAGACTGGAAACGAGCAGCTGAAGGAGAATAATAGCACCGGCATTCATTACAGTGACATGTTCCGCATCGAACTTCCAGGCAGGATGAGCAATAAAAAGGGATAAAAAACTATTTACAAGCCTGTTAAACCCCGACATATCAACTTTTTCCCCTAAATACCACAAAACCGAATCGTACACCTGGAAATACATGATCCAGAAACCGGAATAGATGAGGATCATCAGGATAAACCGGTAATCGCGCAACACGGTAAGCATTTCGGTAAAAACCTGCCGAAGGGATTTAACCGCCCGCATTCCTGTGGGCTCCTGGTACACGAAAAAATTCAGCAGCAATAGCCAGCCGGTGCCGATTGCTGCCATATAAAAAATGTAATTATAGGAGATTGACTTAAGATATGGAACCAGTATCAATGGGAAAAGGAAGGCACCCAGGTTAATCGACCAGTAAAATATGCCGAACCCAAGCGAGGAATTTGATTCATCCGTTACCCGCGCAATGGTTCCGGAAATCATGGGTTTGAAAAAACCTGCACCCAGGGCCACAAGGATCAGACTGCTGAAAACCGTCACATAAGTGGTTGAAAGTCCTGCCAGTCCATACCCGATACTCATGGTGAAAAATGCAAAAAAGAGCACCTTTCTGTATCCAAACCTGTCTCCTATTGCCCCCGATAAGATAGGAAGAAAATAGAGCAACGGTGTGATCGTGCTTTTGATAACCCCAACACTCTCTTTTGAAAAGCCCATTCCACCCTCATTTTTCGACAGCACAAGATAAACTGACAATACCGACATGACCCCATAATAAGAACCACGTTCGAAAAACTCCATGGAGATGGCGGTCCAGAAGTTCTTTGGAAAAGAAGAGAGTGTTTTGGATGAAGATTTTATCATAGCTCAGGCTCAAAAGATTTGTGGCGAAAATACCAAAAAAATCTTTGTATTTTTGACAAACTAATACGATTCCTGTCTGATGAATGACCTTGTCGCAATTGTAACGCATTTTCATGTCGAAGGCCAGGTGCAAAGCATTGAACCCATCGGTTCAGGCCACATCAACGACTCATACCTCGTCACCACGCAACCTGCTAACGCACCTGATTATGTGCTGCAGCGGATCAATCACACCATTTTTGCGAATGTCCCCGAACTGATCAACAACATCCTGCGGGTGACCAATCACATCAATGCGAAACTCCAGCACCAGCCAGCCCATTTCAAAAGTTTCCAGATCACTCAGCTGATACAAACAACACAAAAGAAGTTTTTTTTTCACAGCCGGGATGGCAATTATTGGCGGATGTACACCCACATCCGCAACAGTCAAAGCTACGATGTGGTTGAAACGGCAAATATGGCCTTTGAAGGCGGCAGAGCATTTGGGATCTTTCAACATCTCACCTCCGACATGGATGCCTCCTCCCTGTTTGAAGTCCTTCCCGATTTTCACAACATTGCAATACGACTTGCCACGTTTCGTTCAATAGTGTCTGAAGATCCCGTCTGCCGGGTTAAACATGCTGAAGAGGAAATCGTTTTCGTGGAGACGAGGTCAGCAGAGATGCACCTCATCATGCAACTTGGCGAACAAGGCCTGATCCCGCTGCATGTAACCCATAATGACACAAAATTCAACAACATTCTTTTCAACTCCGGCATGAAAGCGATTTCCGTCGTTGATCTTGACACGGTGATGCCTGGTTATATCTTATTTGACTTTGGTGATGCGATACGTACCGGGGCATCTACCGGCAAAGAAGATGAAGCAGATCTTTCAAAGGTCAATATCGATTTGGCCCTTTTTGAAGCCTATTCCCGTGGTTATCTGGAAATTGCCCATAATTTCCTGAACGAAGCAGAAACCGGACATCTTGCCTTTTCTGCAAAATTCATGACCTATATTATTGGATTGCGTTTCCTGACAGACCACCTCAACGGAGACCAGTACTTCAAAATCGACTTCCCGGAGCATAACCTGCAGCGGGCCCGGACTCAATTCCGGTTATTGCAGCGTATGGAACATCATTTCAATGAAATGAAAGAGATCATTGATGAAATAAACTGTCAAAACCACTGATTTTATTACTTATTTTGCACTAAATATTGAATTAATCCATATCGTCATGCGCCATTTGTTCCTCTCCGTTTTCCTTTTGCTGTTGCCCAATATATTTCAGGCAAATAACCTTCCTGATTCAGCATCAATCTCCATTGTTCCCAAACCCGTGATGCTTAAATCCGGGACTGGTCATTTTGAAATCAACAGGTTTACCCTGATTCTGGTCCAGGGCAAAGATGAAGAGGTAGCAAAGATTGCTAAATTTTTTGCCGACCGGATCAGGTATTCGGGCGGCCCGTTATTTGAAGTCAGAGAGATGACAAAAGCGGATAAAAATGTTCCGGCCGTAATCTTTGGGAAGGAATCGCAGCGATCATCCCTGCCGGATGAGGGTTATGAACTTGCCATCACTTCAAAAAAAGTGGTTCTCACCGCAAAAACCGGTGCCGGTCTCTTTCATGGGGTTCAAACACTTTTTCAACTGCTTCCGTCAGAAATTTCGAGGCACAACCCGCCCCTTACGTATAAGGTTTGGGAATTGCCGGTTGTCAGGATAACCGATTATCCAAGATATCCATATCGTGGCATGCACCTTGATGTTTCCCGCCATTTCTTCCCCAAAGAGTTCATCAAAAAGTACATCGACCTGATCGCCATGTATAAGATGAATACTTTTCACTGGCATCTTACCGACGACAACGGTTGGAGAGTTGAAATCAAAAAATATCCGAAACTGATGGAGATCGGGGCCTGGCATGTTGACCGTGAAGACAAACCATGGGCAGAACGACCTGCACAGCAACCGGGCGAAAAAGCGACGTATGGAGGATATTACTCCCAGGATGAAATTCGTGAGATTGTTCAATATGCTGCGGATCGCTATGTGACCATCATCCCGGAAATTGAAATGCCAGCCCATTCTGTGGAAGTACTTGCCGCCTACCCTCAGTTCTCCTGCACGGGAGGGCCGTTTACCGTTCCTCCGGGGAGTTACTGGCCCAACATCGACATCCTCTGTGCCGGCAATGACTCTGTATTCACCTTCATGGAAGATGTACTTACCGAGGTCATGACACTGTTCCCGTCACAGTATATTCATATTGGTGGTGATGAGGCCGATAAAACCAACTGGAAAAAGTGCCCAAGATGTCAGGAAAGAATTAAAAATGAGGGATTGAAAGACGAGAAGGAGTTGCAAAGCTACTTCATCAAACGGATTGAAAAATTCATTGTCTCGAAAAAGCGTAAAATGATCGGATGGGATGAGATTCTGGAAGGGGGACTGGCTCCCGAAGCAACAGTCATGTCGTGGAGGGGAGTTGAGGGGGGAATCGCAGCGGCAAGATTGGGGCATGATGCCATCATGACACCCGGATCGCATTGCTATTTCGATCATTACCAGGCTGATCCGGCATCTGAGCCCAAGGCAATCGGTGGCCTCACCACGCTGAAAAAGGTATATCTGTACGAACCTACACCAGGTGAATTGACAGCCAAAGAAGCAAAACACGTCCTTGGGGCCCAGGGTAACGTTTGGACGGAATATATCGCCACCACATCACATGTTGAGTATATGGCGGTACCACGCATGATTGCACTCTCCGAGGTTGTGTGGTCGCCGAAAAAATCAAGGAACTGGGGCGATTTCCGTCACCGGATGAAAGAACAGTTCATACGCCTGGGTAAGATGCAGATAAATTACAGCAAAGGATCCTTCAAAGCAGAAGTAAATACCAGCTATGATAAAAGCACGCATGCTGTCAGGGTTATCCTGGACTCTGAACAGCCGGATGTTCCCATCAGATACACCCTTGACGGGAATGATGTAACATCGGCATCGCCTGTTTATGCCGGCCACATTGAAATAAAGGCAAACGGAGTGATCAAGGCTGGTTTGTTCGCCGATGGTCAGTTAAAAGAAAAAGCAACAGAGATGCCTTTTATATACCATCTGGCAATCGGAAGTCAGGTAAAATATCTTGCTGCTTATTCTGAACGTTATCCGGCAGCAGGAAACACTGCCCTTACAGACGGTTTGCGTGGTTCAATCAGTCACAGGGACGGGCTCTGGCAAGGTTTTTTGGGTAACGACCTCGATGTGATCATCGACCTTGGCCAGGAGAAACCAGTCAATTCAGTACAGGCAAACTTTCTTCAAAATCAGCGCAGCTGGATTTTTCTGCCGGCATTTGTTGAGTACTCCTTGTCCTCGGACGGAAAGAAATACCACTCATTCAACGAAGTAGCAAACAAAATCTCACCCAAAGAAAATCAGGCAATTATTCAGCCATTTAATTTCCAGTTCATGGCACATTCAAAAGCCAGGTACATCAGGGTGAAAGCGAAAAATCCGGGGATATGCCCTGCCTGGCACGAAGGTGCAGGTCAGCCATCCTGGTTGTTTGCAGATGAAATCGTCGTGTATTAGTTCTTAACGAATTTACGAACCGAGGTCAAGTTTTCACTGGTTACTTTAAGGATATACAGGGAGTTGGCAAAACCTGAAACATTTATTTCAGCCTTCGGACCAGTAACCGTTGTTGTATAGACAGCCACTCCATCAGGCCGGAATATCTCTACCTGATAAGCAGAATTTCCCGGCAGGATAAAGTTTAATTTTTCGTGCACCGGATTTGGATAGGCCAGAATGCCACCCTGGTTTGATTCCCCGATTCCCAGAGGTGCTGCTGCAGCCGTATTTGATATGACGCTAATCACTTCCTCGCTTTTTAAAGACGGATGGCAGGGCTCAAGCCTGACAACTTCAATATAATAGGTGGTAACACCTGAATTTGAATACGCATCGGTATACGAATCAACATTGCTGGCAACCGAATCAATTACCTCCCAGGCACCCTCATAATGCTTCCGGTGAATTCTGTATGTCAGAAAATCAAAACCTTCATAATGGTTCCAGATCAGGTTAAATCCGAATATCCCCGGGTTTATGTTCAGATGAATGGTTTTGTGAAATGGACTTTTCTCACCTTCATGGCCGGTAGAGTCGGTTACTGAGATTTTAAATTTATCCGATTTTATCAGCGGGTCGGAGGTTGGGTCAACATACACACTTATATTGGCAAAAGGCACCTCGGCGATCTTGTGGAACACATTGTTCTGATACGTCTCCTTGTAAATATTGAAATATGCGTGATGATGCCCTGAATATTTATTCCATATAATTTTGTTCTTATTCGCTGCCGTATCGAAGGTAACCATGCATATAAAAGGTTGAATTGGAGGAAGACCGGCAGTTATTACAGCAACACCTTCCATTTCACGGATGCAGTCTGAACCATCCACCTTTGCAACGGCTGTATAGTTTCCAACGGCAGTCTGAAGGCCAAAGCTGATACTCTGCCCTGTTCCCGGCATGTTGATACCGGTATATTGGCCATTAAGCCGAAGTTTATAAATGATCCCGGTTTGTGAGCCACTCAGCCCGATACTGACGCCGGGTGAACCCGGAACAAGTGTTCCTCCCCCCATCATGTGGAACATGGATGGTTGTTCAATAACCACTACCGGTCTGGTGGCAGTACAGGTATGTCCTTCAAAGGTAATGCTCAGAACAATATGTTTCTCTCCGGGTGTGGACCATTTGACAAAATAAGGTCCCGGTCCGGCTCCTGATATGACAACCGCACTGTCAAAATTCCAAAGAAATATAGCAGTACCAGGTGTTCCACCTGTGTAGGTAACCAGTGCTTCCTGGTTGATACAAGCTTTCACTGCTACTGTAAAATTGCAGTTTAAGGTACCCTGCGCTCCGGATACAAGGGCCAAAAGGAGAAACAAACCAACAAACAGGTAATTCTTTTTCATGTAGGATGGATTAGGAATATTTGATAAAAATAGACATTATTTCAGAAAAGACGCCATTTTGTTCAGAAAGTTGCCTGTCACACCGTCATGATATCCTTCTCCTTAACGTCAAAAATCCTGTCCACTTTCCCGATGTATTCATCGGTGACCTTCTGGATATCAACCTCCAGTTTGTCAACTTCATCCTCAGGAACTCCATCCTTTTTCATTTTTTTAGCCGTTTCATTGGCCAGTCTGCGGATGTTCCGGATACTAATCTTTGCATTTTCAGACTCTGCTTTTGCCTTTTTTACCAGGTCGCGCCGGCGCTCTTCCGTTAATGGTGGCACACTGATCCGAAGAATTTCTCCTTCATTCTTGGGATTAAAGCCCAGGTTGGCAGCCTGAATTGCCTTGTCGATAAGACCCAGAACGCTTTTATCCCAGGGTTGCACAATGATCTGCCTGCCATCAGGCGTACTGATATTGGCCGCCTGATCGATGGGTGTCATGGCACCATAATAATCAATTTTAACGCCATCCAGCATCTGAACACTGGCTTTTCCGGCCCGTAACTTTTGTAATTCCTTTTCAAGGTGCTGAACTGCCAGCAACATTCCTTCATTGGCCTCAGCAAGCGTAAATTCTATCTCTTCGTTCATAAACCAGTAATTTTAATTTATAAATGTATTCATCAACTAGCTGACCACGGTTCCAATATTCTCTCCACTGATAAGTTTCACCAGATTCCCTTTCTGGTTCATGTCAAACACCACAATCGGCATGTTATTTTCACGACATAACGTAAATGCAGTGAGGTCCATGATCTTTAATCCTTTTTGGTATGCTTCATCAAAGGAGAGTGCCGTATATTTCACAGCTGACTTGTCCTTCTCCGGGTCTGCGGTATAAACACCATCGACCCTGGTCCCCTTAAAAATGGCATCTGCCTGTATTTCAATGGCTCGGAGGGCCGAGGCGCTGTCGGTTGTAAAGTAAGGATTTCCTGTTCCGGCAGCAATCACCACGACTTGTCCCTTATTCAGGCAGCCAATGGCCTTTCTCCGGCTCATGGCTTCACAAATTGGTTCTATGGCCAATCCTGACAGAAGCTTAACGCGCAGCCCGATTTTTTCCAGCGCTGCCTGGAGGGCCATGCTGTTGATCACCGTTGCAAGCATGCCCATATAGTCACCCTGAACACGATCCATCCCTTCGCTTGTTCCCTGCAATCCCCTGAAAATATTTCCCCCTCCAATGACGACTGCCACCTGCACGCCGGCATCAACGACTGCCTTTATCTCATTAGCATATTCGCCTAACCTTATGGGATCAATGCCATATCCCTGATTGCCTTCCAGTGCTTCTCCCGAGAGTTTTAATAAAATTCTTTTGAATTTTAACATAGCAGCCAGATTATTGAATTGGTTTTATTCATTAACTCCATGACAATTTTTATACTTCTTCCCTGATCCGCAGGGACAGGCGTCATTTCTACCCACCTTTTTATCAACCTTTACAGGCTGGGCACTTGGTTTCTCCTGGGTATTTGAGTTCGATTGCGACAGCAGGTCAGAGTGTTCCTCACGCATCCGGGCGCGATCCATTTTACGGGGAGCCTGTGCTTCCTTAACATTGTCAACCTGAATTGGCACATCTGCTTTGATCAGGAAAGAGGTAATCTCCTTGTTCGTTCGCTGAACCATGCTTTTAAATAATTCGAACGATTCAAATTTATAGATAAGCAACGGATCTTTTTGTTCATACGCCGCATTCTGCACAGACTGCTTTAAATCGTCCATTTCGCGCAGGTGCTCTTTCCAGGCGTTGTCGATCATGCCCAGCACAATGCCTTTCTCAATGCTGAGAACCACCTCTTTCCCTTTGTCTTCATAAGCTTTCTTCAGGTTAGCCACAGCCTGCATGGTTTTCAAACCATCGGTAACAGGGATTGCAATATTCTCATACCGGGTATCATTCTCAAAAACATCTTTAATGACAGGATAGGTCTTCTGAGCGATATGGTCGCATTTGGATTTGTAACGCTTGTAAATATAGCTATAGAGTTTATCCCCGAGATCGTCGGTGTTGAGGCTCCCGAAATCTGATTCAGAAATTGGAGAATCTGCTGCGAATTCCTTGAGAAGTTCAAGGTTAAAGCTATGAAAATCACGCTTTTCCAGAGAATCAATTACAATTGTTTCACATACATCATAGATCATGTTGGAAATATCCACAGCAAGGCGATCTCCAAAAAGGGCGTGGTGCCGTTTCTTGTAAATGGCTTCACGCTGGATGTTCATCACATCGTCGTATTCAAGCAGGCGCTTACGAACGCCGAAGTTATTCTCTTCAACTTTTTTCTGAGCCCGCTCGATGGAGTTGGTGATCATGGAATGCTGGATGACCTCACCCTCCTTGATCCCCATACGATCCATGATTTTGGCAATCCGGTCAGAACCGAACATGCGCATCAGATCATCATCAAGGGAGACAAAGAACTGTGAACTGCCGGGATCGCCCTGACGACCGGCACGGCCACGCAACTGGCGGTCAACCCGTCGTGATTCATGCCGCTCTGTGCCAATGATGGCCAAACCACCTGCCTGCTTCACCCCCTGACCAAGTTTGATGTCGGTACCACGACCGGCCATGTTGGTGGCGATGGTCACTGTTCCTGCACGTCCGGCTTCAGCAACGATATCTGCCTCCCGTGCATGCAACTTGGCATTTAACACATTGTGCGGAATATTTTTCCGTTTGAGCATCCGGCTCAGTAATTCAGAGGTTTCAACAGATGTGGTTCCAACAAGACTTGGGCGGCCCTCTTTGACAAGTTTTTCAATTTCGTCAATAACTGCATTGAATTTTTCCCGTTTGGTTTTATAGACAAGATCTTCACGATCATCCCTGACAATCTTTTTATTGGTAGGGATCACCACCACGTCAAGTTTATAAATATCCCACAACTCTCCTGCTTCTGTTTCAGCCGTACCGGTCATACCGGCCAGTTTCTTGTACATCCTGAAATAGTTCTGGAGGGTTACGGTTGCATACGTCTGGGTGGCAGCTTCAATCTTCACATTTTCTTTGGCTTCGATTGCCTGGTGCAGTCCGTCGGAATAACGACGTCCTTCAAGAATACGTCCGGTCTGTTCATCAACGATTTTCACCTTGTTGTCCATGACCACATACTCAACATCCTTTTCAAATAAGGCATACGCCTTGATCAGCTGGTTCACAGTATGAACACGTTCCGTTTTAATCGAATAGTCGAGCATCGTGGCATCTTTCTTCGCCAGTTTCTCCTGGTCGGTGAGGGTGCTGCGCTCCAGTTCAGCGATCAGCAGACCGATATCAGGCAGGATGTAGAAACCAGGATCTTCATACGACTGGGTAAGCAAGTCAATACCGAGATCACGCAGTTCAATGGTGTTGTTTTTTTCATCTATAACGAAATAGAGCTGATCGTCGATGATATGCATATTCTTCATCTGCTCTGCCATGTAGAAGTTCTCGGTTTTAAGCAACAGAGCCTTCATGCCGGGTTCACTCAGGAATTTGATGAGCGCCTTGTTCTTGGGTAAACCATGGTGAGCACGCAACAACTGCTCGCCGGCCTTTTTCATCTGCTCATCATTCTTTGGGTCTTCCGACAAGGCCTTTGCTTCCGAAAGCAGTTTGGTTACAAGATTTCGCTGGGCATTGTATAGTTTGGTAACATTCTGTTTTAAATCATCAAACAGCTGGTTTTCACCTTTGGGTGTCGGGCCTGAGATGATCAAAGGGGTACGGGCATCGTCGATCAGCACAGAGTCAACCTCATCAACAATGGCATAGTTATGCGGACGTTGTACCAGCTCTTCCGGGTTGCTGGTCATGTTGTCGCGAAGGTAATCAAAACCAAATTCATTGTTGGTGCCATAAGTGATATCGGCCAGATAGGCATCGCGGCGGGCCTGTGAATTGGGCTCATGCCGGTCGATACAATCCACTTTCAACCCGTGGAATTCAAAGAGAGGCCCCATCCATTCCGAGTCACGCCTAGCAAGGTAGTCGTTGACGGTAACAATATGCACTCCCCTGCCCGGCAAAGCATTCAGATACATCGGCAACGTTGCAACCAGCGTTTTCCCTTCCCCGGTTGCCATTTCAGCAATCTTCCCTTCATGCAATACAACACCCCCGATCAGCTGACAATCATAGTGTACCATATCCCAGGTGATCATGTTGCCACCGGCTGTCCAGTTGTTCCGAAACCTGGCAATTTCACCATCAATCTCAACACTTACTTTTCTGGCTGCAAGGTCCCGGTCGAACTGGGTTGCAGTCACTTCAACTACCGGGTTTTCAAAAAATCTGCGGGCGGTATCTTTGACTACGGCAAAGGCCTCCGGCAGGATCTCGAGGAGGACTTCCTGGGTCAGATCGTATAATTCCTTTTCAAGCCGGTCCAGAACTGCATACAATTTTTCCTTTTCATCGATTTCGATTTCATCAGAATTCAGCTGGGCCTTTAACTCCTCGATCTCTGCTTTTTTCGCGGACAGGTGTTCTTCTATCCTGTGTTTAAACGAATGGGTATATGCACGAAGCTCATCGTTCGAAACATCTTTAATCACCATCCAGGCTTCAATGGCTTTTTCAACAAGGGGATTGATGCTCTTAATATCTCTCTGGGACTTGTTTCCCAGCATCTTCTTTAAAAAATCAAACATATTATGGCTTTATTTCTCCAATAATTTTTGTAAATCAAGTTCCAATCCACTGCCCGGCTGCCCGGCAGGATATTTATTAATCCTGCCATCCTTGTCGATCAGCACAAATAAGGGATAGGTGCGCACATCATAATCTTTCAAGACATCCGATTGATCGCCGATGTTCACAAAATTCCACACGTAATCCTTCTTCAAATTGATGAAGTACAGCATTTTGCTAAAGTATTTATCTGCTGAAATACAAACAAAATGAACATTTTCCTGGTACTTGTCATATAAAGGCCTGATCATATCCATTTCAGAGAGGCAGCCTTCACAATAAGTGGTCCAGAAACATAGAACGACCGGTTTTCCCAGGAGGCTTTTTAACGAAAACATTTTTTGTTCACGGTTGAGCAGGGTAAATTCAGGAGCTTTAGTCCCTGGTTTTAATTTAGTTAGCAGACTTACCATGTTTTCTGCAATGACCCTGTTTTCCGGGAATTTACTTTTATTATTTACTGCATTGATAACAGGAAGTATGTCATTCTGGCTGTAGTTTGCATTGCCATACAACTCCAGCAGTCCTTTCAGCATCACCAGTTCGCGGAATTGTTCATTCCTGAGAATGGTATCAACCGCCATTGCTTTCATGATGGATTTATAGGGATCAGGGCTTTTCAGGAGGGGATTAAAATCAACCTTTCTCAATATATTGGATGAGGCTGTGAGAAATTTAGCAAAGAAATTGTTGAAGAACTCCATATACTCAGGGTTATTATAGAGTACCGGCTTCTCTGTGAAGTATTTTCTGGCAAGTTGTGCCTGGCTGTAATACTGTGTCAGCTGCTCTAACGAGGCAATCTTATAGGAAGCATAATCAATAAAAAAACCATTTTTCACCGAGCCAAAATGGTGGTTGAGCTGCAAACGAAAAGTATCTAATAAAATCTTCTTGCGTTCACGATAGAGTGCATTAAAATTCTGCATCAGGAACCCGCTGTAAATCGTGTTGAATTCGCCTATCACTGTATTGAGCTCCTGCGGATCCTTTTCAACAATCTCGAGCTCGAGGTTTTGCGATTGAATAAATGGGTTTACTTCAGTGTATTCGTCATATTTCATTGGAGCGATGCGTACATTATATGTTTTGGCGGGCTCCAGGAACATCTCTGTTTTATGAAAATCGATGGAAATGGTGATATTGACCGTTTTCTCAACATTCAGTGAAAAAGAGAAATGACCTGTAGAATCAACGGTTGCCATTGCCAGCGGTTTCTCCCAAAAAGTAATCAGGTCACCTGGGGTGGTTATCTGTATGATTTTTCGTTCGGCACCGGGGGCTATACCAGAAAGGACTGTTTTCTGGGCGGTTGAAAGGAGCGGACAGCATAACCCTGCCAAGAGCAAAAAAAGAAAAACCTTCAAAAATGAATGCATATAGTGCCGATTGAAACGGCAAAGGTAAGAAAAAGAGAAGGATTACCAGCAAAGGCAGGATCGAATTGACAGGGCCGTCCAGGTTCAAAAACTCACCATCAATTTCATAGGTTACATTGCCCGGTTTATCTTATAAATTTTATTATTGTACACCCTGTAGATGTAATGATCATTGTTAACAGCATAGCTCGTACCAGACCATAGTATTATGATATTTCCGGCTTTGATTTTCTTCTGCATTTGGTTTATCTTTGCATAAAAAACATTATGGCGACTAAAAATCAATATACTGCTATCATTAATAAATCCAAGGACGGTATGTATTTCGGCCATGTCCGGGAACATCCGGAGGCAAGATCCCAGGGCAGCAGCATTGATGAGTTAAAGTGTAATCTTGCCGATGCACTTCGTGAAGTGCTGGAAATGAAAAAGGAGGATGACATTCAATTTACCCAGGGTACCCGGGTCCTAAAACGAAAAGTCCATGTTTAATGAAAAGGTCAAAATTTCTTAAGTACCTCAATCAAAATAATTGTATTCTATACCGGGAAGGGCGTAAACACCCCGTATTTATTAACCAGGCCACAGGTAAACGAACTACTATTCCCCGTCATACTGAAATCGACGATGATTTTTGTAAAGACATTTGCAAGCAGCTGGGAATTCCACCGATAACTTCAAAGTAACTCCCGGTTTGAATGTGGTATCAAGCCATAATCCAGGTCAACACCATCGGGCACAAACTGTCTCACATCACCCCCATTGCGGATAATATCCCTTACAATAGAAGAGCTGAGCGAAGCAAATTCAGGTTCGCAAAGAAGGAAAATTGTTTCGATTTCGGGGCACATCATTTTATTCATCTGTCCGATGCCGCGCTCGAACTCAAAATCAGCCGAGGTGCGCAGGCCGCGTAAAATAAATGTGGCATTTTCCCGGCGGCAAAAATCTATGGTAAGTCCGGTATAGGTTGAAATTTTAATCCTGGGATCATTGCCAAATATTAAATTCAGCCACGTCAGCCTTGTCTCCAATGAAAAGAACGATTTTTTCTCTCCATTTTCACCTATGGCGATAATCAGCCGATCAAAAAGGGGAAGTGCCCTTTTTATCACAGATTCATGTCCCCTGGTTATTGGATCAAAGGATCCTGGGAAGACCGCAATTCTTTGCATTTGTCATTTGTTTCAACCAGCAAAGATAAGAAAAACAGGTGGATTACAAGGCTATTCAAAGGTAAATGAGACCTGGAAAATTTTAGAATTAACCCGGTCTATCGATTCGGTATAGATGTTATTTTCACGTTTGAGCACATCCATCAGGCCATACATCATTTTGAATTCCAGACCGAATTTAAACCATTCGTTGTAAAAATCAAACCCCACGCCTGCCTCGATGTAAATGTCGTTCTGATTGAACTTTACGATTTTTTCTGCCTTGTTTTTCTGCTCCCTTTTCTTGGCCTGAGATGCAAGGTCGAGAGAATATTGTGCTCCTGCGATGAGGTATGGCCTGAAGTTGTTGTACCGTACTGATTTATACTTGATTTCGATTGGAAAATTAATATAGGTTGAGGGTATCTTCTTGGTCGCGGTCACCCGCTGCACAGGGTCTGTTGCTCCGGGTCTGTACCGGTATGTTTCCAACTCATAAATGATCGTACGGTCGCCAAATGAAAGGGATGGTACAAATTGCAACTCAAAATGCTTACCCATCTGCATGTTGCCAACAATGCTGATCACAAACCCCGGGATGGGTTCAGAGCTGAGTGACAGAACCCTGGCTGAATCCGGCAATGGAAGTATATCAGGAATATAGGTTGAATCAAACATGTGCGTACTCAAATCATTGATCGGCTTTATAGTCACCAAACTCTGGTTTACGCCAAGTACGAATCCGAAATGGAACAGACTCTCTTCATCATAACTGGGCATATTCAGAACCACCATTCGCTGGCTCATTCCACTGAATGGAAGGCAGAAGGCCGTAATTAGCAGGGTTGCGACAAAAACACGATTGATCTTCAATGATTCGCAGTGAAGTTAGTGATAGAGAATAACGATGGATTATGAAATTTATTTTTCAGCAAGATAGATGGTGGCAATCCCCATGCTGAGTACGACCTGCCTGGTGTTTATAAATCCCAGTTTATCAAGGATTTCAATAAAATTTCTTCCCGACGGAAATGCGGCAACCGATTCCGGCAAATATGTGTAAGCCTTGCTGTTACCAGAAATCATTCGTCCCAATAAAGGAATGATATAGCGGGAATAAAGTCTATAGAATTGTTTCATCGGAAAAGATGTCGGATGGGAAAATTCCAGAATAAGCATTAATCCTTTTGGCCTGAGTACACGCCCCATTTCGGTAAGGCCCAGCTCAAGATTTTCGTAGTTCCGCACACCAAATGCCACCGTAATTGCATCAAAACAATTGTCGGAAAATGGGATTTTCTCCGCATCGGCAGTTTTGAGGGTAATGAGCTGATCCAACCCTTTTTCAATCAGTTTCTGCCGGCCAACTTCAAGCATCTTCTCGGAAATATCGATGCCCACAATTTTCTTTGGTTTAATGGAAGATATCTGGATGGCCAGGTCACCTGTACCTGTAGCAACATCCAGAACGTTGAGTGGCTTATGACTACTCAGAATATGCACCAGTTTCCGTCGCCAGATCTTATCAATCCCAAAAGAAAGAAAATGGTTGAGAAAATCATATTTGGGGGAGATATCATCAAACATCACCCGAACCTGTTCCTTTTTTGAAGGTTCATTCATCATGGAATTTCAAATGTCAAAGTTAAAAGTCAAAAGTTAAAAGTAAGGAACACCCTGACTGGAGGCGTCATCAGGATATCTGTTTATTGATTGTCTCCCATGGTAAAACAAAAGAGGGATTATCCAGATTATCGGATAATCCCTCTTTTACAACAGGAAAAACTAAACTCCCAATTGCAGGCGTTTAAATCCGGTTACGGTTAAATCCTTGTCATTATCAGCAATATACTGACGAACGGTTTTCTTTCCGTCTTTAATAAAATCCTGATTGAGCAGGGTCATCTCTTTAAAGAACTTCTGGAGTTTTCCCTGGGCGATTTTTTCAACCATTTCCTCAGGTTTGCCTTCCTGGCGGGCCATATCTTTCCCGATTTCAATTTCGCGATCAATAACCTCCTGAGTTACATTTTCCTTGTCAACAGCAACAGGACTCATGGCAGCAACCTGCATAGCCAGTTCATGACCAATTTCTGAAACGTTCTTTGCATCCTTGTTGCTAAGTCCGATAACAGTTGCAAGACGGTTGCCAAAATGGTTATAGGCAAAAACAACAGAAGCTTCGATCACTTCAAAATGGGCAATCTGAATCTTCTCACCTGTTTTGCCAAGGAGTTCGTTCAATTTCTCTTCAACAGTGGTTGTGCCTAAAGACATGGGCATCAGTTCGGTGGCAGAATGGATACGGTTTTCAACTCCGAGATCAAGCAGATCCTTTGAAAATTTGATAAATTCCTCCGTCTTACCAACGAAATCGGTTTCACAATTAACCATGATGACAGCTCCATAAGTGAGATCTTCAGTAGTTTTTGCAATAACAAACCCTTGATTTGCATCACGGTCTGCTCTTTTTCCGGCAACTTTCTGACCTTTTTTACGAAGGTAATCGATTGCCTTATCAAAATCGCCTTCTGTCTCCTGGAGGGCCTTTTTGCAATCCATCATTCCAGCACCCGACATCTGGCGCAATTTATTTACATCAGCAGCAGTAATATTCATATATTAATCGTTTATTTGTGTTTGGAATAAAATCGTGAAATGGTGAAATAGAGAAATAGCGAAACCTGGATTTCGCTATTTCCTTTCACTTTCTGAACTATTTTTTATTGCTTTTTCCGGCCGGTTTGGAAATTCTCTTTCTGGCAGGTTTGTTGTCATCCGGAGCAGGTTCCAGACCTTTCATCTTGGCAACCTTGGTGTCAACAAAGTCTTTTTTGACAATCTTGATGCCATCTTCATCAACTTCATCTTCATCTGCATCAAAATTCGACATTCTTCCTTCGAGTTCATCACCTTCGCCACGTTCGTCGCTGGCCTCTTTCTTATCGCGGTCGAGTTTACGTTCCATCAGCCCTTCTTCCATGGCCCTTACCATTGTGTCAACGATGAGGGAGATCGATTTGGAAGCATCGTCATTAGCCGGAATGGGGAAATCTACGGTGCGTGGGTCTGAATTCGTATCTACGATTGCGAAAGTAGGAATATTCAGTTTTTTTGCTTCTGCGAGTGCGATATGCTCTTTCAGGATATCAACAATAAAAATTGCAGAAGGGAGGCGGTTCAAATCGGCGATGGAACCTAAGTTCTTCTCCAGTTTGGCGCGCTCACGGGTAATGGTAAGCCGCTCCTTTTTTGAAAGGTTGGTATAGGAAGGGGAACTCATCAGCTTGTCGATGGAGATCATTTTGCGAACAGCTTTGCGGATGGTGGCAAAGTTTGTAAGCATGCCACCGGGCCAGCGCTCAGTTACATAAGGCATGTTGATTCTTTTCACATGCTCGGCAACGATGTCCTTGGCTTGTTTTTTGGTAGCGACAAAAAGTACCTTTTTCCCGGCCTTGGCAATCTGCTTCATTGCTGCAGCAGCTTCGTCAACTTTGGCAATGGTTTTGTAAAGGTCAATGATATGGATACCGTTCCGTTCCATAAAGATGTATGGAGCCATCGCGGGGTTCCATTTGCGGCGCAAGTGACCAAAATGGACACCGGCATCCAGTAATGCATCAAAATTCGTTCTTGACATATAATAATTCTAAGAATTCTAAAATACTAACGTTTACTAAACTGGAATCTCTTACGGGCTTTTTTCTGTCCGAATTTTTTACGCTCCACCATACGGGGGTCGCGCATCATGAGTCCCTTGGCCTTTAATGCCGGCCGGTGTTCTTCACTCACTTCGCAAAGTGCGCGTGCAATGGCCATTGCCAGTGCTTCTGCCTGACCACGGATTCCACCTCCATCAAGGTTTACCTTGACATCGTATTTGCCCTGGTTGTTTGTCACCTCAAAAGGTTCAGTAACCTTGAACTGGAGGATTGGTGTGGGAAAATAATTCTTGAATTCACGGCCATTCACCGTAATGATGCCCTGGCCTTCTTTCAGATAGACTCGTGCGACGGCAGTTTTTCTTCTGCCGAGGGTGTTAATCACTTCCATGTTACTTGATTGAGGTTAATTTCATTGGTTTCGGTTGCTGTGCCTTGTGCAGATGCTCTGTGCCCGCGTAAACGTAAAGGTTGCGAAATAATTCGCGACCCAGGCGATTCTTCGGCAGCATGCCCTTGATGGCTTTTTCAATAACGGCTGTCGGTTTCTTGGCAAGCAGTTTAATGGGGGTCACTTCCCTCTGTCCTCCAGGAAAACCTGTATGGCTGAGGTAAATTTTATCCTCCATTTTTTTGCCGGTCAGCTGAATTTTTTCAGCATTGATGATGACAACATTGTCACCACAATCGACGTGCGGTGTGTAGTTGGTCTTTGTTTTGCCTTTCAGCAACATGGCCACTTTGGCTGCCAGTCGGCCAAGAACCTGACCTTCGGCATCGATAAGCACCCAATCTTTGGTCACGGTAGCCGCGTTGGCGCTTATAGTCTTGTAACTTAACGTATTCATGCTTCTTCCAATTATTTTAAACAATGAACCTTTTTCTTCCAAAAGGGGGTGCAAAGATATTCCTAATTTTCTTATCTGCAATGCCATTTATTGTTTAAAATGATATATTTTTGCATTATCCTTTATTTTGTGACACTATTTTGATGTTTTATGGCTTATTTTATGGCATAATAAAAATATTTCTCGCAGATTTTCGCAGAAAAAGGCGCAGATTCTCGCAGAAAAACAAAAAAACATGATCCATGATAACCATGAATAAACATGTATCCCAAACACAATTAAGCATGCGAAATAAAAATTTACTATTGTCTGCGTAAATCTGCGTCCTGGTCAGCGAAAATCTGCGAGAACTTTTTTTTACAGATTATCAATACTTTACAATTTTATTTGTTAAAAATTTGAAAATATTCAGATAAACCGCATCACCTTTTCATGAAAAACCGATTAAACAAGTGAAATAAAAATTTGAATTCTCCTGCAGCTAAATTTTTCAATATGGAATACCGTCAAAATGAACAACTGCGTCTGGCAACTGAATTCGTTCAGTTTACAAACAAGAATATTTTTTTAACCGGAAAAGCCGGGACAGGTAAAACGACTTTTTTGCATAACCTGAGAAAAATCACACCAAAGAGGATGGTGGTTGTAGCTCCCACAGGTGTGGCAGCTATTAATGCAGGAGGAGTCACGATTCATTCGTTCTTTCAGCTGGGTTTTGGTCCTGCCATCCCCGGATCGGCGCAGCTATCAAATCCAGGTCAAAAAGAACAGGGCTTTCAGAAAAAGTTTAACCGTGAAAAGATAAGGCTTCTCAAGTGTATTGATGTGTTGGTGATTGATGAAATCAGCATGGTCCGGGCAGATGTTCTGGATTCAATTGACGAGGTCCTTCGCAGGTACCGGAACCGTTTCAAACCATTTGGCGGGGTTCAGCTGCTGATGATTGGCGATTTGCATCAGCTTTCACCTGTCGTTAAAGAGGCTGAATGGGCTATCCTGCGCACCTTTTATAAAAGCCCCTATTTTTTTGACAGCCAGGCACTGAAAAAAACAGATCCGGTCACCATTGAGTTAAAAGAGATTTTCCGGCAATCGGATAGTCATTTTATCAACCTTCTTAACAAAGTTCGGGAAAATTCCATTGATGAGGCAACGATCCGTGAACTGAATACCCGATATGTTCCGGGTTTCAATCCGAAGGATGAAGAGGGATTTATTACACTTACCACGCACAATGCCACAGCATTTGAAACCAATAGAATCAAACTGGAAGCCATTCCCGGGGACGCCCGGGTGTTCTCCGCAATAACAGACGGAGATTTCCCTTCCGGTGATTTTCCGACAGAAGGCGAACTGGGATTAAAACTTCAGGCCCAGGTCATGTTTATTAAAAATGATTTGTCATCTGAAAAACAGTTTTACAATGGGAAGATCGGCGTTATTACGCGGATGGACGATGAATCCGTGTTTGTAAAATGTCCGGGTGAAGAATCTGAAATAAAAGTCAAACCGCTCACCTGGGAACGTGTCAGGTATTCACTGCAGGATGATACAAAGGAGATCAGGGAAGATGTAGTCGGCAGCTTTACCCAGATTCCGCTCAAACTGGCATGGGCCATCACAATTCACAAAAGCCAGGGTCTTACGTTTGACAAAGTAATCATTGATGCCAATGCCGCCTTTGCTTTCGGACAGGTCTATGTAGCTTTGAGCCGCTGCCGAACCTTTGAAGGGATCGTATTAAGCACTCCCATCTCATCCTCAGGTATTAAAACTGATTCTGTGGTTCAGAATTATTCCAATGATTCTCAACAGCAGGAGCCCGGTTCCGATAAACTTTTTGAATCCAAATACATCTACCAAAAAGATTTGTTTTTTGAACTATTTGATTTTAAATCAACCAAATACAGAATTGATGCGTTGCATAAACTCATTCAGGAAAACCACGGCATTCTGAACGGCTCATTACTGACTGAACTGCAGGCAACGACGGACCTGTGTGACTCAACAATATTTCAAATTGCTGAGAAATTCAAATTTCAGATGTCAAATTTAATGCAGCGGGCAACCCTGCCGGAAGAGAATGAAGGTCTCCAGGGAAGGGTAAAACAAGCAGTAAACTATTTCTCTGCCACTATCAAATCAAATCTCACTCCTTACCTGGAAAAAGTGAGTATCGATACCGATAATAAAGCTGTGGGCAAGCTGCTGGCCGAAGCATTGGAAAAATTACAGAAAGAGGTCTTTATTAAGATTTCGTGTCTTGAAAGTTGCAGAAACGGACTGAAAACAAATACATTTATTAAAACAAGGTCGAATTCGGAAGTAGATTTCAGGCCGTCGAATAAACAAAAATCACAGGAACAGCCATCCTACTCAAAAAACATCACCCACCCTGTGCTCTACCAGGAGCTGAAAAAATGGCGTGACAACCTTGCAGATGAAAACAACTTGCCGGTTTATATGGTATTACCTCAAAAGTCAATCGCAGAACTTGTACAAAAACTGCCTGTTAATATGCAGGCACTGAAGGGCATCAAAGGAATCGGCCAGGCGAAAATCAACAAATTCGGTGAGGAAATAATTACGATCATAAAAAGCTATTGCATTGATTATGATATCACTTCTGACCAGGTTGAAACTCCTGTTGTTGAAAAGAGGGTAAAGAAAATTTCAGGTAAAAGAACCACATCCCATGTATCAAAGGCTGGTCATTGATACGCTTTCCCGCAACAAACCATTCTGCATCCTCGGAGCCAGAGGGGTTGGCAAGACCACCCTTATCAGGGATTTTGCCGATAAATTCAGTAATTGTATCCGGATTGACCTGGAAACAGCCGTAGATCGTGAAATCTTCAAACAGGATGGGGCACGTGAAGATACACTCAGAGCAATCAGTTTTTTAAAGGAGAAAGAGGTTCGCGGAAATGGAACGTTGATCGTGCTTGATGAACTTGGAATATGTCCGGAGGCGATCAGGTGGGCGGGCGGACAGGCGGACGGGCGGACGGGCGGACGGGCAGACGGGCCATTTATAGTTGGGGTTTCGTCAATTATGACAAAAGAATTGAAGGCACTTATCGATCCTGTATCCGGATCAATGGAAGGACGATATCTTCATCCGTTTTCCTTTGAAGAGTTTCTGCTCGTGATGGACGACACGGCTGTACTGGAAGCTTTCCGTGAAGTGCCGGTTCCATATTACGCGTATGATAAATTGCTGAACTATTTTCATCTCTACTCCCTGATTGGCGGGATGCCTGAGATTACCCGGGAATACGCAGCAAACCACAATCTTACCGGGCTGAAAAAAATTTACGGGTTACTTGAGGAAAGATTTATACAAACCCTGCCAGATGTTACGTCAGGGACAAAAAGCCGCAACCTGGCCCTGGAAGTTCTTCAAAACACCTATCCTTATGCTGCGACCCGGATCAGTTTCAACCGGTTTGGAAACCTTGAGAAGGGCAGCAGGGAGATCAGCCAGGTTTTTAAGGCACTGGAGCAAACCTTCTTCATTCGCTTGATCTACCCGGTTACTTCGGCTTCCCTTCCACCATTAAGGGACACCTCAAAATTCCCCAGGCTGCAACTACTCGATATCGGGCTCGTTAACTATTTTTCAGGCATTCAGAAACCCTTGTTCCAGTCACATGATATGAATGCTATTTTCGAAGGTCAGATTGCACGCCAGGTGGTTGGGCAGGAAATCCTGGCAACCATGCCGGAAACGGGTGGCCCTGATTTCTGGGTCAGAAATAAACCACAGTCAACGGCCATGGTCGATTTTGTGATTCCATTCGATGGCATGATGATCCCGGTTTTGGTAAGGTCGGGGGAAGCCGGAAGGTTACGTTCGTTACACCAGTTCATCGACGAATCGCCTCACCCTTTTGCAGTGAGACTTTACGCCGGGAAACCCGGCATTCAGCAATCCGTCACCCTCCGAAACAAGAGGTATTATCTCCTGAGCCTCCCCTATTTCCTTGCAGGAAAAATCAGGGAACACCTTGGAGGATTCAGAAAATATGTAGAAGGGTGAAGAATTGTTCACCTGCTCACCTGTTCACTAAATTTCCTACCTTTGCACACCATTTTCACTCATTCCGGATTATGTCGATCAGCGTTGTAAACCTCACCAAAATATATGGCCCCCAGAAGGCGCTGGACGCCATCTCCCTTGAAATCAAGCCTGGTGGAATCACAGGACTTCTTGGCCCGAACGGCGCCGGCAAAAGCACCCTGATGAAAATCCTCAGCTGCTTCATTCCTCCTACATCAGGGGATGCCTCTGTGTGCGGATTTGACATCCTGGAACAGTCCATCGAAGTAAGAAAAAAGGTTGGATACCTGCCTGAAAACAACCCGCTCTACCTCGATCTTTATGTCAGGGAGTTTTTGGGGTTTATTGCGGGCACCCGTCAATTAAATGGGAACATCCCCAAACGGGTAGCCGAAATGGTTGAAATGACCGGACTTCAGACCGAACAGCATAAGAAAATCGGTGCGTTGTCAAAGGGTTACCGCCAGCGGGTGGGTCTTGCCCAGGCCATGATCCACGATCCGGAAGTATTGATCCTGGATGAACCAACATCCGGACTTGACCCAAACCAGTTACTGGAAATCCGGCATCTGATCACAGAAGTAGGCAAAACCAAAACGGTGATCATGTCGACACATATTATGCAGGAGGTGGAGGCCATCTGCAACAGGGCAATCATCATCCACAAGGGGCACATCATCGCTGATGACTCAACATCAAACCTTCAGCACCTGGCTACCTCGAAAGTCATTATTAAGGTAGAATTCAGCACCCCGGTGGATGGTAAATTGCTCAAACTGATACCCGGGGTTCTGGAAGCATCAGCAGCAGCATCGAACCTCTGGCACCTCACCTCCTCCCCTGGTACAGATATCCGGGCAGATGTGTTTCAGTTTGCCGTTGAGCACAAATACACTGTACTTTCTCTGCACCGTGAAGAACAAAAACTGGAAGAGGTGTTCCAGGAGTTGACAAGAGCATGAGGATTCAGGCCCATGATGTTGCATCTTTTTTTTCCTAATCAGAATTTTTAGTAATTTTGTTGCCGAAATAGTGGAAAGATTTGATTGATTGCAACCACTGGAAAAAAATGCTAAAACACAATTTCCTCCCTTCAATCACAAATCAATTTCATTTTAATTATTCGTAAATCGTAAATCATAAATCGTAATTCTTTTCGTATGGGATATTTATTTACATCGGAGTCGGTATCAGAAGGACATCCGGATAAAGTGGCCGATCAGATATCGGATGCATTGCTTGATGAGTTCATGAAATGGGATCCTGAATCCAAAGTGGCATGTGAAACCTTTGTTACAACAGGACTTGTTGTTTGCGGAGGTGAAGTAAGAACCCAGGGATGGGTGGATGTTCAGGAGACAGCGCGCCGCGTGATCCGGCAGATTGGCTATACCAAAGCCGAATACCGTTTCGATGGTGATTCCTGCGGTGTCATTTCTACCATCCATGAGCAGTCGGCCGACATTAACCAGGGTGTTGAGCGTGAAAAGAAAGAGGACCAGGGTGCCGGCGACCAGGGGATGATGTTTGGCTATGCCTGCAATGAAATGGAAAACCTCATGCCGATGTCGGTGGAGCTGGCCCACATCTTCCTGCAGGAGCTGGCAGCGATCCGCAAAGAGGGCAAGCAGATGAAGTATCTTCGCCCCGACAGCAAATCACAGGTCACCATTGAGTATGACGACCTTGGAAAACCCATGCGTATTGACACCATTGTTGTAAGCACCCAGCATGACGATTTTATCCAACCTGCCGATGCAACCGCAAAGGCTGACAAAGCCGCTGAAAAGGCCATGCAGGATAAAATCAGGGAAGATGTGCAGAAAATCCTGATTCCCCGGGTTAAAAAGACACTTCCTGCAAAGATCCAGAAGCTTTTCCAGGGAGATTTTAAACTTCACGTGAACCCGACCGGAAAATTCGTGATCGGAGGTCCCCACGGAGATACAGGCCTTACCGGGCGCAAGATCATTGTTGACACGTATGGCGGTCACGGAGCACACGGCGGCGGGGCCTTCTCCGGAAAAGATCCCTCAAAAGTTGACCGTTCGGCCGCTTATGCCGCCCGTCATATTGCCAAGAACATGGTGGCTGCAGGTGTTGCCGACCAGGTGCTGATCCAGGTTGCCTATGCCATTGGCGTTGCCCAACCGGTAGGACTTTATGTAAATACATTTGGCACTGCCTGCGTTAAAGATAAAAAAGGCAATATCCTCTCCGATGGTGCAATTGCGGAAAAGATCAACAAGATATTCGACATGCGTCCCTATGCCATCGTGGAACGTTTTGGACTAAAGAATCCGATTTACCAGCCAACTGCATCTTATGGCCATTTCGGCCGTGATTATTTCAACGGGGAAGTCGAAGTTTTTTATCCTGTAAAAGGCTCAAAACCCAAGAGAGTTAATGGAAGCGGAAAAGATGTTTACACTAAAAAAGTTGATTTCTTCGCCTGGGAAAAACTTGATTATACCGAAAAAATCAGGAAAGAATTTGGCATTAAACTTTAAGATCAACAAGTACTTTCTTCTTATCTCTCTGGTACTCCTTTCATTTGGAGGGAATGCACAGATTGAAATCCAGCGCTATACCTCAGCGACCGATACTTTTTACTGGAAACGATATATCCAGATACCGAAACCGCAAAGGGTAAACCTGAAGCGGTTTTCGGTATCTCAGCCTGGTAAAAAAATCGATTCATTTCTTGCGCGGAACCTGCAACAATTCCCGCTTTACCTCAGTGATACTGCCCACCGTTTCACCCTGAAAAGTCTCCGAAAATGCCTTTATCCTGTTGATGTCAACGGCGACAACCTGCCCGACATGATCTTTAGCGGGTATAACGACTGGAAATCAGAAATCGTGCAGATATGGATCAATCGCAGGGACAGTTTTGAACTCGTGTTTGAGGACTTTCAGTACTTCTCGGTATTTAAAAGAATTGACAACAGCATGCTGGAAATTCAGACATGTGATGTTGGCTCAGACACCAGCTACCTCTATTTTACACGCGATTATACAGTTAAACAGGAAGGAGCAAATCCAATTTTCATCAGGGGGAAGCAGGTTGTTTCATACAGGCATACCGAGGAGCCGTCAAAGTATTACCCGGAGCCAATTCCATTCATAGCCAAATCTGACACCCTCATGTTGCGGGCGTCGGCAGCCCTTCAGAATGAACCATTTATTCCGCAACTGGACTCATTTGGCAACATCATTGCAAAATTCAGAACCCAGGTAAAAGGCATGACCCTTGCATATAAATCAAACGGAAGAGGGAATGACTGGTATTTTGTAGAAATTTCGCCTTCAGCATCTCCATCTGCATCAATTCTTTATGGCACAGATAAATTGCCGACTTTTATCCGGGGCTGGGTTTCGGGCCGGGCAATCCAACTAAATTGAATATACACGATTGAAGTAGGTTTAGAATATTGTCATACTTTCTTAACCGCAAAGACGCCAAGTCGCGAAAAATGAAATTGATCTTCATTCATTTGCGTCTTGGCGTCTTTGCGGTAAGAAATCAATTTCAACACCAATTCAAGTGCTGACTTTGCAGTTAATGTTTTACGATCAGCTTTTTAGTATGGCTGATTTTTCCGTTTACAACCAGAGAGCAGAAATAAATCCCGTTATTTAATCCAGCGGCATTGATTGTTGCCTTTCCATTGGTGGCCGGTAAAACCATCGTTTGAACAGCTGTACCAAGGAGGTCGCGGATTACGAGGGTTCCCTGTGCTCCTGCGGGTAAGGAATAGGTACAGTTTGCATCTCCTGATGCAGGATTAGGATAAATATTTGAAAGCAAACCCTGGCGGGCAATTGCCTCCTCCATTCCTACTCCAAATGTCGTATACTTCACTGTAATACTCACAGAGTCATTCACATTTGACCTGTCAAAGAAAACCCAGCGAACAACACTTTCTCCGGCCTTAAAATAATAGGACGAGGTGATCGCAGTATAATGCCCTGAAAACTCAGTAACTACTTGTCCGGGTGTGAATGGTTGGGATTCCGGTGAAACATAGGTGGCAGCTCCTGTGCATCCCCCAGCCCAGCACATTGTCACCTCTGTGGAATCGGCGAGGCTCAATTCAACCTTTTTTACCAGGACATCAATGTTGTTAGCACTGGTATTTGTAACATTGAGGTAAGTAACAAGTGTGGAACTATCAGGTGTTCCAGGCTGAATAACGAAGGAGTTGGGTGCGATCACCCCATGGCTGTCTGAGAGAGAAAGGCTCTGTGAATAACCACATAAGGCAACAACCGAAAATAATAAGGCAGAAAGTATAAGTCTTTTCATAACCGTTTATTTATTGTTAAAAGTTATTCAGCAAATTTACAACTTTTTTTAATTAGCGGTTGAGAATGAGCATAATCTTTATTATTTTTGTAAGGGTTAAATCTTAAAACACAACACATGAAAAAACTATTACTTCTTTTCACCTTCTGCTTTCTTCTTATTTCAGGCTACAGCCAATCACAACGCCTGGTGATGCTGGAGGAATTCACCTCAGCTACCTGTGGCCCCTGCGTAAGCAAAAACTCTCTTTTCCATACCTGGGAATTGCAGAACCCGGACAAATTCACTTCGATTTACTACCACGTAAACTGGCCTGCCGCCGGCGATCCGATGAATCTCGCCAATCCCGGAGAAACTGCAGCCAGGGTAAGTTATTATATGAACCCGACAAACATGTACGTTCCGTATTCAGTCCTCGATGGCAATTACTATAATGGCAGTGCAGGCGGATGGACGATGACCACAGTCAACAACCGTTATGCAGTTCCCTCTCCTTTTGAAATCCAGGTGCAGCACAGGGTTTCAACCGCCCAGGATTCTGTTTTCTCCACCATGCTCATTAAATGCACACAAAATGTGACTGCAAGCATGACTGCCCATAATGTTATCATCGAAAAATGGATCCATTTTAATTCTGCTCCCTGTGCAAGTTCAAACGGTGAGCGCGATTTTTATAATGTCATGAAGAAGATGATCCCGGGATCCTCCGGAACGACGCTGCCTAATGCGATGGTAACAGGAGATTATGTCATTCTTGAAGGTGTGTGGAAAGCTGGTCTTGTGTATGATTTCACTCAGATTGCTTCGGTCGGATTTGTTCAGGATAAAAGCACTAAAGAGATATACCAGACGGCCAAAAGTTCTGACAGTCCGCTTGTATTACCATATAGCACTGACTTGCAGGTACTTGAAATCGGCAATGTACTTCCAAAGACATGTAAAAACAAACTTTCGCCTACTGTAAGAATCAGGAATAACGGAAATAATCCTGTTACGAGCCTGACCATCAAATATAAGATAAACAATGGAAACATCAGTAGTTATACCTGGAATGGCTCCCTGACCAGCATGCAGAAAACCTCGGTTTTACTGCCTGAATATGCATTTGATTTGCTGGATCAGAACACATTGACTGTTTTTTCGATGAGCCCGAACAACATCGCTGATCAGTACCCGAAAAACGACACACTCAAATTCAACTTCACCACATCTCCGATCTCCACCAGTCAGATTAAAATAGCCCTCAGAACGGACAATTCACCCGCCGAAACAACCTGGGAAATCAGAAACTCACTGAATGTGGTCGTAGCCACTGGTGGTCCGTATCCTGAAGCCAACAAACTTTACCAGCAAACCTACACGATGCCACAGCCGGATTGTTATTCCTTCGTCATTACAGACACCGGCGGCAATGGCATCTGCTGCAGCAATGGGAATGGCGGTTATGAAGTTTCATCCAATGGGTCTCTGATCAAACAGGGTGGTTCCTTTGGTTATACTGAGTCCTGCGAATTCTGGTATGAAGCACAGGTTGGCCTCCCTGAAGCCGGCAACAACAATCCATTAATAGTCTATCCGAATCCGGTTGATGGCTCCTCAAAGGTGTCATTCTTTCTTCAGCACAACAGCGATGTACAGATGATCCTCTACAGCGCATTTGGACAGATGGTCAAATCATGGCCTCTTGGTTATTTGAACGCCGGTGAGCATGAGACATTGCTGGATGGGCAATCATTAAAATCAGGGGTGTATATCCTGCAATTGAAAACAGGTTCGGAAGTTTATTCCAGAAAAGTTTCTGTTGTGCAGTAATTTAATCGTTATGCGGGATCCTGACATCCAGGGCCCCGACACCAAATTTTGACATTGGGGCATCGAAGAACTCGATGCCCTTTTGCATTTTAAGCAACTCGATGAGGTTGGTCCGAAGCACGCCATTCCCAACTCCATGGATGAATACAACTTTAATAAAATGGGAGGCAAGTGCACTGTCGAGACATTTCAGAAAAAAGTTTTTCTGGAATTCCAGAATTTCAGACTTCTCCAGGTTTGCCGGATCGTCAACCAACTCATGGATATGGAGATCAACAACCGCCTCACGCGGTGCAACCTGATATTTTTCAATCAGGGAGGGTACTTTGGCCTGAGCCTGGTCACCGGTTCCTGAATCACGAATACCAATTGTCTCCGCCTGAAAATATTCTGTAAGAGAAATAACCTTAACAACAATGCCTTTTGCCTGTATGGCAGGATGATACCGGTAATTTCCCTCCTTATAAAATTTCTTTCCTTCGATCTTGAATTCGGAATTGAATGGCGGAAGCAGGGATTTGCATTGTTCCTTATGAAACAGGAATTGCATGATCCCGTCGGTCCAGGTTGTTACCTGTTCCCTGTTAATGGTAGCAATCACTATTTTGGAATCGGGAAAGATACTTCCATAGTCAACCCCGTTGTAATGGCCAGTAGGTGTTTTGCTGAAAATGTTGTACAGGATATCATAAGAGCTGTTATTGACCAGAAGGACGTCAAGATGTCCGGTAATGAGCCACTTCTGATCATGCGGGACAAACGCCAGATAGAGTTCTTCTGCTGTGCGGTCAGTTGCCAGATGAGCAGGCAGGTCAGTGAGTCTGTCTTCCCCGGATTCTGCGGCCTCAGTTGGTTGAGCAGGTAAAACGACATCGAAATGTTCGTCAAAAAAGCGTGCCGCAGGCTCCTTCGGGTCAATTTTTATCAGTTCACTGATCAAGGTAGGAATCTCAAAACCATCCTCAATCATAACACTCACGAAACGGGAGTCGATGACCTTTGCCACGATGCCTCCCCCGGATGCATTCAAAAACTTCACTTTATCGCCGACGGTGAGGGTGCTCATGGTTTTAGGTTTATGGGTGAACGGGTGAACAGGTGAACAGGTGAACAGGTAAACGGGTGAACAGGTGAACGGGTGAACGGGTGAACAGGTGAAAAGGTGAACAGGTGAACAGGTAGGAAAGAA
>CAYHGE010000045.1:0-14594 GCA_964355945.1 uncultured Draconibacterium sp.
CTGTTTTTTCTTCCGCTCCCACCTATTATTTTCAGTGGTTTAATATGGATTCTAAGTGCAGTTCTTCTGTCCGTTATCATCAGGCAATCGGTTTCCGGGTTCTGGTTCAATATCTGGCTATTGTTTACGCTGCAGTTCCTTCTTGCGTTTTTTGATAATTTAATACTGAAACAATCCCTGTTTGAACAGTGGGGCATCCTTTTGTTGAGTATTTCCGGTCTGGCAACAGGAGTTTTCATACTTGTAAAAAACCGAAAGAATAATAAACAGGATAAGGTAATCATGCTGGCTATAGGGGTAATGTCATTGTACGAACTATTGTCCATTTATTTTAATCTGACAGGTGGATATGATTTTGCCAAATCGCTTATGGCCAATGGATTATACACAGTGGTTGTAGCGTTTCTGCTTCTCTGGACCCTCCGCCTGTGGAATGAAACGCTGCGGATTTCCTACCACTACTTCCATGGTTCTGAAGAAGAAAAGCGTCCGCTGACCGATTTAAATTTCAACAATACCTTTCCGGGATACTTTTACCTTCTTTTTTTCGCAGGATGGGTTGTCCTGATTGCCCGTACGACCTATTTCTACCAATCGCTCTTTGAGCCGTTGAAAGAAACCCTGATCGTTGAACGACACATCGGGGACTTTTCATTTACATATCAAAGCATCGTTGTCTTTTTCTTTGTCCTTTTTTTGGCAGGGTTTATTGCACGCATAGTCTCCTTTATTTCAGCAGACCCCCCGGAGAGCACCGGTAAATCAAGAAACAGCGGCCTGGGAAGCTGGCTTCTCCTGGTCAGGATTGCCATCATTGCAGCAGGTGTCACACTTGCTTTCATCTCTGCAGGGATTCCGATGGACAGGTTCGCGATCATCCTCGGCGCCCTCAGTGTAGGAATAGGATTCGGTTTGCAAACTCTCGTAAACAACCTCGTAAGCGGGTTGATTATCGCGTTTGAAAAACCTGTAAATGTCGGAGACATTGTCGATTTTGCCGGCCAGACCGGGAAAATGAAGTCGATCGGGATTCGCAGCAGCGTGGTAACTACCTGGGATGGCGCCGATGTGATCATTCCCAACGGCGACCTGTTAAATCAGCACCTCGTAAACTGGACCCTCGGATCAAGCAGGAGGCGCTTTGTACTTAAGCTTGGCGTGGCATATGGAACAGACCTTGCAAATACCAGGCAGCTCCTTCTGGATATGATGCAGAAAGATTCACGAATATTAAAGAACCCGGAACCGGTGGTTCTGGCGAACGAATTCAGTGACAGTTCAGTTGATCTTACCCTGAAATTCTGGGTTGCGCATTTCAGCATCGGTTTCGATGTGAAAAGTGACCTGATTCTTGCAATCGATGTGCTCTTCAAAGAGGAGGGGATTGTAATACCCTTTCCGCAGCGGGATGTGCATATACGATCTGCAATAGATCCGGATGAAAAAAAAGTATGAAATCATTAAAACACGATGCATCATGATCAGGAAAGCCCTCATCCTTATTCTAATAATGTTAAGTTTTGCACATTACAGCAGTGCCTGGGTTTATCCCGAACATCGGGACATCATGCTGATCGCCATTCAGCGGATGGATTCCGCCCGGCGCGCGACACTCGACAGGTTGTGGGCATTGGCAAGGCAAGGCGTTGAAAACAGGCTCGATGTTTCTGTTGCAGATGTAACCCAGGGTGTGAAACCTAAATATATCGATTATGCTGCATGGCCGGGTATTGCCGGTGACCATTCCACCTCTTCGGAAAATATGGTTGATAACATTTTATATACCGACTGGATTCTCAATGTGGCTGACATCACTGCCCAGCTTAAAGCAGGGATCGCCGCATCCCATAACAGGAGTGAACGGGAGGGCGAATTAAGAAATTCCGACCTGCGGTTACTCAGGGCCGACCCGGAGTATGTATCACGGGCAGGATCCAATAATGTGCATTTCATGCTTGCCCGCAAGGATGTGAACACAACCGCCAGTGAATATTTTGAATATTGTTTCAACGAAGGTTCCGAGGTTAACCTCATCGGTACCTACGTTTGGTATCACACCAGCGCCCTGATAAAAGCATCACGGCTGGCAACTGAAAACCTCACACAGGAACAGCGTGTTTTATTGTCCCGGTCAATGCTGGCAGATGAAGCCTTTGCCATCCATTTCCTGGAAGATGGCTTTGCTTCCGGTCATGTTGCCGGCACATGGGGGAATGCCGCACTGCGAAAGGGAACCCATGACTACTACGATGAACACGGCCTTGAAGTAACTACCTGGAAAGGTGACCGGTTGGTGCTCACAGGGGATGCCTATATGCGGGAATTAGACGCTGAAAGGGCGGCTGCTACTGTTCGAAGGAGCCTGGAGCAGGTTCTGGATGCAGCGGCCGGTAAAACCAAAATGGGTGTCAACGACCGGCAGGATGTTTTTAATGCCGATACATTCAACATAGCCAAGGCATCAATAATGCCACCCAGGGCGACGTATCCGGCTTACCGTGATAAATTTGAAAGCATCCTTGTCACACTTCCGGTACCGGGCCTGGCCACCGGACTGGGAGAATTTCCCAGGTTCCGCTCAGAGCTGGGGCCGTTCATTGGAATTGCGCCGGCCGGGAGAGTATCCGCAATTTCAGGTGGCTTTGGCTACGATCAGCAAACAATCGGGATGGTTCCCAGCCTGGAAGTGGCTGTTCACATTGGACTGGGAATGGATGGAGTGCTAAATGCTTCCGGCGACGGGTTGGTATTCCTCGACCTTGGCTGGAGACTTGACGGTGCCTCCTCCATTAAAGTAGAACACGATCCGGCTTATCAGCAATTTGGTTCAATTCTGTCAGCAATACCTTCGAGAGAGGCACTCTATGCACGGCTGCGCCTTCCCTTTTATTTAATTCCCGGCGACCTGATCATCATTGCCCCGATCATGCTTTTATTTGCCCCCAAACAGGTGAGCAAAGTTGTGGCTAAAGCCGGCCAGGGAGGGCTCATCCCCTGGCAAACAGGGATGATCACGCCTATCGGCAGGTTCCAGTTCATCCTTGGCCGGGAAGTAGGTGTGTGTCTCTATGGAAAGGTGCAGGGTCCCGATGCCTTCCTGGTTCCCGATAAACGCTGGGGCCCCGGGCAATGGTCGCTGATCTCCATGCGTACGACACAACTCGATTTCCCCGTCCTGGAATATCGTCCGGTGAGAACCTTCTCCAAAAGACAAAGCGCCAGCCTGTTGCTGCAGCTATTCGCAGGAGTGGATATTCCCGGAAAGGTGACCATGATCGAGCCAGCCACTGCTGATCCGATAAAGTTAAGACCGGTATGGTCGGCCGGTATCAGGCTGGCGTTCGACTGGCGCTACTACTACGCAAAGAAAAAGTCATAATCAGATCAACAGCTTTACTAGGTAATTTTTTATTTATGCGATATTCATCTTTTAACCTGATCATTGCCTTTATCTTACTCCTTCTTGCCGGTGGATCCTGTAAGTTGAATGAACGGAATAAATCAGACAAACGTTCTGATAATTACCTGCGTGGCGCCGTTAACCATAAGAGCAACATGCCCTTCGACAGCAATCTCATGGCTGCTTTCTACAAAACGTATCCTCAATTGGATAAATATGGCACCGAGGTGATGACTGTTTACCGGCAACACCACTTTAATCAGATATGGTATGATGACAAGGGGATTGTTGAATTCGGTCAAACCCTGAATAGCAAAGTAATTGAGTTGACGAAGGAAGGTGTCTCTTCCCTGTTCCCATACCGGGAGAAAATTGAAGGAATTTTCAATAATGAGGTGGAAAACACACTGTCGCAAACCGAGACTGAATTGATGCTGACCAACCTGTATTTATTCTATGCCGAAAACGTCTATAAGGGGCTTGCCGATTCAACAACAACTGCCCTGGGCTGGCTGCTTCCGCGTAAACAGGTGGCTTACAATGCTTTGCTTGATTCGCTTATTGCCGACCCACAATTGCTGAACCGGGACGACAGCATGATATTCAGTCAGTATTACAAACTCAGGGCGGTTCTTCAGAAATACCGGGCCATTGAAAAGCAGGGAGGGTGGAGTCCCATTGATATTGATCCTAAGCTCAAGGCCTACAATCCTGGTGATTCAGCCAGGGCAATCGGACAGATCAGGACGCGGCTTTTTATCACGGGCGACCTTCAGCAGAACAACAGCAGCAACACATACGATGCTGAACTGGAAGAAGCTGTGAAGAAGTACCAGCTGCGTAATGGCAACAACCCTTCCGACCGTATTTTACCTCAACACATCAGGGAGATGAATATCCCGATAGGTGACCGCATCAAAAAAATCATTGTCAACATGGAACGGTGCAGATGGATCTCCCCTGAATTTGCCAGGGCCAAGGAGTACATTGTTGTCAATATCCCGTCGTTCAGGCTGACCATGGTCAGCAATGGGGAACCTGTACTTTTTTCACCGGTGGTTGTTGGGGCTAATCTTACCAAAACGGTGATCTTCAGTGGAATGATGAGCTATGTCGTGTTCAGTCCCTACTGGAACCTGCCCCAAAGCATCATCAGAAAAGAGGTGAAGCCGGGGATGGCGAAGAACAGCAATTATCTTGAAAAGCATAACATGGAATGGAATAATGGCCAGGTAAGGCAGAAGCCGGGGCCAAATAATTCATTGGGTCTGGTCAAGTTCATTTTTCCGAATTCCGAGGATATCTACATGCACGACACCCCTGCGAAAAGCCTGTTTGCAAAAGAGAGCCGGGCCTTCAGTCATGGTTGTATCCGGGTGGGAAAGCCGCGTGACCTGGCTGTTGCCATTTTACAGGATGATCCGGTTTGGACCCCGGCAAAAATCGATGCAGCCATGCATGCAGGCAAGGAAAGTACTTATGTGTTAAAGCGAAAGATACCTGTCTATATCGGATATTTAACGGCCTGGGTGGACAAAGAGGGAGAAATTAATTTCTATCCGGATATTTATGACAGGGATGCAAGGCTTGAGCAGTTGCTTATGGATGAATAGGTGCCGCGGATACTCCAAAATAATTATGCGTACCTTTGCCCCATGATAAAGCAGCTATTCATTTTCATGATGTTCCTGCTCCCGGTCATGAACCGGGCAGATTCCGGGTATCCGGTCCCGGCCATTGAAAATCAGCCTACCCTCTTCAATACGTTGAATTTGTCGGCAAAGGGTCTCTCTGCTGAAGTTTTTGAGCTTGCCCTGAAGGGTCTCAGGAAACTTGAAGCCGAAGGCAAATTGAAAAATCCCGACATCCTTACCATCGTTGACTTTTCACAGTCCAGTAAAATGAAACGGTTTTATGTGATCGATCTGCTTAACAAAGTCCTGTTATATAACACGTACGTCGCACATGGCAGGAATACAGGTGATGAGTATGCCACACACTTCTCCAATATTTCGGGTTCTTACCAGAGCAGCCTGGGTTTTTTCATCACCCGTAAGGAGATCACCGGAGCCAGTGTCGGTTTGTCACTCCTTCTCGATGGCGTTGAGAAGGGATTCAACGACAATGCAATGAAACGAGAGATCATCATACATGGAGCGGCTTACGCCACAGAAAATTTCATCAGGAAAACAGGCCGGCTCGGAAGAAGTTTCGGATGTCCGTCCCTTCCGCCCGACCAGATCAAGCCTGTGGTAGAATCCATCAGGGAAGGAACGTGTTTATTCATCTATCACAAAGATGATCAATATATTGCACATTCACCTGTTCTGAATGAGCAGCGCCGGTCTCCCGGGAAATAGAACACCCTTTCCTCAATCAATTTCAGGAAATCGCGTCCGGATATCTACCTGTAATCTGGCGCTCCACCATCCATCCGGGGTATTCAGGAGCCAGTGCACTCACAGTATCCAGTTTCTTCATGTCATCCTCCGATAGCTGCAATGTTGTTGCGGCGATGTTTTCAAGTAACTGATCGTTCCGTTTTGCCCCGACAATGATGCTGGTCACTCCTTTTTTACGCAGCAACCAGGCCAGTGCCACCCTGGCAACTGAAACATCGTATTGGGAAGCAACTGTAGCCATGACATCAATAATGTCGTACGCTTTCTCCTTGTTGACCGGAGGAAAATCGAATTCATCCCGGCGGCTATCCCCGGCTTTTTGTTTTTCGCGGGTGAATTTTCCTGAAAGGAAACCTCCGGCCAGCGGGCTCCAGGGCATCAGGCCCAATCCTTCGCTCAGTGCCATGGGGACAATTTCTCTCTCCACATCTCTTCCGGCGACTGAATAGTAGTTTTGAAGGGCCACGAACTTGGTCCAGCCCATCTTATCCGCAATACTGTTGGCTTTCACGACCATCCACGCCGGATGGTTGCTGATGCCGAGATACCTGACCTTTCCGGCCCGGACTACCTCCTCCAACCCGCGCATGGTCTCTTCCAGCGGGGTAACCGGATCAACACCATGGATATACAACAGGTCAATATGGGTGAGTCCCAAACGCGCAAGACTGTCATCTACAGAATCAATAATATGCGACCGGGTTAACCCCACCTGGTTTGCACCGGCACCCATTCTGCCCCTAACTTTCGTGGCAAGAAAAATCTCCTGCCTGTTTATTCCTAATGATTTCAGGGCTTTTCCTGTCATGATTTCCGATAAACCTTCTGAATAAACATTCGCGGTATCGATGAAATTAATGCCATGGTCGATCGCTGTTTTAACCAGTTGATCGACCTCACCCTGCGGAAGTTCTCCGATGGATTTCCAGAAACCCTTGCCACCAAATGTCATCGCCCCCAAACAGAGCTCGGACACGAGAATGCCTGTATTGCCTAATAAGTTGTATTTCATGTCAGTAAAATAAATAAAGTTAAAGATTCATATTACCTGGTCTCCTCGGTTCCATCACGATGCAGGGCAAACCGTCCCCGGGAACGTGATGATACCTGGTCGCGACCGGGCCATGGCCAGCCGCCAAATTCCGTTCTCCGGAAATCATCGATGGCCTGCTGAATTTCATCTTTTGTGTTCATCACGAAGGGACCATATTGCACAACCGGTTCATTGATGGGTTTTCCCTGCAACATCAGCAAACTGCTGCCTGAACTGCCGTTTACAATGGTCACCTGCTCATTGGCTTTCAGCTCAATTGCCTGGTTTGGGGCAACTGTTTCACCATTCAGGGAAAGGGAAGATCCTTCATAGAAGAATAACGACCGGTTTACCTCTCCGCTGGCGGTTGGAACCTCCCATTCGGCACCTTCATCCAACTGGATCTTCCATACTGCAACCTCATTTGCAGGATCAGCGGCCCAGGAATCAGGGGCCGGCGAAAGTGCAGAAATGTCACCGAACTTACCGGCGATGACTTTAACCATCACCGATTTCCCATTTTTATCTTCAGAGCGACTAACCGGAATATCTTCGGACCACAACATTTTAAAATGGGGGTCGGACATTTTTTTTGATTTTGGCAGATTCAGCCAGATCTGGAACAACTCTGCAGGATTTTTCCCTTCCATGTTGAGCAGCGGGAACATCTCACTGTGCTGAAGTCCGGAACCTGCAGTCATCCACTGCACATCTCCCTGTCCATACCTTCCGGCCTGCCCGTGCGAATCGGAGTGGTCGACAAAACCGGTTTCCACGATGGTTATGGTTTCAAATCCCCGGTGAGGATGGGCAGGAAAACCGGGGATCTTCTCGCCATGATACATCCGCCAGCCATCTTTAATTGTAAAATCCTGGCCAATGTTACGGCCGGCCAGGGAGGCGGCTGGCCCCATCCCGATATTCCCTGCCGGGTATATATCAAGGTGATGGGCGAAAAAAAGGAACGGATTCAATACCGGCCACATGAATCCAAGTGGTTTTATGCTGATAATCGGGTTGTTTGACATGTCTTTGTTTTCTGATTAATGGGGCTAAAGCCCTTGTTAAGCTGAATCCTCATTTTAACAGTCAGCTGAAGCAGACTGCAATAAATAGTTCGTCATTTCCGAAAAAAAAAACAACGTTGAATGCTTCCATCTATTGCAGTTGGCTTTAGCCAACTGTTAAGGATTGATACAATGCAAAGGTACACATAGCAAGCAGGGCCCATGTGACAATTTCAGGAAAAGGTGTGGTACTTTTATTCTTTGGGTTCGATAAATTCAGACAAATCGCTGTACAATATTGCTTCAAATTCAGAGAACTGCGATTTACGGGTTTCAGCAAAAAGGTAGATCGCCATCGGCAGTTTTGTATAATCCATTTTTACATGATGCAGTGTTTTCGAAAAATGAGCGATGAATTTCTCATAATTGAACCGGATTTGATTTTTATCCAGATGTTTCGGAATGTCGATGCCAAACATGCCATAGAGTTTTTCGCAGCGCGATTCAAGGATCTGCTCCCAATCTGGTTTTTTCTGCTGAAAATAGTATTCATAAGGATTGATGCCGTAGAAATAGTACTCCACATCGGCTACACAGAAACCCATGAATCTCATCGGGTTTATTTCAATCGGAACAAAGTTGCCATTTGGTTCCTGGCGCATTTCAAGATGAAACGGGAAGTTCCTCAGGTCGCGCAGCCTGGCAATCTCTTCAAGATAATGAATGATCGGATCGTGGTACTTTCTCACAATCTCATCAGAAGTCATGTACAACCGGTCGCTCATATCCGACTTCGATCCGAAGAGATGGGTGAGGATGTTGAGGATGACCGGTTCCCCTGATCCGTTGAAATAGGCATCAATGGCTATTTCAGTGCCTTCGATATAGCGTTCAATCAAAAAATCGTTCAGGCTGACCACCACATCCGGAAATACGCCATGCATCAGTTTCACCTCTTTTTTAATCGATCGGAGGGCAGTTTCCCATTCAGTATCATCATGAACTGCATGTATTCCGATGCTGGCAAAACCCCTGACCGGTTTAATGACAAACGGTTTCTGCAAGGCTGAAAAATCGAGTTCATCCAACTCTTTCAATGAGCAGGTATGGTACCAGACATCCGGATTGAGTGTTAAAAATATTTCGCGAAGCTTTGCTTTGTCTTTGAAGTAATTGACATGTTGTGTCACACTCAGTTCGGGGCCATACCGGTTGAGTAATTCGGTGGAGTTTTCCGAATTACTGTATAAAAGCGGATTTTCGACAGATTTCAGCTTTTTAAAAAATGCGTCGTATTCTACCAGGTTCATTTTGCCGGCAAGAGCCAGGCTGTTCGAAAAAGGTGTGGCCAGCACAGGTATTTGCAACCTTACCACTGTTTGCTGCAGAAATTCGGAAACATACGGTTTTTCGAGAATAATCATATTATTACGGGATTGTAAGCGATATCTTTATGAATCGCCATGGGCCGAATCAAAGGTACTGGAGTTTTATCAATAAAATAATTCTCCGTAACCGGAACTATTGCCCAATTTATTAATTTTACCTCTTTCAATTGAAGGTGAGACCAAGAACCATGAAAGGCAGGTACAATTCGATTTGGATGATTGCTCTTTTACTGGGGATAAGTACATCCTTTGGTTACTCACAGGTTATCGATAAACAGCAAAAAATGTATTTTATCAGTGACTTTCAGGTCCCCCTGTGGGTGGAGAAAATATTATTCAGACCATACAGAAACGCAGAGGCAAGAGATAGTTTGTTTGCAGATATCATCCGCCAGCGACCGAAGACGCTGTTCCTTCTCGGTGATATGACTTCGATGGGATCAGATAAAGAAGCATGGACGCCCCTGGATACCGTCCTGAATTCTGTGAAAAAAACACATACTGCAGTTTATGCCATCCCGGGAAATCATGAATACATGGGGAAATACGAAGGAATGAAAATGTTCGGGCAAAGATTCCCGGAACGTTGGCAATATGGGTACACTGTGGATGTTGATTCTGTTGCCTTTGTCATGCTGAACTCAAATTTCAGGGCCATTGGGATAAACGCATGTTCCATGCAGGTAAAATGGTATTCGGCGGTTATGGATTCACTTGATGCCGCACCCGGCATAAAAGCAATTATCGTTTGTATTCATCATCCGCCTTATAGTAACAGCAAGGTCGTAGGGTCATCACGCCCGGTAGCAGACCTGATAGTGCCAAAATTTGAAAATTCAAAAAAGGCAAAACTTTTTATCAGCGGCCATTCTCATAACCTGGAGTATTTTTCCGGTCATAATGAAAAATATTTCCTCGTGATCGGGGGAGGGGGTGGTATTGCACAACCATTATTCACCGGAAAGAAGCGTAAATACGATGATCTGCTCAGGCAGGAAGATAAACCGTTGTATTTTTACCTTGTCATTGAAAAAAAAGGAAATTGCCTGAAACTTTCTGCAAGAGGGTTCAGGAAAGATTTCAGATTTTTTGAATCAGAATTTGCAGAAATAATGATCAATTAGCCGCACAGTGCATTTGTGTACCATGTCCGGCACCTAATCTATTTAACGAATAACCCGTCTTTTATCATCCCTTTAACGGTAGTCTTTGCAAAAGTATAGGCAAGCTTGTCTGTACCGCCATCGAGTGATCCGCTTAGCTGCAGGGCCCATTGTTCATCTGTTGAAGCCCTGTTGTAAAAATAGACACTGAGTTTGACCACGGTGACCATTTTGGTTCCTCCGGAGATCGGCACACTTGTGGCTGCATATCCACCATACCCGCCAACACCTATGCCAATGCTTACTGTCGGGGTGCTCTCGACCTGTTTTTCAGCCCCGTTGACCGAATAGACAAGCAGGGCGTCAACCTGCAGAGAATCTGCAATGACGAGGAACTCTTCACGGGATACACCGTCGGTTTTTTTAACGTTTCTGTATGCCGGGATGGCAACGATTCCTTTATCATTGAGCAATTTAACGGTGAAGTCTTCCAGTTGCTGCCTGGCAGCCACATCGGTTACCTTGGCAAGTACCATCACCTTCCGGTAAGGTTCAGGCTTATAGTCAGATGCTTTCCAGGTGCTTTGTGCAAGGGAAGCCTGCAGCAGTAAAGTGATAAGGCAAAAAATGACAATGATATGTTTCATAAAAGGCGTGTGAAAAGATGATCAGAAAAAGTATAAAAAACGAAGCAGATTTATAATTTAAAGCGACCCTACCGGATCACATCGATGCACTTGTAAAAACGGCGCCGGTATCCGTCCGTGTCAAGATCGCTGATGGTGACACTGTGCTTCCTGCCAGAGGAAGCATGAATAAACCGCGACTTCATGCCATTGGCTTCGCATACGATTGCTACATGGCCGATGTGGCTTTTGTCCCTGAATCCATAAAATACCAGCACATCCCCCACCTTGAATTCTTCCGGCTTCAGAGCGGTGCCTATTGCTTTGAATTCTTTGGAACTCCGGGGAAGCTTCAGATCAAAATGGCGGTATACAAAATCGACAAAGCCGGAACAGTCGAATCCTTTTCGGGGATCGGAACCAGCCCGCCTGTAAGGCGTTCCCAGGTATTGTTTGGCATAGGCGATAAGGGCTGACCTGTCAATATCCTTCCTGACATTCTCTGTTTTACCGGGAGTAGCGGGTACAGCAGTCTCCTGCGAGTGTGCAGCAAATGAAAGCAAAAGAAACAGGACAAGCACCGGAATAGAGTTAATCTTTGGCAAATATTTCATCCAGCAAAGATACGAAACTTAAGGTTATTGAATATTAGGAGAGGCTTTCCCCTCTTAATGCTCTTTCAATATTTTTATCCGGGATGAGCCACATGACTGCGATAATGACGAAGATGATTCCTGAAATACCCGTGTTGATGGCAAAATGATTCTCTCCCATCCACCCGGTTGCAAATGGAATGAGGGATAACCAGAAAAGCAGGTTAATGTTTGATAAGAGAATCGCTGAAGAAACCTGTTTTACAGAATGTAACAGATGATGGTGATTGCCCCAGTAAATTCCGATGTAAAGAAAGCTTAAAATATAGCTCAGGAATTTTGGAATGAGTGGTTTTAATTCGTCCCAGTCACTCCCGTGAGGTATTTTCATTTCCAGTACCATGATGGTGATAATGATGGCTAAAACGCCATCGCTGAAGGCTTCCAGTCTGCTTTTATTCATTTGCGGCTGCTATTTTCGTATAAGAATTAAATTATTGGACATCCAAAAGTAGCAATGTTTGCATTAAAAAAACATGTCCGTAATTTAATTTTGTTGGTGGAGGGGGGGGCTCTTTTACATGAATCTCCGGATATTCAAACCTCCTTTGTAAACAAGATATCCTTAAACAGGTAAGGTAAAATAAAATGTTGCCCCGTTATCCACCTCTCCTTCGGCATGGCAATGGCCGCCGTGCCGCATAACGATTCGGTTCACGTTGGCAAGGCCGATTCCGACTCCTTCAAAATCGCTGGTTTTGTGCAGTCGTTTGAATACACCGAACAGTTTATCTGCATACTTCATATTATAACCTGCCCCATTGTCTTTCACGAAAAAGGTGACCTCCTTGTCGTTCGAAAAACTTCCGATCTCGATGATGGCTTCAGTTTTTTTCATGGTGTATTTGATGGCATTCGAGATCAGGTTGATCCATACCTGCCGGAGAAGTTCTTCATCGCCGGTTATATCAGGAATAGATGATACCTTGAATAAGACTATCCGGTTTTGAATATCAGGCTCAAAGAAGTTGATGACTTGCTGAGCCATTTCAGATGAACAAATTGGTTTTTTTTGCAATTCTACCGAATTAAGCCTTGAAAAATTAAGAATCGCGTCAATTAATTTTCCCATATCAGAAGCAGAAGAGGAAATAACATCAAGGTATCCAAGATCTTCTGCATTTAGATCTTTTGATTTATTCTCGCGAAAAAGGTCGATAAACCCGCTGATGTGTCTTAAAGGTGCTTTCAGATCATGTGAAACTGAATAGGAAAATGTTTCCAGTTCTTTGTTGACTGCTTCCAGTTCCGATGTGCGTTGTTTAACACGCAATTCTAAATCTCTATTTAATTCAAGGATTCTATCTTCCGCCTGTTTGCGTTCTGTGATATCTGTTAAAGAAGTTACCCTTACATCTCTTCCTTTATAATGCATCATCTTTCCCGACAGCATACAAGGGAATGTTGTGCCGTCTTTCCTTAATGCCCGTGCCTCATAGGGTTCTTCAGTGCCTGAGAGCATTTTTCTGAGCACCATATCCCTGTCTTCAGGAACAATCCAATCTGTTCCATATCTGCCGATTGCTTCATCGCTGGTATAACCGAATATCTTTTCAGCAGTGTGGTTTTGTTCAATGCAAATCCCTTTTTCAGATAGAAAAATTGACTCAAACGAGGCTTCACTTAACCCCCGGTATTTTTCCTTGTTTTCTGCCAGCTGCTCTTCCGCCAGCTTGCGTCCGGTAATGTCCTGGTGAAAAGCCAAAAAGAACTTCTCGACACCAATGTTGATGATACTTACTGTATCGCTCATGGTAATGACATGCCCATCCTTGTGATAATGCTCAACCTCAAAACGGACGACTTCTCCGGCGTAAAGGCGATTCATAACTTCTGCACGGCCATCAAACGCCCTATCATTGAGAACGTCCAGATCTTTGATATCCATGTTCTTAATCTCGCTCACGGTGTAGCCATGCATCATGGCAAAGGACTGGTTTGCTTCGGCTATTTTCCCGTCCATCGTCAGCAATATCAGCCCTTCATTCGCCTTTTCGAACAGGTTGCGATACATACGTTCGCTTTCCTGCAGTTTTTCATCGGCCTGTTTGCGTTCAGCAATTTCATGTACAATGTTTGCTGATTCGAACCTTGTATTGTGGTCAAATGACTGCAGCAGTGCCAGATCCAGTTCAATAACATTCTTAAATTGCTGGACCAGTTTTTCATTTTGCTGTGTAAACGACCTTTCCTTATTATCAAGAAGGCAAAGGGTCCCAAATGGTTGGTTATCCGGAAAATTAAGCGGAAATCCCAAATAAGCGATTAAACCGTTTTTTATATCAGGGTTTTTGTTCCAGGCCTTGTCTGTCAGCGCATTGGTAACCAATAATTTTTGTTGGGTTTTTATTACGGTTTCACTATACAAACCATCTGTATTTTCTTTTGTATAAGGAGGGTAAGGATTGTTTTCTGAATGGCTTGAAATGAAAACCTCCATAACATCATCTTCGGTCTTTGTAATAAAAGCAGCTGTAACGCCAATTGTTTCGGCCAGTACATCTGCTATGCCCTGCCATTTTTCCAATAACCATTCAGGAAAATTCTCAAATGTGTTCGTTTTTGTTTCCATCCTAATATTTTGCATACTGATTAGCCATCAAAAAGTTAATGACAGTTAATTTTCTATTATATCAGGTGCCATCAAGTGCAAGCCTGAGGATGTTCGGAATAAAAAGGTGATTCTTGGTGTATGTAACAGTAATACAATTCGATGGATGTGAAGGTCGCACTGCATGTTCTTAAAAATATTTCCCGGGTTTATAGTTGGCAGGTTTCAAGGTGAGAAATATTCAAGACTTTTAAGAATGTTGCAGCGTTTGGTAAAGGTGTTTTTCTTCAATCCAAACACAAATATAAGACATTATACCGGGATTTGTTTTTGTAATGGAAATATTTTGCCAGCGGAACCACAGTTGGAAATAAACGACTCCTTTAGTTTCCATTTGTCACCACGCAAAAAGTGCGATTTATTACCGATGC
>CAYHGE010000045.1:14694-25694 GCA_964355945.1 uncultured Draconibacterium sp.
GATATCGGGTTGTTTGCTTACTGAAGAACAAGCTTCTTCATCTCTGTTTTTTCCGAGGTGCGGATCTTCACCAGGTAGATACCCCCGGGAAATTGTGAAAGATCCAGGCGCACCGATTTTCCATCCCACTCATACTGTCCCAATACTGTCCCGGTCATGGAAAGAAGTTGCACCGGGAACGACTGTCTGTCAGAAGGACCAAAGGCATAAACCTCAACACTGCCAAAGGCAGGGTTAGGTCTGATACTGAATGAGGAGGCCGATGATTTCCGGTTATCCATTCCGGTCAATACAGGGTTCTCTGAAAACACCACCAGGTTGCAGGCTACATCCAGGGTTGGATTGAATCCATCGTCACAATTGGAGCAGGTGACACCCGTTACGCAATTTGGGTTGTTGGGATGGCAAAGGTCGACATAGTTTTCAAAAAACACATATTTCAACTCCACGTTATTTCCTGCAACATAAGGCGTCATCGTGTAGTCATACCATTGGGCAATTGCACCAGGGCACCAACCGGCCCGGTCATGATACCAGGTGCCGTTCTGAGGCTGGCAGGCATCGGGGTTCGGATTACAGTCGTACCAGTTATGCTGTTCAAAAGTCTGAACACCGTTTACCCAGATATGGTGAGTGGCATTGTAAAATTCAGCGGCATTGCTGGTGTTCAGGTCACCCCATCCGTGACCTGTGGAGATAAGTTTCAGTTTGGCGGCAATGGCATTTTCGGGAAACTCATATGTCCGCACTTCCACAGGCTGGAGATTGGCATAGTCGCCGAACGGATAGATTCCATTCCACACTTCGTGAACCGTACTGTATAAATATGCCGGGGTCCCTTTGGTGTAATGCAAGGTAAGTTTATAATTGTAGCCATTGTCGAGTGTACTGCAATTAAACCTGAACTCTGCCTTACCCAACAGCAGCGACATATAGTCTGTAAGATCAATGTTGTGTGAGCATGGAACGCCATATGGTGTGATATACCTGATAATTTCATACCAGTTTCCGTCATGGCCTTTGAGATCCACGCTGGCTACCCTGTCCCATTCGCCACAACCACCGGAGGGACATGTAACCGCCAGTGTTGCAGTTACCTTGTCAAATGCGCCGAGATATGAAGGCAAATTGGCAGGAACGGTTTGCGTGACATTGTTGGGGTTCAGCCAAACACCCTGGGCAGCAACCACTTCCATGTTGGTCGCCTCAGGCACAATCTTTATGTTGACTGTTTGCACCGCAGAAGCCCCGTAGTTATTCGTCGAAGTAATGGTGAGGGTGTAATCTCCCCAGTTTGGGGGTGACCACCAGGCAATAAAGTGTCCGTTTTGAAAGGTTTGTGCCGGTATCGTTTCGTCGTTAATTTTGAAATTCACCTCCGTAACACTGAATAATGACGGATATGCGATGGTGGAATAAGTTGACAGGAGTATCTTTGAAAGCACAGGCACATAAACATCGCCTGCAAGCGGGTGTCTGGCTTCGATATTCGGGACATGCAACATGGGATCAAGTACCATGAACTTGTTGGTAACCGGATCGGCCGGATTGAATGTGGCATTGCCGGCTTGCATCGCCTTGATGGTTACTTCACCCTGGGCGCCGGTGAGGGTAACCGTGTTGCCACTGATGGTGGCCGGCCCGGATACTACTTCAAAAGTCACTGGAAGTCCCGATGTGGCTGTTGCCTGGATATCAAAAGGAGGGTCTGTGGTAAGATGATGTGGTATCAAGGGGAAAGAGATAGCCTGGTAACCAGGGTCGAGTGTTCCGTTGAAATTGGATGTTGCACCAACCATGGCAAAGTTCATGAGATCAGCATCCCGTTCACCGGTTCCGATTTCACAATCAAGCTTCGTAATGGAGGCGTTGTTACCTCCCGGCACACCCTGGTTGAACTTGTAATAAAGTTGCAGGTTGGCCTCTGTCCCTGTCAGCTCATTGGCCATGATATCCTGGATCTCGGTTTGCGTGAGAGCCTTATTCCACACGGAGACTTCATCGATGCGGCCGCCATACACAAAGTTAAACCCGCCAAGAATACTTTTCCCGATGCCAAATGCGACAGCCGGACCGAGAAAAGTTCCCGACGCGGCCTTGCTGCCTTTCAGGGTTCCGTTCACATATAGTTTGATGGAGGTCCCGTCGAATATCCATGCCATATGTTGCCACACTTGCGGAATGGCCGTATTGGCAGGAGCCACATATTCGAAGAACCCTGCCGTTGTAACCAACCGGCATTCCATAACCCCGTTATTCAGCTGGAGCATGTAGAATTCCGCAGTTCCCGATCCTGCCCGAAAACCCATATATCCCTGTCCGTATGCAAGCGCATCGCAAAAAAACCATCCGGTCATGGATATCTGATTACCTCCCGATACATACTGCGAACCGTTGGGCAGCTGTGCAAAATCATCCACCTTATCAAAATGCAGGTACTGGTTGGTCTGCGAAAACATCATCAAAGGCTGCATCATCAATGAAATGAACAGCAGCAAACTGAAACTGAGATTCGATTTTTTCATGGGTTTATTATTTAAATGTAAATTCTATGTCTCTGATTTTTTTCTCTGCGGTTCTCTGTGTCTTCTCTGTTTAACTCTGTGTAATTTTGTTTCACAGAGCGCCATGGAGAAGACACAGAGGACCATAGAGGGAGATTTCATAAATGATTATAATTAATTTGGTATCCACCATATTTTGCTATTTGTTCCGTCTCCACCCTGACTTGAAATGGCCTGTGCGCAGTTGGCCGAATTGTACTCAACCTCTGATGGCGGATATGGCAACCTGAAATGGCTGATTACAGGACCTTCATGCGGTGTTTTGCCTGTTCGTCTTGCCAGGGCGTACGCCTCCCACGGCTGGCGGAAAGCATCCAGCATCCATTGGGTGTAGATGAATTCCAGCTTTTCCTCCTCTGTTTTGGCGTTCCAGCTTCCATAATGAATCGTCACCGAGGATGCAGAGAGGCCTTTTGGAATTCCGATCGTTTCAGGGAAGGTCATCCCGGAGGTGGGAAGTTTTGAATTCTCTGCCGTTTTCACCCACCATCCAACCGATGAATTGATCCCGTTCATGTATTCAATGTCGGCAAGATCCTTATCCACTGCAACCCCGATCCCCCTGAAATAAGCTTCTGCCTTGAGAAAATGAATCTCTGCCCCGGTGAAAAGTACGATGGGCATGTAATTTATATCGGCGATGATGAAGTAATTAAATGGAGAATAGAGGCAGGTTTCGCCTTTGATGCTGAAAGATCCGGTCACATCTCTCTGGCTTGCATACGGAATCCCGCCTTCGGACGGAGTGGTGGCCTCAGGAATCTGCGGATATGGGACCCATTGGCTTTTGTTGTTCGTTTCGAAGAAAATATAGGCCCTGGGATCGAAGATTCCGGTCCCGCTGGTACTGTCGTTGCCTGAAAACAGGTGCCATATATTGGAGCCCATCCGGAGGTTCTTATGCTCACTGAAGGACCAGACCAGGCTTTCATTTTTAAAGCCGATGGCGGCGGGCCAAAAACAGACACTTTCAAGCACCGGACCGGTTAACGAATATCCAACAAGCACCGGCCTGTTGTTTTCAATAATATCGCTGATGATCCCGCCGGCAATCACAGGCTCTTTCTCTGCCATGCGCATGGCATGCCTCAGACGGAGGGAATTGGCCAGTTTCCTCCACATCTTCATATCACCCTGGAAAAGCTTGTCAAACCCAATAAACGTTTTATAAGGTTCAACCAGCGGGGCGGTTTCGACAATATTTTCATCAGCCCATTTCAAATCATCCAGCAGGGCCAGGTATATCTCCTTTTGTTTATCAAACCGGGGACGAAGGTATTCCAGGCTCTGAAACCCGTACCCTGCCTTGCTGAATGGGATATCCCCGAATAAATCGGTCACTTTAAAGGTTTTCATTGCCATGGTGATTTTCAACATGGCTTTCATATTCAGCACGCCGGCGATGGTGTCATATTTGCTGAAGCGGCTTTCCAACTCCCGTATCTCGGGCAGGGCACCATAATAATTGCCCCAGATCTCCTCTGTACCCAATGACAGATTTCCCCACTCTTCTTTGGTTAGAGCAGCCATCTGGGTTTGTTTATAAAGGACCTCATTGTTGATATAAAACTGCTCATTCCACCCCGGCTGGAGGGTCGAAATCACTTCGTTGAACAGAGAACCGTCGCTGGCTGTTGTAAACGAATTCGGATCGGTGTTGATCTCTTCAAAATCTTTCCTGCAGGAAGCCAGCGAAACGATCAGTATCAGCAACCATCCGGCCGACCTGTAGCTCCATTTCATAATCAAAAGGTTTTCCTTTATCTTTTTCATCCGTAAATCGTAATTCCTTTACACGTGCAAATTTCTAGAATGATGCTGTAATCCCAAAAGTCAGTGACATGGTGCCCGGCATCGACGCCCACTCAAATCCCTGTGCATTGCCCGACCCCATCAGTCCTTCGGGGTTGATCTTGTCGGGCAGTGTGGTATATATATAAAACAGGTCTCTTCCAACAACAGACAAAGTCAGTTCCTTGAAAACTTTCAATTTGGCGGTGAACCGGTTCTGAAAAGTATATGACAGGGATATTTCCCGCATCTTCACCCAGGTATTCTCAAGAATGCCCGGGGTGGAAATCAGTTTGCCCCATCCCCCTGCATTGGGCAGGTATTTGTAATAATAATGAACAACCTTATCATTTGGGGTTCCGTCGGCATAAACTCCGTCGAGGATAATCCCGATGTTTGATGTATTTCCGGCAGGATCCGTGTAAGGCAACCCACCACCCTCCCGTTCGAGCAGTGTTTCAGGGCTTTGCCCGGTTTGAAGGGAGATCACGTATGAACCGCAATAAATATCACCTCCCCATTTTGTGTCAATCAGCACAGAAAGCCTGACCCCTTTGTACATAAATTCAGTTTGCCAGCCGGCAAGAAAGTCAGGCGAAGCATTTCCGATCGGGACCCTTGTGTCGGTGATCAGGTATTTTGTACCTTCATCATTCACAATGCGTTTGCCATCCTCATTGTACACATAATCGTAGCCATAGATGGTTCCATATTCATCCCCTGTGCGCAATGCCATTGCGGGACCGTTGAGTCCCCAGATATCCGCCAGCGGGTAAATCTCGGCATAATCGCCCAGACTCTTTACAATGTTTTTGTTCCTTGAAAAGTTGAGTGATGACTTGATCGCGAAATTCTTCGTCTGCACCGGAATAGTATTTAGAATGATCTCGAACCCGGTATTGGTCATCACGCCTTCATTGATCGATATTCCCGACGCCCCTGAACTGACCGGGACAGGCAGGTTTTTCATAATCTGGGAGTAACAGTATTTGTTGTAATAGGTGAAATCAAGATCAATACGGCTTTCAAAAAGTCCCACATTCACACCCGCCTCCCAGGTATTCACCCGCTGCGGCATTAAATGGTAAGGTGGAATGACCCCGGGGAAACCGGCTGTTTGCTGACCTCCGAAGGTTCCTGAATTATAGTTGAAAGCCAGCATGTACGGATCCGCATCGGTAGCCGAATTCGAATATCCGGCCCTGATCTTGAGAAAATTAAGCCACTTGATCTTCTCCTGGATTTTGAAGGCCTGCGTAGCAATAAAACTGGCCGATACCGAAGGATAAAAATAGGAGTTGCTTTCACTCGGCAGGGTGGAAGACCAATCGTTTCTTCCGGTTAATTCCAGAAAAAGATAATCATCCCAGCCCAGGTTCAGGTAGGAGAACACCGAATTGGTCCGTTCGCGCATTACCGATTCCCCGGGAACTATATCTTTGGGCAAATCCCCCGGGTTACTTACGACCGTTTCACCCGCTTCATTAGTGTAATAGGTTGGGGAGGTGTAATTGTCAAAAGTATAGCGGTTGGGGAAATACCATGTCCCTGAATGCCCCCTGATCTCATAAAGATAGTAGTTCCACCGGTTGGCCCCCAGTGAAAATCTCACATCCAGTTTTTCATGCAGGAATCCCTTCTTGTCTGCAGTGATCAATCCTTCAAAAATATCGGAATAGGTTCTGTTAAGACTATTTTCATATTTTCCGCCTTTGAGGCCTATCGCATCAATCGGTTTGTTGTTGGTGGTGTATTGGTCAAGGTTGAAATCCCTTCCGGCCCGGCCTGTCAGGCTGAGCCATGGAGTAATGTCGTAGGTGAGTGTGAGCGCGCCGATGTATTTATCCCTTTTTAATTTGGTGTTGTTGTTATAATAGTTCCACCACAGGGTTGGGTTGATATCACGAAATGGCCAGCCCTCCTGTGGATTCTGAGATCCGTCGGGATTGACATAATTTTCCCGGTCGACACCTTTGTAGCTTCTGGGCCATGAATAGAGAAATCCCTTGTTGAACGATTCTTGCGATTCGCCAAGCATGGGACTGTTCATCCGGTTAAAATTAATGTACGACATGGTGAGATCAGCAGATACTTTGGAAGATATTTTCAGCCCCGCACCCAGGTTGATGGTTGTCCGGCTGAAATCACTGTTGCTGATGATGGCATTATTGTCCTGCCGGGTGATGGAAACACGCAGGGTTCCCTTATCGTTCCCGCCCGAAGCAGAGATGTTGTACGTTTGGGTGGAACCATCCTGAAACACCGATTTGTAGTTATCCGGCTGGGGAGAATACGACCGCATCTTGCCATCCCACCATCGTACCATCTCTCCATTCATTTTTGGTCCCCAGGATACCGCCGATCCGTAATATCCGAACTCCTCTGTGGTCGACCGGGTCTCTCCCTGCTGATTGATGATCAGGTTCGTGGTCCCGTAAACACCCGGATACAGCATGGTGTCGCCATTCATCGGGAAGGAGGGAGGAGTAAACGATATCGGTCCACCTGCACCATAGGTATTTTGCATCTCCCGGAACCTGTACGGGTGGATCCACTTGTAACTGTAATTGAAAGTAACACCAAGTCCTTCCTGCTTTTTCCCACGCTTGGTGGTGATCAGGATGACCCCGTTGGCGCCCCTTGAACCATAAAGTGCCGAAGCAGCGCCACCCTTAAGAACCGTATAGGTTTCGATATCGAGCGGGTTGATATCCGAGATCGGGTTACCCCAGTCGACTCCCCGGCCGATGTTCTCCTGCCCGGGAATGTTCTCCAGCGGCACATTGTCCACCACGATGAGGGGCTGGTTTTTCCCGCTCAGGGTGTTGTTCCCCCTGATCACAACGCGGGTGGAGCTCCCTTCAATCCCATCACCCTGCGACACATTCACGCCTGCCGCACGGCCGATCATGCCATTCAGGATGTTAGGGGTATTCGACTTTACGATTACCTCTGCCTCAATTCGTTGCGTCGAATAGCCGATCTCGCGCTGCTGACGCTTCACCCCGAATGCAGTTACGACAAACTCCTTAAGATCCATGGTTGAAACCAGAAGGAGTACATCAATTTTCAATTGCTTTCCAACGGCGATTTCACGTGTTTCATAACCAATATAGCTGAATTTCAGCGTGTCACCCGAGGTAACTCCCGGCAGGGCGTAATTCCCGTCAATATCAGTGGTCGTTCCTTTCACGGTACCTTTGATCACAACAGTAACGCCGGGGATGCCCATATTATCCTCTTCCGAGCTCACTTTTCCGGTTATGGTTACTGTTTGGGACGATGCCAGATGACTGAGTAAAAAGAGAACAACGAAAAAAAATAATTTGCCAGCCATACGGTATTTGTATTTGATCAGCCTTAATTCAATAGCAAATGTATATTAATTTGGGTAGAAAGAAAAAGGTTTTTGCCAACGTTAAATGGAGAACAATCATATCAGGAAACCTATAAATTCTTTTTGAAGCGCAATCATACCAGTAAGGTTAAATGCAACGGAAAAGTGATTGTAATTGTATGTTTAAATTTTCAAGACGCCAATGTGACACTCTGAGAATTTTTTACCAGTACAACATACTGGTATGATTCCGGTTAATCAAATTATATATTATTAAATTTGCAACCTTTTAACAAACCATGATTAACCATAAAAGTGTCCCTAAAACGGCATGAAACTTGAGAAACATGAAAAGTGACACATGCCTTAAAATCACCAATATATGAAAAGCACAACCTTGCTGACTGCTCTCCTTCTTTTTTCTGTGATCTCTTACAGCCAGACCGATAAACCTGATTGTAAGAATATTGAACCTTCCTATCTTGGAAGGATGAAGGGATTTTTTATTCACTCTTGTACGTCAAGCGAGTACATGACACATGAGTTTTTTTACCATGGTTTCGACGGCAAATCTGTGAGGCTGAAAAAAAATGGAGATTTTCGGCGGATCAATTATCGTAAAATTAAAAATGAACCACGTGCTGTAAGCGGCGATCAGATCCGGCTCAACTATGCCAATGCAGTGAAGAAAATCAATGGTAAAAGCCTGTCGGACAGGAATAATTTTTTCTCCTTCACAAACAACGGGGATGAAGTGTTCATGGCCATCGAGAATGCCGATGACACGGACGACATCGATTATAATGTGGTTATTGTTATAGTTAAAAGCATGAAGCAGGAGGTCGAATTTACCTTCAGGGAAGGTATTGACAAGGATGGGAAAGTGGCAGTGTACGACATTCTCTTCGACATCGGGAAGTCGGATATCAAGCCGGAATCGGCTGAATCCCTGAAGCAGATCACAAGTTACCTGAATGATAATCCTGCTGTAAAGATTATTATAGCTGGCCATACCGACAATACCGGCACTTTGGAAGGCAACATGACTTTGTCGAAAGCAAGGGCCGAAAGCATCAAAAACTACCTGGTTGCCAATGGTAAAATCGCGGCTTCAAGGCTTGTCTCCGTGGGAGTCGGACAGGCTTGTCCTGTAAGCACAAACGATAGTGAAGAAGGCAGAAAATTGAACCGCCGGGTAGAAATCGTGAAACAGTAGTTGAAAAACCGAATTAGAAACAACAAGCCTGGCTGCCATTCATCATGGCGATAATCCTGTTTGCTAGCACGGAGTTTAAAGGACAAAACCTCAACCGCCAGGTTTTTCCTGAGATGGAACTGAAAAGCCAGCGAAGGCTAATAGAGGTGCCTGATATTGAGGGATTCATCACCCTGAAGGGAGATTTTCACATGCACGCAGTTTTCTCCGATGGTTCCGTATGGCCGGAGGTCAGGGTGGATGAAGCATGGCAGGACGGCCTCGATGTGATTGCGATCACCGATCATGATCGTTATCACCCAAACAAAGAGTACCTGAAATACGATAACAATACTCATTTCAAACTTGCGGCAGAGGCAGCAAAAAACAAGGGAATCCTGCTGATCCAGGCCATCGAAGTGACCCGGAAAATGCCGCCGGGCCATTTCAATGCGTATTTTGTCAGGGATGCCAACATTCCGGAGATGGAAGATACTGCGTCCCGCGCCTTCCTCACCGTAATGGAGCGGCTTCACGAACAGGGCGCCGTCATGATATGGAACCACCCCGGCTGGATCGCGCAGCAGAAGGACACCGTCAAATGGTTCCCGGTACACCAGCATATCCTGGAAAAGGGCTGGCTTCAGGGAATCGAAGTATTCAACAGCAATGAGTGGTACCCCGTCGGCCTGCAGTGGGCAGCCGAAAAAAAACTCGCACCGTTTGCCAATTCAGATGTGCATGACCCGATGCGGCTGGCTTACGATTATTCCGGCAACTTTATCCGGCCAATGACGCTGGTTTTTGTGAAGGATCGTTCAGAGGAGGCTGTCCGGCAGGCGATCCTCGACCGGCAGACAGTCGCCTGGTTCAACGGAACCCTGGCCGGATCGGAAGAACTGCTTGGAAAACTGTTTGAAAAGTCGGTCAGCATTGAGAAAGTCATAACAGCGAAAGGCAAAACGAAATACCTGGTGTCAAACATGACCGATTTCACCATCCATTGCAAGGGGTTGTCTGCCGATTGGACTGGGAAACTTGAACTTACACCACGTTCGGCCGTTACATTCATGTTTCCGGAATCTGCCACCAGCCTTGACCTGGAGGTGACCAACTGGTACACCGGGATGAAAGAAAACCTGCGGCGCAGGTGGACCCTCAGCAGATAAACATAAAAATCCTGGAAATATTTGTAACTCCTGTGTAATTTTGCCATCTAATACCGTTTAAACATTTAATTCAAATCATATGAAAATGATTAAAACATTCTTATTGGCCATGACCATGATGACAATTGCCTACTCAACAACAGCCCAGCAGCCTCCTTTGCTGGACCGTGATCTCTTTTTCGGCAACCCGGAAATCTCCGGGGGCCAGTTGAGCCCTGATGGGAAATTTATCTCGTTTATGAAACAATACAACGGGATCATGAACCTGTGGGTGAAATCTTTTGACGAGCCTTTTGAAAAGGCCCGCCCCCTGACCAACAGCACACGCCCGTTTTACGGGTATTTCTGGACCAGAGACAGCAAATACCTTCTTTATGTAAAAGATAAGGACGGGGATGAGAACATGAATATTTTTGCAGTTGATCCCAAAGCAAGTCCGGCAGAAGGGGGAGTACCCGAATCGAAAAATCTCACGCCATTGAAAGAGGTTGCTGCGCAAATTTTAATGGTGAGCAAGAAGGATCCGAATATTCTCTATGTAGGGCTCAATGACCGTGATGCGGCATGGCATGATCTCTATGAACTTCAGATAGCCTCCGGAAAACTGACAAAACTCTTTGAAAACAACGACCGCATCACCGGGTATGATTTCGACTGGGATGAGAAAATGCGGGTCATGAGCAAAACCGATGAAAAGGGCAATACCACCATGTTCAGGGTCGATGAAGGAAATAAACTCACTCCGATCTACGATTTCAACGTAACAGAACAGGCTTACATTGCCGGATGGAATGAGGATAATTCGCAATGCTACTTTGTAACAAACAAGGGAGATATTGATAAGTCAACCCTCTTTCTGATGGATCCAAAAACTCAGAAAATGAAGTTCATGGAAAGCGATCCGAATAAAAAAGTCGATTTCGGCGGACTGATGCTCGATGACA
>CAYHGE010000045.1:25794-29260 GCA_964355945.1 uncultured Draconibacterium sp.
ATGGAAAGCGATCCGAATAAAAAAGTCGATTTCGGCGGACTGATGCTCGATGACAATACCCGGAAGATCATCTCAACCAGCTATACCCTGGATAAAACCGAATATTACTGGAAAGACAAGAAATGGGAATCAACCTATAAATACCTGGAATCCAAATTCCCGGGTCGTGAGGTTTACCTGCAGAGCACCACAAATGACTATTCCAAACTGTTGGTTGCAGTCAGTGGGGATAAATATGCCGCTGAAGTTCATTTTTTCGATGTGAAGTCAAAAAAACTGATCCATCAATATACTCCGAGGCCAGCACTCAAAGCGGTGGAACAACATCTGGCGGGGATGAAACCGATTTCCTACAAAAGCAGCGATGGTCTTGATATTCCTGCATACCTGACCATGCCCGTCGGGGTTGCAGGGAAAAACCTTCCGTTAATCGTCCTGGTTCATGGTGGGCCCAAAGGTCCGCGCGACAATTGGGGATACGATGCGGAAGTACAGTTCCTTGCCAACCGGGGATATGCCATTTTGCAGCCCAATTTCAGGTCCAGCGGCGGATACGGAAAGAAATTCCTGAATGCCGGCGATATGCAGTGGGGAAAACTGATGCAGGACGATATCACCTGGGGTGTGAAGTATCTGATTGAAGCGGGTATCGCCGATAAGAACAAGGTTGCCATCATGGGCGGCAGTTACGGGGGTTATGCAACACTCGCCGGATTGGCATTCACCCCTGAGGTGTATGCATGCGGCGTTGACATTGTGGGCCCGAGCAACATCTTTACCCTGCTCGAATCCATCCCTGCATACTGGGAGTCAGGCAGGGCATTTTTGTATGGCATGGTTGGCGATCCCAATACCGAAGAGGGCAAGGCGGCCATTCGTGCAGCCAGCCCGCTGTTCAGCGCCGAAAAGATCAACAGGCCACTGCTGATTATCCAAGGCGCAAATGATCCGAGGGTGAAGAAAGCCGAAGCCGACCAGATCGTGATCGCACTGAGGGAGAAAGGGAAGAAAGTTGCCTATCTGCTGGCTCCCGATGAAGGACATGGCTTTATCAAACCGCTCAACAAGAAAGCGATGTATGCGGAAACGGAGAAATTCCTCTCTGAAATCCTCGGTGGACGCTACCAGGAAGGGATGGAAGAGGATGTGAAAATGACACTTGAAAAGCTCCGTGTAGATATTTCAACAGTGAAATATGAGCCTGTGGCAGCCCAGAAAACAGCAAAAGCGCTTCCCGCCTTACAGAACGTCTGGAGCACTTCTGCAATGGAATATAATGTGGTATTTGAAGTACAGGGTCAGAAAATTGCGATGCAAATGAAGCGGACCATTGAACCCAAAGATAACAACTGGCTGGTTTCCGACCTGGTTTCCGGCGCGATGGGAGAGATGAAGGATGCCATCCTGTTTAAGCAGGATGCGACCCCGGTTTCCAGGGAGATGGAGCAGATGGGCCAGAAGATCAGCATGACCATGGAAGACAACAAGGCAATCGTGGACATGCAGGGGAAAAAGACAGAGATGGAATTTACAGGCGCTGTTTTGCAGGACGGACCCGGCGTGGATCAGATCATCGCCCGGTGGCCGCTGAAAGATGGTTTCAGCCTGGTTGCAGAGGTTCCCGACATGACGACCATGAAAGCCAAGCAGGTGAAAATAAGCGTAACGGGAAAGGAGACCATCAAGACCGACGAATGTGTGAAGGTTGAAATGGTCAGCACCGACAATGCCAACGATAAAACCACCTTCTGGATCAATCCCAAAACGCAGTCAGCCGATAAAATTGTCTCCGTAATGCCAGCAATGGGCAACGCAGTGATGACCATCGAGAAGAAGTAATATCGAATAAAACCTCCAAAACTCTTCCCGGTAAATCGGTGGAGTTGCCATGAAAACAGCCGGCCAGGTATCCCCTTAAATACCTGGCCGGCTGTTTTTTTAACAACTTGGGAATGTTGGCTTAGAACCTGATCAACTTCAAATAACCCACTTCACCGCCTTTCAGCACCTTAATCATATACAACCCGGGTTGTCTGTTTGAGAGGTTAAACTGGTATTGTTTCATCAGCGGTAATTCGGTGCGCAAAACGCATTCACCCATCAGGCTGAATATCTCTACCCGGATGCTTCCGTCTGTTTCAGAATCTTTCAGTTCCAGGGTAAACAGCCCCGGGGTCGGGTTCGGATAAACGCGGAAGAAGTCATTCTTTTCGGGAATAACTTTTTCATTAACCGTCTCTGTTGTCGCTTTTGTTGCGGGAGCGTCACAGTACTGGCCTGTAATGTCGATGCGGGCATGCACCGTTGAGCCGTTCATGAAATGGGTTCCCGCTTTCATGAGGATGTTCTGCCCGGCTACCAGGTCGGCGGATGCACCATCCTGGACGATAAATGTAGTTCCGTCGCCTGCCAGGGTAATGGTCTGAGTGGCCTCGAAGCAATACGATTGCCCTGTCGGAATGTTGATGTTCAGCAGGTTAAGGTCCTGTGCCATGTTGACTTTCAGCAGATAGTCTTCGGTTTCTCCTACTCCCAGGATCCCGCTTCCATCCCAATTTTGAAGGACAGAAGTTTCGCTGATTGTAAACCTTGCCCAGACATATCCCTTCTGTGGGCCGATGAGTAAGGGCTGGAGCATGGGGGTCAACGACAAGGGTCCGGAATATCCGGCAGAAACAGGATGGTTCACCAGAACATGTTCAGGCACCAGGGGGCCGAACGGACACTGTGCAGAACCTGACCAAACCCCATCGTGATTCCAGTCGAACAGGACATTTACATAAACCGTGTTTTGCGTCGTGTTCTGAACGAAGATATCAATATGCTGACCCCAGATCGCCGGTGTGCACACACTCCCCAGCGGCTCTCCGGATGTATACAGACAGTTCGTCACAACTTCCGAACCCGGGTCGCCAAATATTGTATAAGCGCCTGCAATGGATAGCCCTGCATCACCGTCGTTCTGACACTCGTCTATGTTGTAGAGACCCGGTGTGAAATTCGGACAGGCGCCGCCATTCCCGTCTGCTTCATCATCTTTTGAATACCCGAAGAACGCGTTGCCGATGGTAGTCCGGACAAACCCTGCCGGACCGGCAGTCAGACAGGTCGGGAACTGGCCTGTCACACCCAGGTCGGGATAGGCCGGGGCGCCTTCGGGTGCATCGCCGAAGTCGTAAACCTCCGGGATTTGGACCAATACACGGTAATCTTCAACCTCTCCGTTGGGGGCAGGCCCGTTGGGGGTGGTGACCCCCTGAGAGCTGATACGGAACCTGGCAAAGGTATAACCGGTTGGTCCACCGGGTACGTTGATCGTAAAGTTGTTTGCTCCCTCAAAAACCACCTGGTTGTTAATAATGAGCTCCATGGGGTTGTTTTCCCAGGTACCGTTCTGGTTCCAGTCAATCCAGGCACTCAGCTTACCTGAAACCGGGTAACCGGTAAATTCTCCATTTACCAGAAC
>CAYHGE010000046.1:0-27856 GCA_964355945.1 uncultured Draconibacterium sp.
AATAACAGTATTAAGAAAAAATTGAAGTCGTTTAAAATTTTCCTTAACTACTGTGCATCGAAGAAGTACCTAAAACTCAACTTTGACTATTCCAGAATCAAAATCAAAACCTACGATCCCACCATCGTCACCCTGACCGAGGACGAATTTCAAAAATTCAAGGACTGGGAACCGGGAAAGTATCAGAAGGTGAAAGACCTTTTCATGTTTGGAATCCTGACTTCCTGCCGTTACTCGGATCTCGTATCCATCAGGGAACACCATATTATTAATGATAACATCGTTAAGAAATCTGAAAAGACCGACATCCAGCAGATCATCCCATTGACCCGGATAACCCGGGAAATTTTGGAAAGGTACCACTTCAATCTTCAGTTGTATACGACACAAACCTATAACCGACTTTTAAAAAAGATGGGGAAGGAATCTGGACTCTTCTCAGGAGAAGTTGTGTTGGTTGAACTACGGGGAACCCAGAAGCTGGAAATTCGGAAACAAAAATGGGAATGTTTGGAAAGTCACACTGCTCGAAGAACTTTTATCACCCGTTCTATCACCAAAGGAATTCCATTGAATATCATTATGGGAATAACAGGGCACACAAGGATAGAAACTTTAAGCAGGTATATGGATAAGTACACTCCTACCAATGGATACAGGGAGTTGCTGGAAGAATAGATTTTAAAATATCAATACTATTAGCCTATGAAAGATGAAATCATAAAACCATATTCAGTGGACATTCCATTACTAAAGAAATTAGGATTGACCATCTTTAGTTGTAGATATGGAGTGGAAACGTTTCTCGGTACCGTAAAAACCGACACTTACTGTATCGATGTCTGGGTTACTTGTATGCCAGCAATGTTTTTCCGGTTTCATATTAAAAATCATGAAAATACAGAATTTGAATTGGGAACAGGGAGTGGTAACTTCACTCAATACTGGACAATCGCTGAATCTTTTGGTCAAGGTATGATAGAAATTGACGAGATAAAGATTGACGGGGATGTCAAATTCAAAAGAGAAAAGAATGTTTGAGTCTTTTAGTGATGGTTATTGTCCTGAATGTCTGTTGGATGATAAAAAAATTCCACTGGTTGTGAACCAACTGGATTTTTGGGAATGTCCTTCTTGCCGACTTCAATGTGTTTCAGATGGGATTTCTTTTTTGTCAATCATTCGGGAAAGAGGGGATGGTCAGCTAAAGGATATTTGGGCGACGGACTGGATCAAGAGGTTTACTTTATCACGGACTCGAATGAACGATATTACCAAATCGGATGGGACAACTTTCAGGAATGAAGAGGAATTGAGAGGATATTTGGAAAAGGAAGTTGAAGGTTAACCAACAAATCTGGGGACACAAAACTGTGATTGAAACCCTGATGGATATTTGAATCAGTATAATCCTTCAACAGGTCACGAGTAATTGTTTTTTCGAACAATTACCCGTGACCTGTTTTGGTGAGATTCTCGTACATAAGAATTTGTCCTTATATTTGAAGTTACCAAAAACTAACAGACCGAAAATGATAATCATAGACATTGATGATATTAAAAGTTTGGAGGATATTGAAAGGTTCTTTACCATTCTTGCCAAAGCTGGAGTAGCATATCATCCCGAGGTGACTTTCCATGATTTTATTCATAAGGATGAAAATGGAAAAATTACTGGCCCTTCGTTCACCGACGAGGAAAGTGAGCGACTAGATCAATTGATGAAAAAATGTCGGGACTTAGTTGATGAGCTGGATGCAGATATTTGGGAAATTTGGGAACGGGTAGATGAAACTGTTTCTGGAAATATTAAGAAGAAATAAATTTAACATTTGGATTTGAACCGGATTCCAATAAATGAAATTCCATTCGTGGTGAGAATGGAACTCCCTTATGAAAATCAACGCATTACGACTTTTCAGATCAAATATCAGTAAATAATCCGGAAATCAAAGAAATTCAGAGTCGTTTTATGGTTGATTATCAATGAATTAACTTTTTTCATTAATGGTTAAGGTGAAAACCGGGAGGGCTCCTAAAATGAAGTGAAAATTGAAACATTTTTTCACTAGAAAAATTCGGTTTTGCACATGGCATACTTTCTCTGTTAGGGACTAAATTCCACCACTGGCTTTTCCGGAAGAAACACCCTACACGGTGCGGTTTTTGACTCTGGTATTCAACCCAGAGAAGCCCTGAGAAGAATTCATAACCTTATCCCGGAAAAGATGAAAACAAAAATGGATTCCTAATGAAAATTCTTCCTTTTGGGTTTTTCCTTCAGAATCATCCGATATAAAAATGGTGAGCTATTATAAATGAAGTTTTATCCCTGACCCATTTGCACTTTCAGGCTGACGGGGTGAAAAGATGAAATTTAAACCCCTCAAAGGATTCCCAATTGGGCTGTAGGTTTAGGGGAGTGTATTTGCTTCAAAAATTATTAAGACTAGCAGATTGTGAATTTGATGTTTACAGATAATCCGGAAAGTGGGATAGCATGATCTCATTAATCATTTTCAAAGTCAACGGCTTATACTGAAAACACTTACCCCCAAGTTTCTTTTCCGTTTTTGTTAAATCTGTGGGGTTTAAAGATGTTGTGAGCATTATAATGACAACTTTTCCTTTTATAGCATCGTCAAGTTTTTGATATTCTTCCAGAAATTCCCAGCCGTTAATTACAGGCATATTGATATCGAGGAAAATTAGTGATGGCCGAGGGAAGGAACTTTCTTTTTGCCCAAATGACCGTTTAGTGGTAAGAAAATCAAGTGCTTCTTTTCCATTCTCGGCAACTTCGATAAAATCAGTAATCCCTGATTTTTCCAGAACCCTTTTGTGGATATAATTGTCGGATTCATTGTCATCCACAAGCAAAACACAATTAAGTTTTTTGGTCATTAATGGTTGTTTTTCGGAATTGTGAATAAAAAATTACTTCCAATATCAGGGGTTGATTCTAACCAAATCTTACCACCGTGAAGTTCAACAATTTTTTTGCAATGAGCCAAACCAATTCCTGTGCCTTGATATTCTGTACGCTTGTGGAGTCGTTGGAAAATGATGAAAACCTTATCATAATATTTCGGATCAATCCCAATACCATTGTCTTCAATTTTAAAAATCCATTCAAGTCCGTCATTTTTCGCTGAAATATTTATTTCAGGTTTCTTGCCTTCCTTTTGAAATTTGATGGCATTTGCAATAAGGTTCTGGAATAATAGTCTCAGCTCAATATCAAAGCCGTTCAATGTGGGTAAATTCTGAACTGTTATTTTTGCATTACTTGCTTTGATAGTTTCATCTAAATCAGAAAGAACAGTCTCGACAATCCTATTGCAGTCAATGATGGACTTAATACTCTCCTTGCCCAACAAAGAATATTCACGTAAATCCATGACCAAATCTTTCATTCGCAATGCTGAATTGTGAATAAATTTAATATATTTCTTCCCATCATCTCCAAGATTACCAGAACATTCTTCCTGTAGAAGATCCGTAAACTGTAGAAGCGTACGAATCGGTTCGTGCAGATCATGATTGGTAATATATCCAAATTGTTCTAATTCATTGATGTGAAATTCAAGTCTTTTATTTGTGTTTTCGAGTTGGTTGGTGCGCTCTATAATTCTTTGTTCAAGGGTTTCATTAAGTTTTTGAATTTCATCTTCAGCTTTTTTACGATCGGTCACATCGCGCAAAATACCTTCATGAAAAATAATATTTCCATCCTTATCATAATCATACCATCCATGATCTTCTACCCAAATTTCGGAACCGTCTTTTTTCTTCAAATTATAAACACCTGTCATTTCACGCATTTCTTGCAATATCATGCTTTCCCGGTCAACAGGATCAAAATACAATTGTGTCTTAATATCAATCGTCATAAGTTCTTCCTTATTTTCATATCCCAGCATTCTAACCATAGCAGGATTGGCCTCAACAAATGTCCCTTCGTGAGTGCTTTTATAAACACCGTCTAATGACTTTTCAACCAGATTACGATAAAGAGTCTCACTTGCCATCAAGGCATCGTCAGTTTTCTTTCTCATCAGAGCGACACCAATCGTTTCGCCAATACTTTCAAAAAATTTTACCTGAATGAGGTTGAAGCGATCTTTGTTCCGATCGTTAAGTTGCAACAATCCAACAATTTCACCATTGTGGCGAATCGGAATTAGTGCCATTGAAAGAAAGCCCTCATAAATGCAACGATTTCGTGGATTATTTCTTGGTTCTTCTTCCTTTGTTAGTTCTAAAAGCACTGTCGAATTATTTGTCCAAAAACTTCCACCTTCCGTAAACAAGGGGTTAGTCGAATCTGTTTGTCCTGAAATTACTAATCCACAAGTGCATTCAAGACAGGGTTTTCCGTTCTTATCCATACAAATCAGACCATCCTTGTTGGTTCCCAACAATGTGTTTTCTGTTAGCAGAAAGTTTTGGTTAAATCCTTTCTGAATAAAATATGGATAATCAATCCCGTTTTTAAACCGTATTCCAACTGCATCAATACCTATTTCTTTCTGAATATGGTTTAGTATGATTTCGATAGTTTCGTTAAAAGGAGTTGAACTGTTAAGTAGATTCAGAATTTTTGTTGATAAACCAATGCGATATTCCGCAAGTTTGCGGTCTGTTATGTCGCGAATGTTGCACTGGATAACCCTGTGAGAATTTACCTGATATACATTGCTAACGAATTCAACATGGATCTTATTTCCATCAGCCGTTTCAATCGGCAAATCTTCATATCGGATATAGTCCTTTTGCTGTAATTCTAAAAAATTCTCTTTGTTAGCTGAAATATCATTAAAGAAACCTATTTCCCATATGGCTTTCTCTATGAATCGTTCTTTTGAGTAGCCCAGCATATCAATTAAAAATGGATTCACATCCATGATCATTCCGGTTGCTGCATCAAGTATCAGAATTCCATCTTTAGCGGATTCAAAGAGGCGACGATACCGTGTTTCTGAAACAACCAATGATTCTTGCGCTAGTTTGCGTTCCGTGATATCGGAGATTGTCCCGATTAGTTTTTTAGGCTGCTTTTTTTCATCCAATTCCAATTGTCCCAACCCGTGTACCCACCGTTCCTGTCCGTTTTTATGGTTGATGATTTTATATTCGAGATCAAATTTTCGTTGTTTTCCTATCACCTCATTTAGAACATAATGATTCATTTTATCCTGCCAGACAGGATGAATTAACGCAACCCAACCCTCAAGTGACCTGATATAATTTTCATCAATACCGAAAATATCATCAAGAATTATCGAACTTTTCCAAAATCCTGTGGACATTTCCCAAACATAACTACCTAATCTGGCAATAGTTTGGGTTTCATTAAGGAGCTTTTCACTTTCTATTAATGCTATTTCGGTTCGTTTACGCTCTGTATTATCAAATATTGATGTTAAAAAATATAGTGGATTCCCTTCGTTATCCCGCTGAAGAAAAGTGCTTAATACAACCCAGACGATTCGGCCAGATTTGTGTATATACCTCTTTTCCCATTGTAATGCTACATTTTCACCGGATAAAATGGAGTCGATCTTCCTTTGGTCATTTACTATGTCATCAGGATGGGTGATTTCCTGCCATTTTTTAGATGCCAATTCATCATTTGAATATCCTAGGATTTCGCAAAATAATTTGTTCGTCTTCAAGTTTCCATTAATACTTGTAATCGACTTTCCTACTGATGAATAATCGAAAATATTTCTGAAATATTCTTCACTTCGTTTAAGATCCTCTGCAGTTCGCTTTTGTTCAGTGACATCAAGGAAAGACCAAACTCTTCCTTTCGTAGTTCCACCATGGTACAGTGGATTCGAAATACGTTCGAAAATACGTCCATCCTTCAAGTACACTAAATCTGAACTGACAGATTCCGGTTTGCTATATAATTCCGTAACTTTTTCGACAAATTTATCAGGTTCAACAAGCTGATCAAGTATATAATCCAAGAGTTTTGTGTCATCTTCCGTGGTAAGGATGGTACTTGGAATTTTCCACATTTCAGCAAATTTGGTATTGGTTTTAATAACCTTTCTTTGGTCACTAACCACAAGAATTCCATTATGGATGGATTCAAGTATTATTTCTGTTAAATCATATTGGTTCTTTAATGCTTCTAACGATGTGTACTGTTCAGTTATGTCTGAAAACACCAAAACAACTCCACTGATTTTTCCATTCCCGGATCTGATTGGAGCAGCACTATCTGAAATGTGCCGTTCAATTCCATCCTTGGAAATGAGTACCGTATGGTTTGCAAGACCTACTACTTCTCCTTTTTCAAGAACAAGCTTTACAGGATCGACTACCCTTTGTTTCGAACCGGCATTTACTATATGAAAAACCTCTGTAAGCGGCAAACCTTTCGCTTCCAAAATTGTATAGCCACAAAGTTTTTCCGCAACAGGGTTCATCTTTACCACCAAACCGTTTATATCCGTTGAAATCACTCCATCTCCAATGGAAAGAAGTGTAATGGATAAATCCTCTTTGCTTTCTTGGAGTACCGCTGCTTGTTGTTCAAGCTGAACACGCATCCTGCTGATTTGAAGATGTGTTTGTATCCGTGTTAGTACCTCCTCAGGATAAAATGGTTTTGTAATAAAATCAACACCTCCGACCTCAAATCCCTTTAGTTTATCCCCTGTTGCATCGAGAACACTGAGAAATATGATCGGGATGTCTTTTGTAGCATTATCTGATTTCAACCGTGTACAGACTTCATAACCATTCAGATCGGGCAGTTTAATGTCAAGTAGCAATAAGTCAGGTATGGCATTCTGCACTGAATGAAGTGCTTCAAGACCAGTTTTGGCAGCACGTACCTTATGGCCGTGGGTAGTCAAAACCTGTGTGAGAAGCCGCAGGTTATCTAAAGTGTCATCCACAATCAGAATGTTCCCTATCACTTTATCATTGTTTGTCATCCTTTTATATTTTGGTCAGGGTTTAAGGCTGTTAGAATAGATTCATAATCAAAATTTTCCGCGCACTGGTGGAGTGCAGAAGCAATAGAAGGATACTGTGGTTGTATCTTTTTTGCAAGTACTGCAATTTTGATGGCGTCAGTATTGTTTACCGCGATGGATAACTCTGCCAAAAAGTCATCATCAAGGTTTGTCAAAATCAAAGGCTCACCAATACTTTTATCATTTTCAGAACATTTGATTTGTTCATCATAATAAATATACTTCAAATCAAGATGTTTTGCCATGACATCGAAGATTTCATTTTCACGGTATGGTTTTCCAATGAAGTCATCGCAACCAGCGACGATGATATCATTCCTTTCTTCTCCCAGAACATGGGCAGAAAGCGCTGCAATTTTGGTTTTTTTACCTATTTCAGTTGCTTTGATAATCAAGGAGCCTCTTTCCCATCCATCACAGGCATGCGCATATCCATCCATATAAAGTCTGGCTTCCATTGTGCCGAAATTTCAACTGCTTCTTTTCCGTTAATGGCTGTGCGTATTTCAAAGCCAACATCTTGCAATAAGGTAACAAGCAATTTACGACTTTCATCTGTGTCCTCAGCGATGAGTACACGAGGAACTTTACTTTCGGGTGTTAGACTTTTTATTCTCCTGACAGGGGACAAAACTCCTACATCTGATTCTTTCCCCTCTGTTATTTTAATGTCAAAACGGAATGTACTTCCCTCTCCTAACTGGCTGGTTACGTTAATTTCTCCTCCCATCATTTTAACATAGTCACGGCTAATAGCCAGTCCCAATCCCGTCCCGGCCTGACTTTTGCGGCCGCTTTCTGTCTGTATAAAGTAGTTGAACAGTTTGTCAATTTCATTAGCAGCAATTCCGGAACCAGTATCTTCTACTTCCACATGAAGAAAGAGTTCCTCAGACAGTTGTTTCATTAAGGAAAAACGAGCTGTTATCTGTCCCTGATTAGTGAATTTTACGGCATTACCGAGTAGGTTAATTAATACGATCCGTAATTTGGTTTCATCGGCAACAATGAACCTCGGCAACAATCCAATTCCTTGCATTTCGAAATGTAACCCTTTGTATTCGGTCTTCTCCCAAAACATTTTTTGAATATCCTCCAACATTGCACGAATGTTGAAGTTGACCGGGATAAGAACCACACGCCCGGATTCAATTTTAGCAATTTCGAGCACTTCATTTATCAAAGACAGCAGATGTTCACCACTACGGTTAATTATGGTGAGATATTCACGAAGTTCAGGGCGAAGGTTTTGTTCTCGTTGCATCAGTTGAGAATATCCCAGAATAGCATTTAATGGTGTACGAAGTTCATGACTCATGTTGGCCAGAAATGCACTTTTAGCTTTATTTGCAGTTTCTGCCTGTGATTGTGCCACATTTGCACGATCCTTGGCTCTTCGCATAGCCTCTGCTACACTTGATATCATGGTACTGGTGATAACGAAAACTATCAACCCAAGCCAGTCAGCAGGCTTTTTGATAAAAGGTAGAGCAACAAGCAAGTGCCACATTGTGGTAGTAATGAGACAAGCCAGTACTGTGGCAAATAATCCTGCCAAAAATCCACCATAAACTGCAATAATCATTACTGCCGGATAATATGTAAGCCAAGCAAGAGTACTTCCGAGTGATTGAAGTGGCCAAATTCGAAGAGTGCTTGCAATAACAATTAACACGATCGCGAGACTGAATCGTTTTACTTGCCATGGAATGATTTGTAGCCATTTCATAACCGGTTCGCTGTTAATATTGCAATCGTATATTTTTGTAAAGATACCCTAAATATTGAAATAATTGTTAGGTGGAGGAAGTTTGGTTGTATGAGATTTCTCTGTTAGGGACTAATTTCCACCACTGGCTTTAGAGAAGGGAATACACCCTCAGGGCAAGGCTTTTCATTGTAGAATTCAAACCAGAAATGTTCTAAATGAAATTCATACATAAACATATCCGGGAGAAACAACCCATTACTCAGACTTTAGGCCAGAATCACTGGCAGATTTTAGTCCAGAATAGTCAGCTCAGGGATGGGGAATGTTCTTTTGGCAATATTACCTCCATTTTGAATCCTTAAAATTCTTGGTTTCATCAAATATTGGTTTATTTATTTCTTTCCCCCATATTTTTTTACCTGCTCGTTTGGGGTATTTTTGAAAATAGACATTCCGGTCGTTGAAATATTTGTCGATCGCTGACATACATTCATCTACGGATTGATAATCACTACTATGGATTATTCCCCTCGACATCCCACTAAAAACAGATTCAATAACATTTAAGAATTGAGCAGATGAAGGTAGTGGTGCCAATTCAACAAATGGAGTTTGATTTGTATTTCTATATCCTTCCTGATTTACTTCATCAATTTTATCATTAAGTTTTTTTGAGGCATGCCATGATGCTGCATCCCAAGAAAAAAATATCTTTTCTTCGTCTTTGTACTTAACTAATAATAAATCAAGTAATTTAATCATCTCATCCGTATTCTTTCTGGAAGAATAAAAATGTGTAATTTGGTTCTGAGACAACTCTAATGCAGCTGTACAGATTAAACTTCCTTTACTTTTTTGCCATTGAGGATATGTTATCACCTCTCCCAGTTTGACAATGGATGTACCTCCTTGAATTTTAATCGCAAAAGGGCCGAATTCATCAACTGAAAAAAACTTCTGTTTATCTGTTAGACCTGATAATATTTTAGTAATATGTTCAAGTTTCTCCCGGTAATTGGGGTCAGGACTTGTTAAGACTTTTTTTGCTTTACGAAAACCATATCCCAGTGATTTTATATATTCGGAAATCATACTATTAGAAATCGTTATCCCATATGTCTGTTTGTAAGCACTTTTTAAAGTTTCCAGACTCCATGAAGCTCTGTTGATTCCAAAATTTTTAGGTGTTTCATGTATCATCTTAACTAAATTTGATTTTTTAGTTTCAATATTTTGAAGAACCTTTTTGTTGACTTTCTTCTTCTTGACTATTTGTAGCCCCTTAAGACCTTCCTTTTCAAAGGATTTTAACCATTCCTTAATTTTGCGACGGGATCTTTCTACTTTTATTGCTGTTCTGGATATTGGTTCCCCATTTAATACATCTAGCACAACAACAGCTTTTTCCCATTTTCTTCGATCTGTTGACAATCTCCATCGGTTTAACGTAATTAAGTCTTCATTGGGAATAGATTTAATTTTCCACCTTTTTGTTCCGATATTTATTTTGTTCTCATTCAGCCACTTAGAAAACAGATGTGCAAATTGGGTATAACGATATCCATCAGGACGTTTCGTTATGTATTTTTCCCATTCAATTTTTCGGTTAGAATTGGCATTTACAATTGAATCATGGACTTGTTGGAAAATTGAGATCATACGCGTTTGCCGTTCAGATTGTTGTTCTGAAGTATTGTTTTGTTGATTAAGAAAAGAAATGAACTGATTAAAATGATTTACTTCATCAGGTCGTTGGGATATAAATAGTTTTAGCTCTGAAAAATATTTTCTGATTGTACGTTTTGAACTTTTAAGTTTTTTCGCCGTACGTGTCACATTGATTTCAGATTTTACAATAAGGTTATGAAGAACCCTCAGTTTTTTAAGTGAAATACGATTTGCCATATCATTTGGTTTTATTGACCGATATAACCTACTTAATGCAATATCTAACTCATACAGGGTATTTTATGAGTTAAAGAAGACCCGTTTCTCATATTATGTAAATATAAGCCATTGATTTTAATCATTCTCTGTTAGAATAATTTGATATCATGTTTGTCATACCGATTATTTCGAATCCGATATCACCTCCCATCCAGCCACCTCTCCACTTCACCCCTCCTCACCCTGATCTTCGGTTTCACACCGGGTTTATCAATGGTAGAAATTTCCACCGACTGTAACTTCCCCTTCTTAATCAGTTTGTAAACGGTTTGCTCTGTAAATTTGATAATCTGAGCGACTTCTTCAACGGTTAAAATTTCATCGGGGTTGGTTTGGGGTTTCCTTTCACCCATCATTTTTGAAAATTCAGTTTCGATAAACCATTCTGAAAGCCGGTTTAAAGTGTTTAGTCTCTCAATATCAAACCGGAAAAGGATGTCAGGATTATCTTTTTTGGTATCGAGGATACGGTTTCCATGCTCCTTTAATTCATCAATGATGGTTTGGTGGTTACAATGGGATAAGAATTCAAAAAATTCACTGAAATTTTTCATAAAGATTGTTTCTTTATGGTAGTTCAGAAAAAGTGAATTGTTTGAAAATTCTGATGGGAAGGGAGACAAAAAAGGAGTTTCAGGAGACAAAAAAGGTGATTTTTACCATTTTCGGGGTTGGTCAACCCTCGGAGAGGTTAATGATTTTTAATCCGGGTTATACCAAGTTATACACCTTCGGGAAGTTCCGTTAATCCTGTCTATTCCTGATAGTTCCGGGTGACTTATGAGACAAATCTGAGACAATTAACAACAAACCCACTGTTATCATAATGATTTACAGTGGGTTATGTCTCAATTGGTGTCTCCTCGCCAGGATTCGAACCTGGGACCCATTGATTAAGAGTCAATTGCTCTACCAACTGAGCTACGAAGAGGAATCGGGGTGCAAAGATAGCAATTTTCAAAGAAATTATTAAAGTGTGCGGGAAAAAATAAATTGAAGTAACTTTGACGCACAAGGGGCGGGAATTAACCCACACACCTCAACCCACGTCCCCTTCTCCTTCAGGAGAAGGGGTGCAGGGGATGAGGTTAATTAAACAACGAATGTTGAATATTGATTTTTCTTAATGAAAAAAGAACGGAAATCGGCGTTGGAGGTGATGAGCGGGGTGGAACAACCCGGCCAGGTGAATGTGGATGCGTTGAAAAGACTCAAAGCGGGAATGCAGTCGCCGGTTACGGTGGAGGAGCTGATAAAGGGCGTCCTGGAGGGAAACCGGATGCTGCTGAGCAGGGCGATCACGCTGGTGGAGAGCTCGCGGAAGGAGCACCAGGAGATGGCACAGGAGGTGATTGCGGGTTGCTTGAAAAATGCAAAATGCAAAATGCAAAGTGCAAATGGCAAAATGCAAAATTGCAGCATAAGGGTTGGGATTACCGGGGTGCCGGGGGTTGGGAAAAGTACGTTTATCGAGGCGCTTGGGAAGCATCTTACAGCAAAAGGCCATAAGCTGGCGGTGCTGGCCATCGATCCCAGCAGCGCGCGGTCGAAGGGAAGTATCCTGGGAGATAAAACACGGATGGAAGAGCTGGCTGTGGATGAAAATGCGTTCATCCGGCCGTCGCCTGCAGCGGGTTCGCTGGGCGGCGTGGCGCGCAAAACCCGTGAAACAATCATCCTGTGCGAAGCTGCAGGATTTGACGTGATATTTGTTGAAACCGTGGGTGTAGGGCAATCGGAAACAGCTGTGCACTCCATGGTCGATTTTTTCCTGCTGCTGATGCTGGCGGGAGCCGGCGACGAGCTTCAGGGTATCAAACGCGGCATTATCGAAATGGCTGATGCCATTTTTATTAACAAGGCCGATGGCGACAACCTTGCCAAAGCCAAAATCGCACGGGTGGAGCATGCCAATGCGTTACACCTGTTTCCTCCTCCAGACAACGGCTGGATGCCGGTTGCAGATATTTGCTCAGCCCGGTCAAAGATGGGTGTTGAACATGTGTGGGAACTCATCACGGAACATCGGAAAATCACAACTGAAAACGGACATTTCAGCTGCCATCGCATGGAGCAAAACCGACAGGCATTCAGGGAAACCCTGGAGGCCGGGCTTCGCCAGCATTTCATGGCTCAGCATAATATCAGCCAGGTCATCGCCGACATGGAGCAGGGAATCATGGACGGAAATCTGAACCCTTACCAGGCTGCACAGCAGGTGCTTGGGATGGGCCTGGGATTTTGACAGGCGGACGGGCGAACTCAGACTGTTCGTTTGCGCAGGATGACGGTTCGGATATGAGATGCGATTACACTTACCACCAGGATTGAAGCGATGATCAACAGTGATGTATTGGTTGAAATTTTAAACACACTGTGGAGCAGCATTTTCGTACCAACAAAGGTGAGCAGTGTGGCCAGGCCCATTTTCAGGTAGTGGAACCTGTTCATGATGTCCATCACCAGGAAGAAGAGTGAACGAAGGCCAAGGATGGCAAATATGTTGGAAAAAAAGACGATGTAGGGATCCTGGGTTACAGAAAAGACAGCCGGAACCGAGTCAACAGCAAAAAGAACATCGGTAAACTCGATGATCATCAGAACGATAAAAAGGGGGGTGATATAGAATTTTCCTTCCTTGCGCAGGAAGAAAGTCTCGGCATGATCATCGTGACTGACGTTGAAAAACCGGGATAACAGCCTCACGACCGGATGTTTATCTGTATCGATCAATTCATCTTTTTTCGCGAAAAGAAAATCATACGCCATCTTGGCCCCGATGAACACCAGCATCACGCCAAAAACATAGAGAAACCAGGAAAACCGCTGTATCAATGCGCTGGCGGCAAAGATGAAAATAAACCGCATGATCACCGCTCCCAGGATGCCCCAGAATAACACACGTTTGAAGTGCTTTGGCTGTATGTTGAAGGAGATGAAGATCAGCACGATGACGAAAACATTGTCAACCGACAGGGAGTATTCAATGAGATAGCCGGTAATATACTCCAGCGACAGGTTCTTGTTGTACAATGCAATGGCCTCCATAACCCCCAGTCCGGTGATGTCGATGGGATGGTTGAACTTCGTGATCCGGGCCTGGATCTCTTCAATCGTATCGCTTCCATGAATCAGGTTCCCGTGAAACCGGATCAGAAAATAAAATCCAACAGATATCGCTACCCACACCAGGGTCCAGGACAATGCTTCTTTAAAGGACAACGCATGGTTTTTCTTCTGGAAAAAGCCAAGATCGATCCCGAGCATGATGGCGATAAACAACAGGAATGATGTGAAAAATATTATTTCGTTCGGATTGGACATGATTATGGACGGCAGGTGATGAGTTACAGGATGCAAAATTACAAAATATTCTTACTTTTGTGCCAACTACTTTACATCTGACTTTACAGGCCATGAATGAAAACATCTCGCTGAATCCCAATGCACTCGTACACTATCTCGACAAGCCTTCCGATGACTTTACCAAAGCCGACCTGATCCGGTTTATCGAAGCCAAAGGCATCCAGATGCTGAATTTCCGTTATTCTGCTGCAGACAGTCGCCTGAAGACACTGAATTTCATCATCAAAGACCGCCAACACCTCGACAGTATCCTCTCCGCCGGCGAAAGAGTGGACGGATCGAGTCTCTTCCCGAATTATGTAGAGGCAGGGTCATCAGACCTGTATGTTATTCCCCGCTACCGGTCGGCATTCGTAAACCCTTTTTCTGAGATTCCCGCACTTGATATCCTTTGCTCCTATTATGACAAGGACGGCCAGCCATTTGCCAATTCCCCCGAACACATCCTGCGGAGGTCTCACGAGGTTTTAAAGGAGAAGACAGGCTTCTCCTTCGAAGTGATGGGCGAACTCGAATATTACATCATCAGCGAGCAGGACCGCCTGTTTGAGGCTGTTGACCAGCGCGGATACCACGAATCTTCTCCGTTCTGCAAATGGGAGAAATTGCGGATCGAAGCGATGCATGCCATCGCCAAATGCGGCGGTTTCATCAAGTACGGCCATTCGGAGGTGGGCAATTTTACTGAATCCGGCATGTCGTATGAGCAAAATGAGATCGAATTCACCCCGGTTCGCCTTGAAGATGCCGCCGATCAGCTGATGATCGCAAAATGGATCCTCCGCTCACTGGCCTATAAACACGGAGTCACCATCACCTTTGCGCCCAAGATCACCACGGGCAAGGCAGGAAGCGGGATGCATGTGCATACCCGCCTGATGAAAAACGGGAGCAGCGTGATGCTGGATAACGGTATACTATCTGAAACGGCAAAAAAAGCAATCGCAGGCTACCTCGACCTTTCGCAATCGCTGACTGCCTTTGGAAACATGATCCCTACCAGTTATTTCAGGCTCGTCCCGCACCAGGAAGCGCCCACCAACATCTGCTGGGGTGACCGGAACCGGTCGGTATTGGTCCGCGTTCCGCTCGGATGGGGCAATAAACACAACATGATCACGGATGCAAACCCGCAGGAAAAGGATACCCAGAAAGGTTATGGAAGCCGCCAGACAGTCGAATTCCGCTGCCCTGACGGTTCGGCCGATATCTACCTGCTCTTTGCCGGTCTCACCGTGGCAGCCCGTCATGGCATTGAGATGCAGAATGCACTTGAATTTGCCGAGAAGTCTTATGTGGATGTCAACATCTTCGAAGAGAAGCATAAAACACGCGTCAGCGAACTGCTGCAGCTTCCTTCCTCGTGCTGGCATTCGGCTGATGCCCTTGAAAAACAACGTAAAATTTACGAAGCACACGATATTTTCCCGCCAAAGATCATCGACGGGCTTATCCGGTATTTAAAAAACTTCAAGGATCAGAATCTCCGGGAATCGGTTCAGAACAACGAAAAGGAGATGATGAAGCTGGTCAATGCCTATCTGCACTGCGGATAGCGGATATTGATTTAACTGATTGTCTGTCTGTAAATAACCCCGCGCTCTTTAAGCCCTGCAAGCAGGTATTCCACACATTCCGGTTGTTTGCCGATGTACTCGGGCACGGAGATGCCTTTTCTTGTGTAGAGCCCATCGGCGATCATGCGGAGGGAAACGGTGGCGGAGTATCCGGTGGTGCGGGCCATTGAGTGAACCCTGGTAGCCGGGTCGTATTTATCGAAGAGATCCCAGGTATAACAGACCTTTTTCCCGTTTTTTATCCCTTCTACCACTACCTGCATGACCGTGATATCAACCTCGCCTTCTTTCAGTTTCCATTTCGGGAAGAGGAGTCTGGCGGTGATATCCATGGGTTTTATCCGGATTCCATGCACCTCAATCTCTTCCTGGCTGAAGAACCCGGTTTCGCGTAAAACACGCATCTTTTCAATGTGTCCGGGGTAACGCAGGGTTTTTTCCTTCATGTTGGGGCATTTCACCGTATGTGCCAGCGAACGCAACCCGTCGGTGTTAAAGGCTTCGAGGGTTCCGATTCCCGGGAAGTTGAGCAGTTCGGGGTCAGAAAGGGCAGGTTTGACGATCAGGGTACCGTTCTCAATGTAACGGGCAGGCCGCGTATACTCTTCAATGACATCAACCGGAGAGAACACCGCCTTGTATTCGTAAGGCCATTCACGGATCTCCGGCAGTCCGCCAACCATGTAGAGAATATTGGTTGTTTCATCCAGCAGATGGTCGGCGTAGCCGATCAGTACGTTGCACATTCCCGGGGCAACGCCCATATCCATAATGGCCGTGACATTGTTTTTGCGTGCGAGTTCATCGAGTTCAAAGGGATCTTCGATGAAAAAGGCAATATCAACCACATTTTTTCCGGCTTCAATGATGGCTTTCAGGGTCTGAAATCCCATAAAACCGGGAACAGCGTTGATCACCATGTCGTAAGCGGATACGAGCTGCGTCACCCTGTCAGGGTCGCTCAGGTCGGCGGTGATGGTTTCAATTGATTTAGAACCGGGGAGTTGGCGTGTAGCCATGCACTGAAGTGCATGGCTGGAGACATCTGCTACTGTGACTTCGAATTTTGGGTCATTGGCGAGGTCGAGGGCCATTGGGCTGCCGACGAGGCCGGCGCCGAGAACGATTATTTTCATATTGCTCGTTGAGTTAAACCTTCCAGGTTTTGAAAACCTGGAAGGTTTTTGTGTGAATCATTCAATTGTTAGTTCATAAATTTCCCCGACATAATCTACTTTCGGGAAAGGGACATTGTCCTGAGAATAGGCCGAACCGATCCACCATTTGGTGTTGTGGAACTCCTGGGTGACAATGAGCAGCATCTGGTTGTTGGGAATTGAGGTGACTTTGTCGTCCATATAGCCCACAACCCGCATTTTATCTTTTGAAGCACCGATGCGCCATATTATTTTATCGGGTTGCCAGTCGATCTGGAAATAGTAAAATGGTGAGGCGAAGAGTTCATCGTCGCGTTCAGGTGTCTTTTGGGTTAGTGCCCGGTAGTTTTTATCCCAGCGATGTGCCCAGTAGGTTTTGTCTTCATACCTGATGGGATCACATCCCTCATGAAAGGCTGCAGGCTGCCAGCATGCCATATCCCAGTTGGTGCATGAAACCATGATTTTATCATCATCCGCCAGCACCTCTTCAGGGAAGGGAACATTCCAGTTCTGAACGTTGTTCTGGTCATCAAGGCCATTTGCATAAGCAGGGGGCAACACCCATGAAGGGCAATAGGGAACTGTTTTCAGAATTTCGAAATCTATTTCGGAATAACCGACATTCTTAACCCTTTGGTCTTCTTGCCCTCCATAATAGTTGGCCATGTATCCGTTGTTGTTGCAGTCGCGCCGGAAGTTCCAGTCCGACTGGCTTTGCGTAATGAGCCAGATGGCGTTGGTGAGCCCGTTCCACATGTTGTTTTTATTCAGCAACTCGGTAAGCTTGCATTTGAGGGTGTATTTGCCGAATGTCATTCCATGGCGGGTAATCACACCCACATTCTGTTTATGCCACTTCCCGAATTCCGCTTTCGGGTTGCGGAGGGTTATTTTGTGGTTTACCGGGTCGGAGATCACCGTTTCGCAGGGACGCGGCGCTACAGTGGCTGTGATGGCCACCAACTCCTCCTTGCGGTAAAAACGCTTGTTCCAGTTGTAGTCCATCCGTGTGTAATTATCGTTCAGCACATCGGCAATCACGGGGATGTTGTTCATTTTTGTGGTAGGATCGATATAATGTGCAAACTGCTCGAATGCCGCTGTGTTGTAAAGTGCCGGATCCTGTCCGCATCCGGCGGCTTTTGATTTGTCAGCAACCTCTTTTGAATATGCAACGGGGTTGATGAAAATCCCTGCCCCCGGATCGGGGTTGGCCGCTACGGTGAGCATCGCGGAAAACCTTTGCACGATGGTGTTTTTCACTGATTTCCCCGGGCCGTAAAGGAAATAGTAGTATGGATTTACAAAGCCTGTTCCGCCACTGATGCTGATGTCGGCAACTGCCTCAGGGATAAGCTTTTCCTGCACATTTCCGGCTGTGGTAACCACCAGCATGAAACTATATTTTCCAACCCTCAGATTACGCTTCCACCGGTCATTTTTCCCCTGGTCGAAATAGCGCTGCTCATTCCGTGGATTTCCGACGATCCGGAACTTGCTTTTCACCGGATGAAATTCGTTATCTGCTGCGATGGTCTCTGTTTCAGTGAATTTAATACCTGTATCTTCCCAGCTTCCATAGAAATTCTCCCAGGAATCCGGATGTTGCTTTGTGCTGTCAGTACCATCACGTTCAGGAAATTTATATGACTCATTCTGATAGTAAATCTTGTATGAAAATTTCTGTGGCCCTTTTCCTCTGTTTTTCAAAAGAAATTCCATGGTAAAAAACCCGCCTTCAACCTGTTGTGCCCCGGGAATCGTGAACCCGCCGGTGATTGCCCCATTGTAATCGAGAAACAGCGTTTCTCCTGTTTTCCAGTTGGTTACCGGGTTAAAATCTTTTATCACAAACTCTTCTGTAACCGCTTCGGGTGCCCGGGCGGATTGACCGCAGGAGATGAACAAACATGGAAAAAACAGGACCAGCAGAATATATCGGAGCGAGGAGTTCATGAATCAATCGTTATTTGATGGCTGGAAGTGAATAAAGATGGGCAAAGTCGGGGAGTATGGCCTGGTAATGCCTTGATTTCGGGATGCTCCCCAACGTGAGAAACGAAACCGTTGAGGCGTTAAGATAGCCTCCCGGAACGAGTTTCAGAGACTCATAATACTTGGGGTTCTGATCCTTCTCATAACCATGGAAATCGACGTCTGAAACAATGGTGAAGGTGGAGTCATTGAACCTGATCTCCTTCATGTCGTATCGCCAGTCGCGGTTATACCTGAAAATGGTCGTTTTATTCGCGCCTTCACTTACAGTAAAAAAGAGGTCAGCGGGCTTCAGGGTATCAATTCCGATTGTTTTGCCGGCCTGCTGTTGCTTTACGCCAAATACCGGTTCCCAATTCCTCGTTGTCAGATTGAACTTACGCAGGGAGTAGCCATACTTTTTGTCGCTTTTGTTTTTTGTGACTGTTAAAACCACATCCCTGGCCTCACCGGGCAGAAAGCGGCCCACTGATATGCCTGTTTCCTGAATCCCCTGATCCCATTCAGTTATTGGTTTTTGGTCATCTGCATACAACACCTTCCAGTTCCCGCCCGTTTTATTAGCATCGGGTTCAAACGACATCATCTTGTATGTACCATTTGCCGCAACACTCAGTAATTCGGCACGTTTATCTCCGTTAAAATCGCCGGCCTCAAGCGTACCGGCCACCTCCGATGATTTCCAGAGAATTTTCAGGTTTCCCTGCCATGCACCGTTACCGGAACAGATATTTCCAGGCGGGTTGATGGCACCAAGCATCCAGCCTTTCTCCCCGATCACGACGACCTGGTCGGCATTGCCCGGCAGGAATTTTCCTTTTACTATTTTTCGCACGGAACCCAACGCTTGCAGGGATTGCTGATTGCTGATATTGATTTTCCGGAATTCACGGCTTCCCTGGCAGAATGTGTACGCAACCACCCTGCCATTCTTTCCGATTGCGAGCAGTCCATCGTTGCCGGTATTGTAAAAATTGCCTGCGATGGCAAAATCTGAAGGGTCAATCTCTGCCGGAGTGATCGATTTTCCAAGAGGTTCTTTCTCCAGCAAAGAAACAGGAAATGGCGGATAGTTGTATTTGGCAATAAAACCTGCCGGTTTGGTCATATCCACCCTGGCAGAATCACCCCGCCGGTCAACTGCGCCGCCAAAGGAGATAAAATAGTCGTCGACCAGGATATCGGCACTGCTGGTGTTCCAGAAGTAGAGCTGGACTTTGTAGCCGGGCTTAAACTCCACTTTCGAGAGGTCCATGTATTTGCTCACCTTAAACCATTGCCCTCTCGGCACTTCCGGGTCATAAACATAAAGGCCGTTCCAGCTTACATTGACCCCGACTTCGTTGGAAATTGCAAAAACCAGGCTTCCTTTCACCTCCTTTTTCGTAGGGAAAACATAAATCCAGGCACTGATGGCCACTGCCTTGAGGTTGTCGATACCGATCTCCCCAGCCGTTTTTTCCACAGCAACACTGTAACTGTTTTGTCCAAAAGCCTTTACAGCGTATTGACCTGAATGGGCCAGGCCTTTATTGAAGCCACCGGGCATCTCTTTTCCGGGAGCAACTTCGAAATCGTAGTAGAGCGTGTTTGGAACCAGCTTGTGCTTTTTTTCCGGGCTTATATAATCTTTCTCAGAACCTGCCGGCATTTTAACCATTTTGGAAAACGGAAAATATTTATATCCCAGTGCCAGTACCACGACAGAAAACAGGAGTATAACCCCAAGAATGACAACTCTTTTCTTTTTTTTAACCATGAAGCTGCTGTTAGCGTATCAGGACCATTTTCTGACTTTCCTGGAAATCACCTGCTTTCATCCGGCAGGTATAGATGCCGGCAGGAAGCTGGTTGCCCTGTTGATCTTTTCCATCCCATTCGAGCAGATGTGAACCGGACTGAATCTCACCCTGCTCCCAAACCCGCACCAGCAATCCCTGCAATGAATAGATTTCGAGGGTAACCTGCTGTGATGATGCAAGATCGTACCTTATCTGAGTTTTCCCGGAAAACGGGTTGGGGGAATTGCCGAAAAGACGTGTTGCATTGGTTATTTTTTTGTCATCCACTTGTACCGGGAATGTCACATGCATGGTAACAGGAACCACTACCTTGTTGTTAAATGCATCGCGGACGATGAGATTGCACTGATAAATGCCGGGGATAAGGCCTGCTGCATTGAAATCTGCTGTAACAGTGTCCGTTTGGTTATTCATCAGGCTGCCTGACGGATTGGTCAGAGAAACCCAGGTATTGGCCAACCCGTAATTCTTTATTTTCATATTGCCCGGCTCGGTATGAGGTAAAATACCCATGCTGTCGCCAAGCAGCTGATAAACGACAAACACATCATTATCAAATGGTTCTCCAATGATGCCGGTGACTGTTGCCATGGCTGTTTCACCCGGTTTCAGCACACCCCTGCCACCAGTACTTTCACCATGCCAGTTGAGTGAAGGTCCGTTGCCCGGCGTACCCTGGAAAGTAAAATCACCCAGCGACCCGCCCGTGAAACTGGTTGCACTGCTGATTTGAACACCCGGCGGAAAATCAAGCCTGATGTGTTTGATGTATTCGTTATCGGTGCTCAGGTTATGCACCGTGAAGGTCCAGTTCAGGGCCTGACCGGGCACAAATCCTTCGGTGCCGCAGGTAACCATCGACCCGCCAATATTGTCGGTTTGATAGTCCTTTTTGTTGGCGACGGTATCAAAAACCTGCACAGTAAAATTCATAATTCCGCCACCCAGGTTGGTTATATAGAGTGGTTCCGTTGCAGTCATTCCGGTCGGAATGGTTTTTACAATGGATAACGGGGTCACCGAAAGCTTCGGAATCGCGCCTTCGATCAACGGGAACTTGACAAAATCGATCAGGCATCCATCCCAGCCGGCCGACACAGAAAAATCTTTATGATAAACCCAGGAAAACACATGGTAGCCTTCTGTTACCCAGAAAGTCTCCTTGCTCCATGCAATTTCACCATCCCAGCGTGCTTTTTCAAAACCGTCTATAAAAAACACCAGGTAGTCATAATCGTTGTTTCCGCTTGGATCGTGTTCGCATGAAACATATTTGTAGAAGGAAACCGGCCCTTCAGCGAGCACATTTACGTTCATGAGGAGCTTGCTCTCCTGGCTGTCGGTGAGCCATCCGGAGCGTACGGCATAATTTCCTTCGTATTTCACACCCTGTTCAATAGTCCAGGGAGCCTGACCCGCGGGATACCAGGGGAACTTTGAGAAATCCCCGGTTTCGAAATCTTCCACAATCTCTCCTGAAAAGAGATAAAGTGTATCCAGGCTGGTAAAACCATTATTTGCAGAAAGATCAGATTCAATTTTATACAGATGTTCATATGAAGCTGAATTACCTGCCGTTGCATGAAACGTCAGCGTTTTTGAAGAGTCAGGTTTCAGGATGCTGATTGCTGCCGTATTCACATTGAGGGTCAGGTTGGTATCCAGCGATGCCAGCACCACATTGACTGACGAAACCTTTGCACTTCCAACATTTTTGTAGGTAACCAGCAGGTCGGCACTTTCACCGGGTTCAGGCCTGTTGTTGTCTCCGTCATCAAACTGCATTCCGGTAATGCGGAAAGCCGGGGCATGTGCCACGAGGGCAAGTGGCCGCTGAAACCCCTGCTCAAGCGACTGAACATGAAGGACAAGTGTGAATGGATGATTGTCGGGAACCGTTGGAGACACTTTGAAGGAGAGGGCGTCCGTCAGTGTGAGGTTTTGGCCGCCTGTAATTACCGGAACAGATTCCGTGCTGTCGATCAGTGTGATGTACGGATCTGTTTCTGTGATGGAAAAGAGAATATTTGTCATGGTCTGACTTCCGACATTGTTGACAGACAGCGAAATTTTTGCAGTCTCTCCGAATTCAATCAGGCTGTCGTTGCCGGACATAATGGTTTGGGTGATGAGTAAGCCATAAGAGCTAAATTGCAGGACTTTTGTCGAGGAGAGGTTGTTGTTGTCGGTAACCTGGAATTTAATGGGGAGGTTTTGGTAAGAATAGGTCGGGGTGCCGGTAAAGTGACCATCTTCAGATATCTGCATTTCAGGGGGGAAACCGCATGTGGTAAATTTGTCAAGGGTATTGGCAGTGATGGAAGGGGCACTGTTCAATGCAGAAAACTGGTAATTCTTGTTGTCTCCCGACGACAATCCTCCGATCCAGGAAGTGCCTGCCGGGTAGGTCATGTCGCCATAATAGTATTCGATGGTGCCATTGGGAAAGATTTTAACGGCGAAGTTCAGGTTGGTACTTCCCTGCATCCCGGTGAGTGAAGCTTTCCAGCGAAAGATGGCATAGTTTGCAGTCCCCTCATACCAGATACCCTGACCGGATGAAGGGTAGATCGTCAGGTCGTTCATGAAGGGTGATATGATATTGGTTTGCCTGAATAACAACATTTTATCAATCAAATAAGGCCATGTATAGGGTTGATCATCGAACAGGATATATCCATCCGCATAGATGTAGACTTTGTTGATGCTCTTTTTATAGAAAGGGAAGTTGAAATCGAGCGTTTTTGTTGTAAATCCGCTGTTGTTGTTGGTGAGCGTGAGTTGCTGGGCAGTCACTGCAGGGAATGGTGCCGGATTTGTGATTTCCGGATAGTCCAGTTTTGCATCCCAGAAATAGGGTGGGGTCCCGCCACTTGCTGCAAGGGTTACATTATATGGCTGGTACAATTGAGCCGGGGGAAGTGTTGCGGTTGTAATAGAGGGTTTGACAACACTCATGGTATAGTTAATACTCTCCCGGGTTGTGGCATTATTCAGAATGGGAACATTTGACGATGGATAACTCGTGATGAGTGGCGTTGTACCTGTATAATCGATGAGTGACCAGTTTACAATCTCACCTGTCGCGGCGCCGGAGGGATCGGTTTCCTGCACCTGCAGGAAGAACTTGGCCGGCTGGTTGCTTACAAGGTTGTTGATCAGCGGTGCCACATCAAGTCCGAATTCAATGGTCTTGTCGGCTTCTGTGGTTCCGCCCTGCATGTAATGGTCGCCACCCTGGTTGTTGAATATCGGAAATTCCTGGACAAACGATGGAACGGTAGCTGACATGTCCGTATTTACGCCGGCTGTGACTTTGAGTTTGTTCCGGGAAGTGTGTTTAATAGAAACCTTCATGGTCAGCTTGGGGGTGCAGGTATTCTTCACGTCCAGCACATAAACGGTATTGTTCCAAATCCCGCCATACCCGATTTTGTCGGCAAGGTTTTTATACATGGTGTAGCAAAATCCGGCATCACTCCAGCCTGTACCAGCATAACCGTTGGCGAATTTCAGTCCGCCCTTTTCCCAGTCATGCATGTCAACTACCCCGTCGTTGTTGATGTCGATGCTGTTGGTGAACTGGCCATCGCCATTAAAATCATATCGGATGGAATCGTTATAGCCGCAGATGGTCCAGCCATGCGACGGGCTTCCGCCCCAATAGGTCTGGACATATTTACCGGCCATCGGCGTGTTTGCCGGAAGTGTGGTAGAAGGGGTTCCGAAGTACTGTCCATAGATGTTTGCTACGCCGCCAACGGATGCGCCTTCGAGATGATCGGCGAGCCAGTATTTCAATGTTTGCAAACCCTCCGGCGTATCTACCCGTATGCCTTTCACGGAGTTCAGGCGGTTATGCATTCCATTGTACCAGACATCGTATCCTGAAATCCAGCGGGTGTAGCCGCCGGTGTTCAGTCCTCCACCATAATCAACAATGTTCATGTTGCCGCAAACCCTCACAATTTCCCATGAATCAAAGAAGCTGGCTCCCTGGTAATTGTTAGCATTGTTCAAAAAATCCCAGGTAAAGTGCGTGGGATAAAGGTTTGCCCCCTGGCTGGCGGAAAGTCCGCGTTCACGGTCAATCTCATACGTGAAACCAAATGCAATGCCCGACGATTGTCCGCATTCATAGCCTGATTGCCAGGTAATGGAGCGAAAATAGGGTTGTGTTGAATTGTCAACACTGATGGGCAACAGCGGGGCATTCATGCCTTTGTACAACTCAGGCACCACGAGTTCCGGTATATTCGAAAGTACAAAGAGTTCATCAGGGGTAAGAGAAACCGGTTCGATCCCTTTCTGGTATGGAAGATCCTGCGAGAATGCATGGAATCCGTACAAAAAAATAAAACTGATGACAAAAAGTATGACGATGTTTTTCATGGCGGAGAATTCGTTGATACACTACAAATTTACTGTTTCTTTTTCGATTGGTCGTAAGAATAAATTGCATTGAGTTTCAGGGCAGTATCAACATCCATTTGCTCGTCATGGGCGTTTTTCGTGATCTGGGTCATCCACTCCTTATTGTTCCTGATGTTCATGGTGATGTAGAGGATGGTGTCCCAGTATCCTTTGTTCGGGAGATCGTTGTAATAAACGGAAAAGGTGTATTCCGCATTGACACGGATCGATTTTTCGAGTGTCGATTGTTCCAGTTTCGCATGGGCTGCCACAAACTGGAACCATTCCCGCTCGTTGCGGATCTGGTTCTCAATTCTGTATACATGGGGATCCCTTGCTTCCGGATGAAAAGCCAGGTATGCCTCATCGGCGAAATCCCAGAACCCGGAGTGGAGGTTGATCTCCGAGACCATCAGCATGATGACATCGTACTTTTTCAGCTTTTCCCGCAGGTCCGACTTATCAACCAACACCGGCGGAATATCGTTCTGGTAGGGATATATTTTCTTGTTGTAATACCAGAAATCCTGTTTTCCGAACATTTTGGCACCATAGGTTTCAATCAGGGTGATGTAGTAACTGTCGCCGATCACCAGGGCGGAGGGTATCCCCGGCGGGATCGAATGAAAAGAGACCATCGGATAGGCCGCAGGTGCGGCCGGAAGCGGAAATAACAGGTTGAGCAGCTCACCGATATCGAAATCGGATCCCAGGGAATTGCCGGAATGGTGGATCTTTTGCACCTTAAATTCCGGCATGGGCTTTCCCGATGACTTTGCGACAAGCCGGGACAACGTATCAGCAACGACCTGCGTGCCATACATGCTCCAGTGCATGCCATATTTCGGAAAGAGCGGATAACGCGATGTATCTTTGATCTGCAGGAAATACCTGTTCAGGTCCATAAAAGGCAATCCCAGTTCTGTTGCACGTTTTACCAGGTAGTTGTAATTGTTCTGCCTTTTTTCTTCCGGATGGAACCGGTTTGGAATGTGTTCCGGGTAAAAACTTGCTTTTCCCGGTTCGAAAACCAGCAACAGCGGCACTTTGTGCGCCGCGAGACTGTCCATTACATTTTTAAGCCGCTGCAACTTCTTGTCCAGCGCTGGCGTGCCGATGAAATAATCACCATTGTATTCATGGATGTAATCCTCTTCAAAGAGATACCCGTTTTTCCCGCTGATAAAGTTTTTGGCATGTGTGATGCCGAATATACTGTAATCCAATTGATTACTTATCCTGATCAGGGATTTTCGGAAGCCAACATTATTGTCGGTTCCGGTTGAGAAATCATTCTGAAAGATGGAGGAAAACCACCGGGCCCAGGTAAAGTACTTTAATTCAGGAAGTTTGCTCTCTGTAAAGAATCCATGCAAAGGCTCCTCCCGGCAGAACGGAAAATGCTGTTGAACCGGGGAGATGATCAGGGAAAACAGGATCAGGAGAAGAAGGATGTATTTGGTGATTCTCATTCGGCACGAAAAGCTGTTGGGGGTTCAATTGGCTGAATTACCACACAAATCTAAAGAAATTTGAGACCCATTGGTGAAAAATTAATAATTTTACCCCGCTGAAACATGGTCCATTGCCGATTTTATCCCCTTTAATTTGATGAAAAGAAAAGCCGACTTTTTGTTTGTTGCCTTGTTATTAGCGGTCTCTCTCCTTTACGGTTATCACGATATCTTGTTTTCCAGGCCTAGTTACCATCACATCTGGCGTCAATCGGATTGTTTGTCGATCACGATGAATTATTACCAGGATGACCGGAACTTTTTCCGCCCGGCCATCCATTGGATTGGTGACAACGGAGGAAGGACGATCAGTGAATTTCCGATCATCTATTTCTCGGTGGCTCAACTCTGGAAGGTTTTCGGCTACCATGAATTTATTTTCAGGCTGATCAATGTCCTGATCGTATTCACTGGTCTTTACTGCCTCTTCCGGCTGGCAAGGGAATTATTATCGGACACCTTCTGGGCCATCCTCATTCCGTTATTCGTATTCACCTCTCCCCTGCTGGCCTATTTTACGAATAATTTCCTGATGGATGCCCCCGCTTTTGGCTTTGCTCTCATCGCATCCTGGTTTTACTGGAAAGCATACAAAACGGAAAGCAACAAGTGGTACTACCTCTCTTTCTTCCTTTTCCTGCTGGCAGGATTGCTGAAAATTTCCGCCCTGCTGATATTCATTGCGCTGCTGATTATTCAGCTTTACAATATTATTTTCCGCCGCAGGGAAAAAACCTGGCTTACGCGGGTTGCGCGGTTGTGGCCATTTCTGATCGTGATCCTGTTAACGTATGGCTGGTATAGTTATGCAGGATATTATAACCGGCATAACCTGAACGGCATCTTCCTGCATGGCATTCTTCCGATCTGGGGAATTGAATGGCCGGCAAGACTGGATATCTTGAAAGCCATGCTGAAAACCCTGATCCCCAGCTTCTTCAGCAATGAGGCCCTGTTGGTCGACCTGGCACTGTTTATCTCCATGTTTATCTTTTATAAAAAAGTCAACCGGTTTTTCAGGGTTCTGACTGCCCTCGTACTTACCGGGTGCATCGGCTTTATCCTCCTGTTTTACCAGGTTTTCAATGTTCATGATTATTACCTGCTCAACATGCTCATTATCATCCCATTACCATTAATTACGATGTTGGACATGTTGAAAAGGCATTATCCTGCACTTTTTCACAACACCATCCTGAAAACCGTTGCGGCCCTGGGTGTTGTGGTGCTGCTTTATATGGGTGCGGTGACAACAAGGATGAGATATTATCCGAAGGAGGCTTTTGTACAAAAAAGCATCCTGATCAGCAGGGCTTCCATTTCGAACTGGATCAGCTGGTCGGATTATTGCGGATCCTATTACAAGTCGCTGG
>CAYHGE010000047.1:0-1564 GCA_964355945.1 uncultured Draconibacterium sp.
TTCTCCAAAGATACTAATTATTATATTATGTTAGCACCATTATTCAAGGGGAGGGAAGGGGCGGGGTCATTGCCATACCGACTGAGGCTTATAAGTGTTAACTGGTACGATTGCGCCTAATCAATTAAGATTTCTTTGTCATTGTCATCGAAAAAGGCAAAATAACTGACATATATCATCTATTCATTGATATATGTCAGTTATTTTTTTAACAAATGTCATTGGCTAATTATCAACACAGTGTGTTATCTTACTAATTTTGCTCCAAGTAACACTTTGCACAAATTGTCTGCTGCATAAACCTTATTTATTAACAAAAACTGTAAGAGAATGAAAAATTTTAAATCATTATTTTTTTCTGCCGGATTGATGATCGTAGCGGCATGTTTAACATTTACCTCCTGTACCAAGGAAGGTCCCCAGGGTCCTGCCGGAACCAATGGAGTTGACGGTCTTAACGGAGTAAACGGCGTGAACGGAACCAATGGCGTGGATGCAAATGGCTCCTGCCTGACTTGCCATACTGTTGCCAATTTCGATCAGAAAATTGCTGAATACCACTTCTCGAAACATTACACCGGAAACACAAGTTCGAGATTCACGAAATTCTGTGCCAGTTGCCACACCCATGATGGTTTTCAACAAATTCTTGGAAGCGGAAAGTACGTTGTAGCCAACGATATGCCAGCGGCCAACCGGATTAATTGCACCACCTGCCATGCACACACTGGATTTGATTTCACGGCAGATACTGTTTCTCAGATTCTGAGCGCGATTTCTCCTGTCTATTTAAATTACAACAAAAATCTGATTGCCACTGATTTTGGTGCGCTCAACAACTTATGCGTGAATTGTCACCAGATTCGTGGCGCTACTGCCTTGGTTTATTCAGATACCACACTCACACCTGACGTAATCAACAAAGCATTTGACCAGCTTCCCTACTTCCCGTTTGCAAACAGCAGCGATCTCGATACCGTTCAGTATCGTGTTGGCAGAAGTTTTTCTGTTCATGATGGAAACCAGTCAAACCTGTTTGCAGGGATCAATGCCTATGAGTATAAAGGAAAAACCTACACCAGAACATGGAAACACTCTGCATTTGCCTGTACAGAATGTCACATGAATGAATATAATGCAGCTGATTCAACAGGTGGTCACACCCTGAGAGTAAATGAAGAGGCTTGTAAAACATGCCACGGTGGTTCTGATAAAATTACCCCCATCCGTGCCCTGATCGATGCCAAACGTATTGAGCTGGCCGAACTCCTCACCACCAAAAAAATCTTCAAGAAAACTGTGAACGCTACAACCGGTGCTATTTCTTACAGTGCTTTACCAACACATGATTTCAACGGTAAACTTTATCCGACTACCCAAACTGCCGGCGACGTTTTTGCAACAAGTTCAAGCAACAATACTGTTAGCCCAACCACCGGACTCGTTATTTATGGTAACATGCTTAAATATGCCAAAGATGCCGACTTTGCTATCAGAATCGGCCGCCCGTGGAAATGGGGTGAGTTAGGCGCTGCTTATAATTATGCTTACATCAACAGCGAGT
>CAYHGE010000047.1:1664-21439 GCA_964355945.1 uncultured Draconibacterium sp.
TGGAAATGGGGTGAGTTAGGCGCTGCTTATAATTATGCTTACATCAACAGCGAGTTGTCGTTAGGCGTTCACAACCCAACCTATGCGTTGCAGGTTTTACAAAATTCTATTGACTGGATTACAGCAAACTAAGCTGAATTCATTTCTCAAAAAAGGGTGTCCCGAAAGGACGCCCTTTTTTATTTCTAAATGTCCACAAAACCAGTTGATAATAAAATCACAATCGCCTGCATTAATTAATATGTTTTCCTATTTCATCTCAAATTGTCTTCGTGTTTTTCAGTCCCGTGCACATTAATTGATATATGTCAACGCTTGGTTGACATATATCAGTTAATATATTAACAAATCTCACCGATTTATTAACAGTCTGTTGCATAATCTTCGATACATTTGTTCCGGAACAATTTGCACAAGTTGTCTGCTGCACAAACTTATTTATTAACAAAAACTCTGAAGAGTATGAAAAACATGAAATCTTTATTTTTTACTGCCGGATTGATGATCGTGGCAGTATGTTTAACGCTTACCTCCTGTAACAAGGAAGGCCCTCAGGGCGCAACCGGTGCCACTGGTGCTACGGGAGCTACCGGTGCTGAAGGTCCTGCCGGTAAAGATGGTACCAATGGCAAGGATGCCACTAACTCCTGCAAGGAATGTCATGCACAAGCTGTTGTTGATGCTGTTGCAACCGAATTCGAAATGTCAAAGCACAATTGGGGTGCTGCTGCCTTTGAAGAAGCTGGAAACACAACATGCGGTCCCTGCCATGAGCAGAAAGCCTACATTTATGTCTGCCAGAACAATGTGTCTGCAGCCTTCCAGTTCACCGGCGGCAAGTGGGTAAATCAATATGCAACCAATGCCGCCAATGCCATTGGCGAAATCAGTTGCTATACCTGCCACAGCAGTCTGCACACCACCTATGAAAAAACCGACCTGATTCTGACCAACACGGCAGCTGTTCCCATGACCATGTGGGGCGGTGCCAAAACGATCAACCTGACCCAGGGTGGCGGATCAAGTAATTTGTGTGTAAAGTGCCATCAGCCACGTCCATTGGTTTGCGGTAACGATCCTGCAGGCCGGCTCCTGAACTATGACTCTGTGAAAAACTTCCCGACAGCCATGATGTATGACAGTGCAGCAGGTGTGAAAAACACCATGTTGAAACCCTCATACAGAATGCACGTGCACTACGGTGCTGTTGGCGCTGTTTATGCAGGCCAGGGTGGTATTGAATACCCGGGAAGCGTAGCGTATGCCAATTCACCACACACAACCCTTGCTTCATGCAAGGATTGTCACATGGCAGGCCCGATGACCGGAGTAGCCGGTGGTCACTCTTTCAACGTGAGAAACTCCATAGAAACAGCTTTGAGTTCAAGCACAACATGGAATTTCAATGGCTGTAATACCACCGCATGCCATGGTGCAAATCCGATTGATGCTTCCTCAGCCAAATGGCAGGCCACCAGAACCGAAATCAAAGGATTGCTCAATGCTTTGGCCACGAAAATCAACGCTTGTGGTGGCGGACATGATATTCTCCATGCCGATGCTGCTGCAACCAATCTCTGGGCTGGTATAACAACCGGCAACTATGATGGCTACCTTGACATCTACAGCTCCTCAACCAATCCTTCTGGTTACTGGAGAGATCCTTATAACACAAGTGCACCCAACATGGCAAAACCAAAATTCCCGAAATTGCTGATGGTTCAGACGGGTGCCCTCATCAACTTCCAGTTCTGCTTAAGAGAGTACAGTTTAGGTATTCACAATACCCAATATGTAAGAGCTCTTCTGACGAACACGATGGAAGCGATGACTGCTGCCGGTTTATAATATACCCTGAATATAAAAAAGGCTTCAGCAACACTGAAGCCTTTTTTTACAAAAAGAAAATTAAGCTTGCGTATCTAAAAGAATATTTTTCCATATAATACAATTCGTTCAATCCCAAAAAAACCAATTATGCAAAGCAATAAGTTGAAAAAATTGATTGCGATCTTTTTCGTGCTTTTTATCTTTTCATCCTGTACAAAGGATCTCATTGTACCGGATCCTCCCGCTCCTCCTCCTCCTCCTCCTCCTCCCGGTGAAAATCAAATCAGCTATAAGGTAGAAATTCAGACTATATGGGATGCCAAGTGTAATACCTGCCATGGTAACGGTGGAACTCCACCCGTTCTTACCGCGTCAAAATCCTGGCAGAACCTGATGGCAATGCCCGGTATGATCGACACCGTGAATCCGGGAAGCAGTATCTTGTATCTGGAAGTATTGCCCCCCAGTGGCGGCATGGTTCAGATGGGGCAAACAACCAAGGCAAATGCCGATTCCATTTACAAATGGATCAGGCAGGGCGCGAAAAATAACTAATCGATTTACTCACACTAATAATTATTCGAAATGCATACATATACAATGGGCAAAATAAAACGAATATTACTGGGTTTTATATTCCTGATAAACGGTGCAGGCATGGCCATGGCCCAGGATTCGATTCCTGAACAACCTGCAGAAAAACCACTTGCAAAAGCGGCTTTTGAAAGCGGCTATTTCATCGCCGAACAAACTGTCGCCCTTCCTCCTGCACAAACCCTTGAATTCATTCTCCAGCACGATTTTGGCACGATCCAGAACCACTGGAAAGACCTTTATGGCATCTGGGGATCAACCAACATACGGTTTGGGTTGAGTTATACCATCACCAAGGATCTTGAAGTCGGATTCGGAACCACCAGAAAAAAAATGCTTCAGGATTTCAGCCTGAAATATGTTCTTGCCCGTCAGCGTAAGGATGGATTTCCGGTTTCAATTACGGTCTATGGTAATGTTGCCATCGACTGCAGAAACAAATCTGCCCTGGGAAACAACAAACTGGCGTCTGATCTCGATTATAACACCCTTGTTACCGATAGTACTTTTAGAAGTAATATCCAAAATCAAATCATTCAAAATGACACGAATGAGGGGCTGAATTACATCACCTATAACCAGGCAACCGGCCTGGCCGGAAACAACACGACTGACCTCAGTTCGTTGTTTGACCAAACTTTTAAAGCCTCCTATCGTTTCTCTTATTATGCAGAATTCATGTTCGCACGCAGGTTCTGCAAGATGTTTTCTGCCCAGTTTGCAGTTTCCTGGTTACATTACAACCTCGTCGACGACGTTGAAATGTCCAACAATCATGTGAGCAGCAGCATGAAAAACAACAACATCACCATTTCCGGCATCGGCAGGATTAAGGTTAGTCCGCAAACATCTGTCATGCTCAGTTATTCTCAGCCTATCGCTACCTACACAAATACTGCTCCCTGGCCTAATTTTGGCGCAGGTGTGGAAATATCCACCAGCACCCACGCTTTCCAGATTTTCCTGACCTCCGCAACAGGCATGCTGCCGCAGGAAAATTCAATGTATAATTACAATAATCCCTATAAAGGTTATATCGTTCTTGGCTTTAATATTACCCGGTTGTGGACCTTTTAATTCACAATCAACTCATAGTGTCTAACAATTAATATTCAAAAAATGAAAACAACACAAAAAATCGCAACAATTATGGTAGCTGCAGTCATTGCTGTAGTTTTCCTCTTTGGCAATGCCGTTCACGCCCAGGCTAAAGCTAAACCATGGCCGGTGCCTGACAAAGACAAAGCCATGAAAGCTTCTGCAAAAGCAGACCTTGCAACAGGAAAAGAACTTTGGGCAAAACATTGCAAATCATGTCACGGGAGTAAAGGTTTGGGTGATGGCCCAAAGGCTGCATCTTTGAAAACACATCCTGGCGACTTCTCATCTGCTGCTTTCCAGGCTTCTACCGATGGCGAAATTTTCTATCGTACCGACAAAGGCCGCGATGAAATGCCCGCTTATGAAAAGAAAATTCCTGATGCCAACGATCGTTGGGCATTGGTTGCGTACATGCGTTCAATGAAAAAGTAAGTGCATGTTGTTGCTAATATGATTAAAAATGGGTGTTACAGGGCCTCCCTGTTAACACCCATTTCTTTTACACCTCGTTAACTCCCTACAATATAACTACTATGAATTACAAAGCAAATATCCGGCCCGCATGGGTCGTACTGGTATTGCTGATGCTTTTTACACTCGCATTCGCCCTGGTAAAGACTTCTGATAACACCCCTGCTGTAAAGATTCAGCCCGAAACGGAAAAACCTTTAAAAGTTGATCTCACAAAGTTCAAAAACGCACAGGAAAACGAAACCTGCCTCAAATGTCACGGGCAATCAAAATATACGTACGAAAACCCTGAATCGAAAAAAACGGTCACCAAGCGGATGTATTCCGAACTGGTCATGAACCGGGATGTTTTCTACGTTTCAAATCATCGCGAATTTAAATGTACCGATTGCCACTCCGAAGATTATGCGACCTTTCCACATGCCGGCAACCTGCGTATGGAGACAAAAGCCAATTGCATCGACTGCCATGGCGGAGATGAAAAATATGCCAAGTTCAAATTTGAACAGATTGAAGCGGAATTTCAGGCCAGCGTGCACTCTGAAAAACACAGTGAAGATTTTACCTGCTGGATGTGCCACGATGCCCACACCTATAAAATCAATGCCCGGACCAACGAAGTCCTTAAAGAAACAATCGTGTACGACAATATGATCTGCCTGAATTGTCATGGTGATTTTAAAAACTACCAGTTACTTACAACCAAACTGAAGCCAAACCTGTTAAAAAAACATGAATGGCTTCCCAATCAGGCATCTCATTTCACCCATGTTCGATGCATTGAATGTCATGCGAAAAATGAAGATACGCTCGTTGTTGCCCATCATGTGGTGTCAAAAAGCCAGGCTGTCAGAAAATGTGAGTCATGCCATTCAAAAAACTCTATTCTCTATGCCTCCCTCTACAAATACCAGGTAAGCGAAAAAATTCAAAAAGAAGGAGTTATCATGGGCCTTTTAACCGGAGAAGCCACATCCATCGGCCCGGATAAAAGCAATACCCTGAATATCATCAGCCTGGTAATATTTGGACTAACTATTTTGGTTATCATGATCCATGCGGCGCTGCGCATAAAAAAATAAAACGAAACTATGAACCACAAAACTACTGAACGACTCTACCTCTACCCTGTGTGGATCAGAATCTGGCACATGACAAATGCCCTTCTCTGCCTCATCCTGATTGTAACCGGATTAAGCATCCAGTTTTCAAACCCGGGTACCATGGTTAAATTTAATGCTGCGGTATATGTGCACAATCTTTCCGGTATCATCCTGACAATCAGCTACTGCATTTTCTTTCTTGGCAACCTCTTCACCCCAAACGGTGCTTATTATGTAATCCCCGTAAAAGAATTTCTGCTTCGGATGAAGAACCAGCTCCACTATTATACGATTGGCATTTTCCGCAAGGAGGAAGCTCCCTATCCGGTTAATGAAGAAAGCAAGTTCAACCCGTTACAGCAGGTTACGTATGTTTTTCTGATGTATGGATTAGTTCCCTTTGTAATCCTTTCAGGCTGGGGCCTGCTCTACCCTGAAATTACAGTTAACAGCTTTGTTGGTTACAGCGGACTTGACCTGACAGATCTGTTTCATATTGTTGCAGGTTTTGGCATCAGCATCATCATGTGTGTACATGTCTATTTTTGTACCATCGGTAAAACCCCGACCAGCAACTTCAAAAGCATGATTGATGGTTATCATGAATCTCACTAAAATTTATCCCCGTGGAAGAAGAATTGAATAAAAATGAGAAAAACTCACGTCGCCAGTTCCTTAAAAAAGGAATTATTGCAGGTGCCGGAGTAGCCATTGGTGCCGGTCTTATAACGGCCTATGTTGACTCCTCAGCAGCTGAAACCGGCGAAAAGGTTAAAGTTCTTACCACAGATGGTGAGATCATGGAAGTTGACCGCGGGTTGCTTAAACTTCCGCGGGTTACACGGGAAGAATCCCACAATGGAATTCCAGGCAGGAAATTCGTGATGGTCATCGACCTGGGCAAGTGTAAAAACGCTCGGAAATGTGTAGAGGCATGCCAAAAAGGTCACCACCTTCCGCAAAGCCAGGAATTCATGAAGGTGTACCTGCTTCAGGACTCTGAGAAAACCTCGCCCTACTGGTTTCCCAAACCATGCTTCCATTGCGACAACCCCCTGTGCGTGAGTGTATGTCCGGTCGGGGCGACCTACAAACGCAGTGACGGCATTGTGCTGATCGACAATGAGCGGTGCATCGGATGTAAGTTCTGCATGACGGGTTGCCCTTACTCAACCCGTGTTTTTGCCTGGAAACACTATCCTGAATTTGACCAGGATAAAGAACCATACTCTCCCGAAGCCAGCAGCCCCGGCAAAGAGGGCACCGTTTCAAAATGCGATTTCTGTCCCGATCTGATCAGGGTAGGCAAAATTCCTTATTGCGCCTCCGCGTGTCCCATGGGCGTAATCTATTTTGGTGATGTTGATGAGGACACGGTAACCAACGGCACTGAGACGTACCAGTTCAGCAAACTTATTCACGACAGAGCCGGTTACCGCTATCTGGAAACACTTGGAACCCGTCCGTGTGTTTATTATCTCCCTCCGGTCGACCGTCAGTTTGAGGTTGAAAGAGGATTCGGAGAGCTGGAAGAATCAGTGAAAGAAAGATATAAAGACACACCATACAGTATTAAAAACAAACCGTAACCATGGAACTACAACAAAAAGATCCATTAAGGGAGTTTGCGCCACAACTTGAACGGACTTCCATTCAGGGATACGCCTGGATAGTTTTCTTACTCGCAGTGATCGGATTGGGCTTCTATGCCTTCCTTTCACAAGTATTGTATGGCCACGAAGTCACTGGCATGCGCGACAATGTAGTTTGGGGTGTGTATATCGTGAATTTTATTTTTTTCATGGGCATAAGCTATGCGGGCGCCCTCATCGCCGGCACCTTGCACCTTTTTAAAACGGCCTGGCGAAAACCGATCATCCGCATGGCGGAGTTCATTACCATTATTGCTCTGCTGATCGGCCCCTGTTTCATCCTGCTTTGCATCGGCCGGCTCGATAAGTTACACTACCTGGTAATATTCGGGAGAATCCAGTCCCCAATCACCTGGGACGTGATCGCCATATCCACGGATATTTTCGGTTGCTTCATCTTCCTGTATCTCTCCTTGTTACGCGACCTTGCCACCCTCAGGGATGATGAACTGCTTCAGCTCCCTAACTGGAGAAAAAAATTGTATAAAGTCATGGCATTGGGCTATACCGGAATGCCAGAGCAACAAAAACGGTTAAACAGGGCCACAGATATCATGGCCGCCATGGTCATCGCAATCGCCATCATCGTGTACTCGGTTTTGGCATGGATCTTCAGCGTTACACTGCAACCCGGTTGGCACAGTACCATTTTTGGCCCCTATTTCGTCATTGCTGCTGTCTATTCAGGAAGTGCCGTGCTGATTCTTTGTATGTGGGTATTCCGTAAAGTGTATCACCTTGAAGCATATATTACAAAAAAACATTTCGTTGCCGTTGGCATAATCATGCTTGTTCTTGCAGCATTTTTTGGCTATTTTACCTTCAGCGATTATCTCACAAAATGGTATGGTTCAGAAAAAAACGATGAATTGCTGATCCAGTTGCTCTTTAAAAAATTCTACTGGCCGTTCATCATTTCCAACTATGTTGGTGTATTGCTGCCCCTGCTGGTTGTTGGCATTGCAAAATTCAGAACGATCAGAAACATCACGCTGACAGCAGTCGTTGTGGTTATTGCCTTATGGCTTAACCGCTACATCATTGTTGTTCCTACGCTTGAATCTCCCTACCTGCCAATCCAGGATTCACGCCCTGAGTGGTTGAGCTATTCCGCTACCTGGGTTGAATGGAGCCTTACTGCTGCAGGCGTTGCAATATTTTGCCTTCTGTTTACCGTGGCGTCAAAGTTCATTACCATCGTTCCTGTTACCGGGTTAAGCGGAGAAGAGAAAAAAGAAGATGTTTTAGTTTAATTATTCACCGGAATTACTCACTCAAACATTATGAAAAGAGTTTTTGCAAATATCGTATTATGGTTCTTCTTGTTTTCCTTCGCAGTTCAGCCCCTTCATTTATACGCGGAAGAAAAACCTGATTCCACCGCCACCCCGGTAGAATCACGGATGGCATTGAACTACCTCTGCAGTGCTGATTCAACCATGCTGACTGCCACACTGAGTATAAAAAAAGGTGAAGTTTCACTGGCATTGGAGAATGCAATGGTCGAATTTTCTGTTGTAAACGGAGAGACCAGCATGGTTTTAGGCAAGGCTAAAACCGATCAGGAAGGAATTGCTGTTTTTAAAGTGCCTATTGCCGGATTAACTGGTGACAAAGAGGGAATGGTTGCCTATTCTGCAAAATTTACCGCCACTGGCAGCTACCCGGCAGCTGAGGCTTCTTTCAGTGCGAAACCGGCTAAAATACGCCTGTTCTTCAGCATTGAGGACTCCCTCCGCATATTGAAAGTGACCGCCATGCAGCGGAATGACAAAGGTGAAGAGGTTGCCATCCCGAAAGAAACAGTGTTCATCTATATACCAAGGCTCTTCAGCCTCCTGAAAATAGGAGAAATTACCCTTGATGATTATGGAACAGGAACACTGGAATTTCCAAAGGAAATTGTCGGGGATACCCTCGGCAACCTTGTTGTGATTGCCAAAATAGAAGAACATGATAAATTTGGCTTTGCCCAGGGTCAAAACCTGATCAACTGGGGTGTTCACAAGCAATATTACAAGGCTGAGGTGCCTTCCCGCGAGTTGTGGACGCCGATCGCCCCAATGTGGATGATCATCACACTCCTCGTCATGTTGGCTGGCGTATGGGCACATTATATGTATGCCGTTTATGAACTGGTCATGATCAAACGTCTCAGTAAAAAAGACAAACCTCTTTTTTAGTTCGGATTTGTTTTATGGGTAGCTTTGCCTCATGTTACATGGCATTGACTCCCCTGATATCCTGAAAGCCCTTTTAAAAGGCGAAATCCGAACAGTGAACACCTTGCTGGGATCGGCCTACTGCATTCGTGCCAGGGTCGTGCATGGTAATCACCTTGGCCGAACACTCGGGTTTCCTACGGCAAACCTGGAATTGTCGGAAAAAGATCCTTTTTTACTGGCAAATGGCGTTTATGCGGTAACCGTTGAATTTGACAACATGCACTTTCAGGGCATGGTAAACGCAGGAACCCGGCCTACCATTTCCGGTAAGTCGCTCACGGTAGAGGTTAATATATTCGATTTTTCAGGAGATCTTTACGGGCAAACACTGGCTGTCACTTTTATCGACCGCATCCGGGATGAAAAGAAATTTGATGGCCTCGACCACCTTGTACAACAACTTCACCAGGATAAATTGACAGCCCAGAAACTACTTTCCTACGGGAACCAACCTGATACCAACGCCCATAACCCCCTCCGCATTTAACCTTGGCATCAGGTTTTCAATTTCTATTTTTAACAACCCCGGTTTGGCAAAACTGATCTCCTTTTTTAACAAAACCGACCCCTGGCATGAATCCCGATTACATTCGATACTGAATTCACCAGATTTCGCTTTTATCTCCATCTTGTATTCATTGATGCGTTCCTCTCCTGCCGGTGTGTTCATAATCATGTTAAAATCAAGTGTTTCATATTTATATCCCGGCTCAAATCTTGCAAATAGAAATATATCATACACGCTGGCCTTTTCAACGGGAATCTCAAAACTGAGTAAATTGAACCTTGCCCACATTTTATCGGGAAAAGGGTGATATAACTCCCTGCTCTCCTTTTTACCACATCCCGATTCCAGGAATGCCATCATGATGAACAAAATAGTCAGAAAAACCAATGTTCTGCTTCGACGGTTATTAACTTTGCTCCACATTTGCAGGAAATTTGATAATAAAGTTTGTTCCCTTGTTAACCTCTGAAATAAACGTGATCTCCCCGTTCATTCCTTCTACAATCCCCTTCACAATTGCAAGTCCCAATCCCATTCCGCTTGTTTTTGTTGTAAAATCAGGCTGAAATATTTTCTTTCTCCGGTCTGCTGATATTCCACAACCGTTATCTGAAACCGACACAATTATTTCAGGTCCCTCCAGGGCAATCCCGATACGGACTACTCCCTGTTCAGGATGGCTGATCGCCTGAACTGCATTATTCACCAGGTTTGTAAATACCCTGATAAGCTGAGATCTGTCGCCAAGTATGATTGGTTCTAAACAGTCTGTCTGTAACTCATATTTGATCAAATTCGTATCACGATACATTGAAAGGACAAAACGGATAACCTCCTCCAGGTTAATACGCGCCAAAACAACCGTTGGCATTTTTGCAAAATCAGAAAAATCGGAAGCGATAATTGACAGAGCATCAATTTGTTCCACCATAGTCTTGGTAAAACGTGAAAGACGCTGATCCCAGTCGGGGGCTTTTTCATTCCATGCTCTTTCAAGATATTGTGTGCTGAGTTTCATCGGAGTGAGCGGATTTTTAATCTCATGGGCCACCTGACGCGCCATTTCCCTCCAGGCACTTTCACGTTCTGATTTTGCCAGCATTTCAGCACTATGGCTTAAAGCATCTATCATCCGGTTATATTGCGATACCAATTGACCGATCTCATCATTTTGTTTCCATGAAATTTTTTCATTCACACCGCCCAGCTGAAGTTGAGATATTTTTCCGCCCAGCATGGCCAGGGGTGCTGTTATATAGTTGGATATCAAGGCTGTAACCAATATTCCAAACAATATTATCAGGATATAGATGTTCAGAAAAGTTACCAGAAAAGAAGAAATTTCCTTTCTGGCCTCATCCTGTTTTGCAAAATATGGCAGATTCACAAATCCGAGCAATTGGTCTCGTTCGTTGTAAAAAGGCAGATAGGCAGAACTGAATTCCATGCTCCCGATTTTCTCATTGTGAATAAATATGGAGTTTTTTTCAACAATCAGTTTCTGATATCCGCTTACATTCATTCGTTCCGATAACAAACCCTCTTCAAATATCTGAGGCCGGCTGGACGATATCAGCATCCCTTTTTTATCATAAACATTGATATCCGTAAAGAAAATATTGGACAACTTTACCAGGAAATCTTCCAGCTCCCCGGCTGATACCTCCCGCATATCCTGCAATAAACTGTATTTATGCTGAACTTCAACAACAATAGAAGAAGCCCTTTCACGCAAATTATCCACATTCTTCTTCAGATTAATTTCAATGACATTGATTACCTGAACAATGCCGACGACAACCATCGTCACCAGCAGCAGACCAACCAATGCGAAATGAAGCCGGTTCCTCAAACTTGCCAGCATGGTTTTGAGGTTTTTGCGGAAATTGACCATCAAGGTTGCAACCAATGTCACAAAGGAAAGCAGCACAAACAGGTAAGAAAACGGAGTTACAAAAGAGAGGAAGTTTTCTGCTTTTTTGCTGATCAAAAGAGTGTCTTCACTGTTAATCCTGTATTGATAATGAATCATTTTGTCCTCAGTAAACCAGGGCTTTCCTGCAGAAATATTTTCATATTGGCCCAATTCACTCTTATAACCGGTGCTACCCATTGCACGGATCAGCCTGCCGTATTGAAATAAACCATACGAATAATCAGAGAGATTGGGAAGGTCAAGCCGTGTTTTATCCATGAGCAACCCAGGATACCCGGGATCAGGATCTGCATTTTTCAGGTTAAATTCGATAAAAATAGCCCGTTGGCCGGAAATATTTGGTTCAATAATACTATCAGAAATTGTGGCCAGGTAATACTCTTTACCTATACCATAATCCAAAAAAAAGAGACCTGGCAGAATTGTCGCCTTACCATAATTATCGATTATTCCCCGAAAATAGGAATTGCAGTTAACAAGATAACCCTGAGGTTGAATGCGCAACTCTTTTCCCGGATCACAAAATGTAATCTGAACCTGGTATTTTCGCCAGTAATCCTTGAAATAATGTGATTTCAGGTAGGTATCCAGGCTGTCCTGACTGTTCCTAAATCCTTCTGATTGCGGATTAATCCATTGATTTACAATTGAATCTGTAAGTATCCGGCGTTGTGCCTGTTCATAAAGCACCTCTGTTACCGGGTTGCGCTGGGAAACTATTTTTCCTGCCAGCAGGCTCAACTTTTCTGTTTCTTTTGTCCTATTTGACCTGTTCAGTATAAACGTAGCAAAACCTGCGAAAAAAAACAGCAGGAAAAGAATGTTTAATACCGGAAACCGGGAGTTTGTCTGAATGTTAAAAAACCAGTATGCAAAAAGATAAATCACAAAAAAAATGTTTGCCGTTAAACTAAAATCCCCGCCGATCATCTTCGTAAACAAGATCGAAATTCCGCTGGCTGCAACCAATGACAATATAAGCCAGTACCATTGTTTTTGACCAGCGAAAACGACATTCAATAACTTGCCGGAAATCATCCAGAATGAACTTAACAGCGTAATAATGATCAACAGGCCGTAGCCACTTTGTTTTGTTAAACCCGAAATGTTTTGAAAATTCAATGCGACAGAAGAGTTGATTACCAGTCCGGCCATCAGGTAGCCAATCAATTGGAAAAAAAGAATAAGGATTGCCAGGATGAGCGTTATCAATATAACATGCTGACGCCGGTTGGCCGTCATAAAATACTGTTTAAGAGAACTCCTTCTGTAAATTACCGTTGAAATCATCATCAAAACCAAGGAATTCAGCATAAAATCGCCCAGAGAAGGCAAAAAAGCCGAGGAGGAATACCAGGCCGGGCTGAACAGTTCTGAATCATAAATTTCTGCAGGAAATCCACTGTAATTCTGAATAAGCCTCAGGCATACGACCGCGAGACAATAAGAAATAACAAGCAGGTTGGGTCGGTTTTTAAACCATGAAATGCTTATAAGCAGCTGCAAAATGAAATGGAGCAAACATAAAGCCCCATGGAGAAACAGCAGGAAAATCAGGATGGAATGGGAATCCCTTGCCGGATGAAAATTGTCGAAATTTAAACCAGGCTGAATAGTTTTACCGCCGGAATAAATCGGATACGATCCTATTTTCCGTTCGATTGAGACTGATGCCGGTGTTGTAAAGGCTGATCCAAAATGATCGTTTATGAACTCATTCTGAAACGGGAACTCACTTTTAATCAGGAAACTTCCTACAAACAAAAATGATCCCTTTTTGACACAATGGAATCCATACCATCCGTTTTTCAACTGGTAAATAAAATCAGTGCCGGGATATTCTCTGCTAAAATGATCAGGAAGGATAATACTGTTATTATTCCAATAGACCAGCGAGTCGTTTCTATAGACAAAAATGAAAAAATCGTCATCCTCATCCATGGCACTGCCTGAAATTTTTCCCTGGCTCCTCTCCTTTTTCAGAATTGTATCAAACCCGGAGACGAAAATCCCGGCCCTGGTTTTCAATTGTGATTCCGCTGCGGATAAATCTGCCTGAAATTTCCGGGAAATTTCCTGAGGGGTATTCCGGTACGCAAAATATTTCCTGACGGCATATACTGAAAGAAACAGCAGTATCGCCAGGAAAAGTGAGGGAAATTTCCCAAAAAAGAGGTTTTTCTTTTGAAAATCCATTAAGTTTCACATTTACAACACAATGCAGCGAGGCTCTGAGGCCGCATATAAACCCTTTTCAAGCTCCGGTTGATGGTTTTCCTTAAAACACCCGCCGGATTCAATACAGGGGCTAAAATTAAGTCTTTTTTGTCGAAAGAACGAAAATCCGACTTGAATGTCCCCGGTCTTTCATTCCAGCCATAAAATTCGACAGGAAACCGGTAGCAAACGATTTCAGATAGTTGTTTCGCCCGTTTTGGTATTTTTCACTCAGCAGTGAAACATAATATGCATCAAGTTTTTGTGGTATCGTTTTCAGAATTATAAAACCATGTTTTGTAACCAGTTTCTTCATGGTATCCTTATCAAAATGATACAGGTGCCTTGGAACGTCATAAGCCGCCCAGAATTTACCATATTTTTGAGCATCCCACGATGTACAATTCGGTACTGCTACAATAAAAACGCCATTCGGATTCAGCAAACCCTTAACGACCCCAAGGGTTTCGTTCAGGTCGTGAACATGTTCGAGTACATGCCACATGGTAATGCAGTTCATAGTCCCTTTGCCCGATTCAAGCTCATTTAGAGCGGATACCACGGGAAGATGATTTACCCGACGGGCAAAGTCACTCGCCTTGGAATTAGGCTCAACTCCTGCAACTTCAAAGTTCTTTGACTTGCAATAATTAAGAAATTCTCCTGTCCCGCATCCGATATCAAGAATTTTGCCATTACCAGCAAAACCTTTGACAATATTGAATTTGTTCCTGATCGAAACCCGTCGTGCAATGGTATAAATCCGGCTGATTAAGCTTACCTTCTGCGAATCATGGGATATGTATTCATCCGACTGGTAATACCGTTCGATGGATAACTTATCCGGTCGCGGATTGACAAATTTGAATCCGCAGGAGTCGCAGTGCTGAATTTGAAAGTCCTCTTTGGTCAAAAAATAATCTCTTACTTCCAGAAACAGTGAGAATTTTTCTGTTTCACAAATGGGACATTTTTGAATTTTTTCTGTCATTTTATATTTGTTTCACGTGGAACGCCATCACAATTTCATCAATGGTATTGCAATTATCAGCATTTTGTCGCGCTTTTCTAGCCTGCTATCTGCCGAGAGAAATCATCAGAACGGAGATATCAGCAGGTGAAACACCACTGATCCTGGAGGCCTGACCAAGTGTGCGGGGCTTAAACTTAAGTAATTTTTCCCTTGCTTCGTGCGATAATGAAATCAGTTTTGAATAATCGTAATCACCAGCAAGGGGGAAGTTTTCGAGGTTAGCAAGTTTATCAACCAGCTCCTGTTCCTTTCCGATATAACTCTCGTATTTGATCTTTATCTCTGTTTCTTCAATAATATCATTCATCAATAAACCATTTACCTCTGCGTAGTCCTGTATTTCGGTTACATGGTCAATCATCTCCTTTAAAAAAAGTTGTGGTCTCAATAAAATGGCACCGGCTTTTTGCTTCTGCACGATTGGATTTGTCTCTTTCTGAGTCAGCAACTCATTAATCATGGCAGGTTGTAAGCTGAATCTATTGAGAAAATCCCTGAAAGTATCTATTTTTTTGTACTTCTCCTCTACTTTCATCAGCCGTTCCTTTGAAGCAAGACCAGCATCATATGACAATTTTGTCAACCGCTGATCTGCATTATCCTGCCTGAGTAAAATGCGGTATTCTGCCCGTGACGTAAACATCCGGTAAGGTTCTTCTGTTCCCTTCGTGATCAGATCGTCGATCAAAACACCGATGTAGGCATCAGAACGCTTCAGAATAAACTCTTTTTCCTTTCTGATTTTCAGATGAGCATTGATTCCTGCCATCAGCCCCTGGGCAGCGGCTTCTTCATAGCCTGTTGTGCCATTGATCTGACCGGCAAAATAGAGGTTTTCAATCAACCTTGTTTCCAGCGAGAAATTCAACTGATCAGGCGGGAAATAGTCATATTCAATGGCATATCCGGGTCTGAAGAACTTTGCTTTTTCAAAACCCTTTACCATTCTCAGGGCCTTAAATTGCACATCCTCCGGTAACGATGAGGAAAAACCGTTAACATAATATTCAACCGTGCTCCAGCCCTCAGGTTCAATAAATAACTGGTGTCGTTCCTTGGTAGCAAACCGGTCGATTTTGTCTTCAATTGACGGACAATACCGAGGCCCTTTCCCCTGAATTCTTCCGGAGAACATGGGTGACTTATCAAATCCTGTTCTCAGAATATCGTGTACCTGCGAACTGGTATAGGTTAGCCAGCAGCTGCGTTGCTTTTTGAGTTCAGGAGTTTGGGTATACGAAAATTTTCCCGGGATAACATCCCCCGGTTGCTCTTCCATCTTTTTAAAATCCAGTGATCTTCCATCCACCCGCACGGGGGTTCCGGTTTTCATCCTGCTTGCAATAAAACCGAAATCTACCAGCTTTTCCGTAAGGTTTTTTGACGACCCATCCCCCATTCTTCCTCCGGAAAAATGCTTCTCTCCGATATGAATCAGGCCATTTAAAAATGTTCCGTTGGCGAGAATTAAAGCCTTGCATTTTATCGCAAGTCCCAAACCTGTTTTAACGCCTTCTATTTTCCCGTTTTTGACAATGATATCGGTCACAGAGTCCTGCCAGAAATCCACATTTTTGGTTTGTTCCAGTAAATTGCGCCATTCCACCGAGAAGAGCACCCTGTCGTTCTGTGCCCTGGGGCTCCACATAGCAGGTCCTTTTGATCGGTTAAGCATCCTGAACTGGATCATTGTTCTGTCCGTTACAATACCGGAGTAACCACCTAATGCATCTATTTCGCGGACAATCTGCCCTTTTGCAATACCTCCCATAGAAGGATTGCACGACATTTGCGCCATGTTCAGCATGTTCATGGTAATAAGCAACACCTTCGATCCCATGTTGGCTGCGGCAGCTGCTGCTTCACATCCTGCATGCCCGGCGCCCACGACTATTATATCATACTTCTGCATCCTCTTCGCTCATTGTTTCACGTGAAACATCATTGTCAATTCTTATTCAGCCTTCGGTTAACACCCCTGAGCATTGTTAAAAACAACACCATGCCGGCGATTACCCGGGTCAATTTGTCATTGAACCACAACCTGCAAAAGTACAACAAATAAGGTATGGAAAGGTTCTTCAGTTAAACTGATTTGGCAGGCTGTTCCATCTGTGACAGTAAATCAAGATAGAAACTCTCTCTCTCTCTCATCTCACTCTTTTCCTGCTTTGTTGCATCCTTATACCCTGCTAAATGCAGAATGCCATGAATCATCACGCGATGCAATTCGTTTGAAATTCTTTCCCTGAAAATAGTGGCATTCTCTTTAACCCTGGGTAAACTGATAAAGATATCGCCACATAAAGAGTCACCCTCTTCGTCGAGGGAGAAGGTAAGAATATCAGTTAATGTTTTGTGCTTTAAATACTTGTAGTTCAATTCCGACAACAATGCATCATCACAAAGGATGAAATTGATATCCCCAGCCGTTTTCCCTTCCTGCTCAATTGTCTTTGAGATCCAATCCCTGAGTACTCCCTTCTTTCGGATTACATAAGAGATGTTTTCGGTGAAAAAGTTAATTTCACAATTCATTTTCGGTGAATCAGGATATTCTTTTTATTCCAGTATTCATTTAATTCGTTGATCCGCTTAAGGGATTTTTCGTAGTTCATGCCCGACACGTAGAACACAAGGACGATGCTCTTCGCATTTAGTGATATCGTGATTTCATCAGTCAGTGCCCGGATGATAAATATATCTCTCGAAAGCTTGTGTTTTCTGATCTCGCGGTCAAGAACATCTTCCTGATCAGGTGGAACACCCTCCTTGTCGCCAAGCTTTATTTTAAAAACCAACCCTTTGGGATTGCGGTCAAAGCTGACCACAATCCTTCCCTCCCCTGCCTGATCGTTTAAGGAAAATAATATACCTGCAGCCTCGGTGGTTGCAAGCAGTACATTTCCGAAATATTCATTGTTTATGTTGTAGAAGTCACAAATTTCCTCAACAAACCTTTCCAGTTTGAAGATTTCCATTTTGCCCGTAATGACCAGTTCCCTAAAATCCCGTTCCATACTAATTTTCTATTTTAACAATATAACTGTTAACTTTGTTTTTATAGAACGAATTTATCCCGGGTAAAACCAACTGAATATTATCCTGACTCGCTCTCTTTTTTGTGTTATACTGATAATTTAGTCCAGGGTTACTGTTTTGTTGCGTTTTTGCTTCTGTTGACTCTCTTTTTTCCTCCTGATCCCTCATTTGTTCTGCCTTTTCCGATTCAAGGAGCCGGGTCACAATGCTTTGCTGCCTTCTGATGGTTTCCTGCGTAATGCGTTTGTTGATGAGATCCTTTTCTATCTGCTCCATATCCCTGGCGGCTTCATTCAACGAACCCTGATCCTTAACCCCCTTGGTCCCCATTTCATCCTGGTACTTCTGCATTTCACTTCTCAATGCCTCCTGCTGAGCGGCAAGCCTGGCCACCTCTTTACTCATGCCACTCTGCCCCTGCATGGTTCCTTTGCCATCCTTTTTGCCTTTTTCCATCCCTGCTTTTAACTTCTCAAGCTGCTTGCCAATACCCTCCTGCAACTCCTTCATGCTTTTTGCAGATGGTTTTCCCTTTCCTTTCCCCCCCGGTTTGGAACAGGATTTACTGCCGGCTTTTGAACTCATGCTTGACGACATTTTCTGGTTCATCTTCTCGAGAGACTCATTGAGCAGCAATGCCAGATTGTTGATCGCAGTCATCGCGAATTGCTGCTTGGCAACAGCGATGTTGATGTTTTTCGTGTCCATTGCCTCGAGAGCCATTTCAATGTTCTGGTTGATCGCCGCGATCTCTTTCGAGATCACAGGTTTTATCATGATCTGTCTCTTTGCGATGGCATTTAATGAATCCTCCACCACTTTCATCTTTCCACTGAACTCCTTTTGCCGTTTAACCATTTCGGGATATCTCGGGTCGTTCCGCGCAATCTGACGGGTACTTGCGATCATCGCTTCCTGGTCAAAAGAGAGCCTGACAAGGTTTTCAAGAATCATTCTGACATTGGCAGCGTCTTCCTCCAATTGTTCGTTCTCACTCTCTTCCTGCGACTCTTCCATCTGTTTGGCAAGCTCCTTCATCTGTTTGGCAGATTTCTTCTGTGAATCGGCTGCCTTTTTGGATTTCTTCTCCTTGAGGTTTTTGGAACTTTCTGAAAGACTCTTGTTTATACTATCCTGCTTATCCTTCGTGTTGCCCAGTTCTGCAGGTGTCTCCAGCTTTTTGCCTTCCTTCTCCAGTTCGTTGATCTTTTTGTTGATGCTATCGCTCTTCTGTGCTATTTCATTCTGCTTTTCGATTTGTTTTTCTGTGATCTCCGGCTTCTTTTCGGTCTCCTCAGCCAATTTCTCCTGGTTTTCGGCATTTTTCCGCAACTCGTTGATGGTGGATTCAAGTTTTCTGTCAAACTCAATTTGCTTCATCAAAGCAAGATTTCTGTCCAGCTGTGTTTCCAGGTCTTTGTTGGACATCTTCATCTTCTCAAGCAAATTCCCCAGTTTTTCTTTATCAATCTGATTCATCAGATCCTTCATCTCCTGGATCATTTTTTTCATCTCTTCCGTAAGCATCTGGTCCATCATCTCATTCAGTTGCTTCTGTTTTTCAACGATCCGTTCACTGGTTTCGAGATACTTTTCCTCTGCAGCTATATTTTCACTGTTCCTCTTTTTAATCTGTTCAACTTTATCCTCAATGGCCTGATTTGCCTTGATCAGATCTTCTATTTTTTTCTTCTCCTGCCACGAAATCGAAGTCTGATCCACAAGCTTCTTGCTGAGATCGTCCATGGCTTTCTTAATTGCTTTCGCATCTAAAAGACTTTTTTCAAGGTCCTGATTTATTTGCTGCTCATTCGTTTCTGTTCTATGGGCAATTTCATCAAGTGTTGGCGTGGAGATGGTTTTTACTTCGGATTTGGTTGATTTGGGGCCATGGATGCCATCGTTGTCCCAAACTTCAAAAAAGTACTGTATGCTCTGGCCCGCAACCGGTAAAAGGTTCAGCAAGTCAACTGCATAATAGAAAACCTGATTGTTGACTGACTTCTCTATAGGGATCTGCTCAGCTTTCATACTCCGCGCAGCAGTATCACCTTTTGAGAATA
>CAYHGE010000047.1:21539-24659 GCA_964355945.1 uncultured Draconibacterium sp.
ATAGGGATCTGCTCAGCTTTCATACTCCGCGCAGCAGTATCACCTTTTGAGAATAGCGTATAGTTGAAGGTTAACTTTGTAAGGCCATAATCATCTTTGATGGTTCCTTTAAAAAATATGTTGGTTGCAAGAGCTGAATCGACAGATTCTGTAATGAAAATGGATGGAAAGCCATCGCCGATCACATTGATCCGGTATTTCAGTGAATCGGCAAGATAGGTATTCGCATTGCCGGGCGTGATGCAGTATGAGCCAGAACTGACAATTTTCCGGGAATGGGTAAAAACATTTTTGTTTTCCTTTGAGAGCGTAATCAGCTCATTGTCATATCTGATTTTGACAGAGGTAACATCCTTGGTGTAGAAATTCCATGTAACCGAAGAACCTTCCGGAACCACAAAATCACCCTGGTTCTCAAACTTTTCGCTCGGTTTATTGATGTAGGCCGGATAATTCACGAGAACTTCAAAATTAAGAATGGTGGGTTTTGGGAAAACTTTTAACTCGAACTCCTCCGATTTAAACTCACCGGCTACCAACCGGAACGGAATGCTTGCCTGAACCGATTTGAACATGTAGGTAAAGAGAAAACCCTTGTTGCGGATCATTTTGAAAATTCCCTCTTTGGTTTTCACATAAAGGTCCGATGGAATTTCGGTTCCGGTAACCTGCACCTGCAGTTCAAAATCACTCTGCTGGATGGCAGTAAGGCTCTTATTCTGAATTGTTACGGTGAATGGCAGGGGGTTCACAAACGTCTGATCAAACTGAATGATGCGCCTGGTGGGGTCTGAAATCGTATTGGGTGAAACAACAGCCAGCAGCAACAGGATGGCAACAGGAATAAGCGCATATCGCAGGTATCGCAGGTTTTTCCTGAAATCAACAACCACATTGAACCGGAACACTTTCAACGAATTAGTTTTCTGTTCAATACTGGCTGCAAGTAGAGATGAACCATCACCCGGTTCCTGCTGTCTGATTAATTGAAGTGTGTTGAGGAGCTTATCCTGAATCTCAGAAAAATGAGTGCCAATGATCAGAGCGGCCTGGTCATGCGAAATAATCTTTCCGATTTTTATCAATTGCAGCATCGGGATAAAAACCAGCCTGATCATCAGAAAAAGCGTGATGCCAAGAAAAGAGAAAAACAGTACCATTCTTACTGCCTGACTGAAATGAAAGAAATATTCCAGCGCAATAAAAGTCAGATAAAATCCTGTCAGAAGAGTAAGGGACCACAATGCCCCCCTCATCAGCCGGTTTTTATAATACTTCCGGATGAACTGATCAAGTTTGTTCAGGAGAACCTGGTTGTCTGCCATTGTTATTTAAAATTGTTCTTGTTTAATTATTCTAACGAATCCCGGTAAAAAAAAGTATCCTATTGCAAAAGTACGAATATTCGCAGCCATTGATTTTCATAATGGTCAGAATAGCTTATTTTTGCCGTTTTCTAACAGACTGCATGCATGAAAGATGAACACATCCGGGTACGATTTGCCCCCAGTCCCACCGGTCCGCTCCACATTGGCGGGGTAAGAACTGCTTTATACAACTTCCTTTTTGCCCGTAAACTTGGAGGAACGATGATTCTCCGGATTGAAGATACCGACCAGACACGGTTTGTTCCGGGAGCCGAGGAATACATTGTGCAATCACTCGCCTGGTGCGGACTTGATTTTGATGAAAGTCCGGAAAAGGGAGGGCCTCATGCCCCCTACCGGCAATCGGAACGATCTGAAATTTACCGGGATTACATCAGCAGGCTGATTAAAAACGGGCATGCATATTATGCTTTCGACACGGAACTGGAACTGAGCACCTTGCGTGATCAGGCAAAAGCAAACGGAGGCCATACGTTCCAGTATGATCAGCAAACAAGAAAAACACTGCAAAACTCGCTGACCCTGCCTGAACCGGCATGGAGAAAATTGATGGAATCCGGAGCGCCATATGTCGTGCGGATCAGGATTCCTGAAAATGAACAGGTGGTCGTGCATGACCTTATTCGTGGTGAAGTCGTTGTAAACACGGCAAACCTGGATGACAAGGTGTTGTTCAAATCCGACGGACTTCCCACCTACCACCTTGCCAATGTTGTGGATGATTACCTGATGAAGATCTCCCACGTGATCCGCGGTGAAGAGTGGTTGCCTTCCGCCCCTTTGCACTTGCTTTTATACCGTTTTTTCGGATGGGAGGATATCATGCCCAGGTTTGCCCACCTTCCGCTGATATTAAAGCCGGACGGCAATGGTAAATTGAGCAAGCGTGATGGCGACCGGCTGGGATTTCCGGTTTTTCCGACAGAATGGAAAGACCCAAAAACGGATGAGATCTATTCCGGATACCGTGAATCGGGGTATTTGCCTGAGGCAGTGATCAACATCCTGGCTCACCTGGGATGGAACCCGGGCACTGAGCAGGAGTTGTTCACGATGGCCGAATTAATTCAGCAGTTCTCGCTGGAGCGGGTGGGGAAACACGGCTCCAAATTTGACCCGGAGAAGGCAAAATGGTTCAATCACCAGTATATGCAACAGAAATCGGATGATGAGCTTGCGTTGCTCCTGGAACCATATTTACGGCAACACGGAGTCTCTCCTTCAAACGATTTTCTAAGTAAAGTGATCAGGGTTGTAAGGGAGCGTGCCGTTCTCGTCCCTGATTTATGGAACACCTCCTGGTTCTTCTTTACCCGGCCGGAACAATATGATCAGCAGGTATACCAAAAGATATGGCTACCAGCAACCACAGGCTGGATCAGCGACTTTGCTAAGGAAGTTGAAAAGATGGATGTTTTCAACAAGGATACCTTACATGCCCTTGTGCAGGAGTTTACAACCAGCACCGGCGTAAAAACGGGACAGCTGATGAATCCCCTGCGGTTACTCATGGTTGGTTCGAACCAGGGGCCCGGGATGATGGACCTGGCTGATATTCTGGGGAAGGAAGAGTTTCTGAAGCGGATTGAAACCGGTATGGAGAACCTGAACAGGTTGTAACACCCGGCTCCTTGCGGCTTCAACTCACAAAAGGAATGCGACGAGCACGAGTATTACACAAATCACTGTCAGAATACTCGCCGAATAGAGCAGAAATTTATTTTTATTTGTG
>CAYHGE010000047.1:24759-27006 GCA_964355945.1 uncultured Draconibacterium sp.
ACAAATCACTGTCAGAATACTCGCCGAATAGAGCAGAAATTTATTTTTATTTGTGAGTGCAACAGCACTGATGAGTACGGCGATTTCAGAAATTGATTTCGCCCAGCCAACTGTACTTTCCTGACTCTGTGCACCAGCAAGCAATTCTTCGTCATGGATCTTCACACTGTCTATTTCCGCGGCTTTTTTCTGAATAGAATCAACTCTTGCGTTGATAAAATCCACTTCATTGTTGTACTCGGCCGAGTCCTTTACCTCGCTGAATTGTAAATCCTGGATCCTGTAAGACAAATCCACGGTATCTTGTATCAGTTCTTCATACTTTGCTTCTGCATGTTGCTCATTTGTTTCATACTGTTCGAGTTTATCCTGTACTCCCGAAGAGATGATTGAAATGATTGACATGACGATTGCGATGATCGTTGTATTGTGAACGGTGAATATTTTAAAGAATGGATTCATTTCGATTTTTGACGAATCGATGGGTGTGTTATCTTCCATAATTGTAATTTTTAAGGGGTTTATAAACCTGGTTGATTATTTATATTTAGTACAAATCTAAATATTATTTTCTGATAAACAAATTACTAAGATAGTTCTACTAATATTTCTTGCATATTGGTGTTCCGGTTGTTATTGTTCAACCCGTAAAACTCCTTAATGGCCTAAAGGTTTAAGTATTAATTTGGCTTAAGCCAGTAATTTTTTTGCAAATCTTCAAACCACTAGCTAAAGCTAGTGGCAATTGATGAGACAACCAAACTGACTCCAGATAAATTGCCTCCAGCTTTAGCTGGAGAATCCTAGTGATCATGATCCATATTGGCTTTAGCCAAATTTCTTTTGGCAGGTATAGGGTAGTGAACCAATGGGCCCTCCGGTAATGGGCTTATACCATTATAGATCAGCAAAAATATTTTTTATCTGCGACCTAAACCTTATGGAGGAAGTTCCACAAGCACTTACCGGTAACCTCATTAACTGCGCTTTTCAATAAAACAAAGGATCCCCGGGGTAGTGAAACAGGAATTGAAAAGTTTATCAGGTGGATTGTTACCGGATCACTGAATGTCTTCTATGAACCAAAAATTCCCGTAAATCACTGATCTACGGGAATTCGTTGTTGTCCGACTAGGGGTCGAACCTAGACTCTAATGATCCAGAATCATTTGTGTTGCCAGTTACACCATCGGACAATCTGCCTGCAAAATTAATACAATTTTTGCAAAAGCGTCAACTTTATTTAACTTTTTCAACCTTTGCCCATGAATCTTTTAACGGGACCACGCGGTTAAAGACAAGGTTTTCAGAAGTTGAATCATGATCTACCGAAAAATAACCGGTCCGTTCAAACTGGAATTTATCCAGAATACCTGCAGATCCAACTGCAGGTTCGATAAATCCGCTGATGGTTTTCAGGGAATCAGGATTCAGATAATCTTTATAGGTCCTACCCTCTTCAAGGTCGTCGGGGTTCTCTTTGGTAAAGAGCCGGTCGTATAGTCTGATTTCAGCTTTAACAGCCTGTTTTTCAGATACCCAGTGCAGGGTTCCCTTCACTTTACGGTTGCTTTCGGGCATCCCGCTCTTTGTAAGCGGGTCGTAGGTGCAGTGAATTTCTGTGATTTCGCCCGTTTCCGGGTCTTTTACAACACTTTCGCACCGGATGATGTATGCAGCCTTCAATCTCACCTCCCGGCCGGGAGCAAGGCGAAAAAACTTGTTTGGCGGATCTTCCATGAAATCTTCCCGCTCAATCAGGAGGTTTTTGGAAAATGGCATTTTCCGTTTTCCCTTTGATTCATCTTCAGGGTTGCTGACAGATTCCATCTCCTCAACCAGGTCATCGGGATAGTTATCGATGATCACCCTGACAGGGTTGAGCACAGCCATCAGCCGGTTGGCGCGTTTGTTCAGGTCTTCGCGGATGCAGAATTCAAGCAGGCTGACATCAATCACGTTGTCGCGCTTTGCCACCCCGATGGTCTCCGCAAAATTGCGAATCGACTCAGGCGTAAAGCCGCGGCGGCGCAATCCGCAAATTGTCGGCATCCGGGGATCATCCCATCCCTTCACATTGCCATCACGCACAAGTTCCAGCAATTTGCGCTTGCTCATCACGGTATAGGTGACGTTCAGCCGTGCAAATTCAATTTGGCGGGGGGCATAGATGCCGATTTCACGGATGAACCATTCGTATAACGGCCGGTGAACCTCGAACTCGAGGGTACAGATTGAATGGGTGAT
>CAYHGE010000048.1:0-27000 GCA_964355945.1 uncultured Draconibacterium sp.
AGATGCAAACCTCGCAGGAAGAGTTGAAATCGACCAACGAAGAGCTGCAATCAACTAACGAGGAACTGCAATCGACCAACGAGGAACTTACCACATCGAAGGAGGAGATGCAAAGCCTGAACGAAGAACTTCAAACGGTGAATGTTGAACTGCAAAGCAAAGTAGGAGATTTTATACAGGCCAACAACGACATGAAAAACCTGCTCAACTCTACCGAGGTTGCCACCCTTTTCCTTGATAAGGAGTTGAACATCCGCAGGTTTACCGAAGCGGTAACCAATATCATCAAAATTCGTAATTCGGATATCGGCAGGCTTTTTACCGATCTGGTTTCCAACCTGGTATATCCTGAAATTGAGAACCATGCACGGCAGGTACTCAGAACCCTTTCGACGATTGAAACAGGGATTACCTCGGGCGACGGGAGGTGGTTCAATGTCCGCATCATGCCTTACCGTACCTTGGACGACCGCATCGACGGGCTGGTGATCACCTTTACCGATATTACTTTTGCTAAAAAGGTGGAGACTGAACTTAAAGAGAGCGAATTGAGGTTTCGTATGCTTTACCAGAATTCACCTGATGCCCACATCATCAGCGATTTTTCCGATGGGCGCGATCATGGCTTTACAGATTGCAACCAGGCGGCGCTTGACATGCTTGGCATGGTTTCCAAAGACCAGCTGGTTGCCACGAACCGGATTAAATTATCTCCCGAGTATCAACCCGATGGCCGCCTGTCAACTGAAAAATCAGAGGCATTAATTCTGGAGTGCATCGCCAAAGGGAGTATCCGGTTTGAATGGGTGCATTGCCGGGTAAACTCAGAAGAATTTCCTGTTGATATATTACTGACTGTTTTTCAGGAGCGCGACAAAACGTTTTTGCATTCCGTATGGCGTGACATCAGCGAACGCAAAAAGTCGGAAGAAGCCCTGCGCGTGAGCCTGATGAAATATCAGACCCTGTTCGATTTATTCCCGGCTGGTATTACTATTTCTGATTCCACAGGAAAGATTATTGAAACAAACAGCATCGCACAACGCATGCTTGGCCTCGCTCCTGAACAGCAGAAACAGAGGCAGATAGATGGCAAAGAATGGCAGATTGTCAGGCCCGATGGCACGCCCATGCCGGCATCGGAGTATGCCAGCGTACGTGCCCTCAATGAAAAATGCCAGATAGAAAATGTGGAAATGGGCATACAAAAGGGCGATGGCCAGGTAACCTGGATCAACGTTTCAGCTACCCCCATTCCGCTCGAAGGATATGGTGTAGCCATTGTTTATACCGATCTCACTGCCCGAAAGCAGATGGACGATGAACTTCGGAAAAACAAAGACGGCAATGAATGAAATCAATAAAGCCGATGGCGAACTGCTGCGCCAAAAGGCCGAAGAGCTGCTGAAAAAGAAAACGTCAGGAACAGCTTCGCCATTATATGAAGTCGAATCGAGCAGACTCATCTACGAACTCCAGGTGCACCAGATTGAACTGGAATTGCAAAATGAAGAACTCCGGCATGCACAGTCTTTGGCAGAAATTGCAAACGACAAGTATATCAGATTGTACGATTTCGCACCATCAGGTTATTTTACACTGTCCGGTAAAGGTAAAATCATCGAATTGAACCTCAGCGGGGCCAGGATGTTAGGCAATGACCGGCAGCATCTAAAAAACAGACTATTTGGTTTATATATTTCAGAAGAAACAAAACCAATCTTCAGTCTTTTCCTTGAGAAGGCATTTAAGAGCAAAACAAAAGAATCATGTGAGGTAATGATTGATAGTGCAGGCCGTTTGCCGTTTCATGTTTTGCTAACCGGCGTAGTTTCCGATAATGAAGAACATTGCCTTGTCACTGCGGTTGATATTACTGAACACAAACAAGCTGAGAAAACCGTTAATGAAAGTGAAGAAAAATTCCGGAAGGTCTTTTCCTGCAGCAGGGACGCCCTTATTCTTATTGACAAGGAAACCGGGAATATTCTGGATGCCAATGATTACACGTTTCGCCTCTATGGATATTCAAGGGATGAAATTCTGAACCTGAAAAACACAGACTTGTCTTTTGAGCCGGTAAAGACAGCATTGGCGCTGAAAGAGTTTATTGAACGGATTGAAGTCCGATATCATAAAAAGAAAGATGGAACTGTTTTTCCGGTAGATATTTCAGCCAGCCGCTTTATGATGAATGGCAGGGAGGTTGTACTGGCTTCCATCCGCGACATCACTGACCGAAAAATTGCCGAGGAAACATTACGGGAAAATGATGCCAGGTATAGTTCAATGATTTCCAATATTTCTGACGTAATCGGCATTATGGGTGCCGATGGCATCATGACCTATAAAAGCTCAAATATCGAAAAATGGTTTGGATGGCTGCCGCAGGATCGCGTCGGTACCAGCGGTTTTTCAACAGTCCATCCGGATGACATGGAATATGTCGGAAAAGTCTTTTATTCTTTACTGGAGAAAGATAATGCGATAGCAGCACTGGAATTCAGGTATCAATGTAAAGATGGAAGTTATAAGCCTATAGAACTTACAGCGGCCAATCTTTTGAATGATCCGGCCATCAATGGCGTATTGCTGAATTACCACGACATTACCGGGCGCAGGCAGACAGAAAACATATTGCGTAAAACCAATGCCCAACTGGAATCTGCCGTCGTCACAGCAAATGAAATGACGCAGCTGGCTGAAGCATCCAGCAAGTCGAAAAGTACATTCCTGGCCAATATGTCGCATGAAATCAGAACGCCGCTGAATGCGATCATTGGTTTTTCCCAACTGATGAACCGGGAAAAATCATTGACAGATTCACAGAGGAAGTATGTCACCAGTATCAACAGTGCCGGTGAACACCTGTTAAAGCTCATCAACGACATTCTCGAATTGTCAAAACTGGGAGCGGGTCGCATGGAGATAAATCCAACAAATTTTGATTTACATGCTGTTTTTAACGAAGTGCAGATGATGTTCAAAGAACTGTCCCTGTCCAAACGGCTGCAACTGGTTGTTGAACTATCCGGTGATCTTCCGCATGATGTTATTGCAGATAGTCACAAATTACGCCAGATCCTGATCAACCTGATCGGGAATGCGATAAAATTCACCAACAAGGGCAGCATTTTCGTGCGGGCCAGTGTTGATAAACGGAACAAGGATACAAGCCGCCTGGTTGTCGAAATTCAGGATACAGGACCGGGAATTTCTGAAGATGAACTGGGAAAACTCTTTAAACAGTTCGAACAAACAAGCGCAGGGATCTTAAAAAACAGTGGTACGGGACTTGGGCTTGCCCTGAGCCGTGAACTGGCTGTTTTAATGGGAGGGAATATCACCGTTGCGAGTGAAGAAGGAAAAGGCTCGGTTTTTACGATTCACGTAGCACTGAAAGAAGGGAAATCAGAAGTAAGTGAAGCTGCCAACGCAAAACGGGTGATTTGCATTGATAACCCTCAGAAAGCTTATCGCGTAATGGTTGTAGATGATAAACAGGAAAACAGGCAGGTGGTCGTGAATTTACTCAATTTGACGGGTTTTGAAACAAAGGAAGCAGTTAACGGTGAGATGCAATTTCAAAATTTGAAGCGTGGGAACCACATCTTATTTTAATGGATGTGCGCATGCCCGTGATGGATGGCTACGAGGCAACCCGCCTGATTAAATCAACTGAAAAAGGGAGGCATACGCCTGTTATTGCGGTCACTGCCAGCACGATTGAAGATCATGAAAAAAAGGGCTTTAACCTTGACATACAGGGCTGTATTCTTAAACCATTTCATGAAAACGAGTTGTTTAGTGCCATTGGAAGCGTTCTCGGCATTGAATACATTTATGAGGAAGAAAAACCGGTTAACGCTTTGTCCGGATATCCGGATAACGCCGCACGCCTTGATGAGGATCTGGCAAAATTACCCGATGACCTTATTTTACTGATGCTGACAGCGGTAAAATCTGCCAATCTGTCCCATCTGATTGAAATTATCAATGGGATTGAAATTGACAATTCAGAACTTTCGAAGCACCTGATGACCCTGGCAGTCGATTACAAGTATGATCGCCTTCTGCAATTATTGAATAAAAGAAAGTAAGAGATGGGAAACGATACTTTACCCGGCATGGGCACAGCCAATATTCTTATTGTTGACGACATGGGCGCCAACCTCAAATTGCTTGAAGACATCCTGAAACCCGAAGGGTATAATGTCCGTCCGGTGCCCGGGGGAGAGATGGCCTTAAATGCAGCTGAAATAGAAAAACCCGATCTGATCCTGCTTGATATCATGATGCCGGGGATGGATGGATTCGAAGTTTGCCGGCGGTTAAAGGAAAATCCCGGGTTAGCCGATGTACCGGTTATTTTTATCAGCGCCCTGGGCGACACGGATGTTATCGTTAAAGCCCTGACAGCGGGCGGAGCCGATTACATCAATAAACCTTTTCAGGCAGAAGAGGTCAAAGCCAGGGTTCACACACATCTTAAATTGTACCGGCAGGGCAGGGAACTCCGTGACCTGAATGCCACCCTTGAGTTAAAAGTTGAAGAACGAACCCGGGAGCTCAGGGAGGTCAATAAAAATCTTGAAAGGGCCAATGTTGCCAAAAGCGAATTCCTCTCCCGTGTAAGCCATGAATTGAGGACCCCGATGAATGCTATTCTTGGCTTTGCACAGTTGATGGATATGGGAGAACTCAACCCCAGGCATAAGAAAGGAGTCACCCACATTTTAAACAGTGGTAAACACCTGCTCGAATTAATTGATGAGGTACTCGACATTTCAGGCATCGATTCCGGTAAGTTCTCAATCTTGTCGGAACCTCTTCAACTGACTGGCATTGTAGCAGAAACAATTGACACCATAAAACCACTCGCCGATACGCGGCAACTAAAACTTGAATTCCAGGATTCACATATAAATGCGCTTTTTGTAATGTCAGACAGAAAGCGGTTAAAACAGGTATTGACAAACTTGCTCAGTAATGCGGTGAAGTACAACAGGCAGGGCGGTAAAATATCAGTCAAAACTGAAACGCGGCCGGTAAACGATAAAGGAGTTGTTTTTGTTCGGATTTCGGTAACGGATACAGGATTGGGTATTCCCTCCGGGGACATACCAAAACTTTTTTCACCCTTCGAACGTATCGGGGCAGAAAAAACAGCAACGGCAGGTACCGGGCTTGGGCTGGCCATGGTTAAGCGAATAATGGATGCCACCGGAGGGTTGGTTGGTATTGAAAGCATTTTTGGCGAAGGAAGTACCTTCTGGATTGAAATTCCAACAACAGAAAAACAGGCAGGCGTCTTAAACTATGATTCGCTGGTTCCTCTTCAGAAAATAGCCAGTCGCCTGCCCGGAGTTGTTTATCAGTATTTATTGCGCCCCGATGGAAGTTCCTGCTTTCCATTTGCCAGTGAGGCCATCAGGGATATATATCGGGTGAGCCCTGAGGAAGTCAGGGAAGATGCCTCCAGAGTATTTGCCAATCTTCACCCTGATGATTATGCCGGCGTGGTTGAATCCATTCAGGAATCGGCAAAAACCTTAGCTCCCTGGCAGCATGAGTACCGGGTTAAATTTGAGGATGGCACCATCCATTCACTTTTAGGCAATGCACTGCCTGAGTTGGAGAACGATGGCTCAGTGCTTTGGCATGGCTTCATTACCGATATTACCGAACACAAAAAAGCAGAGATGGAACTTGCCGAAAGCCGCGAAAGATACCGGGGATTATCGGAAGCATCTTTTGAAGCGATATTCTTCTCTGAGAAAGGTCTTTGCATTGAACAAAACCAGGCTGCGGAAGCAATGTTCGGTTATACCACAGAAGAAGCAACTGTAAGATACGGCACAGAATGGATCGTGCCTGAATTCCGTGAAATGGTCATGGATAAAATGATAACAGGGTATGAGAAACCTTATGAGGCTGTTGCATTAAGAAAAGACGGGACAACCTTTCCCTGCGTTTTACGCGGGAAAATGATGCACTTCAAAGGAAGAAATATCCGGGTTACTTCTTTAACAGACATCACCGATCGCAAAAAGGCAGAACAGGAAGTGAACCGGGTAGCTGCCCGTTTGGCCCTGGCTGCTAAAGCCGGAGGCGTTGGCATATGGGACTATGATATTGCCAACAATATTCTGGTATGGGACGACCAGATGTTTGCAATATACGGTGTGGCAAAAGAGAATTTCACTGGTGCCTACGAAGCCTGGCTAAGAGGCATTCATCCCGATGATATGGAACGTGGCGATGCAGAAATCCGGATGGCGATACACGGCGAACAAGAATTTAACACTGAATTTCGTGTGTGCTGGCCCGATGGTTCTGTACACAACATCAGGGCGCTTGCAACTGTTCAGCATGACGATTCCGGCATCCCTCAGCGCATGGTTGGCACGAACTGGGACATCACCGAACAAAAGAAAACAGAAGAGATGCTGATAAAAGCCAGGGAAGTGGCAGAAACAGCCAATAAGACTAAAAGCACATTCCTTGCAAGTATGTCGCATGAAATCAGAACACCCCTGAATTCAATTATCGGGTTCTCGCAACTGCTGAGCCGCGACAGGCAATTATCGGATTCGCAAAGGGAATACAATTCAATTGTTATCCGTGCCGGCGAACATCTGTTATCACTCATAAATGACATCCTGGAGTTGTCAAAAATGGAAGCCGGCAGGCTGGAGTTGAATCCGGTCAATTTTGATTTGCATTCGTTGCTTAACGGCATCCGGATGATGTTCACGGAACCGGCACGGTCAAAACATCTCCGGTTTATTTTTGAAATGGCGGACGACATTCCACGATATGTGGTTGCAGACGAGAGCAAATTGCGCCGGCTATTTATCAACCTGATCGGGAATGCGCTTAAATTCACTGATGAAGGCAGCATTGGTGTACATATTCACTTTAAGAATGGGACTGATGGTAAAGACAGTCTGTCTGTGATAATTCACGATTCGGGTCCCGGCATCCCGGAAATCGATTTAAGCAACCTCTTTAAGCGTTTTGAACAGACAGACTCCGGGATCAACAAAGGCAGTGGCACGGGTTTGGGGCTTGCCCTGAGCCGCGAACTGGCCATTTTAATGGGGGGCAATGTAACAGTAACCAGCAAAGTCGGACAAGGATCTGAATTTACATTCAATGTGGAATTAAAGGCAGGAAATGCTGAACCGGATGTGGTGAGAATTACAAGACGGGTCAACAGCATTGATGCCGGGCAGGAGGTTTACCGTATTCTCATTGTTGACGATAATGAAATCAACCTGAGCGTGTCGGTAAAACTTCTGAAAATTCTTGGTTTTGAAACTCAGGAAGCAGTAAATGGAGCTGAGGCGCTTGTGAAATTTGAACAGTGGAATCCACACCTGGTTTTAATGGATATGCAAATGCCCGTTATGGATGGCTATGAAGCTACCAGGCTGATTAAGTCAACAGACAGGGGAAAGCTAACACCTGTTATTGCGCTTACTGCCAGCCTGTTTGATGAAGATCGTAAGAAACTTCTCGCTTCCGGACTGGATGGTTGTATCCTGAAACCCTTCCGGGAAAACGAATTGCTTGGAGTGATCGGAAAGGCGCTTGGCATTAAATATATTTATGACGAGACCAGGATGCCATTCACTCAAAAACCATATCCTGACCTAGATGAGCCAATTGAAAAGGAAATAACAAAATTACCTGATGACCTTGTTATGCAGATGAAAGATGCAGCTTCCAGTGCAAATATTGACCTGCTGATCAAACTGATTTCCGGGATTGAACCTGAAAATTCTGAGCTTGCGAATCGCCTCATGGATTTGGTCAACAATTACGATTATAAATATCTGCAAAAAATTTTAATTCAAAAGGAGACCTTATGATGAAAAATGAAAATGTATCAAATTCGGAGAATCCCTACATTCTTGTTGTCGATGATATTGGAGCAAACCTGAAATTATTGGGGGATATCCTTAATGGCGGAGGCTATCATATCCGTCCTGTTACCGATGGAGAAATGGCATTGAAAGTAGCTGAAAAAGAGACGCCGGGCCTCATTCTGCTCGATATTATGATGCCGGGAATGAATGGCTACAAAGTGTGCCGCCAATTAAAGGAAAATCCTGGTCTGAAAGATGTTCCTGTTATCTTTATCAGTGCTTTGAGCGATAGTTATGATATTGTTAAAGCATTGAATCTGGGCGGAGTGGATTATATCACCAAGCCTTTCCAGGCCGAAGAGGTCATTGCCAGGGTCAACACACATTATAAGCTATACCAGCAAAGCCTGGAACTTAAAAAGCAGCGGAAGGAGCTTCAGGAGTTAAATGAAACAAAAGACAAATTCTTCTCCATTATTGCACATGACCTGCGGAGCCCCCTGAGCGGATTTCTGGGATTGACGAAAATAATGGCAGAGGATATGAGGCATCTGCCTGCAGGAGAGATTGAAGAAATGCTGGGTATGATTCACAAATCTGCTGCAGGTCTTTCAGAGATGCTTGAAAACCTGCTGGAGTGGGCAAAGATTCAACGGGGCATCATTGATTTTAATCCTGAATTCTATTCCCTGAAAGGCAAAATTTCAGGCTATATGGATACGGTAGCCGAAGTTGCCCGCAACAAGGAGATTATCATCGAGACGAACATTCCCGATAACCTGGGGGTGTATGCCGATGTCCGCATGCTTGAATCTGTAATCCGCAATCTGATCACAAATGCCATAAAGTTTACGTTCAGGGGTGGAAGAATTATTGTATCAGCAAGGGTTACTGAGAAAAATGATGTGGAAATTTGTGTTTCTGATACCGGCATGGGGATGACAAAGGAATTGTCAGATAATTTATTCCGGCTAAATTTAAAAACCGGTCGTCAGGGTACAGAGGGAGAAATTAGTTCTGGTCTCGGGCTGATCATATGCAATGAGTTTATTGAAAAACACGATGGGAAGCTATGGGTTGAGAGTGAAGTGGAAAAAGGAAGCGCGTTTTTTTTCACCATTCCCAATAAAAATCCAATTTCGTAGTTCAGACAACAATTTTTTCATCCTTTATTTGTCTTTGCATTGAGCCTTTCTTTTCTCAATGCAAAGTCCCCAGGCCAAACTTTCCGAACGTAAAAGAGTCTACCCTGATAATTTATGTTACAGGCATACCTTCCCTGCTTAAAACGGCTGAATCAATTGAAAGCACTAATCCGGCACGCTGAAAAACCCGCCATACACAAACTGGAATGCTGTTTGGAGCGTGATGCCTGCGGGAATTACATTGGGTATATTCGCTGTCTGGTAATAATATTGAACCCCTGGAGTGAACTGCCCGGTTCCGGTTAAATTTCCGCTCATTCCGAATCCGCTGTTCCATTTTCCCGACATATCATGCCAGTTGGTCCTTACCACATCCGTCCCGACATAGTACATGTAATTACTGCCATAATCCAGGTCCTTCAAAAGGGTGGTCCCTATGTTAATGGTCATGTCAGTTCCGCCGCTGCCGCCCATGCCATAATACGCTTTATAACATGCCCAGGCCTTTAAACTCCCTGTGACGGGAGGAAAAACGGGTGAAAGTGTAACCGTGCTGTAATAATTATCGGCAACGACATACAAATCGGAAGTGTAACTCGAATTCCCAGAAAACTGCATGGTTCCCGGGCTGTTGTTCGGGTATGAAAATGACATTCCGCTGGTTTGAAAATAGAGATTATGATACTTGTTGGTTGTTGCAGCAAATGGCGTGGTTGCATAATCAGTGCTTCCGCCATTCCATATAGGGCTGTTGAATGTCCTGAAATCGAATGGGGAAGTATGACTCCAGCCACTGTCGCACGCTGAATTTGTAAGATAGAGATAGCCCCATGGCCAGTTGGCAGAAAAATAGGCGAGTTGTACCGTGCATGAGTCGGTCCTGGTTGATGAATGTTCATCCGGGTTCCTGGGATTATAATACTGCGGGCTGATACTCCCGGTCATGCTGGTGTAATGGACCCAGGGGCTTCTATCGCCGTTTTCCACCAGGGTGATCACCTGGCTTGTTGCGGGCCAGGTTGTATCAGGGCTTACGAACCTGTAAACATTCCAGTTGTTATCGGGCGAGCATACATTATCCGACACCGACCAGTACGTATAAGGCAGCTGGCTTGCTACGGTTACGGCTGTGGCAGTCAGGGTCTTTGATCCGACAGTGACTGACAGCGTTGCCGGTGAACCGGCTCCTGCAGGTTCGTATAAAGCCGGGACAAGGATATGTCCGCACATCACCGGAGACGGAACACCCAGTGCATTGTTCAGAAGGTTGGCAATGAACTGTGAACGGGCAAAAACATGTATGAAAATATTATCCGGTGCCAGCCCGGCATCTGCGTATTGCATATCGTTTTTAAAACGGGTGGAATCCCGGTAGTCGTCAATATTGGCGACCAGGTAATCAACCGTTTCCAGGAAGACACCGATCTCAGGCTGGATCTGGGGGATCACAGTGCCGTTCCAGAAGGTTGTGGCATAACCAAGCTGCCCAGTGCTGTCAAGCATGTTGCAGGCGTTTATCATGACTGTGGCAGCCTGGAATTAATGCGTTATTTCCGGTTCCAAGCGAAGGGCACAGATCTTCATTCATGGCCTGAATTACATTCTGCATTGAATTGGTGGTGATATTGTGATATACATTATTTGCATAAGTGGGAGCGTAGGCTTTTAATGCATTCATTTGTGCAATGTTGGCCGGATTTGTCGAATCCAGTTTATACGCTTTTGAAATATTGGCGTAATACATGAACTCATCCTCGGTTGATGTCCCCATGGCTGTTTTCACGTACCCTATTTGCGTGTTCAGATCCCCGGTGGACATATACGCGGTCAGGTCATTTATGTCTGAGATCGAAATATTCAGGAGGGTTCCCATACTGACAATGGTCTGGTTTAACGAAGCAACCTGTTCCTTCAGGTTATTCAGCCCATTGTCTATTTTTTCAAAATTCGCCTCGGTTTTTCCGTAATCACAGATTTCCCATATTAAATCTCCCACCTCCTTTAGCGGGTCCGGAAATCCGGGTCCTTCCTCGCCTAAAAGCCCTTTACCAATACGGCGGATAATATGCCCGGGAAAATCCTTATGATTTGCAGTTTCATAATCCGACATCATGTGTATCGGCCTGTTTGTGAATACATTTGATGTAGCAGGCGGTGGCACTGGCCCGGGTTGAACAGGAGTGTAAGGAACATCGTCCTTCTTCTTACAGGATAAGACAAGAACAAAGGCAATTGACAGCAGAATTAAAGCCGGCTTCAGGGCTTTCAGAAGGGTTTTGTGTTTCATAATCCAGGTATTGGAGACAAAGTGTTTAAGTGTAGTTATGATAGAGAGGCAAGTATTCCTTTTGACGGTCATTTATAGACTGTGACTCATCGTTTATGTTTTCCAATATTCGAAAATAAATTTACGAATAAATATTAATGATTTAGCGCAATTGTACCAGTAAAGTGAAAAATCATTAAAAGACCAGTAATAATAGAACCAGCGCTGAAAGCGCGCAATATGATCAACCGTGGGTAAAACCCACGGAAACTATGCTACAATGCAATCCTGAGCCCTGAAGGGGCGATATATCTTACAGTAGCAGATATTGGTAGCCCGTGTCTACCAATATTTCGCTCTATTGAACTTCATTCCAATGATTTATCACAGGGATATGATCTTTTGACCATTGGTCTGGTTCCCGGAATGTACACTGCTCATGTAAGAGGTTCTGAATTAACCGGCTCGGTAAAATTCATCAAAACCAGATAATGAAAGTCACTCAAATCAGCAAACTGGTGGGTTCCATTTTATCACCTCTGACAGTGGGTTCCATTGCCGGAATTTTCACGGCGAATGCAATACCCGGATGGTATGCAACGCTCAACAGGCCATGGTTCAATCCTCCAAACTGGGTGTTCGGGCCGGTATGGTCAACTCCTGACTTGTGACGCTTTGCGATTTTAGTGCGGTGATGATTTTTAACCCATTGAAGATGAATAATGTAAAATTTTATATTTTGACTTTTACCGCACTAACGCCTATTTTTGCTACATGTTTAGGATTAGAAAAGTCAGGACTAAATCGGGATCCACAGCCATACAGGTTGTTCAATATACCGGGCACCGGGCAAAAATTGCCAAACATATAGGCAGCGCTAAAGATGACATTGAGTTTGACCTTCTTCTGAAGCAAGGTCAAGCATGGATTGAAGAACAGACATTTCAGATTAATTTATTCCCGGAACAAAAACAAAAATTGCTGATTGTTGACAGGGGGGAGTGTGTTGCTGTTACACATAATTTTGCATATCAGTTTTTTACGAACTGTCTCAATGAATGCAAATTAGCACATCTGCCACCTCTTTTACTCGACTTAGCTATCATGAGATTAATCGAGCCAGCCTCCAAGTGGCGGTCAGTTGAGTTGCTTTCACGTTACTTTGGAATAAAATATTCACAACGTATTTACCGTACGATACCCAAACTGATAATCCACAAAGCCGATATTGAACAACAGGCATACAGTGTGGCAGAAGAAAAGTTCAAGGAACAATTTTACTACGTTCTTTACGATGTAACCACGTTGTACTTCGAGTCTTTCAAAGCTGATGAACTTAAAATTGAGGGCTTCAGTAAGGACAACAAATCCCAACAGCCACAGATTGTCATCGGCTTGCTGGTCACACAATCAGGATTCCCTTTATCGTACAATGTTTTTGCAGGCAATACCTTTGAGGGGAAGACCATGCTCCCTGTCGTTGAAGGCTTTATGTCAAAGCATCCGCATGCTAAGCCTATTGTGGTGGCAGATGCTGCCATGCTCGATGAAGAACGGTTAGCGGAACTTAGGGAAAAGAATATATCCTATATCGTGGGGGTCCGATTGGCAAATGCTAACCTGGGCTTGGTAAAGCAGATCCATGGCAATTTAAACGCTGTGAACGGGGCTATAGCACGATTTCAGTCAAAGCATGGTGATTTGATATGTGACTTCTCCAATAAACGCTACAAGAAAGAATTAAACGACCTGAACAAATTGGTCCAGAAGGCGCAGGAACTGGTCGCAAAACAATCATCAGGTACTAAAGTCAAGTTTATCAAAAGGGTTTCTAAAGAAAAGATCGAACTAAACACCTCTTTGATAGAAAAAAGAAAACTTCTGTTAGGGATAAAAGGATATTGCACTGATTTATCAGAGACTCAACTATCAAGCCAACAGGTAATTGAACGATATCACCACCTTTGGAGGGTGGAGCAATCATTTAGAATGAGCAAGTTCGATCTGGAAGCGCGGCCTATTTATCACCAAAAAGAGGATGCGATCCGGTCTCATGTTTTAATCTGCTTCGTGGCTTTAATAATTGAAAAGTATTTGGAATTAACCACAAAAATGTCCCTGAGGAATATAAGGCTTTTAGTGTGGAACATTACTGAATCGCACATCCGGGACACGATTACAAAAGAGACATTCAAATTCAGGTCTCCAACTTCAGAAATCAGGAATAGCCCCCTGGCCCTGCTAATCAAAGAATGGAATCTGCTACCGCACTAATTGTCACAAGTCAGGATACCCCCTGGGTCTTTTAATCCCCCCCCCGGGCCTTATTGTCATGTACAGTTATATTTCCCGACGCTGTTTGGGTAAAAAAATCCAACCCCTATGCGATTATTATTAAAAGGTTAATTGGATAAATTGTTAAAAAGCCCGAACAGCGCGCACATGAATTGCGCCGAACTTACCGTAGGGGGCCGGGCCGCCATCGGTCATGACCAGGGCCCAGGCCTGAGAATTGCTAAACTCGGAGGAACTCCAATAGAAGACAGGAGCAAAACCGCCAATAGCACTTTTTTGCTGGAACATCTGGTCCAATTCGTCTTGTGAGGGTAAAAACCAGTCGCTGTATCCATTGAGATCAAGATCATCGCAAATTCGCGCTGCAATGCCGGCATCACTGCATCCATTAACAATAAGCGTGGTATTGGCCTGTCCCATACCAATGGCGGACGATGTCCCGGGAATCGATGTTGGGTAGCACCCCCATTGCGCCGATGTATGTTGATCGGTTGTTGCCGAAATCAGTCCATGGACCCCCGTGTTATCAAGATAGAAAATCACCCCGCCTCCGTAGTTCATGCCAAGGGTATACGGAACAGAAGCACCACCACCAACCATGTTAGTCCAGATTGTTCCGTTATATACCTGTAATTCGCCTGATGTGCCACAGTCGGTGCACCAGACCATAAGCCCCGCCGGCGCTCCTGCAATGGCATTCCGCTCTGTAAATGAAAGACGGGGAGGCAAAAACCCTTTGTTGGTAAACTTTACATCCAATCCTGCAACAGGATCCGGTTCACTGTTGTCATCATTGATGCCCACCTGGGCAAAAATTGCAGTACTATAAAACAGAAAGGCACTGATTAAAAAAGTTATTGTTTTCATGATAGTCAGATTTTACGTTAATTAACCACTTTCCTTTTCGAACAATGAACTTTCTGAACATGGAAATAGGAAAATGATTTTTCAAAAATACTACAAATTTTCTTATTTAGAACAAGTATAAATTGAAATTACCGGATAACTATCTGAAAACATTATGTTTCCCATCCATGATCAGGAGCTAAAAAATCTCAAATCGCATAATCACTCTCATTCTCAGAGTTTCAAATCCCAAATTCGTATGATATTTTATATTCATTTTTTACCGAAACTTAAACCGTTTTATACTTCTAACCTTGCAATTCCTGATTTTACTGGCCTTCTCATTGCTTTTACCAACTATTTCTGACCATTAACTCTTAAAAATCCGACAGCCAGGCGGTAATCTTTAATAGCCGTTATAAGGAAGACTACCCCGAATACAACGAACCCTTAAGGCAGAAAACTTATTGGACGGAATATGATTTATACCCATGGTTGGCGTTCCATGCCACGCATCACCATCATCATACTCGGAGGAACTCCAATAAGTTTCACCGACAATAAAACCACCAATAATATCTCGGTTTTCGAACATCAGATCAAGTTCATCTCTTGAAGGCAGATACCAGTCGCTGTAACCGTTTAACGTAAGATCAGAACACAGCTTGGCTGCGAAATTTGCTTCCTCGCATCGCCCATCAATTAAATTCGTATTATATTCTCCATCACCAATGGATGTCCCTGTGCCACCTACTAGTGTGCTGAACGGCCATTGGCCGGGGTCATAGCAACCCCACATTAATCCAGTGCTCTGGTCGCTGGGGGCCGCCATTAAAGGTAACATATTATACGTAGGTTCAATATAAAAGATTATCCCACCATTAATATTTTGACCAATAGCCCAAAAAACTGTCGTGAAACTCACCTGAGCACCATAGAAAGTTCCATTGTTGTTTGTTGCATAGGCCCTCACATAATAAAGTGTAGTTGCCGCTAAACTTGTGAGATTGCTGGTAAAGATACCTGTTCCGGAACCATCGATGGTTTTGCTGTCTGCTGTAGTCGGATTTGGTGATGTGCTCCAGCAAACACCCCTTGCCGTCACCGGGGAGCCGCCGGCACTGCCAATATTCCCCCCACTAATAGCTGAACTGTTGGTCATGCCTGACACCGACGTTGTGGTTACTACTATTAACGGAATCCCGCTCCAACCCGGTACGCCATTATTTAAGGTCAGGACTTGCCCATTTAAACCAGCAGGCAAACCAACCCATTGAGTCCCGTTCCAGTAAAGCATTTCTCCTGTGCTGGCACCCTGGGGGGATTCAACGGCAATCCAACGGGTTCCATTCCACCGGTAATATCCAGTTGTTACATTGTTTGGCGGAGTGCCCGATGACGCAGTATTATAAACAAGCAAACCAATGGCCGGAGCCGTAATGGGCGCAGCAGAATTGATTGCTGTAAGAGCAACACGTGGTGGCAGAAATCCTTTGTTATTAAAATTCACATCTAATCCGGCCGAAGCATCCGGAGGGCTGTTATTGGTATTTATACCTACCTGGGCGAATATTGTGCTGCTGAAAAGCAGGATTGCAGCTATAAAAGAAGATGACATTTTCATGATGGTCAGATTTAAAGGTTAATAAACCACGTTCCGACTCATCCATTAACTTAAATACCCGGGAATGGGAATATGATTCCTGGCAAAGCTACAAAATGTTTTATTATTTAGAATAAATACAAATTATAGGATGGTGATGGGGTCAGATGGCTTCTTTGAACCTGATGCTAATCATTTTACTTCATCAAATTGACCATGAGGTATAAAGCCTCAAATCGCATAAGAAGGTAATTTATTTTCTGAAGTTATCATTCGATTCAAGTGTAATTTAAAAAAGGAGATACCAAATAGACATTTTTAGTTGATTATCAGGAGTTTAATAGAGTAGCACCACTCCCCCTTCCCTTTTTGGGGAAGGGGGCCGGGGGATGGGGTCAAAAAGCAGGTAAAATGATAAGTCCGTAAGAAGTTATATAGTAGGCCCTAAGAACACGAAGGAACACTTAGGATAATAAAATGTTTTTTTGACAAACGCTTAGTGGTTCTATGTGCTCTTAGTGCCTTAGCGGTTATGAAAATCCAAGTACTTAAACAAATTTACGATTTTGTTCATTCTCCCTGGTATGATTGTGATCAATCAATATTAAAATACAATCAGGAACAAAGATACATCCAAAATGGTGGACTCGGACCATAGCCCCATTCCGCACCTGTACTTTGGTTGCTGCTGGCGACTATCAACTCGTGAAATTCACCCGCAACGTACCCGGGGTAAAGCTCAATGCTGAGAAGAACCCAAGGCAGCGTTTATATTTCCGGACGCTGTTTGACATTATGGACCTGGAACCGGAGGGAAATCCGCTTGATTTCATCTTTTCATGGCTTTCAATGTAAAATCCAACGTGTATGACAACCTCCGACCTTAAAACTGAAATCGAAAGACTGAACCAATTGGAATCCGATCAACATTTGTTCGAGATGTTCCTGAACGATCATATAGAGAACCAGGTGCAGCGATAGATGGAATACTGTAAAGATGAATCCGGTTTTTAGTTAAACTGAATGGGGAATGTTTTAGCACCAATAAATCAAATGAATTAAAGGTCTCTGAGGCAACGGACAGAGAAGCCGAAAGCCTTGTCGGAGGTGTTGTCCATGGAGCTGTACCCATTGTCGAGGTTAAGACACCAGCCGTGTGTGTCATCGACCTGTGTACTACTCCAATAGTAGCCGATGTAGCCGCGAAAGAACAATTGAGCACTATAGAGCATTAGGTACCCGGGAGGATGGAGTCTTAAGGCGGAGCCGAAAGCGCCGCCATAGTTTGCCCAACTGCCACTGGCATAAACATTGGTCCATTCCGTGAAGGTTGGCATGCGCCAGGCGGTGCCAAGTTCGAGGGAGCATGGGTCGTTGGCTGTAATCCAGTCTGAAGATTCTTCGATGACGTCGATCCATGTCGTATTTGGTGTACGGGTTGTCCCATCATGCTTAAATCCCTGTTTGCGGTTAAACTGAAAGTACCAACCTGCGGAAGACTCGGTAGCATCATTCATCGACGCGGCCTGGTGGTCAGAGCCAAGGTTACTTGTAATCCAGCATTTGGAAGGTTCACCGGGAATGCCAGTCACCGTGCCATAGGCAACTGTTTTGGTGACTGGTGCAACACCGCCGGAAACCAGGTGGTTGATGCTGATGGTTAAACCGCAGCTAAAAGTTTGTGATGGCATCATTGACTTCCAGTCCGTTCCATTGAAAAGATTCAACGCCTTTTCATCGGTATTGTAAATAACCAATCCTTCGCCAGGAGAGACAATCGTGTTTCGCTGGGCGGTGGTCATTCTTGGAGGCAAAAACCCCTGACTTGTGGATTTCACATCCAGCATCGCAGAACCGTTAGGCATGCTGTTGTCGGTATTGATGCCAACCTGGGCGAATATTGTGCTGCTGAAAAGCAGGACCGTAACTATAAAGTAAGTTGAAATTTTCATGATGGTCAGATTTTAAGGTTATTAAACCACGTTCCGACTCATCCATTAACTTAAATACCCGGGAATGGGAATATGATTCCTGGCAAAGCTACAAAATGTTTTATTATTTAGAATAAATACAAATTATAGGATGGTGATGGGGTCAGATGGCTTCTTTGAACCTGATGCTAATCATTTTACTTCATCAAATTGACCATGAGGTATAAAGCCTCAAATCGCATAAGAAGGTAATTTATTTTCTGAAGTTATCATTCGATTCAAGTGTAATTTAAAAAAGGAGACACCTATAGATATACCCGTATAAAACAAAAACGCTGTAAGCAATTAACCTACAGCGTTTTTCTTCTTTTTATCTGTGCCCGGAACAGGACCACTCGTTATTTGCATGGACTTAAATCAGTATTAATGTATACACTGTATATCAATCATTTAAAATTTATTTCCGAAACAGTTTAAGTCTATAAAAATGACTTTTCATAATATTTTGGGTACTCCATTTGGGTACCCATTTTTTTATTATCTTTGCCCATAAAAACTAATATTTACGTTATTATGGCAAATATACATTTTTACTTAAAACCAGGTAAAAAGAACAAAAAGGGGCAGCAACCCATTATCATGAGAATAACTCATGAGTATTCACGTACCATTTTTTTTGTAGGGCATTCGGTCCATCCAAAATACTGGAGCCAAAAAAATGAAAAGGTAAAGGCTCCTCATGCCAATGAAGAAACAAATCATTATGATACAATTAATGCGACCATCGAAGCTTATTATAAGCGGGCCTCAAATGCACTTGCTAAATCCATTGTTGACAAAACACCTATTACTGAAGCCTATTTAAGGAATTCCATTTCTGTGAAAGAAGAAAAGGGGACATTAATATCCTTTTTTGGCATCTTCGATGAATATATCGAAATGAGTAAACCCATTCGCGCCCAATGGACAATTAAAGGATATAATACGGTTAAGCAATTCCTGTTGGATTTTGAAGAAGCTTCAGGAAAAAAGATTGACATCAATACGATTGATAATTTATTTTTTGATCGGTTCCGGACTTATGCATTTTCGGTCCGGAAAGTCCAGGACAATTACTTTTCTAAGATTGTCAATGTCCTCAAATCTTTCATGAACTGGGCTTATGATCGGAAATATGTTAAAACTCTCACTCACAAGAAATTTTCGACACCTGAGCGCGAAAAGGAGATTATCTTTTTAACCAAAGATGAATTATTCGGATTGCTTTATCATGATTTTGAATCAAAAAAACTCAGCCAGGCAAGGGATTTATTCTGTTTTATGTGCTTCACCGGGCTCAGAGTTTCAGATCTCCGGGATTTAACCCACGAACATATTAAGGAAGACGAAATTCAAAAAACTATTGTAAAAACACAGAAAATTGAGAGAATCCCACTAAATCGCTTTGCCAAAGATATTCTACTTAAATATCCAGGGGAGCAGGTTTCAGTGTTCCCTACCATTTCACCTCAAAAATTAAATGATTATATCAAGGATTGTTGCGAAAAAGTTAAAATGAATGAGTCGGTAAGGGTCCAACAATTTATCGGTGGGAAAGTAAAGACCTTGGTTCAACCAAAATATAAATTCATCACAAATCATGTTGCCAGAAAAACCTTTGTCACCTTGAGCTTTATGTTTGGCATGGATACCAAGATCATTAAAAGCATCACCGGACATAAAAAAGATAGTAGCTTTAACAAGTACATAAAAATTGCTGAGGAGTATAAAACAGCGGCATTAAAATCTGCCTGGGATAAACAAACTTTCACTAAAAAGCCGTGTGAGTGAGCCTTTGTTATACAAGCAAGGAAAGATCCATCATTGTCATTAACGATGGTGGTAAGGAAATAATCTATAACTGGGGAGCAGAATCAATTCAACACCAGAAACATTCTGCCTGTTCCTTTCCTTTATGGTCCATTCTGTATGTGTATGGTCATGCTCAACAATTAAAAACACTTTACGATGGTTATATTTGACTAATCTGGACATGAAATGATCAAAATCTGCAGATGTGGTTTCATTTTTAACAAGCATGAATTGAAGTTTCCCCCGATTATTGAGCGAATAGATCATGTTCAAACTAAATCGTTTCAAGGTTGAAATGATGACAGGTGTTTCTCCTTTCTTAGACCGGATCGTCCCGGCAAGACGATGGCTTCTCATCCCAATTTCGCCACCCCACTGGATTTCGGCATCTTCTTTTATCGCCTTCTCCTTAATGGTCAGGTAATCTTTCTTAAACCATTTTTTTATCTCAGGACTCTTCTTTTCTTTGGTTTTGTATATTGGCCTTGGCGGCGATAAACCCCAAGTATTCAGATAACGACCAATGGTCCATGAGCTAACCACTACACCAAATTTATCCCGGAGAAGGCAGCCAATAGCTTCTCTTGTCCAAAGGGAGAAATGCAGATTTAATTCGTCTGGACAATTGTTAATGATGATCTCCTTGACCGCCTTCTCTTGTTCATAGTCCAGACTGATTTGAGCGGGTCTGCCGCGTTTTTCCTGATTCAAATAATCATCCTTCTTGACACTGCGAATTTTAAGCCATTTATAAATGACCGCATTTGAAACACCAAATTTGATCATAGCATCCTTTTTTCTCATTCCATTGTCCAATGCTTCCAGTACCCTGAATCGAATTGCCTCCTGGCGAGTAATGCTCAATTTTCTTAAATCGTTTTTTTCCATGCCCAAAGAAAATCATTTTACAAATAACATTAACTATTTTATGCACTTATTTGTACTTATTTGCACTTATTGATATTTATACCACCTTATATTCCTTTAAATCAATGTGATATATTGTGTCCTTTATCCTGAGAACTTCTGGTGATAGATTTGCCGAAACTTAAAACCAATTAATCCAATGGAAAATCCAATCATGTTTATTCAGGACAAAAAAGAATTTTTTGAACTCCTCAACGAATGGGAAGCTTCAAAAAAATCCGTGCAGAAAAAAGAAGTAAAAGAATCTGATGAGATTTATCTCTCTCAATTCGAAGTTGCCAAATTTCTCAGAGTATCTATGCCAACAATAATTGCCTGGAAAAAATCCAGGAAAATTCCCTTTTACCAACATGGCCGTAAAATCCTATTCAAAAAATCTGAGGTACTTGACGCCATGAAGAATTCTGTGATATAGTACTCATCAAATTCATAGTAATAACAACGGAGACATCAATGAATCAAACTCAAGCATTAAAAACATCCTCATGATATCGAACGCAGAAGAAATAAAAAGCGCCGCCCAAATTTCCGATATCATTGGTGATTTTGTCACACTGAAAAAGAAGGGTGTTAATTACACTGCCTGTTGTCCATTCCATCATGAAAAGACCCCAAGCTTCATGGTGAACCCGGTTCGTGGGTTATACAAATGTTTCGGATGTGGAAAGTCGGGTGATGCCATCGAGTTCCTTCGTGAACATGAGGCAATGAGTTTTACCGAAGCGCTTACCTACATCGCTGGTAAATATGGCATCGCCATTATCCAGAATGACAATGATGCAGAATATTCCGATGCCCAGAAACGCCGTGATGGATTCTTTACCGTTCTGAACTGGGCACAGGATTATTTCTCTACAAACATTCAGAAAAACAAACAAGCTCTGAAATACCTCCAGAAAAGGAAACTCAATAATGCCATTGAACTTTTTAAAATTGGTTATGCTGAAGCCGGTAACGACTTACTAAGCGCAGCCAAACATGCAGGGTACACAAATGAAGTATTACTGGCCGCCGGGTTGATAAAAAAGAATGAGCAAGGCCAGTATTATGACTACTTCCAAAAACGGATCATGTTCCCGTTTTACGATCGTTCAGGTCGGGTCATTGGCTTTACTGGAAGGATTATTACAAATGAAAAGGATAAACAAAAGTACCTGAACAGCCCGGATACAGAGGTGTTCAAAAAGAGCAAAGCTCTTTATGGACTATTCCAGTCTAAAAAGGATATCATGAAGGAGAATGACTGTTTACTCGTGGAAGGTCAAACCGACCTGATCAGCTGGCACCTGGCCGGGATCAGGAACGTGGTGGCCGGTTCAGGAACTGCACTGAGCGAAGACCAGGTTAAAATGATACAATCGTTCACCAATTGCCTCACAATTGTTTATGATGGCGACCCGGCCGGGATCAGGGCCAGCATCGCAAATCTCAAAACTCCCCTTCAGATGGGGCTTGATGTTTATATTGTTGTGCTGCCAGATGGGGAGGATCCCGATTCTTTTGTTCTAAAGCATGGCGCTGAAACCCTGAAGGCTTTCATTGAGGATAACCGAAAGGATATTGTTTCGTTCCGCATCGATATGATAAAGGAGCAAGTGGGTAAGGACCCGCTGCAAAAAGCAAAACTGGTCAAAGAACTTGTCTCCCAGGTTTCACTCATCGGGGATGAGCAAACACGGGGATATCTGACCAGCGATATTGCGAAAAAACTGGATGTGAACCTGGATGATATCATGCGGCATGTGAAAAAGCAACTTCCAAAAATCAAACATCAGGAAAAAGGATTTTTCGGTCTTGATGCTGCGCAAGTGATGATTGAAGAAAAAGGCTTCGCCATTCTGTTATCAGACCCGGGCGAAGTTGTTTCATCTCATGCCGAAGGAAGCGAAAACACCATCAGTCTGCCGGATGGTCCGCTAAAGAAAGATGATATTTCCTATCTGGCAAAACTGACAAAAAATGTTAAAATCCAAGGTCTCAAGCTGATCGTTGATGAAAATGATGTAGAATTCCCGCTGGCCGAGGCCGGACGACTCCTCACCGAACATGGGCTCCAGGTTGAAGTACTTGAAGAAAATGCCGTTGATACTTTGAGTGAGAGTCCTGACGAAGCTGTATACATTGATTTTCTTGACTTTTACGTGGCTGGTTTGGCATCACCTTTAAAAAGACAACCCGACACAAAACGCTCTAAAAAGTTTGTGGAGATGGTCGCCGAGTTTCTGTCAAAGCTTGACAATACGATCATCCATATCAAGACCAATTGGATTGCCAAACAATTTGACCTCACTCAGTCCGCTTTTTCAAAAATATTGCGCCCTTATGTCGAGAAGTGCAAGAACCTGGCCGTTCAGAGGCAGGAACATGTTGTTATTGATGACCAGCAGTTTGTTTTTGATATTGCACACCTTCCAAATTACGTTGACCAGGGCTTTTTCCAACGGTATGGTTTCTTCCCTGCCCAAAACAAAACTGGGAATAACATATTCTACGTTTTCCGTACCCTGGATAATACCCTGGTGAAGGTTGGAAATTTCTTCATGGAACCATTGTTTCAGGTGTATGACCCCGACCCGGTAAGGAATAAACGGGTGGTCCGGCTGTTCCATTCTGAACTTAACAAGGAGGAGTATGTTGAGTTCAAGAGCGCCGATATGGTTGAATTGCAGCAATGGAAAAAATTCCTGTGGAACAATGGCGGTTACATCTTTACAAATGGTAAACCATATCACCATGAGAAGATCCTTGAAAGCATTGCCCTTCAATTCCCCAAAACCACGGAATTTTCAACATTCGGCTGGCAACCGGAAGGTTTTTTCGCTTTCTCAAATGGCATCATTGCCGATGACACTTTTACTTCAGTTAATGAACTTGGTCTGGTGAAGTTCAAGGATGAAACCTATTACTCTCCATCATTCAGCAAAATATACAAGTATATGCGCTCCGATAATGACAGGTATGAGTACGACCGGTTTTTAGCTTTCAAACCGGAGCACAGAACCTCGTGGAAAGAATGGTCAGAACTGATGCATAAAGTGTACTCATACAACGGCAATGGCATGTGGGCAATCCTTTTCGCAATCTTATCAGCTAACAGGAGCATTATCTTTCCGATTGAACGGTTTTTCACATCCTTATTTTTCATAGGTCCAACCGAATCAGGAAAATCGAAAATTGCGGAAAGCATCCGTGCGCCGTTTATGCATGGCGCCCCATTGTTTAACCTGAACTCGGGTACCGATGCTGCATTTTTCACAAGTCTTGAACGTTTCCGGGATATCCCTGTGATATTCGAGGAGTATAACGACTACCAGATATCTGATGTGAAGTTCCAGGGATTGAAAGCTGCCGTGTATGACAATGAAGGGAAGCAAAAGCGCAAGGATGCAACCAGCAAGGATATTGATGTTTCGAAAATCAATGGCAGTCCGATCCTGCTTGGCCAGGAAGGACCCGAACGTGATGATGGTGCATTGAGCAACCGTGTTGTTCAGAAGCATGTTCCGAAAAAGGATAACTGGACCGATGAAGAAGTAGTCATGTATAAGGACCTGAAAGACCGTGAGCGTGACGGGCTTAGCAATATAGCCATGGATATCATAAAACTCCGGCCTGTTGTGCAGAAGTACTTTGCTGCTTACATGCGTGATGCCCAGAAGCAGGTAAAGAGCGATATTCAAAAGGAAGGCGGCACTTATCAAACGCGAATAATAAATACCGTGAGTTTGTTTATCGCTATGGCCAAAATGTGGAATGACCATGTAAAGGAGCTACCCCTCCCGTTTACCTACGATGAGTTTTATGAAGATGCCAAACGGCAAATCATCCGCCAAAGCGAAGAACTAAGCACCAGCAACCGGTTATCCGTGTTTTTCAATACCATCAGCATGATGTATGCACAGGGACAAATCATAAGCGGACGGGAGTTTGATATATCCACTGAATCTCATGTAACCATTACGATATCAAAAACGGAAAAAGTTGAAGTTCCAATGGATGGGGGATCAGCATTGGTGTTGTTCCTTATTGTGACCGATACGGCTCAAATCTGCCAGAAAATCCACAATGCTGAAAGTTTAAAGATCAACGCACTGCGCATGTACCTCAAAGACCATCCTGCGTATATTGGCCAGGTTAACAGTCACCGGTTTATATACCAGGTAGAATCATGGGAAACCGATCCGGTAACGGGTATTAACCGTAAGATCATCAACAAAGCCGAGCGGGTTACCAGTTGTGTGGCTCTTAAATACAACTTGATTGAGGCAATGGGAATCGATCTTCAGCGGTTTAAAACCCCAGAGTCAGATGAGCCTCCGTTCTGAAAATTCAAACCGAAATTCCTGACGGGAAAGTTGCGCCCTACAGCCCTACAGCCCTACAAATACAATATTAAACTTTTATTCTATTATTTATCAGTATGTTATGTTTTGTGATTTTCGTAGGGCTGTTAATTTTCCGTAGGGATTTGTAGGGATCATGCAAAATCCTGATTTTTCAGGTTACGTAGGGCTGGAAAAACCGCCCTACAGGATGTTGAAAAATCCCTACAAACATTTGCTACTCATTATCAGTGTTTTAATGCTTTTTTAATGCTTTTGTAGGGCTGTAGGGCTGTAGGGCTCGAAAATGAGGCTCCACTAAACTGAAAAATTTTTAATGAAAATTGATCGAAATAGTCAGGCATATCATGACCAAACTATTTTTCACAATAGTTTAACCGTAACAATAATTGGTATAACCTATGAATACTTATAAACTTCAAGAAAATACGCTCATAGAGCGTCTTCGTCTTCACTATTTGGAAGAGCGTGAAATTTCCAAAGCCGATTCCGATATCCTGGCACGATGGGAAGCAGCCCATGCATTGGTGCTGGAAAGCAGTGAAACCGATCAAAACATTGTAAAAATCATGATGAGGCGATTTAACATTTCCAACGTGTGTGCATATAATGACATACGAAATTCAAAAAACTTCTTTGGAGATGTGCGCTCATCGAATAAACAAGGTATACGCTATATTGTTACCCAATGGGCGATTGATTTATTCCGGATGGCAAAGCATTCAAAAGACCTTTTTGGAATGGCAAAGGCCCTGGAAAGAATTACCAAAGCAAACAACCTGGATAATGATGATCAGAATATTCCTGATGCTACAAAAATCCAGCCACCAGTGCAACTCCTGACTATGAATTTTGATTTTATCAACTCACCGAGATTCAAACTGATTGACGATGCAGCACAAAAAGCGCTGTTGCAATTGTATGATGAGTTCATGGCACAGTTGATCATTACCCCACTGGCGGAGTATGCCGATGTGTGGAAAATTAACGATTCCGTTCGTCCGGAAAAAAAGAGACGCGGGCCATCCAAAAACAGGACATGTCCTATTTGCCATTGTTCAAAACAAAAATAAGTGTTTCATAAGTGTCACAATTGTGATTCTTATAAATTGGATATTGAGTATTGCCCGCCCTGCTTCACAGGGGAGCATACCCTATCTAAGGGGAGCAAAACCAACATTTAGGGTTGCTTCCCTTTTTTTATGGCATTGCCTTGCCATTGTATACCATTCTAAGCCATTAAGACGACACACCCTTACAAGTGCTTGATTTTCAATATTTCAAAGCACCACCAACAGAAAGGCTATTTCATATATCCTCAGAAATTCATATTTGTACAATTGTGATTCCCGACAGGGCGGGGCGTGGTCATCTGACAGACAAATACAATATTTCAGGGCATGAGAAGCCCTAAAATATTGTATTTGGGGTAATTACGACTTTTCATATTTTATTGATTTTTTGATCAAATCAGCAAGGGTAAATGAACTTCTTTTCTCTTTAAAAAAGAGAAATGAAGCAAAAGAGAAAGCCAACCAAGGCCAATTCCACTGAAGCAACCCGGCGGCCACGCTTTTTCTTTGATGATGAAAGGCAAAGAAGAAGCTTAGCAAAAAGAAACCTCAAACGGGCAGCTTTTATGAAAAAGCGAGCAAAACCCACCCCACAATATAATACTTGAAATCCTTACAAAGCTACCTACATCGACAGGGCTTCCAGCTGGTAGGGCGCTGCAACTTGGAACTGTCAAGGGCGACAAGAAACGGTCGCTTTCAGTGTATTCAGATTGGAAAGTCAATCTGACCAACACCCTGGACATTATCCAATCGATCCGGTTTAACGCTTCGCGGTCAGAAAATTTCAAGTATCCACAATCTAAAACCTTACTACCATGACCGCACTTGCAAGAGAAACCCGCA
>CAYHGE010000049.1:0-1500 GCA_964355945.1 uncultured Draconibacterium sp.
CCGGTAAAGATCACCGGCTTGTTCAGGTTTTCGAGCATGAAACTCAATGCTGAAGCGGTATAGGCCATGGTATCGGAGCCATGAAGCACCACGAACCCGTCGTACTCTTCATATTTTTCTTCGATCACGCTGGCCAGGTGAATCCAGAATGCCGGGTTCATGTTCGAAGAATCAAGCAGCGGCTCAAAGGTGTAAAAATCGATGTTGCAATTAAAATTCTCCAGAACGGGCAGGTATTTATACAGAATGTCAAAAGTCAATGGCCTTAAAGTCATTGTTTTAGGGTCCTGAACCATGCCGATGGTTCCCCCGGTGTAAATTACCAGAATACTTGTTTTTGTGATCATAGTATGAATTCAAAAGTTAATGTGGGGATATCATAATAGATGCTTTATTACCACTGTCAGGCCAAAATGTCTCGCAGATTTTCCGCGAAAATCAGCGTCCTTTTCCGCGAAAATCAGCGAGAACTTTTTCTTATTTCCGGGTATAACGCATGTCCCAAATCAGGGTGTAAAAATACGATATAAAGCGGTATGGCTTTTTGTAAATCTGAGAATTAGGAAAATCTGGAATATGATGTTGATGTACTTTACCTTTGCATAAAAACACAGGACAATTGATGGCTCATATGTTACAGACAAAACACCCCGGCGGCTTCACCATTATTTGTATGTTTATCCTTGCAGGTATTGGGTCAAGTTCCATTCATGCTCAATTCGTAAATGGCGCCGACATTGGCTGGCTCTCTCAAATGGAGGCAACAGGCTATAAATTCCATGACAGCACAGGCCTGCAAAAAAACTGTCTGCAGATTCTCAGTGATAAGGGAATAAACACAGTCCGGCTGCGGGTTTGGGTCAATCCATCTGACGATAAGATCAACGGACACTGCAGTAAAAACGAAGTGGTTGCCATGGCAATCAGGGCAAAGGCACTGGGCATGCGGATCATGATCGATTTTCACTACAGCGATTCATGGGCCGACCCCGGGAAACAGAACAAGCCTGCTGAATGGGCAACCCATACGTTCGACCAGTTGCTCACAGATGTTTACAACCATACATTCGAAGTGCTCGACACACTGAAGAGGAGCGGGGTGATCCCGCAATGGATCCAGGTTGGTAATGAGATCACCATGGGAATGCTCTGGCCGGATGGCAGCACCGGCAACTGGCCCAAACTGGCACAATTGCTGAACAAGGGTTATGACGCTGCCAAAGCGGCCGACAGCTCCATAAAAGTGGTTATCCATCTTGACCAGGGCAATGACAATTGGCGGTTCAGGACTTTTTTCGATCAGGCAGCAAATCATGGAGCCCGTTACGACATCATCGGATTGTCTTACTATCCATACTGGCTCGGAACAGATTATACTGTTTCCATCAATGATCTTGCATTTAATATGAATGACATGGCTGCACGTTATGGAAAACCTGTAATAGTGGTTGAAACCGGGGGCGATTATTTGCAGGTTCAGAATACATACAACATGCTTGC